>NZ_PYHT01000006.1:0-273176 GCF_003023875.1 Nocardia sp. MDA0666
CCCTTCCGCCGTGCCTCGCCCACCATTCTTCGTCTCGGTCGTCCCCGTGGCCCGATCGAGGCGCAACCAGGCTTCCTGCACCGCGTCCTCGGCCTCGTTCAGTGAGCCCAGCATGCGGTAGGCGATAGCGCGCAGCAGCTCGCGGTGCTCTTCGAAGCGCCGCGCCAGCTCGTCCCGATCGCGCACCGGTCACCTTTCTCGGCCCCCGCACGTCGAACCGGATGTGGGACGGATTCGCCCTGTTCGCCCGCGCCGTGGGCTCGGACCCACCTCTTCACGATCGCAGATCAGGGCGCCGAACGAGCAGGAGGGTGTCATGCACACCGCATATGTGACCGTCACGATCGTCGCCGCCGTGGTGATCTTCGGGACGACCGTCGTCGACATCGTCGCCCCGGAGTGGGTGCGCGGCAATATGCGCAGCTACGGGGTACCGGACCGGGCGCTGATGCCGTTGGCGGCGATCAAGGCAGCGGGCGCACTGGGGCTGCTGGCCGGGCTGGTGTTCCCGGCGGTCGGCCTGGCCGCGGCCGTCGGCCTGGTGCTGTATTTCGTCGGTGCGGTGATCACCATCGTGCGGGCACGCTGGTACGCGCATCTGCCGTATCCGATGCCGTGCCTGGTCCTGGCCTCGGCGGCGGCCTGCTTGATCGCGCTCGCCTGACACCGACCCGGGATCCGCGGCGCGCCCGGCTCACGCGGCGATGCGCTCCACCGCTGTCACCACCTCCGACAGCAGCGGCAGCGATTCGTCGCGCTGAGGTGCGCGCGCCCACCACCGGCCCTCGTGGGTGTGCCGCCCGAATCCGGTGGGCAGAATGACATTGCTGCGATGGGATCCGATATCGACGCCGTGGCGTTGCAATCGCAGGGTCCGATCCCCATCCGGATAACCGTCGAATACCGCGATGAACGTTCGACGCGGCGGATGTTCACGCACCAGCACCGGTCCCGGAATGCCGCGCACGGTCAATTCACCGAGTACCAGCGCACCGAGCGGTTCCGGCGTATTCACCGCGGCGACCGAGTCGCCCAGCGGTAACACCACATATCCGGGTGAGGTGACGCGCACATAGGGTAATCCGAACAGCTCCCGATAGGTGTCCGCCCAATCCTGTGGCGTAGCAATCTCTTTCAATCGCACGATGCACCTCACTCACTGTCCATCTCCCGGCGCCGTACCCCGGCTCCGTTCGTCGGTTGTTCCAGTGAATACCGGAAATCACAGCAGTTACACGTGATTCGGTGAATCACGCGCGAATTGTCAGCCACGAGTGAGGTTCAGCACACAGTCCGATCGGTCCGGACCGAATGGTCGCATCCGGTTTGGACCGAAATGCGGGGACGGAACGGAACGGTTTCGAATCGAATCGGCGAATACCGATCGACATCCCGCATCGACGCTGATCGCGCGAGTAGTCTCGGGTCGCGGGTAGTCGCGGGACGCCCACACACTCACGGCACGGAGGTCCGGGAGGTCGTCATGACTTGCGACTTGATGCTCATCGCGTACGACGGATCCGAGAATGCGAAGCGGGCCGTGGAATATGCGGGGCGGTTTCTGTCCGCGCCCAGGGCGGTCGTGCTCACGGCGTGGGAGCCGATGGTGCGCCAGGCCGCGCGGCTGTCCGGACTTTCCGGGGTGATGCAGCCGGAATGGCTTCCGGACGAGGAGATCGAGGATATCGCCTACGTCGACGCCAAACAGATCAATGCCGAGGGCGTACGGCTGGCGAAATTGGCGGGATTGAATGCGGAGCCACGCACCGCCGAATGCACCTCGACCATCTGGAATGCGATCGTCGACGTGGCCGACGAGCTGAATGTCGACATCATCGTCGCCGGTACGCGGGGCTCCACCGGCATCCGCGCCCTGCTGCATTCGAGTGTCGCGGAGGCGGTGCTGAAGCACTGCCACCGGCCGATTCTGCTGGTACCGCCGGGAAAGGAACCGATTCCGGTCAGCGATCTCGCCGGTCGGCTGTGACGGGGCCGCTCCCCTTCACATGAGTCTGCCCACATGAGATCTGCGTCGCTGCCCGGGCGCCGCCCGTTCCGGACACGACTATCGTCGGGAAACTATGGACGGCTTTCTGCTCGCACAACCGGGGGGCGTGGTCCGTACGACCGGCATCCGGCGCGCATTCGACGATGCGCGGCGGGCGGCGGCGGCCCTGCGTGCGGGTGCGGCGGAACTGATCGTCGGCGCGATCCCGTTCGATCCGGGCGATGCGGCCGCGCTGTGTGAACCGGAACAGGCGCAACACAGCGCGGGCCCGTGGCGTCCGGCCGCGGTGCCACCGCTGCCCGAGGTCCGGGTCGTCGCGGAGATTCCCAGCCCGGCCGAGCATGTGGCCCGGGTGACGAAACTGGTGGAGCAACTGTCGGATCCGGCGCAGCCGTTACGCAAGGTGGTCGCCGCGCGCTCGTTGATCGCCGAGGCGCGGCAGCCGCTCGAACCCGAGGTGATCGCCGCGCACCTGCTGGTTCGCCATCCCCAGGCCAACGTCTTCGCCGTCGATCTGACACCGGCGGGCCGGACGGGCGCACATCTGGTCGGCGCCACACCGGAGGTGCTGGTCGCCCGGCACGGCGACACCGTCACGCTGCGCCCGCTGGCCGGGACACTGCCCCGGCACGCCGATCCCGCCGTCGATGCCGAACGGTCGCGGGAGTTGTTGTCCAGTACCAAGAATCGCGACGAGCACGCCTTCGTCATCGAGTGGATCCGCGAACAACTCACCCCGGTCTGCGCCGAACTCGCGATCCCCGAGGGCCCAGAGCTGATCAACACCGCCGAGGTCTGGCATCTGGCGACGCCCGTCACCGGCCGGCTGCGCGACCCCGCCACCACCGCGCTCGACCTGGCTCTGCTGCTGCATCCCACGCCCGCGGTCTGCGGGACCCCCACCGACCTCGCCCTGCGAACCATCACCGAATACGAGGAGCCGCGCGGGTTCTACGGCGGCGCGGTCGGCTGGTGCGATGCCCGCGGCGACGGTGAATGGGTGGTCGCGATCCGATGCGCCGACGTGTCCGCGGACGGGCGCACCGTGCAGGCCTACGGTGGCGGCGGCATCGTGGCGGCGTCCGACCCGCGCACCGAACTCGACGAGACGACGGCCAAACTGCGCACCCTGTTGAACGGGCTGGCCTGCGCGGTACCGGACCAGCCGAGCTGATCGGGGCTGCTCGGAGGGCGCGAGAGGGCCGGCCGACCGGCGGGTTGCCGTGCTGCGTGCCGCCTGCGGCGCGCCCATGTTGTAGGTTGGCTCGCAAGACGCCTGTGTCGATGTTGGGAGTACGCGATGAAGTTTGCCGTCCCGGGGGTTGCGAGCGCCGTCGCCGGAGCGCTGCTCGGCGTGATCGCGGTGTTCGTCGTCGTGACGGCGACAGCGCAGAATTCGCGGCCCGAGGTGGATCGCAGTGGCGACGCGTCGTCGTCGCTGCTGAACAACGTTGAGTACGGCGCGCGCTGACGCTGCGCCCGCCGCTGCCCCCTCCGCCGACTCCCCTTCCTCGGCCACCGCACCACTGGGCCGGCGTTGGTTCGCCGGTACCGTTCTCGCCGCCTTCCTGCTGACCTTCCTGCAGGCACCCGGCAATACCGTCGCCGACACCAAATACGATCTCGCCCAGAATCCGGTCGGATTCCTGCAGCGCGCCGCCCATCTGTGGAGCAGTCAAGCCCCGATGGGCCAGGTGCAGAACCAGGCGTACGGATATTTCTTCCCGCACGGCGCCTTCTTCTCACTGGGCCATGTGCTGGGCCTTCCGGCGTGGGTGACCCAGCGGATCTGGTGGGCGCTGCTGATTCTCGCCGGCTTCTGGGGCATCGTCCGGCTGTGCGAGGTGCTGGGCATCGGCACCCGCGGTTCCCGGGTGGTCGCGGCGGTCGCGTTCGCGCTCTCGCCGCGGGTGCTGACCACGCTCGGATCAATCTCCTCGGAAACCCTGCCGATGATGCTGGCCCCCTGGGTGCTGCTCGCCCCGGCCGCGCTGGGCGTCGTCGGGATGCCGCGGGTCCGTGCCGCCCGATCCGGGTGGCGGCGGCTGCTGCCGCACCGGCCGACCGCCGACTCGGTCTCGATGCGGGGTGCGACCTCGCCCGCGGCGAGCGCCCTCGCGCTGGCGCTGATGGGCTCGGTCAACGCGGTCGCGACGGTGGCCGCCTTTCTGCCCGCGGCACTGTGGTGGGCGTCGTATCGCCCGAATCGCACCTGGTGGCGCTTCACCCGGGCGTGGATTCCGCTGTTGATTCTGGGCACCTTCTGGTGGGTGGTGCCGCTGCTGGTGCTCGGCAAGGTGAGCCCGCCGTTCCTGGACTACATCGAATCCTCCGGGGTGACCACCCAGTGGGCGTCGCTGGGTGAGGTGTTGCGCGGCACCGACAGCTGGACGCCGTACGTCTCACCGGAGCGGATCGCGGGCGCGGTGCTGGTCACCCAGCCCGCGGCGGTACTGGCGTCCGGAGCGCTCGCGGCGGCCGGAATGGCCGGGCTGGCGCTGCGCTCCATGCCGGGACGCGGACGGTTCACGCTCGTTCTGATCGCCGGCCTGGTCGGCATCTGCGCCGGATACGCCGGACAGCTCGGTGGGCCGTTCGCCGAATCGGTGCGGATCTTCCTGGATTCCGGTGGCGCCCCGCTGCGCAATGTGCACAAGCTGGAACCGCTGATCCGGATCCCGCTGGTGCTCGGGCTCGCTCATCTGCTGCGCCGGGTGCCGCTGCCCGCCTCGGTGCCGATGCCGGTGTGGCGCAGCGCCTTCGCACATCCGGAACGCAATCGGATGGTCGCGGTGGCGGCGCTGCTGCTGGCGGCACTGGCCCTGTCGACCTCGCTGGCATGGACCGGCAAGCTCGCCCCACGCGGCGCCTACGACAAGGTGCCGGCGTACTGGCAGGAGACCGCGGACTGGCTGGCGCGCAACGCCTCCGACACCCGGGCGCTGGTGGTGCCCGGAGCGCCGTTCGGCAGCCAGATCTGGGGACTGACCCGTGACGAACCACTGCAGGCCCTGGCCCGCACGCCGTGGGCGGTGCGCGATGCCGTGCCCCTCACACCGCCGGGGGCGATCCGGGCGATGGATTCGGTGCAGCGGCTGATCGCCGACGGCCGGCCCTCCACGGGGCTCGCCCCGACGCTGATCGATCAGGGCATCGGAATTCTGTTGCTGCGCAACGACCTCGACCCCGACACCTCCCGCTCCACCCGTCCGATGCTGGCGCACGAGGCGATCGAGGGCTCGCCCGGGATCACCAAGGTCGCCGAATTCGGCAACCCGATCGAGGTGGGCCACGGCGACGGATTGGTCGCCGACGGTGATCTGCGCCCGACGTATCCCGCGATCGAGATCTACCGGGTGAGCGACGGCGACAGCGGGCAACCGGCCGACATCCGCAGTGGTCCCGGCGCTCCCGCGAGCTTCCCCGGGGCGCGGACCGTGCCGCTGAATTCCGTGCCGGTCGTTCAGGGCGGTCCGGAAGTGCTGGAACGGCTGCGTCGCAACGGATCCGGCGCGAACGGACCCACCCTGCTCGCCGCCGATGCCGCACGCGCCGGACTGATTCCCTCCGCGACCACGATCACCGATACCCCGATGGATCGCGAGGCCGATTTCGGGCGGGTGGACAACCACAATTCGGCGCTGCGCGCGCCCACCGACGCCCGCCGCACCCACAACCTGGTCCCCGACTACCCCGTACCCGGCGCGCAGCCGGTGGAAGGGCAGTGGTCCGGCGCCACCGTCACGGCCTCCAGTTCCGCGGCCGATGCCACTCAGCTCGGCGGTGCGGCCCCGGGAAGTTCGACCGCGGCCGCCTTCGACGGCGACCCGAGTACCGCGTGGTTGAGCACCAGTGCCGAACACGCTGTCGGACAATGGCTCCGGCTCGGCCTCGACCATCCGATCCAGGCGGGGGCACTCCAGGTGACCACGAGTCCCGCCGCGATCGGCGATCCGGTGAAGTGGATCGAGGTGCGCACCGCCAACGGCACGGTGGCCGCGCGGATATCGGAACCCGGTGCGCCGGTGTCGGTTTCGCTGCCGCCGGGGCGCACCGACTGGCTCACCATCACCGCGACTCGCACCGAGAACGGTACCGGCGGTGGGCAATTCGGTATCAGCGAGGTGCAGCTGTTCGACTATTCGAACCGTGACGCGCCGACGCCGGTGACCATTCGCCACCGCACGGTGCTGCCGCCCGTTCCGGCCGGAACACCGGTGCGCGGCTGGAATCTGGGACAGGAATTCCCGGGTCGCAGTGGATGTTTCGATGCGCCCGATCGCGTGCGCTGCAGTAAGGGACTCGCACTGCCCGCCGAGGAACCGGGCGCCTTCGAACGGACTCTCGATGTCCCGGACCCGGTGACGGTCGCACCGCGACTGACCCTGCGCACCCGGCAGGGCCCGGCGCTGGAAAGTCTGCTGACCGATCCGGAGCGGCCCATCGCCCGGGGCAAGGCCGATGTCGGCGATCTGCGCGGTTCGGCCTTCGCGGCGACCGACGGCGATCCGCGCACCAGCTGGATCGCCCCCGAGGAGACCGTGCGCAATCGCACCGGCGCCAAACCGACGCTGACCGTTCAGCTGCCGCGCCCGGAACTGGTCACCGGCCTCGAGGTGACCCCGCCGATGGGCGCACTGCCCGCACGGCCGACCTCGATCGCGGTGAATCTCGGTGACGGGCCCCAGGTGCGCGAGATTCCGCCCGCGCCGAAGGGACGCGATCCGGAGGCGACGGCCGAGTCACCGGGCCGCACCTCGCCGACCGCCACACCGCCGCGTGACGCACCCGCCCCGCAGCCGAAGTCGACCGACACCCCCGCGCCGATGTCCGCACCGCCGACTCCGGTCCGGCTGGAGCTGTATCCGCACGTCACCGACCACATCGAGATCAGTATCGATACCTGGAAGCCGGTGCTGGACCGCACCGCACTCGGTTTCACCCAGGAGCAGCCGCCGGGCCTGGCGGAAGTGTCCGTACTCGGACCGGACTATCCGGCGCCCGCACCCGGCGACCGGCCGGTGACGGTGGACTGCGACCACGGCCCGACCCTCGCGGTCGCGGGGCGGGTGCTGCACACCAGCGTGACGGCGACGGCCGATGAATTGCGCACGGGGAAGCCGGTTTCCGCCACCGTGTGCGCGCCCGGCGACACCGCGTACGGCGGTGCCACGGTCGACCTTCCGGCCGGTTCCGTCGACGTCGCGGTCGCTCCGACCGAACTGTTCTCGGTCGACGAATTGCGTTTGGACAATACGGCTTTCGCGGCTGCCACGCCCGCGACACCGGCTACTGACGGTGGCGACGCGACGCGGCCGGCCCACGACGGTGACGAAGCAACCGGCGAGGGCGGGACTGCCGTCGACCGCCCCGCGCCGGAGTCGACCGGAGGCGCCGATCGCCCGGCCGGAATCGACGCGCCGGCCGGCGATCGGCTGCTGGTGCTGCCGCTCAGTACCAATGTCGGCTGGACCGCGCACACCGGAGACGGCCACACGTTGCGGCCCGTCGTAGTCGACGGATGGAAGCAGGGCTGGGTAATTCCCGCGGATGCGCACGGCGCGGTGACCGTGGGATTCCCGATCGACCGCTGGTATCGCCTGGCCATCTTCGGCGGTTTGCTCCTGCTGATCCCGCTGGTGCTGCTGGCCCTTCCGGTACCCGGGCGACTGCGTAAATGGTTGGGGCACAATCGAAACCACCGCACGGCCGAACTGCCGCAGGACGACACCACGCCGCTGCCCGCAGAAGGCGGAACACCCGGCGACACCGCCCTGTCGGCGGCCGACTCGCCCGCCCCGGCGGACGGTGCACCGACGACGGCAGACGGTGCGCTCGCACACGGAATCGGCGGCGGCACGACGCCCCGGCCGGACGGTGCTTCGAGCGCATCCGGCGATCACACCGACAATCCCGTGACCGCCGTCCGGGCACCGGCCTCCTCGGCCGTCTCCTACGACCCACCCCCTCGGACCTGGAACAGCTGGTGGCTGGGCGCCGCCGGTGTGCTGATCGCCGCCTTCCTCATCGCCGGCCCGATCGGGGCGGTGTGCGCCGCGATCGGTGTCGTCGCAGTACGGGTGCTGCCGCAGGCGCCGCTCGTCCTCGCCGTGCTGGCCGGGGCCGGCACGATTCTGGGCGAAGCCGCGCTCTCCACCGGGCCGTGGCGGTCGGGAGAGGTCTATATGGGCGGCTCGCTGTGGGCGCAGTTCCCGGCGCTGGTGGCGGTCGTCGCCGTGGGCGTCGCCGCACTGCCCGCGCGGAAACCGTGGGGGCGAGCGGGTTCCGCTACCCGAACCGGCGTTTGACCCACTGCCGCACCGGCTCTTCGACCAGCGCGTAACTCGCGGCGGCCAGCGGAATCGTGAAGGCGACCGTCAACGCCAGCACATGCAGGAACCCGCCGTTGAACGGGATGAAACCGAAGATCGGGAACATCATCGCCAGGACCACCAGATGCCAGATGAAGACGCCGTAGGACCAGCGTCCGATCGTCAACGCCAGGCGGCTCTCCAGAAAGCGGTGCCGCGCGACACCGACCACTAGCGGGGCGAGCAGGCCGAAACCGATCAAGCCCCCTAGACCCATTTTCATCGCGTACTGCCACGCCGCGGCGCGAGCCAGTCCGGCGGGCCCGGCCAGGTCGGTGGCCGACAGCGCGAACGCGACCGCGGCGACCGACCACATCAGCCGGCGGTCGCCGAACCACCGCTGCCACCGCGGCGCCGCGTCCCCGTCCCGCGATCGCGCGCCCAGGATCTCGGCCAGTTCGGCCAGCACCATGCCCGCCGCGAACCAGGGCAGATAGCCGGGCAGCCAGTTGTCGGCGTGGATGGCGTCCGGGGTGGGGACCGGCAGGAAATTCCAGCCCAGGCACAGCACCCCGATCGCGGTCACCGCGAACACCCGCTGCCGCGCCGCCGAGCCGCGCAACCCGGCCAGCGCCCAGGCCAGCAGCGGCAGCACCAGATAGAAGGCCACCTCCACCGACAGACTCCACATCTGGGTGAGCCCGTCGGTCAGGGTCAGCGGGACGAAGACCTGCACCAACGCCAGATTCGCCCCCCACACCCGCAGCCCGGCCGAATGCGCCGCGGACGGCAGCAGGGTGAGCGCCACGCAGACCACGACCCAGTAGGCGGGCAGGATGCGAGCGGCCCGGTGCAGCAGATAGCGCCCGGCCCGCGGCGCGGTGCCCAGCCCGCGGGCCGCGGCGGCGTGCGGGCGCCACAGCAGGAAGCCGGAGAGGCCGAAGAATACGGCCACGGCCATATCGAACCGCTCCCACACCCGCCCGATCACCGGCGTTCCCGCGGCGCCGGTCTGGAAGGCCACATGGGTCAGCACCACACCGAGTGCGGCCAGTCCGCGCAGACCCTCCAGTGCGGGAACGAATTTCCGGGTTCCGGGGACCGCCGGAGCGGGGCGCGACGCCGGGGCAGCCGGCACGTCGGTGCTGGATGTGGCGATTTCGGGCGTTGCGGTCATCGCGATCCAGTGTGCCCTGCGGGGTTCGCCGGCGCCGCGTGCGGCTCCCCGCGGCCCGAGCGTGGACCACGGCTCGCCGGACGCCCGTACTTCTCCGGGGTGTTTTCGTACTCAGCTCGCCGGGTTAAGGTGCCGGACTGTTAGTGTCGGGGCTCACGAGTGCTTGTGTTATGACCGCACCCGGTTATGAGCGCACCCGGACGAGGCTTGTTCGACGACGAGGAGAGTTTGCATGGCACTCAGTGCCGGTACCAAGAGGACGGTGGCCTGCCTGCTCGTGGGACTCGGTGCGCTGTTGATCGTCGCAGCGATACTGATTCCGACCTACGGGGTGAGCCAGTTGGCCAAAACTCCCCTCGACCTCGAGATCACCACCATCGCATCCAACAAGCCGAACGCCCCGAGCGAGGTGCTGGACGCGAAATCGCTCACCTCCGGTGAGGGCCCGGTCCAGATCGACAAGAACGTCGGGCTCATCTCGCAGCGCTTCCTCACCGTCGAGGATCCGTCGGGTAAGACCAATATGACGATCCAGGCCGGTCAGACACTGCGCCGCAAGGACAAGACCGGTGACACCGGCCTGCTGTCGGCGATCATCGACCGCGTCACCATCAACCGCAAGACCGGTCAGCCGATCGACGACGACCCCAACGGCTCGATCGCGACCACCGTCGACAGCAAGGGCAACAGCGTCCCGGATCCGGTGCAGCACACCGGTCTGCAGTACCGCTTCCCGATCGGCACCGAGAAGACCACGTACCCGTACTTCGACATCAACGCCCGCAAGTCGTTCGATATGAAGTTCGTGGAAGAGACCGAGATCAACGATCTGAAGGTCTACCACTTCCGCCAGCAGGTGCCGCCGACCGATCTGTCCAAGGTCACCTCCGCGCCGACCAACCGGCTCACCTTCCCGGCCGCCAAGTGGGGCGTGCAGGGCGAAGGCGACGTCACGATGAACCGCTACTACACCAACACCCGCGACGTGTGGGTCGAGCCGAAGACCGGCACCGTCGTGAACGGCTCCGAGCAGCTGCACCAGTACTACGCGCGCAGCGCGGACAAGCCCGAGGTCACCGCGATCAACACCACGCTGACCTTCGATCCGGACACCGTCCGCTCGCAGGCCGACGAGGCCCGCAAGTACATGGACCAGATCTCGCTCTACAGCCGCACGCTGCCGATCATCCTCGGTGTGCTGGGCGTGATCTCGCTGATCGCCGGTCTGATCCTGGGCCTGCGCGGCGGCGACGGCTCCTCGAAGCCGGGCCGGCTGGTCAAGAAGCCGCAGACCACCCCGCCGAGCGACAAGCCGGGACAGTCGTTCTCGGAAGCGCCGACGCAGCAGATAGACATCAGCAAGAACCGGTGATCAGCGAGAACCGGTAGGTTCTCCGGTCGCACAGTGGCTCCCCGGTTGTCGGACCGGGGAGCCACTGGCGTTTCTCGGGGCCGCTATCCGGCGGCCGGCCGGGCGGCGGGCTGCATGCGGAAGGTCAGCGCCTCCATCAGTGTTTTGCGCTGGGTCTTGTGCACCGCCGCGATCCGCCACTCGCCGTCGGCTTCGCGGACCACGGTGTAGGTGGCCAGCTTGCCCAGCTTCTTCGGCTGCCCCTTCGACGATTCCCCGCGGGTGACGACGACGGCGGTATCGCTGCCGTAGCGGCGGATCTCGACGATGTCGACGGTGAGCCGGGTGCCCTTCAGGAAACTGTCGAACAGCGCCTGATGCGCGCCGCCGATCTCGGTGCCACCGTGGTAAACGGTGCCCAGATAGGTGACGTCGGTGGCGTCGGCGGTGAAACAGGCGCCGTAGGCGGCGCCGTCGCCGCGGTTCCAGGCCTCGCGGCTGCGCTCGATGAGAGCGCGGATGGCGGTGGTGTCGGTGGTGGACATGTTCGTCTCCTCAATCGGCGAGCAGGGTCAGAGCGGTTCGGCGCGGCAGCAGCCGCATGGCGGTGGTCCAGATCCGGTTGGCCGGGCTGGTGAGTACGACCGGGCCCTCCTTGCGGGCCAGGGCTTTTCGCGCTCGGCGCACCACGTCCTCCGGCGACTGCACCAGCCACGGCGGCACATCGTCGGCGGTCTGGGCGCCGGTCGCGGTGACACCGGGGCACAGGGCCATGACGTGGACCCCGCGCGCTTTCTGTTCGTGCCACAGGGTTTCGGAGAACGCGGTGACGAATGCTTTGGACGCGCTGTACACATCCAGGCCAGGCTTCGGTGAATGTCCCAGCGTCGAGGACACATTCACGAGCGCGCTGCCGGAGCCTGCGGTAGCGAGAAAAGCGTGCGCGAGTGTGACCACGGCCCGGCAGTTGAGATCGATGGTGGCGAGCGACGATTCGATCCCCACCTCGGTGAAGTCGCCGGGCACCGCTGTCCCGGCGTTGTTGACCAGCAGCGAGTAACCGCCCCGGCGGAGCAGCTGCGCGGTTGCCGTTACTCCCTTCTCGGTGCTGAGGTCCGCGGCGAGATGGTCGTGGCCGGTACCGAGTTCACCGACGAGCTCCGCCAGACGATCGGCGTCCCGGGCGACTGCGGTCACCGAAAACCCCTCTGCCGCAAGGCCGGTGGCGAAGGCGCGGCCGATGCCGGCACTCGCACCGGTCACCAGCGCCTTCACCGTTCGGCCTCGGGCTCGGTGGCCGGGTCGAACAGGAAGGACACCCGCTCGAACACCGACTGTCGCGCGGTGTTGTGGAAACTGGCGATCCGCCACCGGCCGTCGGCTTCGCGGACCAGCGTGTAGGTCTGGGTCTTGGACAACTCGTGCGGGCCTCTCGTGATATTCTCTGCGTAGAAGATTTTACTTCTTTGAAGAAGTCTCTTCGTTGAGGAAGAGATTACGAGAGAGGTGTGTCCCGTGTCAACGACGAGTCGCGACAACGATCCCAGCCAGGTCTTTCGCCGCTATCTGAGTTCCGTTGTGCTGCATGCCCAAGCGGGTGCGAAAGCGGTCGGGCTCGGCGCCACCGACCTCTACGCGCTCAACATCCTGGAGCTGAGCGGCGCGATGACACCCGGCGAACTCGGCGCCCGCACCGGGCTCACCACCGGGCCCACCACCCGCCTGATCGATCGCCTGGAACAGGGCGGCTACGTGCGCCGGGCGCCGGATCCTGCCGACCGGCGCAAGGTCATCGTCGAACCGGTGGACCGGCCCGCCGGCCTCGACAGCGCCCTGGCCCCGGCCCGTCGCCGGATCGGCGACATCGTGCGCGGCTACACCCCCGAACAGCGGGAACTGCTGTTCGACTATTTCGCCCGCGCGGCCGACGCGTACCAGCGCGCCGCCGAAGACATCACCGCCGAGGAGCTCACCGAAGCGGAGACTCCGGGCGAGTGAGTCGCCTCCCCGTCGTCACTCGGTAGGTAACGGCGAACGCTTCTCTCCCACAGCGATATTCGTAGCACCCGGATCGCGGCGCACAGTCCGGACCACCACGGTGACCACCAGCGTCGTCACGATCGCGACGATGGCGGTGGCCAGCGCGATCAACGCCGGCAGGCTGCGCACGAACGGCACGGCGGCGCCCACTTCGACCGCCAATCCGGCCCAGATGACGGCGGCCGGTGCGGTGCGGTCGGCGGCGATGGCCGACAGCAGGGCTCCCTGCAGCACCGCCAACAGCGCGCCGGCCAGCGCGAACAACCACAGCAGATCCTGGATCGGCGCATAGTCACGGCCGGCGAACAGCGGGGCCAGCGGCGCCAGCACGGCCGCGCCGGCCACGGCGACCACGCCGACCGCCGCCAGCACGCCGAGCGCGGACCGCAGCGCACGCACGGAATGCTGTGGTTGCGCCATCCGCGGATACAGCACGACGCCGACGGCCTGCGGGAGCCAGAAGGCGATCTTGGTGGCGATCGCGCCGAGGGCGTAGCGGCTGGCGTCCGCCTCGTCGAGAACGATGCGGGCGATGATCAGATCCGCGGACGACAGCGCCATCAGGGCAGCCTGGACCTGGGCCGCGCGCAGGACCGCGGTCACATCGGCGGCCCGTGCCGCCCCGATCCGCGCACCGGCGCTCCGGACCTCGGCGGGGGCCCGCGCGCCTTCGGTCGCGTTCGGTGGCAGCGGGTTCGAGCCGGCATCCGGCGCCGAGTGCGCGATCCGGGAGATCCGATTCGCCGCCGTGGTAGCGACCAGCAAGCCGAGAGCGGCGCCCCAGAGCGCGGCCGCAGCACCCACGCCGATGGCCAGCGCGATCAGCGCCGGAGCGACCCGGGCGATCGCCGAACCGCCGAGAACGGTTGCGAGCGAACGGAATCGGTTCGTTCCCTGCAGAATTCCCTGCTCGCCGGAGAGCAACACCAGGACCGGCGCGGCGATCAGCGCCCCGCCCGCGGCGACCGCGCTCACGTGCAGCAGCACCGCGACGGCGGGTATGAGCGCGACCGCGACGACCGCGACGATCATCGCGCAGCGCCGGGTCAGGCCGCGCACCGTCGCCACCGCGGCGCCACGCACCAACTCCCGCGCGACCACGTTCTGCAGCGCCAACGCCGGCACCGCGGCGAGCAACTGCACGGCCAGCAGGCTCGCGAAGGCGCTGTAGCCGGCCACACCCAGCCAGCGCCCGGCCAGCAGTTGCAGCAGATAGCCGGCGATATTGGCGGTCATGGCCCCAGCGGTCACCAGGGTCATATCCGCGACCACGGGTAGACGGCGCAGGGCAGGCATCCCGCCATGCTCCCACCTCCGCGCCACCCGGCGCAGCCGAGGCCTGCCGGTACGCGACCGGCGGCGCCGTCGAGCCGGTGTTTCAGTCCTCGTCCACCAGCTGGCGCCGCACGTCGAGCAGGTGATGGCGGACCTCGTGGACGGTGTGGACCGCCACCCAGCGCAGTTCGCGCTCGACGCGATCGGGGTAGTTGTACAGAACCCGCCGGTTCCAGTCGTAGGCGTCGAGGCGGTCGAGAACATTCGCGAGCAGTCGCGCCGAGACGAGCAGTTCCTGAGCCACGTCGGCGGGATCCTGCTCGGCATAGCCGTCGTGATCGGCGCGTTCGTCCCGGCCCATGGTGACGAGGGCCGGGCGGTCGGTGCGGCGCGCCAGCAGTATGCGTTCGCGCTGCACGAGCAGTACGTCCCGGACATGGCAGCCGTATTCCAACGGCGACCACAACTCCGGAAGACGGCGACGCCGCGCGTCGGGGCAGTCGTTCAGCGTGGCGGCCAGCTCGGTGACGCCGGCGAGGATCGCGGTCGCGGCCCGCGGCGCCTCGTCCGGCCGGTACTCGTAACCGCATTCGGCGCATCGATCCATCGCACAACTCCGTCTCGCCGCGTTGACACCGTCTCAGTGAGACCATATCTTTAGTATCACTGATACGATCTCACTGTGAGGGTTTGATATGTCTATCGAGGCGAACAAGGACGTCATCCGCCGATTCATGAAGGCCGGGGACGCCCCGACGAGGGATCTGCCGGCTGTGTGGGACAGCTTCATGCCGGACTGCACGTTTCCGACCCTCGCCGACCGCACCGGCCGTGCCCGGTTCACCGTGGCGGACTACCGGACATTCCTGCTCGACTATTTCCGCGCGCTCCCGGACGCCACCTTCACCGTGGACGAACTGATCGCCGAGGACGACCGGGTCTGGGCCCACATCACCATCCGCGGCACCCACTCCGCGGAGCTGCGCGGCGTCCCCGCGACCCACCGGCCGGTGGAGTACACCCAGCTCGGCCTGTACACGATTCGCGACGGGAAGATCGCGGGAGCGCGGGCGGTGTTCGACGATGTGACGTTGCTGCGCCAGATCGGCGGGCAAGTGTAGGGAGCCGGGCGGGCGTCCGCGGTGTAGGGAGCCCGGGCGGGCGTCCGCGGCCGGCATTCCGGCCGACGTAGGGTGACTCAGCGTGACCGGGGCTCGAGAACACGGCGACGACACCAGAAGCTCGCAGCTGCGTCCGGCGAGCGCCGCGCCGATGTGGGCCCGGATCGTTCCCGTGGCCTACAGCCTCGCGCTCGCCCTGATCGTCGTCGGCCCACTGTTGGGGCCGGGATATCTGCTGCTGCGCGACGGGGTGAGCACGCCGCGGTCCTACGCGACCGATGCGGCTCTGGGGCTGGGCGACGCGGCGCCGAGGGCCGTTCCGCAGGACGGATTGCTCGCCGCACTGTCGGTGGTGGTGGACGGAGGGATCGTCGTCAAGGCGATTCTGGTGCTCGCGCTCACGGCCGCCGGATGGGGCGCGGCCCGGCTCGCGCACAGCCTGCTGCGGGTGTCCCTGGCGCCTCAGCTGGTCGCCGCGACGGTGGCGATCTGGAATCCCTATGTGGCCGAACGTCTTCTGCAGGGACATTGGAGCCTGCTCGCCGGCTATGCGGCGCTGCCCTGGACGGTTGTCCTCGGGCAGCGGATCAGGGCCGGTGCCGACCGCGAGCCGCGAGGAGACACCTCCGAGCAGGCGCTCGGCAGCCGGACGAGGCCGGGTTGGGCGCGTACCGCCGGTCCGTGGTTGATGCTGGGCGGCCTGTTCGCCGCGGCGGGTTTGACGCCGACCGGTTCGCTGCTGGCGGGTGTGGCGGCGATCCTCACGGTGGGGCGGCGCAATGTGGTCGGCGCGGTGGCGCTGTGGCTGGTGAGCGCCGGTCCGTGGCTGGTGGCCACTGCGCTGTCCGGCAGCGGGGCCGAACCGTCCGATCCGGCGGGCGTGGCGGCCTTCGCCGCGCGGGCCGAGCCGGGGCTCGGCACCCTGGGGAGCCTGGCCGGACTGGGGGGAATCTGGAACGGTGCGGCGGTACCCGGCTCTCGGACCACACTTTTCGCGGTGCTGTCGACCCTGGTGCTGCTGGCGGTCGTCCTGTCGGGTGTGCGGGCGGTCGCGGCGCCGGGCGAACGCTCCACGCGCTATTCACGGCGAATGCTGCTGGTGCTGGCCGCGATCTGCATCCTGTTGCCGGCCCTGGGTGCGACGGGATGGGGTCTCTCGATCGGCGAATCCCTGATCGAGCGCATCCCCGGTGCCGGATTGCTGCGCGACACCCAGAAGTATGTCGCCCTGGCGATGCCCGCATATGCCCTGTGCGCTGCGGCGGGATGCCGCGCCCTCGCCTCCTTCCGCCACCGCGGTACACCGGAATTCGCGCGGCAACCTGCGCCGCACACCGACACGGTTCACACGGACGCGCCCGCGGAATCGGCCGCGGCGCTGACCGCTCCTGCCGCCGGTGACGAGCCCTCGCGCATCGACAGCACCGCGTCTCGGCCGAATACCCTTGCCGCGCAACCACTTATCGCTGTGCTCTTCATCGCCGCGCTGATCCTCACCTTGCCCGACCTGGCCTGGGGAGTGGGTGGCGCGCTGCGACCGGTGCACTACCCGCCGGCGTGGCAGCGGGTGGCCGCGGTGGTCGACGGCCCCGGCGACGTCGCGGTGTTGCCCGCCGGGATGTTCCGCGTATTCCCTTACAGCGGAAGGGTTCCGGTGCTGGATCCCGCACCCCGCATGCTGCGGTCGGACGTTCTGCAGACGGGTGTGCTGCCCGTCCGGGGGCAGGTGGTGGCGGGTGAGGGCGCACGGGCCCAGCGGGTGGAGAACCTGCTGCTCCGGGGCGCGGACCCCGCCGACCTCGCCGCCCAGGGCGTCGGCTGGATACTCGTCGAACACCGCACGCCGGGAGCGGTCGGCGATGCGAGAACCACGCTGAGCCGGCTGCAGCCGGTGTACTCCGACGCCGATCTGACGCTTTATCGCGTACCGGGCGCACGAGATGTGGCCCGGGCCACCGCCACCGACCGTGCCGTGGCCGTCGCCGCGCACCTGCTGTGGGCGGCTCTGCTCCTGACCGGGCTCGCGGCGGCCCTGGTCGACCGGCGACGCGGGCGATGAAGCGCACCGATCGACAGCCGGGTCGTGCCGGAAATGATCGCTCGCCGATCAGCGAAGGGTCGGGGCCACCCGGTCGTCTCGCAGCGGCGCCGAGGTCGCTGCCGCCACCGTCGCACGCCCCGTGACCAGCCCCGAGACGAATCGTCCCCGAGCGGCGGCGGCCAGGACTTCGCTCACCCCGTTGCCCGTCTGCTCCCAGGAGAACTCGCGAGCTCGCGCACGCGCCTTCTCCCCCATCACCGTTCGTCCCTCGGGGTCGGCGAGCAGTTCACCCACGGTGTCGGTCAGCTGGGTGGAGTCGTCCACCAGCACCCCGGTCACACCGTCGACGATGGAATCGGTGAGCCCCCGCGAACTGCGGTAGCCGATGGTCGGGACACCGTGCTGCGCCGCCTCGATGACCGCCAGGCCCCACCCTTCCTTGCGGGAGGGCAGTACCTGAACCCAAGCGCGGGAGAGCAATTCGTGCTTGCGCGCTTCGTCGACGTAACCGTGGAAATCGACCGCGTCGGCGATACCCGAGCTGTGCGCACGCTTCTTCAGGTTGTCGGCCCACCAGCCGTCACCGATCACATCCAGGCGCAGGCCGGGGAGCCGGTCACGCAGACCCGCGACCACGTCCAGTGCGTCCTCGATCTGCTTGTGCGGCACCAGCCTCGACAGCACGACGATGCTCGGATACCTCGTGCGGGTCGTCGCGGCGCCGGTCGGGGACTGCGCGGGCACGGGCTCGGCGCCGTTGCGCACCACCGCGATTCGCGTCGCGTCCACCCCGAGCGAGGCGAGTTCCTCCGCGGAGGGCAGCGATACCGTCAGATACTGATCGCGCCGATGGACCCGGGGCGACAGTCGCGATTCGATCCACCACCCGATCCTCCCGACCACCCGGCCCGCCACCGGCCACTGCTCACGGTGTCCGTGATGCACCAGGACCACCGAAGGCGCGCCGGAGACCGTCCGGGCGAAGAACGGAATGCCGTTCTGGGTGTCGATCACCGCATCCGGCCGCAACCCGCGCAGCGGGCCGAAACCCAGCCGCCCGGCCGCGATGGCGGCCAGCGCTCGCGGGTAGACCGTGAAGCGCCCGCCCGCGCGGCTGACCTCGATGCCGTCGATGCGTTCCCGGCGCGCCGCACCCGGATAGTGCGCGGTCCGCAGCGTCACCTTCACCCCGCGCGCCGCCAACTGCGCACCCACCCGCTCCAGGTACCGCTCGCTTCCCCCACCCTGGGGATGTCCGGTGTCGCGCCAGCACAGCAGCAGGACTTCGCGTACGTCCGCACCCGGCCGCATCTCGTTCTCGCCGCTGCCGGGCCCACAGAGCTGCGCCATCGCAGCGCGCTCGCGGGGGCCGGTTTCGGGCACGGCAGTTCTCCAGATCGTTCACGTCGGACGACAGTGGGCTCCACCATAGCGGCCGACGGCCGTTCCGGGTCGTCGCGGTGGCCGCATAGACTGGCGCGGCCATGCTTCGATCCGACGCAACCGGACCGCGTCCCCGCTTCGCGCGCCGGGCCACCCTTCGCCGTTCACTGCGCCTGTTGGGCAGTTTCCGCTTCGAACAAACCGACCCGGCCCGGTTCTACGGCGGTATCGCCACCGACACCGCCGACCTCGTAGCCGACTTCTATCGGGATCTGACCGGACGGGACCTCCGCGGCACCGTGGTCGTCGACGTGGGCGGGGGTCCGGGGTACTTCGCGGACGAATTCGCGGCGGCGGGCGCGCGCTATCTGCCGATCGAACCCGATCCCACCGAGATGCACGCCGCCGGGCTCACCGTCGCCGGCGCGGTGCGCGGATCGGGGATGGCGCTGCCGATCCGCGACGACGCCGTCGACATCTGCCTGTCGTCGAATGTCGCCGAACATGTGCCGCAGCCGTGGGTGATGGCCGACGAGATGCTGCGCATCACCAAACCGGGCGGCCTGATGGTGCTGTCCTACACGGTGTGGCTCGGACCGTTCGGCGGCCACGAAACGGGACCGTGGCACTACCTCGGCGGCGAATTCGCGGCCCGGCGCTACACCCGGCGCACCGGAAAGCAGCCCAAGAACCGCTTCGGCCGTTCACTGTTCGCCGTCACCGCCGCCGACGGGCTGCGATGGGCGCGTGAAACCGGGGGCCGGGCCCAGATCCTCGCCACCTTCCCCCGCTACCATCCGCGCTGGGCGTGGTGGGTGACGCGCCTACCGGGCGTGCGGGAACTCCTGGTCAGCAATCTGGTCGTCGTCGCGGCCAAACCCCTCCGCTGAGGCCGCATCGGGATCTACTCCAGCCACCCCCGCCGCCGGGTGCGTCGAGCCGGCTCACTCCACGGCGGCTCCTGCATGGCCAGGCCGACGGTTTCCAGCGGGGTCAGGCCGACGCAGTTGGCGAGTGAGCGGACCGCCGCCACCGCCTCGGCCGCCTGCAGCGCCGCCGCCGCCTGTTCGAGCGTCAAGGTCCGGCCGGGCAGAAAGGACACCACCCAGCCCCCGGTACCGACGGACCTTGCCTGATGTGGGGTCTGATCGCTGGTCATCAGCGATCGGCCGACCACTTGCACCGCCATGATTCGGACTCCCCTGCGATTGCATCTGTAAAATCGTCCGACAAATGTTTGCTCTAAGCATGCTCTGCAATCGCTGGAAACGCAATAGTGCGTTTTGCGAAAAGCGAACCGCGAGGTAGTATTTCGCGCCTCGCGACTGGGCGATCGGTCCGGGATGTCCGCTGCGCGTAGTACGTGACGCAGGGGAAAGACGCGCCGAATCAGTTCTCGGACAAGCGGACTCGCAGCACCGGCTGCGGATCTCCGTGCGGGCGCGGCGCCGCCAGGTCTATCTCGACCTGCCACCCGGGCGGCAGTACGGCCTGCAACCGGGCCGCGGCACGCTGCAGCGGCGTACTCGCCGCTGTCGGCGCGAGATCCACCTCCGGATCGGCCCATCGCGCGCCGGCTAATCCCGAGACAGCATCGAACCCGAGTTCGGTCATGCCCACACCCACCTCCACATACCCCGACCGGTCGGCCAGACAACGGAATCCACGAGCACCTGCAAGCAGTCAGTTCAGCCGAGTAGTTAATTCCCCGCAACCGCGGGGAGTATTCGTGAGATGCAGAACACATTCAGAATAGGACAAGCGCGCCATTCCGCACGCGGAACGGCGGAAATGACGAACCGCCCGCCCCGTCGCAAAGACGGTGCGGGCGGCTCGCTTTCGTCGTTCGTGGGGACCGGCCGTCCCCCGGCCGACCCTCCGACTAGCCCAGACGCTGCTTGAGCGCCTCGAATTCGTCACGCACGCCGGACGGCAGCTTCTCGCCGACGAATTCGAACCACTCCTCGATCAGCGGGATCTCCTTGCGCCACTCGTCGAGGTCGACCTTCAGCGAGGCGTCGACGTCGGCGGGGTCCACGTCCAGACCCTCGAGGTCCAGATCGCCGGCCGTGGGCACATTGCCGATCGCGGTGGCCTCGGCCTGCGCCTTGCCCTCGATCCGGTTCACGATCCACTCCAGCACGCGGGAGTTCTCGCCGAATCCGGGCCACAGGAAGCGGCCGTCGTCGCCGCGGCGGAACCAGTTGACGTAGAAGATCTTCGGCAACTTGGTGGCGTCGGCGTTCTTGCCCAGGTTGATCCAGTGGTTCATGTAGTCACCGACGTGGTAGCCCATGAACGGGAGCATGGCCATCGGATCGCGGCGCACGTTGCCGACCTTGCCCTCGGCCGCGGCGGTCTGCTCGGACGACATCGTGGCGCCCATGAAGACGCCGTGCTGCCAATCGAAGGATTCGGTCACCAGCGGGATCGTGGTCTTGCGGCGGCCGCCGAACAGGATCGCCGAGATCGGCACGCCCTGCGGGTCGTCCCATTCCGGGGCGAGCGTCGGGCACTGCGACATCGGCGTGCAGTAGCGCGAGTTCGGGTGCGCGGCAAGGGTTTCGGTCTCGCGCAGATACCAGTCGTTACCCTTCCAGTCGATCAGGTGGTCGGGCTCGCCCTCGAGTCCCTCCCACCAGACGTCGCGGTCGTCGGTCAGGGCGACGTTGGTGTAGACGGTGTTACCGGCCTCGAGCGTCGACATCGCATTCGGATTCGACTTGTGGTTGGTGCCGGGGGCGACGCCGAAGAAGCCGAACTCCGGGTTCACCGCGTACAGGCGGCCGTCCTCGCCGAAGCGCATCCACGCGATGTCGTCACCCAGCGTCTCCGCGCGCCAGCCCGGGACGGTCGGCTGCAGCATCGCCAGGTTCGTCTTACCGCAGGCGCTCGGGAACGCGGCGGCGACGTAGTAGTTCTTGTTCTCCGGGGAGATGAGCTTGAGGATCAGCATGTGCTCGGCCAGCCAGCCCTCGTCGTGCGCCATCGCCGAGGCGATGCGCAGCGAGTAGCACTTCTTGCCCAGCAGCGCGTTGCCGCCGTAGCCCGAACCGTAGGACCAGATCTCGCGATCCTCGGGGAAGTGGGTGATGTACTTGGTGTCGTTGCACGGCCAGGGGACATCTGCCACATCGCCCGTCAAAGGCGCGCCCACCGAATGCAGCGCCTTCACGAACGGGCGGTCGGTGCCCAGCTTCTCCAGCGCGGCCTTGCCCATGCGGGTCATCACGCGCATCGACACCACGACGTATTCGGAATCGGTGAGCTCGACGCCCAGCTTCGGATCCGCGGCGCCCAGCGGGCCCATGCAGAACGGCACCACGTACATGGTGCGGCCCTGCATGCTGCCGCGGTACAGCTCGGTCATGGTGGCGCGCATCTCGTTCGGGTCGACCCAGTTGTTGGTCGGGCCGGCGTCGGCCTCGGTGCGCGAACAGATGAAGGTGCGCGACTCGACGCGAGCGACGTCGGAGGGGTCGGACAGCGCGAGGAAGGAATTCGGCTTCTTGTGCTCGTTGAGCTTCTGGAAGGTGCCGGCCTCGACCAGTTGGGTGGTCAGCCGGTCCCATTCCTCATCGGAGCCGTCGGCCCACACGACCCGCTCCGGCTGGGTGAGCTCTGCGACCTCCTGCACCCAGGCGAGCAGTCCGGCATGCTTGGTCGGCGCGGTGCCATCGGATCCGTGAAGACCAGGAATGGTCGCTGAGGTCATGAAAACTCTCCTGAGATGAGCGGCGGGCCGGAAAACTGCCGAAACAGCTTTCAACACCAGGAAGGCCGCCGTTGGCTGTGGACATCCGCCCGGCTCGCCGAACAGCGCGCCCCGGCTGGGCGGCGTACGAGAACGAGACGGACACCCGGATTCCTTAAGTAAAGAGGTTAACGCGATGTGACGGTCGGTACGGCATGGGGTTGCTCACTCGGGACCCGGCCGAAACCTTCCCACCTCGGCGGCACCCCCGCTGTGCGGGGTGAGCAAACCGCGACCGGGCGGAATCACCCGGCGACCGCCGCCTCCAGGATCGCCAGATCGCGTTCGCAGGCGGCCACTCGAGCGGGCTGTTCGGCGGCGGTGCGGCGCAGTTGCGCCTCCAGCTCCGCGACCCGGCGATCGGCCTCCACCATGCGCGCGGTGCTCGCGCGCACCACCTGTTCGGTCAGCTCGGACTCCGCCTCCACCAGGGCAGTCGCCACCCGCTGCTCGAGCTGGGCCTTCACGTTGACCAGCACATCGGTCACCCATTGCCGCAGATGTGCCCGATCGGCCAGATGCCCCCGGGCCTGCACCACCCACCACGCGACCCCCGCGCCGAGGGCCAGGGCAACCGGGACGGTCGCATAATCCAACGCCGGCACCAGCGACAACGGCGCAACGACCAACCGGCCGAGGCCGAAACCCGCCGATGCGCCCAGGGCGATCATCAATCGATCCTCGACACCGCGATGGCGGCGCTCCGGATCGGGGCCGACCCGGGGTGCCGGATCGGTCGGCGGAGCCGGCGGCGAGGCGAACGCGGGCTGCGGTTCCGAGCCCGCCACGACCTCGATCTGGCGGGCCAGTTCGATCAGGCGGTGCCGGACCACGGCGTCGAGTTCGGCGGTGGCCCGATTCACCGCCGCCTGCAGAAGCTCGGGATAGCCCCGCACCGAGCGGCGGTCGAGGCGGTCCAGATCGGCACGGGCGGTGGCATTGACGGTGCGGACGCGGACGCCCACCTCGTGCGTCAGATCGACCCGGGCCAGCTGCAACCGGTTGCGCAGAGCGGCCAGGGCTTGCGCGCGGCCACCGTCGCGACCGGCCAGCGCGGCGGTGCGTTCGGCGCGCAGGGCGGCGACCGTGCTGCCCGAGCGCAGCGCCTCGATCTGGCCCAGTACCCGGGCACGGGTATCGGCGAGCACCCGTGCGGTGACGCCGGCCAGGTGATCGGGGCCGCCCCGGACCCCGACCGCGGCACTGAGCTGGGCGTGCAGGGCGGCCAGGCCGGAGCGGTCGAGCAGCGCGGCGTCGCCGTTGCCGCGGCCCGCGACGGCCAGCCGCGCCGAGACCGGGAGGATCTCGGGCTCGGCGCCGAGTGCCCGGGCCAGCATGGCGGTATCGCGATCCAGTACCGAGCGCCAGTCGGGATGAGCGTGAACTCCGTTCATGGCGAACAGGATTCGCGTTCCCACCGCCTGCAAGCGCGCCACCGGGTCGAGCAGTGCGGCGCCGACCGCGGCGCCGGGATCCACCAGCACCAGCGCCACCGGCGGACCGCTGCCGGGGCCGAAATCGGTGGCGGCGAGCAGGGTTGCCGGGTCGGTGACCGGATCGGTGAGTGCCACGCGCGGTTCGAAGCGGGACAGTTCGGTGCGCAGCAGCGTGGTGTTGGCGTCGTCCGGACCGATGACGGTCACCGGAACAGGCTGTGCCACACCAGGTTCCGAACCCGCGGCCGTAGATCCGTGCGGCGCGGCGGAATTCGGGTCCGGATCGGCCGGAACCGCGCGCAGCAACGCGCTGCCCTGCGGATTCCACCGCTCGACGACGGCCAGCACCTCGGGATCCACGCCGGCGGTGACGCCCGCCCGCCGGCCGTTCAGCTCGACCGGCGCACCGGGTACCTCACAGTCCGGCACTGCTCATCCGCTCCCACATCCGCATATATCCGTTGTGCAACCGGATCGCGGCGCGGCGGGCGGCGGCCGGCATATCGCTGGCGGCCACCGCACGCCAGCGCTGGGCGCGGACCAGCGCGTCGTCGGCGTCCGCCGGCGTCGCGGACGGATATCCGGCCGCGAGATAGCG
Organism: Nocardia sp. MDA0666; assembly: GCF_003023875.1. Lineage (NCBI taxonomy): Bacteria > Bacillati > Actinomycetota > Actinomycetes > Mycobacteriales > Nocardiaceae > Nocardia > Nocardia sp. MDA0666. The sequence goes on from NZ_PYHT01000006.1 coordinate 24,496, forward strand.
GACCTCCGGGCGGGCCAGACCGGCCTGCAGCGCGGTCCACAGCGCCTCGTCCCCGGCCAGATAATCCTCGATCAGGTCGCGGGCGCGCCCGCCGTCACCCTGCGGGATCGCGCGGGCGGCGATGCGAGCCAGATCGTCGAGCAGATCGCCGCCACGCAGGGCCGCGATCTGCTCGTAGCGCTGATGCAGACGCGCGTGCACCGGATCGATCCCGCTCACGGCATGCAGCAACTGCAGCAACTGCTGCGGTCCCAGCTCCGGTTCGTAGCGCAGTGCCACCAGCGCGCAGCTCACCCCGTGCAGGCCCCAGCGCTCCAGCAGCGCCCGGCGATCGGCCACGTCGGGCCCGGCCGAGCGGTCGACGAACAGTTCCGGGGAGAGCGTGAGCTCGGCGCCACCACCGGCCGCATGGCGGCGCAGCGTGCGCAGATCGTCGTCGCTCGGTGTGCCCGCACGGGTGCGGACCGCGAGTTCGGCGACCATCGGGGCGACCGGCACACCCAGCCCGTGCGCCGCCTGATCGGCGGCCACCACCGCATCGCCCCAGCGCGAGCCAACGGCATCGGCCTTGTTGAGTACGACCATCGTGGTGTCGGGCCGCAAGGATTCGAGAACGCGGCGATCGGCGGCCTGCAGCGAACCCGCGAGCACATAGACGACGAGATCGGCGTCGAGCACCGGATCCGGCACGCCCGGCTGATCCACCGGCGCGGTCTCCTCGGCCGACATCAGGGCCAATGCCCGCAACAGGGTCGATTTTCCGGCACCGGCCCGGCCGGTGACCTGAATCCGCAGCGGCCGCCGGAAGACCACGGCCGCATTCGCCAGCTGATCGGCGATTCCCGGCGCGGACCCGGCGCCGATCCGCACCGTGGCGATGAGTTGCTCGAGTTCCGGTGTGGGCCCGCCGTGGTCGTTCACGAAGCCCGGCGAAGCGCTGGTTGCAGTGGCTCTCGACACAGGTGACACCCCCTTCCAGCGGCAAATTCTGTCAGAAGACGCGCCCGTTGTCGGCATCGACCGCGGATTCACCGGCACGGCCGATCGCCGTTGTGCCACACGGAAATGTGTCATCGATCACACGAAACGGCTTGCCCGAGCCCGTGACCGGCGACGATGGCGCACACCTCGACGGACGCCACCGGTGAGCGGTACTGACGGCGGAATTGGGAATGTTTCCGGCAAAACGGTGGTTGCGCTTGTGTCACAGCATAATTCGACAGTGTCGGACTAACGGGTCACGGATTCGATCACCTACGCTGAAGCCGCCGGCGGCACCGCTGGTGCGCGGCCTCGGCGGTGTGGAACCCGGTCGGCCGTGCGCCTGTGCGCCGGTCCCGTGGATCCGAAGGAGGTTGCGATGAGCGTCAGTGTGGACGTCATCGGTGACGACGGCACCGCCGTCGCGACTAAGAACGATCGGCCGCTGCCGCCGTCGCAGGACCCCTTCTATCGCGCACCCGCCGACATCGCCACGCACGCACCCGGAACCGTCCTGCGCAGCCGTCCCGTGCAGATCGCGCTGCTGGGCCTGATTCCGCAGCGCGTGACGGCATGGCAACTGCTGTACCGCAGCAACGACCTGCACGGTCGCGCGGAGGTCGCGGTGACCACCGTGTTGTTGCCCGCCGATGCCGAACCGGGCGAACGCCGCCCGCTGCTGGCCTTCGAATCGGCGATCGACGCCGTCAGCGAGCGATGCGCCCCCTCCTATGTCCTGCGCCGCGGGGCCGTCGTCCCGGGCTCGATCACCCAGCTCGAACTGCTGCTCGTCGCCAACGCGCTGCGGCGCGGCTGGGCGGTGAGCATCGCCGATCACGAGGGACCGGACGGCCGTTTCGGCGCGCCCCGCGAACCCGGCTACCGCTCCCTCGACGGCATTCGCGCCGCCACGCACTTCCGCCCGGTGGGGCTCGGTATCGACACACCGGTCGTGGTGTGGGGCTATTCCGGGGGTGGGATGGCCGGATCGTGGCTGGTCGAGATGGCTCCCACGTATGCGCCCGAACTGACCATCGCCGGTGCGGTGCTCGGCGCGCCGGTCGGTGACCCGGGTGAGGTGTTCATCCGGCTGAACGGCGGCCGCTACGCCGGCTTCCCGGCGATCGTGATCTCGGCGCTGCGCCAGGTGTATCCGGCGCTGGGCGAGGTTCTCGACGGCCGCATCAGCACCGCCGGGGAACGACTGCTCGAGCGGGCCGCCCAGCTGCCGCCGATCGTGGCGCTGGCCCGGCTGGCCGGCCAGGACGTGAGCAAATACCTCGACCGGCCGCTGGAGGAGGTGCTGAGCACCCCCGCGATGTGCGACATGTTCGACGATATGCGCCTCGGACAGCACACCCCGCACTGTCCGATCCTGGTGATCCAGCCGCTGCACGATCGCATCATCGACGTGTCGTGTATCGATGCGCAGGTCGAGCGCTATCGCGCGGGCGGCGCCGCCGTCGGCTACCTGCGCGACCGGCTGAGCGACCACTTCACGCTCTTACCGCTGGCCACGCCCCTGACTCTGGACTGGCTGGCCGACCGCATCGCCGGCCTCCCGGTCACCGACGCCGACACCGACACGCGGACCGTCTGGTCGGTCGTGGCGTCCCCGGCGCGCTGGCGCGGACTGGTCGAGCTGGCCGGTACCGCAGGCCGGATGCTCCTGGGCCTGCCGCTGGGCAAGCAGAGCGAACCGCAACTACCCGACGAGCAGCCGCTCGCCGCCTGACGGCGGGCTCCACACCCCTCGGCAACACGGCCTGACCCGGGATTTCCCTCCTCGACGCGGTCGATTGCGGCCCTGATCATCGAATACTGGACAATGGAGCCGTGAACGACGCCGCGAACGACACCGCTGGTAGCGACGGGGCCGGAGGCGGCAGCTTGCGTAACCACGAAGGCCCTGGCCCCCAGCGTGAGCCTTCCCGCCTCTACCCACGGGTAACGAGCTTCCGCTCGCGTCGTGGCGCGCTGACCGCGACCCAGCAGCAATCCTGGGAGCGGATGTGGCCGCGCATCGGCCGCGAAGTGAGCGACGAACCGCTCGACGCCGCCGCCTGGTTCGGCCGGACCGCGCCGCTGATCATCGAGATCGGCTGTGGCACGGGGACCGCGACCGCGGCGATGGCCCACGCCGAGCCGCAATTCGACCTGATCGGCATCGAGGTGTACAAACCCGGTCTCGCCCAGCTCGTGCAGCGGATCGAGCGGGAAGGCATCGAGAACATCCGGCTGCTGCGCGGCGATGCCGTCGACGTCCTCGAGCACATGATTGCCAAGGATTCGCTAGCAGGTGTGCGGGTCTTCTTCCCGGACCCCTGGCCGAAGGCGCGCCACCACAAGCGCCGGCTGCTGCAGCCCGCGACGATGACCCTGATCGCCAGCCGCCTGCAGCGCGGCGGAATTTTGCACGTAGCCACCGACCATGCCGGCTACGCCGAACACATCGCCGAGGTGGGCGCGGGAGAACCGCAGCTCGTAGGCCTGAACGAGGCCACCGGCGGCGATGCGGAACACCCCGGAACCGATACGGTGATCGGCCTCGAACGCCCGGTGACGAAGTTCGAGAGCAAGGCGCATCGAGCCGGAAGCGCCATCACCGAGTTCATTTGGGGGAAGATCTAGCTATGAGTCTCAGGGAGATGGCCCAGGCGGCCGACGAGGTTGCCGGAACAGTGCGCGGCGACGACTCGGACGTCGTCGCCGGTGCGGCGACCCCCGCGACGCCGGTCGCCGAACCCACCGGGGTGCGACGGGTGCTGCTGGTGTGGGACGCGCCGAATCTGGATATGGGCCTGGGCGCCATCCTCGGCGGCCGTCCCACCGCGGCCTACCGGCCGCGCTTCGACGCACTCGGCCGCTGGCTGCTGGCCCGCACCGCCGAACTGTCGGCCGGCAGCACGCAGCGCATCGAACCCGAGGCCACCGTCTTCACCAATATCGCCCCCGGGACCGCCGATGTGGTGCGTCCGTGGGTCGAGGCGCTGCGCAACGTCGGCTACGCCGTCTTCGCGAAACCGAAGATCGATGAGGATTCCGACGTCGACAGCGACATGCTGGCACATATCCAGTTACGCCGCGGCGGAGCCGGTCTCGCGGGGATTATGGTGGCCTCCGCGGACGGTCAGGCCTTCCGCGAACCGCTCGAGGAGGTCGCGGCGACCGGGGTTCCGGTCCAGGTGCTCGGATTCCGCGAGCACGCGAGTTGGGCTGTCACGTCCGATATCCTCGATTTCGTCGACCTCGAGGACATCCCGGGCGTGTTCCGTGAACCGCTGCCCCGGGTCAGCCTCGACTCGCTGCCCGACGAGGGAGCCTGGCTGCAGCCCTTCCGGCCGCTGTCCGCACTGCTCACCTCCCGCCCCGCTCAAGGAGTCGCTTAGTGTTCACCCGCTGGGGCGAGCTGGTCCACAAGTTCCGCTACACCGTGCTGGGTGTAGCGGTGGCCGCACTTCTCGCCCTGGGGGCGTACGGATTCGGTCTGGAAAACCACCTGAGCTCCAGCGGCTGGTTCGACCCCGGAGCGGAGTCCTCGCAGGCCGCGGTGCTCAAGGACGAGGTCTACGGCCGCGATCACATGTCCGATGTGATCGCGCTCTACACCGCGCCCGACGGTAAGACCATCGATGATCCGGAGTTCGGGCGGAAGATCACCGACAATCTCAACAGCCTGCCCCGGGAACATCCGGACCAGATCAGCAAGGTCAACGTCGCCTACTGGAAGACCGAGACCGGCGATTGGAGCGCGTCGGCCACCGGTAGCAAGGACAAGAAGTACGCGTTCGCGTCGATCGCCATCAAGGGCGACGACGACACGACCACGATGAACAACTATCGCGCGGTCAAGAACGCCTTCTACATTCCGGGCGTCGACGTCCAGCTCGCGGGCATGCAGCCGGTCGCAGGAGAGCTGAACGACACCATCGCCTCCGACCAGAAGCGCATGGAGATGCTGGCCATTCCGGCCGTCGCGATCCTGCTGTTCTTCATCTTCGGCGGTATCGTCGCCGCGGCCCTGCCGCTGATCATCGGCGGACTCACGGTCCTCGGCGCCAACGGCATCGTGATGGCGATCACCCACGTCACCGAGGTGAACTCGTTCGTCGGGGCCGTGGTCTCGATGATCGGCCTGGGTTTGGCGATCGACTACGGACTCTTCATCGTCAGCCGGTTCCGCGAGGAATTGGCCGAGGGCTACACCACCCGCCAGGCCGTGCGCCGATCGGTGATGACCGCCGGACGCACGGTCACCTTCTCGGCGACCATGATCATCGCCGCCAGCGCCGGCATGCTGCTGTTCCCGCAGGGCTTCCTGAAGTCGGTGGCCTACGGCACCATCGCGACCGTACTGCTGGCCGCGCTGGCCTCGCTCACCATCCTGCCCGCGCTGCTGTCCATTCTCGGACCGCGCGTGGACGCACTGGGATTCAAGCGGTTCCGCAAGACCAAGACCGCCGAAGAGGTGGAGAACGGTTTCTGGGGCCGCACCACGCAGTGGGTGATGAAGCATCCGCTGAAGGTGGCGGTGCCGCTGTGCATCATCCTGCTGCTGCTGATCATTCCGGTGAAGAACCTGAAGTTCGGCGGTATCAGCGAAACCTATCTGCCGCCGGACAATCCGACCCGCATGGCGCAGGAGAAGTTCGACGAGATCTTCCCGCTGCGCCAGACCGACCCGATCCAGTTGGTCATCACCACCCAGAACACCAGTGAGATCAAGGCCATCCTCGACGAGGCCAGCGGCGCCCCCGGGCTCACCGATCCGTTCGGTACCCCGGGCATCCCGCCGAACGGCTCCGACGTCTGGGTGTCCGAGGCGACCATGGCGCCGGACGCCAACGTCGAGGACACGATCGCCTACCTGCGCTCGATCCACGTCCCCGACGACGTGGATCTGATGGTCGGCGGGCAGCCGGTGCTGATGCAGGACAGCATCGATTCGCTGCTGGATCGCATGCCGCTGATGATCGTGCTGGTCGTCTTCGTGACGACGCTGCTGATGTTCTTGACCTTCGGATCGCTGGTGCTGCCGATCAAGGCGGCGCTGATGAGCGCCCTGGGGCTCGGGTCCACGCTCGGCATTCTGACCTGGATCTTCGTCGACGGCCACGGCGCCGGACTGCTCAATTTCACGCCGCAGCCGATCATGTCGCCGGTGCTGGTGCTGATCATGGCGGTGATCTACGGCCTGTCCACCGACTACGAGGTCTTCCTGCTCTCCCGCATGGTGGAAACGCGCGCCCAGGGCGCGAGCACCACCGAGTCGGTGCGCAGCGGAACCGCGCAGACCGGTCGCATCATCACCGCGGCGGCGCTGATCCTGCTCGTGGTCGTCGGTGCGTTCGCCTTCTCCGATCTGGTGATGATGCAGTACATCGCCTACGGCATGATGGCCGCGCTGTTCATCGACGCCACCGTGCTGCGCATGCTGCTCGTTCCCGCGACCATGAAACTGCTGGGCGACGACTGCTGGTGGGCCCCGGCCTGGATGAAGCGCATTCAGCAGCGCATCGGCCTGGGCGAACCCATTCTCGATGATGAGCGTCCCGGCACCGGCGAGGTCGTCGACCTGGTCAAGACCACACCGGTGACAGATCCCGTGACCATGCAGCTGCCGCAGCTGCCCGACGGCACGCCGAAGGGTCCGCGCAAGCCGCGGCGGTTGAAGTTCCTGCGTGTCGATCCGGAGGCACCGACCGAGCAGCTGGATCGCATCGATCCGGCCGCGGCAGGCACCTCCGCGCGCGCGACTCGCGCCAAGAGTCCCACGGCGCCGCGGGCCGAGAGCCTCACGCAGTCACGAGCCAAGGGCACCGACCGATCCCGCGGCGAGAGTTCCGAACCGACCCGGGCCGAGGGCTCCGAGCCGTCGGCGTCGCGGAGTGGGGGGCCCACGACGCGGACCGGCGAGCCGGCGGAACGGCGGGCGGCGGAATCGGTTGCTTCCTCGGATGCGGGGACCCAGAAGTCCGACTCGTCCGCATCGGAGCAGCCGGGCAAGACCGAGAAGCCGGGGAAGACCGCGAAGTCCCCGAAGCGCAAGCGTTTCGGCTTCCGCCGGTCGGACTCCGGCGCAGATGCGCCGTCGGCCGATTCGGGCAATGCCTCGCCCGACGATCACGCCGACGACGCCTCGGATGGCACCGCGAATCAGGCACCGCCTGCCGCCTCGGGCTCCGCCGACGCCGCTCCGGCACACACGCCGGCGGGTCCGGAGGGCGGTCGCTCGTCAACCTCGCCGCAAACGCCGGGCATCCGTTCCTCGCGCGTACTGCCCCCGCCGGCCCGCCCGCAGCCGCCGCGCGCATCCGGCGGTTCCGGTGTCATCGGTGGTTCCGGTGTCATCAGCGAATCCGGTGTCATCGGCGCCGGTCCCTCCGCCGGGGACGAGGCGGGCCGTGGCGCGGGAACGTCCGAACCGGCCTCGATGCCGGGGCGCCCCGCGGCGCATCCCGGACCGGTCCCACCGCGCGCCACCAGCACGCCGCCGGGAGTGTCGAACCCGGGCTATCCGCAGGGCGCCGGACCGGCGGATCGTGCCGGTACTCCCGAATCCCATATGCCGCAAGCACCTTCGGCACCGCCCTCGGTTTCGCTGCCCGGTTCGGATACCGCGCCGAACCGTGGCGTGGTGCGGCCGCCGCAGGTCGTGCGCCCCGGTATGCCGCCTCGGACCGTGCCCGCCCCGGACACCGCCCCCGATGCCACCGATTCGGTGCCGCCGACCGCACCGGTCGGCACCACGCCGCGGATCCTGCCGCCGAAACCGTCGAACCTGCCGCCGCATCCGTCGGTCCGCGCCCAGCTCTATCGTCCGGACGCCCCGCCGTACCACCCGGGACAGCCGCCCGCCCAGGGTCCCGGGCCGACGCCGGACGCCGGACGGCCCGGCCACAGTGGACCGCCCGCCGCTCCCGACGGCTCCGGACACACCGCGAACCCGCCGCAGGGCACCCCTGGCGCGTCCGCACCGACCGGGCACGGCTCCGGATGGGCCGAACCGGCCGGACGGCCCCAGCAGGGCCCCGACCGGACGCAGCGCGTCACCCCCGAAGGGCGCCCTCCCGCCGTGCAGCCGCCGCGGCGGATCCCGCCCGACGGCATGCGCCCTTCGCCTACGCGGACAACGGAATCCGGGCCCGGCAGTGTGCCCCCCGGTATGTCCCGGGAGCCTAAGGACGCGGAGGCGACCCAGGAGCTGCACGAACCCGCGAATCCGGGAAACCTGCCACCGGCCGGCGGCCACAACGCTCCCGCTCCGGGCCCCCGAGGAGACCTCGGCTCGGCGATGTCGCACGGTCCGCAGCAGACCACGTCCGATGCCGGGGAAACCGCGGCGTCGACGGCGCCGGAGCGTGAAAACCCCACGCCCGCAGCCGAATCCGATGCCTCCGGAAATCCGGCCGACCAACCCGCCGGGCCGGGCGGAGACAACCGCAACAACATCGAACAGTGGATGGCGGACCTCCGCTCGTCCCGCCGCCGCCCCGAGCCGGAACCGGCCGATCCCGACGACGAGGGTAAGCACCGCACCAGCGGCCGCACGGTGAGCGTCAACGAACTGCTGCGCCGCCAGAACCGGGACTGATCCTCTCGCGCGCGGGCCGGTGGTTCCCGTACCGGCCCGCGCCCGAGGCTCTACCATGCCCCCATGCTGAACTCCGCGCGGATCGAGGCACGGGTCCCCACACAGGATCTGGAACGAGCACGGCGTTGGTACGCCGAAAAACTCGGGCTGAACCCCGTGGAGGAACGGCCGGGCGGACTGCGCTACGAGGGGGCGGCAGGAGTGTTCTGCCTGTTCGCGTCGGCCGGAGCGGCCGACGGTTCCTTCACCCAGCTGGCGTTCTACGTCGACGATATCGAGGCCACCGTGGCCGCCCTGCGGGAGCGCGGCGTCGTGTTCGAGGAGTATCCGGGCACGGTCGGCGGGATCATGGAGATCGAGGGGAACTACCCGAGTAAGGGACGTGCGGAACGGGGTGCGTGGTTTCGCGACAGCGAGGGCAACATGATCGGACTCGGCGAGGTCGTCGAGTAGCGATCAGAATCCCGACATCAGCTTCTTCCACTGCACGCCGAACGGATGTTTCGCGGTGATCGAGCTGAACCGGCTGCGCCCGTGCACGATGATGTGCAGCGGTCCGATCGGCGGGCCGGTCCGTACCTTGTTGTTGGCGCTGGAGCCGATCAGCTCCACGCCGTTGAGGTCGACGGTCGCCTCACCGGGCAGGATCATCGTCAGCGAGCTGCAGAAATCGTCGACCCGGATCTCGACCACCTGGGTCGACATCACGGCTTGGGTGAAGTCCAGGGTGACGCCGGAGAGGTAGCTGTTGACGTACAGCGACGGTGGCACCTGCCACGGTCCCTTGCGGGTGACGCCGGACAGCCGCGGACGAATCGCGGTTTCCGCCTCGGTGCGTCCACCGGGGGCACCCCACCGCCATGTCGGAGCCGGCCCGGCCGAGGCGGTCGGCTGAGCGGGATTCGGTTGTCCCGCAAGGCGAATCCCGGGCAGGTCGATCAGGACGGCATTGAGTTCGCCGCGCGTCTTGGCGGCCAGCGCGGTATCCATGCGCTCGCTGAACTCGCCGAGCGACAGCATGCCCAGCCCGACCGCGCGCTGCAGCAGGGTTCCGACATGTTCGCGTTCGGTATCCGATACTCGCAGGTCACGGTCACCCACGGCTCCCCCGGTTCCCGCGGACCCCGGGGCGGAAACGGTCTCACCACCCATGTCCACGAGGCTACCGACGCCGCGGCCCGAGCACATCAGGGCAATCCCTGATCCGCCCCCTATTCGAGGCCCTGTTCGATGGCGTATCGGGTGAGTTCGACCCGGTTGCCGAGCTGCAGTTTGCGCAGCGTCGCCTGCACGTGGTTCTCGACCGTGCGGTGGCTGACGGTCAGCCTGGTCGCGATCTGTTTCGCCGACAGGCCCTTGGCTACCAGCCGCAACACCTCGGTCTCGCGGTCGGTGAGCACCGGTCGCTCGGCGCTCGTGCCGGCTTCCGCTCCGGCGATGCGACGGAATTCGCCGAGCACCACACCGGCCAGTCCGGGCGTGAACACGGCCTGGCCCGCGGCCGTCGCCCGCACCGCGTCGATCAGCTCGGCCGCCGAGGCACTCTTGACCAGATAGCCGCCGGCCCCGGCCTTGATGGCCTCCAGCACGTCCCCGCGCTCGTCCGAGGCCGAAAGCACCAGCACCCGGCTGCGCGGCGAGACGCGCAGCACCTCGGCGGTGGCCTGGGCGCCGCTGCCGTCGGGCAGTTGCATATCCATCAGCACGACGTCCGGACGGACCGCGGCGGCCCGCCGCGCCGCCGTGCCGACACCGTCGGCCGTCGCCACCACCCGGAAACCGGCCTCGGTGAGATCGCGGGACACGCCGTCGCGCCACATCGGGTGGTCGTCGACCACCATCACCGAAACATCATGTGCCGCCGCGTCTTCCGATGCGCTCATCGCTGCTCCCCGTCACGTGGAATCCGGAATTCCCATTCGGCGCCGTCGGTGGTGTCGAGCAGTTCCGCGGTGCCGCCCAGCGCTTCGATCCGCCCCACGATGGAATGCGAGACGCCCATCCGTCCTTCGGCGACCGCGGCCGGCAGCCGGCCGTCCGCGATCCCCGGCCCGTCGTCGCGCACACTGACCACTACCGCGTCACCCATATCCTCCAGCAGCACATAGGCTTTCGCTTCGGCTCCGGCGTGCAGCGCGGTATTCGACAGCGCGGCACCGACGGCGGCGGCGATCTCGCGAGCGGTCCATCCGCCGATCGTCACCGGCTCTCCGGGCGCAGACACGGAGATCGACGGCGCGGCGAACGCGGTCAACAGGGAACGCAGATCTTCGCGGGCGCCGAGAGTCGAACCGTTTCGGCCCTGTTCGGAGATCAGTACCCGGAGTGCGACTTCCTGTTCCCGCGCTCGATCCGCCAATTCCGCTGTGCAGCCGCCTATTTCGCTCCCTCGGCGACTGATGTATGCGAGAACCTGCAGGACCCCGTCGTGGACTTCGCGGGCGAGTCGTTCGCGTTCGGCGGTGGCGGCGGTCAACCGCATCGCCTGTTCGAGCTGCCCCTGCGCGCGCCGCGCCGTCGCCGCCGCCAGCCCGATGGCCAGACCGACCGAAACCAGCACGGGCGCAGTCGCATCCGACCACAGATCCAGTTCCCACTGTTCGCGCACCACGATGCTCACCACCGAGATCGCCAGCCCGGCGACCACGCCGCCGAGCGCACCCCATTCGATCGCCGCCGACATCACCGCATTCGCCACCCACAGCGTGGTCGGCACGGTCTGATGCCCGTGATACCAGGGATAGTCCGCGACCAGCCGGGTAGCCGCCATCAACCCGACGGCGACCGCCAGATCACCGATCACCACCGCGCGACGCTCCCACCCGGTGACCGACCAGCGCGAGAGCCACAGCGCCGAGACGACCGACCAGAACACCAGAATGCCGATCAGCACCCAGCTCAGCGGCTGCCGCTGGTACGACGACACCGAGGCGAACTGCTGGCCCACCGCGTAGAGCATCGTAACCAGACGAAACACCTGCGCCGCCCGCCACAGCGGCGCGGTCGCGGCCGTCGGTCCGGGCGCGGTCGAGTCGGCGGGCGGCGCGGCGCCCACGGACTCAGCCTTCGTCCGCATCACCGCCGCCCGCATCGGACGGCGATTCGGCCGGTCGATACCGATCCAGATCGGGCCGGTCGGGGTCGGCGTGGAACATCGGCTCCCCCGGTTCGCCGGTATTGAGTTCCTGATACAGCTCTTCCGGGCTGCCGGCCAGCAGCGAGCGGATCGCGGTATTCATCACCGCGACGAACGGCACCGCCAGCAGACCGCCCGCGATACCGGCCAGCACCACGCCGGCCGTGATCGCCAGCACCACCGCGAGCGGATGGATGCGCACCGCGCGGCCCAGCAACAACGGTTGCAGCACATGGCCTTCCAGTTGCATCACCGCCACCGTGATGCCGAGCACGATCAGCGCGGTGACGAAACCCTTCGTCATCAAGGCCAGGAAGACCGCGATGAAACCCGCGAGCAGGGAGCCGACGATCGGGACGAAGGCGCCGATGAACACCAGCGATGCCAGCGGAAGGGCCAGCGGCACACTCAGAATCGCCAGCCCGGCGCCGATGCCGATGGCATCGACGGCCGCCACCACGACGGTGGCGCGCACGAATCCGATCAGCGTGCCGAAGCCGAGCCGCCCGGCCGTGCGCACCCGTTCGCGCTGCAGGGTGGGCACGATCCGGGTCACGAAATTCCAGATCTGGTCGCCGCCGTAGAGGAAGAAGATCAGGATGAACAGCGTCAGGAAGGCGCCGGTGAGGAATTCGCCGATCGCGGCGGCGGTGGTCAGGGCGCCGCTGGTCAGCGAATCCTGATTGGCCTCCAGCGTTTTGATGATCGTATTGCCGCCGTTGCGGATCTGATCGTTGCTCAGATGCAGCGGCCCGTTGATCAGCCAGTCCTGCACGGTATGGATGCTGGTCTTGAATTCGTCGGTCAGCTGCGGCACACCGGTGATGAACTGCTCGATGACGAAGGTGAAGATCCCCGCCAGCAAGCCCAGCGATCCGACCAGCGCCACGAATACGCCGATCCCGCGCGGCATTCCGAGGCGTTGCAGCAGATCCACCAGCGGGGAGAGCAGCGCCGCCGCGAGCAGGGCGATCGCGACCGGAATGACGACCGTGGTCAGCTTGTGCGCCAGATAGGCGACCGCCAGCACCGCCACCAGGATGATCAACAGTCGCCAGCACCATTCGGCGCCCTGGCGCACCAGTGGATGCACCGAGTCGGCGGCGGTGCGCTCGCGCCCGCGACCGGATGCGGTTCGGCCCGTAGCCGCCGATGCGACGCCCGCCGGGGCAGGCTCGGCCGGATTCCCGGAGGTCTTGCTGTCCCCACTCACGCCGCGAGCCTATCGGCCGGGGACGCAACCGGCACGTGTCCGCTCCGCCCGAATCCGGTGACCCACGCCGCGCCCCGCTAGATTGGTCAACGTGTCAGCGCCTCTGGAAGCGGTCAAACAGACCATGCGAACGCGCTGGCCGCTGTACCTCGCATCCATGCTGGCGGCCAATGCCTTCGGTGCGGTCCTGGTCTACGCGTTCATCCAATACGGGCTGCCCGCGCCCGAGGGCACACCGAACGGATTGCGGCGCGCCGGTCTGCTGCTTCCGGCGCTGGTCTTCGCGATCGGCGGATTCCTGAGCGTCACCGCCTCGGCGTTGATGCTGCGCCCGGTGATGCGCTGGCAGATGCGCGGCGGGCCGCCCAGTCGCCAGGAACAGATGGCGGCCCTGCACGCGCCGCTGCGGCAGTCCATCCTGCACCTGCTGTTGTGGCTGGTGGGCGGTGCGGTGCTGGCCGCGCGGATCATCGTGGAAACGCCCGAGCTCGCGGGTGCGGTGATCGTCACCGAATGTATGGCCGCCACCATCGTGTTCGGCTTCACCTACATGCTGGGTGAGCGGATTCTGCGGCCGGTCGCCGCGCACGCGCTGACCACCGGCACCTTCGATCACACCCTCACCCCCGGTGTCGGCACCCGCATGGCGATGACGTGGGGTATGGGCACGTTCGCGCCGACCATCGCGATCGTGCTGCTGTGCGTCACCCAGATCACTTCGCAGGTGCATTTCTCGGCGCAGTCGCTGGCCATCTCGATTCTGCTGCTGTGTGGCGTGGTGATCATGCAGGCGCTGGCGCTGTCGATGCTCACCGGGGCGAGCATCTCCGACCCGGTGCGTCAGCTGTCCCGGGCGATCAACCGGGTGCAGGCCGGCGCGCGCGATGTGCAGGTCGAGGTCTTCGACGGCAGTGAGATCGGCCTGCTGCAGGTCGGTTTCAACCGCATGATGGAAGAGGCCGCGCAGCGCCGCGAACTGCAGGAACTGTTCGGCCAGCACGTCGGCGAGGAAGTGGCCCGCCGAGCGCTGGAGTACGGCACCGAACTGGGTGGTGAAACCCGGTTCGTGGCCGTGTTGTTCGTCGATATGGTCGGCTCCACCGCCACCGCCGCCGAGCATCCGCCCACCGAGGTGGTCAGCCTGCTCAACGAATTCTTCCGGGTGGTGGTCGACGTCGTCGACCGGCACAACGGCCTGATCAACAAGTTCGTCGGCGACGCGGCGCTCGCGATCTTCGGTGCGCCCCTGGACCGTCCGGACGCGCCGACCGCCGCGCTGGCCGCGGCCCGTGATCTGCGCGAGGCGCTGCGTGAGGTGCAGGGCCTGGATATCGGCATCGGGGTCTCGGCCGGCCTCGCCGTCGCCGGCAATATCGGCGCCGCGAATCGCTTCGAGTACACGGTGATCGGCGATCCGGTGAACGAGGCCTCACGGCTCACCGAATTGGCGAAGGAACATCCGGGTCGCGTCCTGGCCTCGGGCAGCGCCCTGTACTTCGCCGACGACGACGAACAGAAGCAGTGGATCTCCGGCGACGAGGTGCAGTTGCGCGGTCGCCGCCGCAAGACCAGGCTCGCGTGGCCGAAGGCCCTGGGCTGACCGGCTCCGGCTACCCCTTCCCGGAACCCGCCAGTTCCTCCACGATCCGCTCCAGTCCCGACTCCGCCCGGCCGTCGGCGATCATCCGATCGATCAGGTTCTTGATCGGCGCGACGATATCGAGCGCCACCCCGGCATCGCGGCTCGCGCGCACGATCGCGTCGAAGGCGGGCTTGTGGAATCGCGCCGGTTGCGCCTCGTCGGTGTAGTCGCCGCTCTCGATCACCGCGGCATAGGCCGGAATCAACCCCGCCATCGCGGTGACGTATGCGGCCGCGCGCGGCGCGAACTCCGTAGCGGTGACTCCGGCCGAGCGGACCATGGCGGTGCCGTGGAAGAAGCCGGTGAACATGGCGTACATCCCGGCCAGCAGGGCGAAATCGAGCAGTGCGGCGGTACCGGCATCGTCGCCGAAATACTCTGCGGTGGCGAGCTTTTCGAGGTCGGACCGGAATCGTTCGAAGACCGCGGCGGACCCGCTGTAGAGGATCGACGCACCGGGTCCGCCGATCATCGGCGGCACCGCCATGATGCCGCCGTCCAGGAAGTCGATCCCGTGGGCCGCCGCCCACCGGCCGAGCTCGCGTGAATCGTCCGGAGCGGTGCTGGTGAGGTTGATCAGCGCCTTGCCGCGCAACCGATCCACCACCGGGTCGAGGACCTGGTGCACCGAGGGATGGTCGCTGAGCACGGTCAGCACGACCTCGGCGGCATCGATCGCGGCGGCGGCATCGGCACTGCTCACGGCACCGAGCGCGACGAGTTCGGTGTCCTTGCCGGGTGTGCGATTCCAGACGGTGGTGGGATTGCCGCTCCGGGTCAGGACGGCGGCGACGGCCCGGCCCATCGGGCCGAGGCCCAGCACGGCAACGGCGGTGTGTTCGTTCGCGGTCATCGAGATACTCCTCTTGCTCGGGTGGATGCTGGGCGCGCCGTCATCCACCCTCGTCACCGCGAATTGTCGGGACAAGTACCTACTATTCGGTGCGGTACCCACCAACAGGTAGGTGAACAGGTAGCGAGGGTGGATGGGCGCGAAAAGATTCGGTCCGTACTTCTGCGGGATCGACGCCGCGATGGATGTCGTCAGCGGTAAATGGAAAGGGCTGATCCTCTGGGAACTCGAGAACTACGGCGTCCGGCGGTTCGGTGAACTGCGGCGCGGCCTGCCGGGAGTTTCGGAGAAGATGCTGATCCAGCAGCTGCGCGAACTCGAGGAGGACGGTCTGATCGACCGGCAGGCCCACCCCGAGGTGCCGCCGCGGGTCGAGTACCGCCTCACCGACCTGGGCCGATCGCTGAACACCGCACTCGAACCGCTCGGCGCGTGGGGCCGTGCGCGGATCGACCGCATCGGTGCCGCGCGCGTACAGCCGCCGGACACCCCGTCCCGCGCCGTCACGGCCGGTTGACCCGGGACCACGCGTCCGCTGCCGCCTTCGGGCCCGGCCACACTAGGCCGAGCCATGCGCCCAGTGGGGCCGGGCCCTGCGTGGTTACGCGTCCGCTGCCGCCTTCGGGCCCGGCCACACTAGGCTGGGCGTCGTGACGGCCCACGCTGAACCCGGCGGCGAACCGGCGCGGCCCGCGCGGCGCAGGTTCCGCTGGTTGAAATGGGTCCTCGGCGTTGCCCTGTCGGCGTTGCTGATCGCCGAGGGCGTATACCTGTGGCCGCGCCTGCACGATTCCTGGCGCAACCTCACGGAGATCCACTGGGGCTGGGTCGCGCTGTGCATCTGGATGCAGGCGTTGTCGATGAGCGGATTCGGCCGCATCCAGAAGCGCTTGCTGCGCGCCGGCGGGGTCGACGTCTCGCAACGCGCCTCGGTCTCGGTCGTCTACGGAGCCACCGCGATGTCGGTGTCGCTGCCCGCCGGCCAGGTGTTCTCCACCGCCTTCACCTATCGCCAGACCCGCCGCTGGGGTGCGAGCGCGATCGTCGCGTCCTGGCAGCTGCTGATGTCGGGCGTGGTCGCGACGAGCGGAATGCTGCTGCTCGGTGTCGGCGGCGCGCTGCTGGTCGGCAATCGCATCGGCCCGTGGAAGCTGGCCCTCATGCTGGGCACGGTGGCGCTGCTGGTGTGGGCGGGCAAATACGTCTCCGGTAATCCCGGTGCGCTGCGGGCGCTGGTGCGCCGCGGGGTGCGGCTGGTCAACCGGATCCGCCGCCATCCGGCCGATTCCGGTCTGGCGCACGTCGACGAGGTCCTGCGCCAGCTGGAATCGGTGGACCTGAACCGGCGCGACGCCGCGTGGGTCGCGTTCTGGGCGGTCGTGCATCGGCTCGGCGATGTGGCCTGCCTCGGCGCGGCCTGTTACGCGGTCGGCGCCGATCCGCGCTGGGCGGGCCTGCTGATCGCGTTCAGCGTGGGCAAGGCGGTCGGCACGATTCCGTTCGCACCCGGTGGCATCGTCTACGTCGACGCCACACTCATCTACAGCCTCACCGCCGCCGCGGGACTGCCGGCCGCACAGGCGGTGGCCGCCGCCTTCGTCTACCGCATGGTGAGTTTCATTCTCGTCGCGATCATCGGCTGGATCGTCTTCGCCTTCCGCTTCCGCAATCCGCAGCTCGGTGATGCGCAGTTCGAGGAGGAATTCGAGCAGCGCTCGGCCCTGCTCGCCGAACCCCGCCGCGCCGACGGCGGCGACAAACGACCCGACGGCGAGCCGCAGGCCTGAGCAGTCCCGGACTCCGGCTGCCGCACCGCTGTCACTACCCTGGCGACCGTGAGGAAATGGCTGCCGCTGCTGATCGATGTCGTGCTGGTGATCGTGTTCTGCGCGATCGGCCGGCGCAGCCACGACGAGGCGGTGGCGGCGGGTCTGCTGCGCACGGTCTGGCCGTTCGGCGCCGGTCTGCTGATCGGCTGGGTGATTGCCCTGACGATTGCCGGCCGCGGGCGCCTGTCAGCGGCGTTCGCGCAGTTCGACGGATCGGCGGTGTGGCCGACCGGCGTGGCGGTGTGGTTGTCGACGTTGATCGGCGGCATGGTGCTGCGCGTGATCAGCGGTCAGGGCACCGCGGTCAGCTTCGTCATCGTCGCGGCGACGGTCCTCGCGGTCTTCCTGCTGGGCTGGCGCGCGGTGTGGGCCCTCGCCGCCCGGCGCATCCGCGCCACCGGCGCATCCGTGAACTGACCCGCGGACCGCTTCTCGACGGCTACTTCTTGTCGTCCGGCGTGGCCAGCGACTGCAGCATGCGCGCGGCCATCCGGGAGGTGGCGTCACCGCTGTCGACATCGTCGATGTGAATGGCGAAGGCCAGGTCACCGGCATTGGCGATCAGCCACCCGTCCGAACCGGCGTTCGCCGTGAAGGCCGTGACCCCGGCGTAGCGGGCGACCGTCACCTCCTGCGGACCGGCGGTCGCGTCACGCAGCATGCCGCGCAATTTGTCGACCACATCGCCCGGCAGCGGTTCCAGCTTGGCCTCGGTGGTGCCGGGCCGGCCGATCTCGATCATCGGCGGCGCCACCGATCCGCGCGCGATGGTGGCGGCGGCGATCGCCATTCCGAACGGACTCGCCAGAATCGGATCGTTGGCGCCCTGTTTGACCTGCTCGACGCCACGACCACCGATCGGCAGCCGGCCCGTGGTCTCGTCCAGCCCGGGAACCTTGAATCCGATACCGACACCCAGCATGGCCGCCGCCTCGGCCGCATCCTGCACCGAAACGTCCTGCGGCGCCTTCTTCTTCTGAATCGAGGCGACCGCCTTGAACAGGTCCATCGCACCGCCGACCGGATAGGTCGCGGTGAAGGCGGGCGCGCCCTGAGCGCTGGCGTAGTTGTTCTGGGCGGCCGCGACGACCGCTCCGGTGGAGGGCTGAATCGCCACGATCGATGCGGCCGTACCCACACTCACCACGGCGTCCTCGGCCGCGCGCTGCAGCTTCTGGTCCATCGTGGAGGCGATGTCCGGTCCGGGCGGTCCCTGATATCCGGCGAGCTGGGTGACCATCTTGCCGTCGGGTTCGAACAGCTGCACACCCCAGCCGGCGTGCTGATCCCGGTTCTCCTGCCACACCTTCTGCAGCGCCTCGGTCATCGGCGACCACACCCGCCGATCGGCGACGATCAGCCTCGGCTGCTTCTCCATCACCACGCCGGGAATCGAGGCCATCCGCGGCTCGAGAATCGCGAAATCGTCCTCGCGCAGGCTCACCGCGGTGATCGGCTTACCCTGTGAGCCCGCCAGCTGCTGCATCAGCGAGGCACCGGTGATCAGCGGCGCGACCGGCGCGATGGCATCGGCCAGGGCGTTGGTGGTACCGACGAGATCACCCGTCTTGGTGGGGTCCACCTTGATGACGTTGATGGTCTGCTGGGTGAGCAGCGGCTGGCCGTCGTTGTCGTTGACCTTGGGTGGCGGCGTCGCCTCGGTGCGGACCAGTTTCACCGAGCGCTTGTTGTCCAGTTGCGGCATGACGACGGCGGGGTCCCAGGAAATCCGCCAGCCGATAGCCAGCTTGCGGATATTGCCCTGCAGGTCGTAGCTCCAGTCCTTACCCGGGCCGAAATTCCAGGCGGCTTTGAGGTTGAACATCGCCGAATCGCCGTCGAGGCTGATGAACTGAACCAGCTTGTAATCGGGCTTACCGGGCTGGAGTCCGTCGAACATGGACTTCAGGGTGCTCTCGGCACCGGAGGGGTACGAGGTCAGTGCGGCGGCGCCGGCGGCATCGCGATCATCCATTAGCTGGGTGAAATGCTCGACGACCCCTTCGGGTCCGCTCGGCGTGCTGTGAAAATCGCACGACCCCATCACGATCGCTACGGCAGCAATTGCGGCCAGTGCCACTGCGCCCCGAACGCGAAAGCGGCGGGATCCCCACACATCCATGTCGCCCACTCTTCACTCTTGTCACTCCAGCAACAAGACCAACGGTACCCGAAGGAGTTGCCCGCGGTCCCACCTAGGCACCGACCGCATCTTCCATGCTCAGCGACCACAATAGTGCCCGATCCCCGACATCCGTTGCAGCCGGTCGGCGAAATCCGCGGACGTGTTCGGACCTTTCCCCTTTCCTCCGACAGCGAAACCCGACGAGCCATCTTGCGGCGTAATCTTGTAATCACATTTACAGCGAAACTCTCGCAGTGAGGAAACATCATGAGACACGGACACGGACGTGGATTCGGGCGGCCGGGCGGCTGGCAACAGGCGGATCTCCCCGACGCCGCCGACGCTCCGGACTGGTTCGCCGGAAGGTTGCCGAGCGAGTGGTTCAGCGGTCCGGCGACCATCGAGATCGACCGCGACGAGATCGTGGTGATCGGCGAACTGGCGCTGCCGGCCCCCGAATCCGGCGACGACGACGCAGCCGGCTCCGAACCGTCATCCGCGACGGTGGACGGACTGATCGCGCGCTTCCGCGAGTCGACGCGACCGGCCCGCATGCAGATCGCCCAGGAGGCCCAGGCCCGCTACGGCCGCAATGTGGCGTGGGGCGTATCGGTCAACGGGGAACGCACCCTGTTCACCCATCTCTCGGTTCCGGTGATGACGCGGCTGCGCCAGCCCGAACGCAAGGTGCTCGACACGCTCGTCGACGCCGGGGTCGCCCGCTCCCGCGCCGACGCACTCGCGTGGACGGTGAAATTGGCCGGTAAGCACGCCGAGGAGTGGTTGGCGGAACTGCGGACGGCGATGCGCAAGGTGGACGACCTGCGAGCCGAGGGGCCGCGCGGCCTCTGACCGGGCTAGGGTACCGGTCATGGCACCGATTCTCGTGCTCAACGGCCCGAATCTGAATATGCTCGGCACCCGCCAGCCCGAGGTCTACGGCTCGGACACCCTCGACGACGTGGTCGAGCTGTGCCGGGCGACCGCCGCCCGCTTCGATCGCGAGATCACCGCCTATCAGTCCAATTCCGAAGGGGCGCTGATCGATCGGATTCATGCGGCCCGCGGGGTGGAAGCCGGGATCGTGATCAATCCCGGCGGCCTGACCCACACCTCGGTGGCTCTGCGCGACGCCCTGGTGATTCCCGAGGTGCCGATCGTGGAGGTGCACATCTCGAATGTGCACGCGCGCGAGGAATTCCGGCACCACTCCTACATCTCGCCGATCGCCACCGCGGTGATCGCCGGAATGGGGATCCGGGGATACGCGGCGGCGATCGAATTCCTCTGCACCCGTTGAGCGTTCGCTCAGGCCCCGGCGCGCAGTAGCCGGTACATCGGTACTCCGGCGCCGGCCACCTTCTCCCACAGCTCGCGCACGGTGTGCGAGAGCGTGGCGTCCACACCCACCTCCTCGCTGGTCTCGACGACGTGGGTCGCACCCGCCACCATCATGCGGGCGGCGGCCGCGTCACCCCAGCCGCCGGACTTCGCGGCGGCGGCGTATTCGGCCATGAAGAAGGGGAACGCCTCGGCGGAACGCTGCGCGAACGGCAGGAAGCGGTCGGCGTCGTGGCCGGCGCGATCGATCACGGCCAGGGCCTGGTTGTAGCCGATCAGCCAGGGATGGAACAGCGTGAGCAGGGCCTGGTAGAACAGCTGCGCCAGCCCGTCGTCGGCGCCGAGGTACTCCGATGCGCTGAGCGGGCGCAGCAGGTCGGCATGTGCGTCGAACACCTCGCGCGGACCGCTGTAGAAGATGTAGGACGCCGGATGGGTGATGTTGTCGCCGGCCGACATGAACCCGCCGGACAGGAACCGCGCCCCGTGCGAGCGCACCCATTCGGCGCCCGCGCGGGTGCGCTCCGGGGAATCGGAGGACAGGTTCACGATCACCTTGTCCCGCAACTGTTCCGGAGCCCGGCCGAGGACGTCGTACATGGCGGCGTAGTGGGTCAGGCTCAGCACGATCACCTCGTTGCGGTCCAGGGCGTCGGCCACCGACTCGGCGCGACGAGCGCCCAGTTCCGCCATCGCCTCGGCCTTGTCGGCGCTGCGATTCCAGACCGTCACCTCGGTGCCCACGGCCAGCAGTGCGCGCACGATCGCCCGGCCCATCGGGCCCAGCCCGATCACCGTGACGGAGGAACGTTCGGACATGGTGTACTCCTTGCTGTTTCGAAGCTGTTTCGAAGTTCTTCCGATCGGCGCCGGATTCGATCGTCACCGGGATCCGGGTCCGGGGCAATAACGCACGTCGACGTGCGGTTGCTTACCTCGAGGTTCGGAAAAAGCTCAGGAGGGTGAGATGGCGGACGACTGTGACACAGAACACTCCGTATGCGGGATGTCGGTGGCCATCGACGTGGTCGGCGGCAAGTGGAAACTCCACCTGATGTGGGTGCTGGGCGAGGGCCCGCAGCGCTTCGGCCGTATCCGCGCCCTGCTGCCCGGGGTGAGCGAGAAGGTGCTCACCGAGAATCTCCGCCATCTGGAATCCCACGGCGTGGTCCGCCGCGAGGTGTTTCCCGAAATCCCTCCGCGAGTGGAATATTCGCTCACTCCCGCGGGCGTCGCATTGGCCGCGGCTTTGCGCCCACTCGAACAGTGGGGTGAACGGCGCCGCGACGGACTGTTCGACCCCGTCTCGGCGTGAGGGCGGGTCAGCGCAGGTAATCGCGCGCTATGCGGGCACCGAGCTCTACGAGGAGGCGGGCGGCTTCGGCGATGGATCGCTCCGGATCGGGTTCGAGGTCGCTCAGGGGATAGCAGCGGGCGAAGCCGGCGGCGCGCAGTCGCTCCGGTGTCAGGGTGCAGCGGCCGGCGACGGCGACGACCGGTACATCCGCGGCGCCGGCGGCGGCCGCGACTCCGGCGGGCGCCTTGCCGCGCAATGTCTGCTCGTCCATCGCACCCTCGCCGGTCACCACCAAGTCCGCGTCCCGGACCCGGCCGGCGAAATCGATCAACTCGAGAATCACCTCGATCCCGGACCGCTGCCGCGCCCCGAGCACCGCCATGGCCCCGAATCCGGTCCCACCGGCGGCGCCCGCTCCGGGATGCCCGGCCAGGTGGTCGCCGCGCTCATGCGCATCCGCCGTCCCGAACGGGTGACCGCTCGTGTCGACCAGGTGCGCCCACTGCGTCAGGATCGCTTCGAGTTCGGCGCACTGCCGGGGCGAAGCACCCTTCTGCGGCGCGAAAACCGCTGCGGCACCGTCCGGCCCGAGCAATGGGTTGTCGACGTCGCCGGCGAGTACGAAGACCGCGTCCCGAACGGCCGGATGCAGATCGGAGTAGTCGAGGCGTCGTGCGCGAGCGAGAGCCGCTGCGCCCGAACCGATTTCGGTGTCGTCCTCGTCCAGGATGCGCAACCCCAGCGCTTGCAGCATGCCGGCGCCGCCGTCGGTGGACGCACTACCGCCCAGTCCGAGGACGACCTCGCGGAGGCCGTGGTCGAGAGCGTGGCGGATCAGCACGCCGAGCCCGTACGTGCCCGCGCCCATCGGATCCGTTCGGCCTCCGGGTAATTCGACCAGTCCGACCGCTGCGGCCAACTCGACGACGGCCGTATTCCCCCGCACCGCGTAGCTTGCCGAATGCGGCGCACCGGTCGGCCCGACGGTGTCGACCCGCACCCGTTCCCACCCCGCGGCCACGAACGCGTCGACGGTGCCGTCACCACCGTCGGCAACCGGTACCTGCCGGACCTCCGCATCCGGCACCTCGCGCGCGATGCCGGCCGCGAGCGCCGCCGCCACCTCCGGCGCCGCCAGCGATCCCTTGAATTTGTCCGGTGCCATCACCACTCGCCACGGCTTTCCACGCACCATCGCCACCCCAATCCGTCGGCAAGCAGTCGAACACGCTCACGGTACTGCGCGTGCCCCGAGCATGCCGTGAACCCGATCCGCCGGAGCCGCCTGCCGCTTCAGCATCCCGCCGCGATGCGGCCGGACTCACGGCATCGGCGCCTGATCCACGTGATCGATCCCGACCTCGCCGGTACGCAGGTATCGCAGCACGGCGTCGTCGAGTGGAGCATTACCGCGGCCGAAGGTCCCGTGGTCACCACCGTCGACGGTGATCAGATGGCCGTGCAGGGCCGCCGCCATCGCGGGACCGC
The DNA here is from genome assembly GCF_003023875.1 of Nocardia sp. MDA0666. NCBI lineage: Bacteria > Bacillati > Actinomycetota > Actinomycetes > Mycobacteriales > Nocardiaceae > Nocardia > Nocardia sp. MDA0666. The sequence continues at coordinate 47,995 of NZ_PYHT01000006.1, forward strand.
CCGGATAGGCGGTCACCGCGTCGTGGCGACTCTGCAGTACCAGCGGGGCCGTGGTCAGGCCGTGATCGGCGATCGGCACCGGTGTGGTCACGGGATCCCAATCGGCGCAGGCCAATCCGCTGCGCACCAGATCGGCGCGGGCGTCGAGGGCGTTGCCGCCGGAGGCGACGATGGCGGCCGCCGAACCGATGGCGTCCATCCGGGCCGGCACCGCGTTCTCGTTGCAGGTGATCGCGGCGAACACCGCCTGGCCGGTCGGGTCGGTGGTCGCCGCGCCCGCGATGGCGCGCATCCGGCGCAGGTCGCCGGGCTGCGTATTCGCCTCGGACATCGCCTGCGCCAGGCTCGGCCAGAACCCGCGGGTGTAGGCGGCCACGGTGGTCGCCGACACCAACGGCACCTGGGCCGACATACCGCCGGAGGCCAACGCGCGCACCAGATTCTGCGCCTTGCCCATCTCCTCGGCACCGGCGTTCACACCCTCGCGCGCCAGTGCCGGCAGCGGTGCGGGCAGCTCGCGCGGCAGGTCGGCCGCCGACACCGGTGGCGGAGTCAGGTTGGCGTACCAGCCGCCGCCCTGTGCCGAGACCAGCCGCACCCAGGTCTCGTACACCCGCAGCGCGGAATCGCCGAGGTGGTAGACGTTGTCGTGCTGGGCGATCCAGCCGAACAGATCGTCGAGCCGCTGTTTCCCCGCAAGCTGCTGTTGTGCGAACTGTTCGGTCCACACCCACTGCGGGTCGACGTTGGAGTCCAGCACCATCCGGTCGACACGCTGGGGGAACAGCGAGGCGTAGACCGCGCCGAGATAGGTCCCGTAGGAGATACCGAGGAAGTCGATGCGGTCCACTCCCAGCGCCGCGCGCACCGCGTCCATATCGCGGGCCGTGGTCTCGGTGGTGATGGTCCGCAGATAGCCGGGCTGGGCGGTGTCACATGCCTTCCGGAGCGGTTCGCGCTCGTGGTCGGCGTCCTGTGCGATCTCGGCCCCGCAGGTCAGCGGCGTCGACCAGCGCAGGCCGCGCGGCTGCACGGCCACCAGGTCGTAGTGCTCGACCAGGTCCTTCGGCAGCTGGGACAGCCGGGCGCCCCAGTAGCCGAGAGCGTCCGCACCGGGCCCGCCCGGATTGGCGAAGAGAGTCCCGTATCGCTGCCCGCTCGCGCGTATCCGGCTGACGGTCACATCGATTCGCGCGCCGTCCGGTGCGGCGTAGTCCATCGGCACCGAGATCGACGCGCAGCGGGCCGGGGTCCCCTCGCCGACGGACCCGGCCGGGCACGTCCCGAAACCCGGTTCGGCATGCGCTGTCGCCGGCGCCAGCACGGCGAGCACCACCGTCAGCACCGCAACGGTCGCCGATCGCGCCGCCACCGGTAGTCCCCGTCGTCCCATCCGCGCCGTCTCCCCGTCCGGCCGGTCGACGGCCGTCGTCGCCTCGAGCATCCGACCACTCGAGCCTCTGCATTGTCGCCACCGGCGCCGGGTGCGACAACTCGAACCACGCCCGACACGGGGAAGGATGTCGGCGGAGCCGCACGCCCGCGGTGATCGGCACGTTCTAGGCTCAGCGGATGACGCAGGGTGCGCAGCAGAACACCGAAATTCGAGACAACCCACAGTTCGACCGATTCGAACTGTGGGTCGACGGACAGCATGCCGGGGTGGCCGCCTATCAGGACACCGCCTCCGAGCGCGCCTTCGTGCACACCGAGATCTACCCACAGTACGAGGGCCAAGGCTACGGCCGCCTGCTGGTGCAGGGTGCGCTCGACCGGACCGTGGAGCAGGGCTTCGGCATTCTGCCGCTGTGCCCGATGGTCCATCACTTCGTCGAATCCCGGCCGCGATATCTCGCGATGGTGCCGCAATGGGCGCGCGAACGATTCGGCCTGCCGCAGTAGCCGGCGGGCTCGTCGAGCCGGCCGCTGCGGAATCCAACCGCGAATCACGCGCCATTAAACACAGCGCGCGCACCGCGACGGTGCGATGATGACTACCGTGGCACGCGCAGAGGAACACGGCGACCGCCCGAGACGCGAATCCCGGTACGAGGATCAGGCGGTGCGGCCCGGCACCTTGCTGGTCTCGGCAACGGAGCTGGTCGAGCCCACTTTCCGGCGCACCGTGATCTACATCGTCGAACACAACGATGCGGGCAGTCTCGGTGTCGTCCTGAACCGCCCGAGCGAAACCGCGGTGCAGGATGTGCTGCCACGCTGGGCCGATCTCGCGGCCGGGCCCCGAACCCTGTATGTGGGCGGGCCGGTGAAGCGCGATTCGGCACTGTGTCTGACCACGGTCCGCGTCGGTGCCTCGATCGAGGGCATCCGCGGGCTGCGCCGCGTGGACGGTCGCGTGGCGCTGCTCGATCTGGACTCCGACCCCGACTCGATCGCACCGTTGGTCGAGGGCATCCGCATCTTCGCCGGCTACGCCGGGTGGACCTTCGGCCAACTGGAGGGCGAACTGGAACGCGGGGACTGGATCGTGTTGTCGGCGTTGCCGTCGGATCCGCTGGCGCGACGCACCGATCTGTGGGCGCACGTGTTGCGCCGGCAGCCGCTGCCGCTGTCGCTGCTGGCGACACACCCCATCGAACTAGAACGCAATTGATTACGTATCCACGGAGTGTGGTCCCCCGACGCTCGCCTCGACCGAGGCGGCGGATACGCCCGGTCGGCGCCGATGTCTGACTCCGCGATCCCCCCCGTCGACGCGGCGCCCTCCCGGGCGCAGTTGTTGCGGGTGCTCTACGACGAGCATGCACCGACGCTGTGGCGATTCACCTACAGCCTGGTCGGCGATGCCGGGCGCGCCGAGGATATCGTGCAGGAGACGCTGCTGCGAGCATGGCAGCGGCCGCAGGTCCTCGACCAGTCGACGGCCTCGGCGCGGGCGTGGCTGTTCACCGTGGCCCGGCATCTCGCGGTCGACGAATTCCGCAGTGCGCGGCATCGACGCGAGTACGGCACCGACACACCGCCCGAACAGACGGCTCCGGATGAGGCGGAACGCGCAGTGGACAGTTGGGTGATCACCGACGCGCTGGCCCGGCTGAGTTCCGATCACCGCGAGGTGATCGTGCGGGCCTACTATCGCGGATTGTCGACACAGCAGATAGCGAACGAACTGGCGATACCCGAGGGCACCGTCAAATCCCGGATGCACTACGGGATGCGAGCGTTGCGTTCGGCCCTACAGGAGATGGGGGTGACGAAATGACGGCCGCCACCACGTCACACGACGACTACGCGACCTGGGATGCGCCGTATCTGCTCGGCGCCCTCGACCGCGACCAGCGGCTCGAATACGAGGCGCATCTGGCCGACTGCGACGAATGCCGGCTCGCCGTCGCGGACCTGTCGGGCCTGCCGGGACTGCTCAGCCACGTACCCGATGACGTCGCCCTCTCACTGCTCGACGACGAGTCCGCCGACCATGCCGGCAGTTTCGGCGACGCCGGCTTCGACGCCCTGCTGAACCGGGTGCGCGCCGGCGAGGCGACCACCGACGGCGCCGGGATGCTGCCCTTCGAATCGCATCCCGCTACCGGCCCGGCCGCCGGATCCGGCGCAGCCGAGCCGGACAGGGCCACGGGCACGCCGACGGTCCGCGAAACGCCCTCGGAAACCGGCCGCACCGAGCCGGGGGAAGCCCCCGCCTCCCTGGCCGACGCGCGCGAGCGCAAGCGCAGCCGCAGCGGTCCGTGGCTCGCCCTGGCCGGTGCGGTGGCGGCCGCCGCGGCCGCGGTCGCCATCACCATCCCGATAACCGTCGCCCATACCCAGCACAACAATCCGCCCACCGCCGAGCAGGTGGTCACGGAGCGGCAGATGGATCAGGTGATCCCGTCACCGATCACCGCGAATTTCACTCTGACGCAACTGCGTTCCGGTACCCGGGTGAACATGTCGTGCGACTACGCGCCCTCGGATACGGATTACACCTGGGACGGCGCCCTGTGGGTGGTGCACACCGACGGCACCCAGTCGATGGTGGCGCAGTGGACGGCACATCCCGGCCAGACGGTGACCGCGGACGGCATCACCTCGGCCCCACCGGATCAGATCCGATCGGTCGAAATCCGTTCGACCACAACGAACCAGGTGTTCCTGCGCGGAACGGTGTGAGCGGCCGCCGAGTCCGTCGGCGCGGTTCACAGCAGGGCGAGGGTGGTGCACAGGGCGGCGATTGCCAGTGCCTGCAGGCCGACCCGGTAGCCCAGGATGCTCTCCCACTTGTCCTGCAGCGCACGGGCGTCGGCGGGGATGATGCCGGTCATCGCCGCCTGGGTCTGCGCGGTGTTGATCGGCTTGGCGATCCGCGCGTAGAGGCCGAGCCAGGACAGCAGCGCCAGCAACGCGATCCCGGCCGCCACCGCGGCGCCGGTGGCTCCCGCGACGGCCGCGACGACGACGGCGAGGACGGTGCTGATCACACCGCCGGCACCGGCGAACGGCATCCGCCGGTCGCCGTAATAGTGCCCCCAACCGGCCGAGACGGTCATCGTCGCGTCGTCGAGTTTGGCGTAGACGGGCCGGAAGATGAGGGCGGCGGCGACATCGGTGCCGTAGACGATGGCGTTGCCGAGAACGGCCAGCACGGTGAGCACCTGGGCGGATGTGGTCAGCATGGGAAGACTCCTAGTCATCATCTAGCGTTGCTAGCTTATGCAGCAACAGTAGATGGAGATGACTAGCTTGTCTAGCGCTGCTAGAAAATTTACCGCCCCACCCCTACCGGGTAGTCGGCGCACCGATCCCCGGTGGCCCGCGCGGACGGCGGGCGTAGGCGCGGCACCGGCTCGGCACGGCCGTCGAGGGCGTCCAGTACCGCGGCATCGGCACGCGGATCACCGACCGCGATCCGCGCACTGCCGTCGGGATACCCCTTGGCCGCGATCCCCGCGCCCGCCAGCGTCGCGTGCACCGCGGGCCCCGGCAGGTAGAGAAAGTTGCCGCGGCTGCACGGCACGGCGAAACCCCTGTGCCGCAGCGCAGTTCGCAGTGACTCCCGTTCGGCGGTGATATCGGCGATGCGTGCGGCGAGCTCGGCCGACGCGGCATAGCAGGCGCGCACCGCCGCCACGGCGTAGTCGGGCATTCCGAACGGAAGTTGCAGCCGCCGCACCCGGGCGATCAGCTCCGGCGCACCGAAGGCATACCCGATGCGCAGTCCGGCGAGCCCGTACGCCTTCGAAAAGGTGCGCAACACCAGGAGATTGGGATAGTGGGCGATGAGTTCGTGGGAGTCGACGGTCTCGGTATCGGCCAGAAATTCCACATAGGCCTCGTCCAGGATCACCGGAACATGTCGCGGCACGCCGAACAGGAAGGCCTTCAACTCCGCGGCGGGCACCACGGTTCCGGTCGGGTTGTGCGGGCGGCAGATCGCGATCAGAGCCGTCCGGTCGTCGACCGCGCGGGCCATCGCCGCCGGCCGCTGACGTCCGTTCGAATCCAGCGGCACCGCAACGACATCCAGCCCCGCCATGGCGGCCATGATCGGGTAGCCGTCGAAGGTCGGCGTCGCGAACACCATGCGCCGGCCCGGTCCCGCGACCGCCTGCATGATCTGCAGCGCCACCCCGGTCGCCCCCGCCCCGACCACCACCTGATCGGCATCGACGCCGAGATGCGCGGCGATCACCGCGGGCAGCCGCCGAGGCAGGAATTCCGGATACCGGTTGGCGTCGCGAATCGCCTCGTTCACCACTGCCAGCACGGAAGGCAATGGCGGGAACGGGTTTTCGCTCAGTGCCAGATCGAATTCCATCACGCCGCACCCCAGCGCACCGCGGCCGCGGCCGCGAAATCTCCGGCATGGGCGAAGGCGGCCAGCAGCACCACCGAACCGTTGCGCAACCGGCCGGCCCGGTTCTCGATATCGAGGGTCACGGGAATACCCGCGGCGAACAGATTTCCGCACCGATCGAAGGAATCGGGATGGCGTTCGGCGGGCAGTTCCAGAGCATCTTGCCAGTTCCGCAGGAACAGCCGATTCGGCTGGTTGGTGACGAAGGTGTCGATATCGCGGCCCTTGACCCCGATGCGGTCACATACCGCGAGGGCGAGTTCGGGGACCAGCCGGTTGCCGCGCGCGAAGACCTTCGTCACCTTCGATTCGGTGAAACTCACGCAGCCCTGGCCCTCGCCGGGTTCCCAGTATTTGCGTTCGGAGCCGGTGGAGAAATCCATATCCCCGGCGAATTCCGGAAAGGTACGGCATTCCACGTCGAGGATCGGCGCACGATTGTCCTTGACCAGCAATCCCACTCCGCAGCCGTCACCCGGCACCGGCGCCTGCGCGAGTTTGCGAATCTCGGTCTGCGTGAAGACCGGTCCGGCGGTGTTCTGCGTCGTCGCGATCAACGCGGTGCGGGCGTCGGTCGTCTGCAGAATCATCCGGGCCAGCATCATCATGTGGATGAATGCCGCACAGCCGCCGTTGTGCACATCGAAGACCCATTTCGGGTTCATCCCCAGCCGCCGCGCCACCTCCGGCCCGGCGCCCATGACGGGATTGTCGGGCAGCTGGGTGTGGGTGAGCAGCACGTCGATATCGGCGAGCGTGTCGGCGCCGTGCCGTTCGATCAACGGCGCGACCGCGCGTTCGACCATATCCACGGCGGTTTCGTCGCGGCCCTTGTGATGGCGGCCGTGCGGCGCGCGGAACATGACGTTCTTCGCCATTCGTTCCGAACGCGAGAATTGCGTGAAGTATTCGGTACCTACCGGTTCACCCGGCAGATAGGAGGCCACATCGACCAGACTGACCGGTGCCAGCCGCAGGGCGGGATCGGTGAAATCCATTTCGGCGTACCTTCCTCACTTCATCCATTCGGGGGTGATCGGAAGTCCATGCGCGGCACGGTATTCGGCGATCGCCTTCAGGTTGTCCAGCTCCAGCCGGTGTCCGGCGGAGAACATCTCCCAGAAATCGCCGACCCACACCTTGCGGCCCTCCGGGGCCTTGTCGGGATAGGGATTCGCGTCGTAGAACGGGTGGCGGCAATTGGTCCACAACACCACCGAACCGGGCTTGTTCAACACCACCTGGGCGTCGACGACGCGCATCAGGTAGATCATCCACAGGTGTTCACCCTGGTCCCACGCACAGTGGTAATCCACCGTCATCGCATCCGGGTTGGCCTCGGTACGAGTGAAGATCCGGGTGTCCTTACCCAGCCGATCGTAGGATTCCCACAGTCCCGGGGTGGCGGTTTCGGTGAAGCCACGCAGGCTGTAGGTCCATTCCTCCAAACTCTGTGTGTGCGAGAGGTATTCGTACAATTCGCGCGGCGGTGCGGCGATGTAGTCCTGCACCGGGCAGAACTGCCCGAAGACCTGGTCGTGGGGATAGACCGAGCGCAGCATATCCATGATGATCGGAGTGGTCGTCTCGCGATCGGAATTCTCGATACGCAACAATCCGGGCATGACCCGATGCGGATGGTCGGGGATATCGCTGAGCGCGGATGCGGTGCTGATGGTCACGGATTCCTCCTCGATACGGACAGGAAAGGGATGAACGGCGGTATCTCGTCCGGATCGCAGTCGATCGAAACGAACGAGGGCCCAGGCGTTTCCAGGCAGTACGACAGCACTGTCGCGAGTTCGGCCGGCGTCGCCGGCGAGAAGGCGGGCAGATCCGGGAACATCGCCGCCATACCGGCTCCCAGATGCGACTTGCGGAATCTGTTGAAGCTGTAGCGATCTCCGTAGAACAGCTGCTCACGGGTCACGCACATGCCGTGCGCGGAGTTGTCGAGGACGACGAAGGTCACCGGCAGTCCGTAGTGGATCGCGGTGTGAATTTCCATGCCGTGCATGTAGAAAGCGCCGTCCCCGGCCACGACCACGGTGCGGCGCTCGGTACCGTCGGCCCGGTGCCGGCGGGCGAAGCAGGACCCGATGGCGGCGCCGAAGGCGTACCCCATGCCGCCCATGCCGAGGGCGACGACGAAGCGGCCGTCGCGCGGTGGGCGCAGGTGATGGACCACCGAGGCGCCGGTATTGCCCGCGTCGGCGAAGACATCGGTATCGGAACGCACTGTGGCGTTGAGTGTTTCGACGATATCGCGATACCGCAGCCCCGGCCCGTCCGCCGGTGGCACCGGTAGTGGATCCGGCGCCCGGCGCGGCCGCCGCGGTTCCGCCCGGTGCACCCGGCCCGCGCCGCTCGTCAGCTCCGAGGTCAGTTCGCGGAGGGTGGCGGCCAGATCGGTACTGGTCGCGTGGACCGTGGGGAGGTAGGGCGGCTCGCCGCCGACCGACGCCGTCGACACGCCGAGTACCGATTCGAGGCCGGCTCGCGTGGTAACCGGCATCCGGGTGCCGACCAGCAGGCACAGCGCACTGCCGCGCAGGGCGTCGGCCAGTTCCGTATGGCCCATACTTCCGGCGACACCGAGGAAGCCGTGTTCGGTGCAGTCGTACACATCCTTGGCGTCGGGTGCGACGCCGACTCCGGCATCGAGAACCGCCGCCAGATCGCGCAGTTCGTCGCGGGCATCGTCGCGGGCGACCTGCGTGCCCGCGATGATCACGACCTTGCCGACCGCCCGGGCCGCGCGCAGCCCCTCCAGGAGCCGTTCGATACCGGCATCGTCTCGCCCGTGCATCGGACGCGGCGCGACGAACGGATCGGCGTCGAGTTCGGCCTGCTGCACATCTTTCGGCAGGAGCAGGACCGCCGGACCGCCCGCCCGTGCCGCCGCGACGGCGCGGGACAGATGCGCCGGTAGCGAGGCGGGTGCCTCCACCCGCGCGCAATACAGGGAGATCGTATCGAAAAGCTCTGCGGCGTCGAAGGTTCCGGCTCGTCCGCTGGAATCCTGAAACGCGCCTTTCCCTTCCAGATCGGTCGGCGCCTGGCCCACCAGCGCGAGCACCGGAATCCGCGAGGCGTGCGATTCCGCCAGTCCGGCAACCAGATTCATCGCCCCGCCCCCGGAGGTCGCGCAGACCACGCCGAAACCCGCTGTGGAGCGGGCATATCCGTCGGCCATGGTGGCGGCGGCGAATTCGTGTTTGGCCACCACCGCGGTGATCCGGTCCGCGGCGTCGTAGGCCGCGTCGTAGAGATCTTCGATATTGGCGCCGTCGACCCCGAAGATATGTCGCACGCCCATGTCCGATACGGCCTGCACCAGATAGTCGACCACTCGTGTCGGCATCGCCGCTCCTTCCCGTGGGGCGGTCCGAAGCCGGCCGCACTGCCGGACCGAACGCACTCAGCGGGGATACGAAGCACGCCCCCGGCCGGTTCACCGCCGCCGCATGCAATCTCGGAAGGACGCTCTTGTGTGTACGTATACATCTACGTATAGTTGGAGCCATGCCGAACAAGACCGTGTACGTCTCCGATGACGATCTCCCCCTGTTCCAGCGCGCACAGGAGCTGGTCGGCGGCAATCTGTCGGGTGCGATCGTGACGGCACTGCGCCGGTACATCGAACTGGAGGAGGGACGCCTGCAGGGATACGACGAAATCGTCCTGCGGGTCGGCCACAACGGCGCCCGGCAGGTGCGGTTCTCGGGCGCACTGCTCACCGAGTCGAGCGATATGAGCGACGCGCGTTTCGAGCGAATCCGCGTATTCCGCACGCGCAAGGGCAAATACGTGTTGCACCGGCAGCGTTCCGAATGGGCCGAGTACCCCACGGATACGAACTGGCTGAAGGATCTGACCAATTGGCGGCGGATGCTCGGCGTCACCGATCCGGACTGGGGTGAATTCACCCTGGACATCTACGAGTCGCCGGCCGACCTGAAAGGCAGGGTTCCCGACAAGCTGTACGACCGCATCAGCGATCTGACCGAGCATCCGCAGATCGAGGATCTCGACATCTGATCGACCGCTTCGGGTCGACATGAGTTCGGCCGCAAGACAATTCGATATCGACCTACCTTGTCCGCCGGAAACCCGCGGACACGGCTCGGTCGACGCATGCATTCATCGCTATCTCATTATGAAAGGACGACCATGAGTTCACCGGCCATCTCGGTCACCGGCCTGCGCAAATCGTTCGCCGACCACGTGGTGCTCGACGGTATCGACCTCACCGTGCCCGAGGGCAGAATCTTCGCGCTGCTCGGTCCCAACGGCGCGGGCAAGACCACCACCGTCCACATCCTCGCCACCCTGACCCGGCCCGACGACGGCAGTCTGCGCGTCGGCGGCCACGATCCGGTCGCCGAACCCGATGCCGTCCGCACCGCCATCGGCGTGACCGGCCAGTTCTCGGCGGTCGACGAATTGCTCACCGGACGCGAGAACCTGCTGCTGATGGCGGATCTGCACCATCTGCCCCGCGGCGAGGGCCGGCGCATCGCCGAGGACCTGCTGTCCCGCTTCGACCTGCGCGACGCCGCCGACAAGGTCGCCGGAAGCTACTCCGGCGGTATGACGCGCCGGCTCGACCTGGCGATGACGCTGGTCGGCGAGCCGCGCATCATCTTCCTCGACGAACCCACGGTGGGCCTGGACCCACGCAGCCGGCGCGGAATGTGGGACATCATCCGCGAACTGGTCGCCGACGGGGTCACCATCTTCCTCACCACCCAGTACCTGGAGGAGGCCGACCAACTCGCGCACCGGATCGCGGTACTCGACCACGGCCGGATCGTCGCCGAGGGCACCCCCGAACAGCTGAAACGCCTTGTGCCGGGCGGACATATCCGCCTGACCTTCGGCGACGACGAACAACTGCGCAGCGCCGCCGGACTACTCGGCGGCACGACCACGGACTCGACGCTGGCGGTGCCCAGCGACGGCGGCGTCGCATCCCTGCGCGACGTGCTGGACCGGCTCGGCCGCGCCCACCTCGAGCCCGAGAGCCTCTCGGTGCACACACCCGATCTCGACGACGTCTTCCTCACCCTCACCGGCCACTCCGCACCCGAGAAGGAAACCGCACGATGACCACGCACACCCTCGCCGACTCCCGCACCATGCTGCGCCGGAACCTGGTGCACGCCAAGCGATATCCCGGCATGACGATCAGCATGTTCATCATGCCGCTGGTGATGCTGCTGATGTTCAACTACATCTTCGGCGGCGCGCTGGAGAAGGCCACCGGTGGCAGTTACATCGACTATCTGGTCCCCGGCATGATGCTCATCATCCCGGCCTATCTGGTGGTCGGCGTCGCGGTGGCCATCGCCTCGGATATGACCAAGGGCATCGTGAACCGGTTCCGGACCATGCCCATGGCACATTCCTCGATCCTCACCGGACAGGTCGCCGGGACCGTGATCCAGGGCGTGCTCGGCGTCGGGCTGATGGTCGCGGTCGCCGTGCTGATCGGCTTCCGGCCCGATGCCACGATCGTGGAGTGGCTGGCCGCCTTCGGCCTCATCATCCTGGTGATCTTCGGATTGGCCTGGCTCGGAGTGGGTTTCGGGCTGGCCGCCAAAACACCGGAGGGCGCGAGCAACACCCCCACTCCGCTGATCTTCCTTCCCTTCCTCGGCAGCGGCCTGGCACCCACCGACACGATGCCCGCCGGTGTCCGCCAGTTCGCGCAGTACCAGCCCTTCACACCCCTGACCGAAACCCTGCGCGGACTGCTCATGGGTACGGCCATCGGAGGTAACGGCGTCGCGGCGGTGGCCTGGTGCCTCGGTTTCGCGGTGGTCGGCTACCTGTGGTCGCGCTCGTTGTTCCGCCGTAAGACCAACTGAGCTACCACCCAGTGATTAACGGACATACCGGTCGAAACCGCATCGTCCGCGCGTGAGAACGTAGGAAAGAGGCCGAGCGGCCCGGGCCGGCACCATCCGGCCCGGGCCGTCGGCGCAGTCGACGACGACCGGAAGGAGTGCGTCCATGGCCGCCCTGGACGAGAAGCTGCAGGACATCTATGCCGAGGTACTGCAGCGCAACCCCGGCGAATCGGAGTTCCACCAGGCTGTTCGGGAAGTACTGGACAGCCTCGGACCGGTCGTCGCCAAACACCCCCAGTACGTCGACGCCGCCGTGATCCGTCGGTTGTGCGAACCGGAGCGGCAGATCATCTTCCGCGTCCCGTGGGTCGACGACAGCGGGACGGTGCAGATCAATCGCGGTTTCCGGGTGGAGTTCAATTCGGCGCTCGGGCCCTACAAGGGCGGCCTCCGATTCCATCCGTCGGTCTATCTGGGCATCGTGAAATTCCTCGGCTTCGAGCAGATCTTCAAGAACTCGCTCACCGGAATGCCGATCGGCGGCGGCAAGGGCGGCTCGGATTTCGACCCCAAGGGGCGCTCGGATGCTGAGGTGATGCGCTTCTGCCAGTCCTTCATGACCGAGCTGTACCGGCACATCGGCGAATACACCGATGTGCCGGCCGGTGACATCGGCGTCGGCGGGCGCGAGATCGGCTACCTGTTCGGCCAGTACAAACGCATCACCAACCGCTACGAATCCGGCGTGCTCACCGGTAAGGGGCTGAGCTGGGGCGGCTCGCAGGTGCGCCCCGAGGCGACCGGATACGGCACCGTCTTCTTCACCGAGCAGATTCTCGACCGGCGCGGCGACAGTTTCGAGGGCAAACGCGTGGTGATCTCCGGCTCCGGCAATGTCGCGATCTACGCCGTGGAGAAGGTGCACCAGCTGGGCGGCACGGTCGTCGCCTGTTCCGACTCCTCCGGTTACATCGTCGACGACAAGGGGATCGACCTCGAACTGCTCAAGGAGATCAAGCACGACCGGCGCGGCCGCATCCACGAATACCCCGATATCGCCCGCGGCTCGGCGTATTTCGTGGATTCCGGCTCGATCTGGGCGGTGCCGTGCGATATCGCGCTGCCGTGTGCGACGCAGAACGAACTCAACGGCAGCGACGCCCGCCTGCTGATCGAGAACGGCTGCGCCATCGTCGCGGAGGGCGCCAACATGCCCTGCACCCCCGAGGCCTTCCGGCTGCTGATCGACGCGGGCGTGACCTTCGCACCGGGCAAGGCGGCCAATGCCGGTGGCGTGGCCACCAGCGCACTCGAGATGCAGCAGAACGCTTCCCGCGATTCATGGACCTTCGAGCACACCGAGCAACGCCTCGAGACGATCATGCGCGGCATCCACGACCGCTGCCTCGAGACCGCCGAGGAGTACGGCACCCCGGGCGATTACGTGGCCGGTGCGAACATCGCCGGTTTCACCCAGGTCGCCGACGCGATGCTGGCGTTGGGCATCGTCTAGCCGCATCATCGGGGTATGCCCCTTCCCGGACGTTTCCAGCCCAATCCGCCGCCGGCCGTGGGTACCCGCAGCCGGGTGCTGCTGCGGTTCCGGTGCGCGGGGCGGGATTTCCTGCTCCGGCAGACGATCGTCGAACCGGGCGGTGACAGCGGCTGGCACTATCATGACGGCACCCTGTTCGTCCTGGTCACCGGCAGCACCCTGGACCACCCCGGAACCGACTGCGTACCGGTCACCTATCGCCCCGGCCGGATTTTCCGCGAGCCCGCCGGCGCCACGCACGCTCACACGGCCCGCAATCGCAGTCGAAAACCGTTGCGGCTCACCGTGTTCTACGTCCTTCCGGCCGGCAGCCCGCTGTCCCGTTCTATCCCCGCGCCGGAGTGCGACACGGACCGGCGGTAGCGTCCGGCCGAGGTCAGCTCACGAGTTCGTGCAGCAGGCCCGGGAATTCGGTGAGGTCACGCAGGACGACATCGGCGCCGGCGGCCCGCAGCTCGGCCGCGTCACACGGACCGCTGGTCACGCCGACCGCATAGGCCGCCGCGGCGCGGGCGCCGCGCATATCGCCGATATGGTCGCCCACGTACACGCTCGCCTCGTGGTCGCGCAGCGCCTCGGCCTTCTGCTCGGCCCACAGGTCGCCGATCACCGCATCGGCCGGGATGTCGAGGTGGGTCAGATGCAGTTTCGCGTTCGGTTCGTATTTGCCGGTGACCACGATCACGCGGCCACCCAGCGCTCGCACCGCCGCGGCCGCCGTGCGGGCGCCGGGCAGTTCCACCGTGCCGGTGATCGCGTACTCCGGATACATCTCCCGATACAGATCGGCGACGGCGGGGACACGGTCGGCGGGGAACCAGTTCGCCAGCTCGTGTTCCAGCGGCGGGCCGAGGCGGGTGACGACCAGATCGCTGTCGATCGGCGTGCCGGTGCGCCGCGACAATTCCCGATAGCAGGCGCGGATACCGGGACGGGAGTCGATCAACGTCATATCGAGGTCGAAGCCGACGGTGAGCGGTGCCGTCATACCGGACGGCGGGCGGATCACTTGGCGGGCTGACAGGCGTCGCGCAGTGAGCACGCGCCGCAGGAGCTACCGCAGCCGCCGGTCTCGGCCGGGGCGAGGCCCGCGATGGCCTCGTTCGCCGCGTTCACGCCGGCGCCCAGGGTGAACAGCGCCACGACCAGCGCTACCGCGGCGGCGGCCAAGCCCACCCATACGGTCGCGACCAGCGCGATGGCACCGGCGGCGGCGAGCAGCAGACCCGCACCGACCGAGGTGGGCCCGGCGACGCGGTTGGCCACGCGATACGCCTCTTCGGTGCGCAGGGCCTCTTCGGTGTGGACACCGAAGAACCGATTGGGCGGCAGGGTGCCGGTCAGCCCGAGCACGCCCGTGACCACGGCCACGGCCGCAAGCAGAAACAGGAGGAGCGCGACCACGAACACCCGGAATACGGTACTCCGGTATCAAAACGTGGCGCCCGCGGGGCTCGCCGCCGCCACGAACGCCCCGCTCACCCCTTTTTGGGTGCTGACGTGCGCAGGCTCTACCCTGAGTGACGACGTTGTCCACAGACGTTCACCAGGGGAACTCGGCGACAAGAAGGCAGGACCGTGCAGGACACTCGTGCAACCGATACAGCCGGCGCATCGACCGGCCGGGGTGACGGGCCCGAAAGCAGCCTGCCCACGCTTCCCGGAACCGATGTGCCCGCACACCGCTACAACGCCGAACTGGCCGGCGCCCTGGAGAGCAAGTGGCAGCGGGTGTGGGCGGAGCGCGGCACCTTCCACGCGCCGAATCCGGTCGGCCCGCTGGCCGGCGCGACCCCGGCCGACAAGCTGTTCATCCAGGACATGTTCCCGTATCCGTCGGGTGCGGGCCTGCACGTCGGCCATCCGCTGGGCTATATCGCCACCGACGTGTTCGCGCGCTACCACCGCATGCACGGTCGCAATGTTCTGCACGCGCTGGGGTACGACGCCTTCGGCCTGCCCGCCGAGCAGTACGCGGTGCAGACCGGCGCGCATCCCCGGGTGACCACCGAATCCAATATCGCCACCATGCAGCGCCAGCTGGACCGGCTGGGCCTGGGGCACGACCGGCGCCGTTCGTTCGCCACCACCGACCCCGAGTTCTACAAGTGGACGCAGTGGATCTTCCTGCGCATCTACAACGCCTGGTACGACGCCTCGGCGAACAAGGCCCGCCCGATCGCGGATCTGGTGGCCGCATTCGCCGCCGGCGAGCGGCCCACCCCCGACGGTCGCGCGTGGGCCGAGTTGTCCGCCGCCCAACAGGGCGAGATCCTGGACTCGTATCGCCTGGTCTACCAATCGGATTCGATGGTCAACTGGTGCCCGGGACTGGGCACCGTGCTGGCCAACGAAGAGGTCACCGCCGACGGTCGCAGCGAGCGCGGCAACTTCCCGGTGTTCCGGAAACGCCTGCGGCAGTGGATGATGCGCATCACCGCCTACTCCGACCGCCTGGTCGACGACCTGGACCTGCTGGACTGGCCGGACAACGTGAAGGCCATGCAGCGCAACTGGATCGGGCGTTCCCGGGGTGCCGAGGTCTCGTTCGGCGCGAACGGGGAGAACATCGAGGTCTTCACGACCCGGCCCGACACGCTGTTCGGGGCGAGCTATGTGGTGCTGGCTCCCGAGCACGAACTGGTGGACCGGCTGGCCGCCGCGCAGTGGCCCGCGGACGTCGACACCCGGTGGACCTTCGACGCGCCCTCCCCTGCCGAAGCCATTGCGGCCTACCGCAAGTCGATCGCCGCCAAATCCGATCTGGAGCGGCAGGAGAACAAGGAGAAGACCGGCGTCTTCCTGGGCGCCTACGCCACCAACCCGGTCAACGGCGCGCAGCTGCCGATCTTCATCGCCGACTATGTGCTCTCGGGCTACGGCACCGGTGCGATCATGGCGGTGCCCGGCCACGACCAGCGCGACTGGGAGTTCGCGCGGGCGTTCGGCCTGCCGATCGTGGAAGTGATTGCCGGAGGCGATATCTCGGAGTCGGCGTACTCGGGTGACGGCCTGCTGGTGAACTCCGACTACCTGAACGGGCTGGACGTCGAGACCGCCAAGGCCACCGTCGTCGAACGCCTGGAACGCGACGGCCACGGCAAGGGCACCATCCAGTACAAGCTGCGCGACTGGCTGTTCGCCCGCCAGCGCTACTGGGGCGAGCCGTTCCCGATCGTCTACGACGAGCAGGGTGCCGCCCATCCGCTGCCGGAATCGATGCTGCCGGTGGAACTTCCGGAGGTGCGCGACTTCGCGCCGGTCACCTTCGATCCCGATGACGCCGATTCCGAACCGTCGCCACCGCTGGCCA
Organism: Nocardia sp. MDA0666; assembly: GCF_003023875.1. Taxonomy (NCBI): domain Bacteria; kingdom Bacillati; phylum Actinomycetota; class Actinomycetes; order Mycobacteriales; family Nocardiaceae; genus Nocardia; species Nocardia sp. MDA0666. Next base: position 64,533 of record NZ_PYHT01000006.1, read on the forward strand.
AGGCCACCGATTGGGTGACCGTCGAACTGGATCTGGGCGACGGGCCGAAGACCTACCGCCGCGACACCAACGTGATGCCGCAGTGGGCCGGTAGCTCCTGGTACCAGCTGCGCTACACCGACCCGACCAACTCGGAGGCGATCTGCGCGCCGGAGAACGAGCGCTACTGGCTCGGCCCGCGCCCGGCCGAACACGGTGCGAACGACCCCGGCGGCGTCGATCTGTACGTCGGCGGCGTGGAACACGCGGTGCTGCATCTGCTGTACGCACGGTTCTGGCAGAAGGTGCTGTTCGACCTGGGCGAGGTGTCGGGTCCGGAACCGTATCGGCGGCTGTTCAACCAGGGCTACATCCAGGCCTTCGCCTACACCGACGAGCGCGGAACCTACATTCCGGCCGCCGAGGTGGTGGAGCGGGACGGCAAGTTCTTCTGGACGAACACCTCCGGTGTGGAGATCGAGGTCTTCCAGGAGTACGGCAAGATCGGCAAATCGCTGAAGAACGCCATCTCCCCCGACGAGATGTGCGATCTGTACGGCGCGGACACCTTCCGGCTGTACGAGATGTCGATGGGCCCGCTGGACACCTCACGTCCCTGGGCGACCAAGGACGTCGTCGGCGCGCACCGCTTCCTGCAGCGGGTGTGGCGCCTGGTGGTCGACGAGGAGTCCGGGGCCGCGCGGGTCACCGACGCCGAGCCGGCCGATGCCACACTTCGCCTGCTGCACAAGACGATCGACGGCGTCGACGCCGACTACGCCGCCCTGCGCGACAACACCGCCGGCGCGAAGCTGATCGAGCTGACCAACCATCTGACCAAGCAGTACCCGCAGGGCGCCCCGCGCACCGTGGTGGAACCGCTGGTGCTGATGCTGGCCCCGATGGCCCCGCATATCGCCGAGGAACTGTGGGAACGCCTGGGACACAGCACGGCGCTGGCGCACGGCCCCTTCCCGATCGCGGATCCCGCACTGCTGGTGGAGGATTCGGTCGAATATCCGATCCAGGTCAACGGCAAGGTCCGCAGCCGGGTCAGCGTACCGGCGGATGCCGATGCGAAGACGGTGGAGACGGCGGCGCTCGCCGACGAGAAGCTGCTGGAATTCCTCGCCGGCAAGACCCCGCGCAAGGTCATCGTCGTGCCCGGCAAGCTGGTGAACGTCGTCGCATGAGACGTCGGTCGTTGCGGCGCGTCGGCCTCCAGCCGATTCAGCGGGCGATCGGCCGCAGCACGATCTCGGTCGGGTGCGCGTCGCGAGGCGTCTCGACGGCATTGCGGACGGCACGGGCGACGGTCGCCGCGGTGAGAAATTCGTCCGGGTTGTAATCCCGCTCCTCGGAGGCGACGATCGCGCGCTGCATTTCGGTGTCGATGCGCCCCGGGTGGACGGAGGTGACGCGCAGGCTCGGTTCCTCCAGCCGCAGCGCGTCACCGAAGGCGCGCAGTCCGAACTTGCTCGCCGCGTACACTCCCCAGCCCGGGTTGGCGCGCAGGCCGGCGCCCGAATTGATCAGCACCACATGGCCGCTCGCGGCGCGCAGCGCGGGAAGTAGCAGCCGGGTCAGCTCGGCGACGGCGATCAGATTGGCTTCCAAGGTGTTTCGCCACTGCTCGACCGAGGATTCGGCGATCGATCCCAGTTCGGCGACACCCGCGTTGTGCACCAGTACGTCCAGGCGGTCGATCGGCGCCGTGGCGGCGGGCAGTGCGGCGTAATCGGTCAGATCGACCGGCCACGGCTCGGCATCGGGAAGTTCCGTCCGGATCGGCGCCAGCGATTCCGCCGAGCGCGCGCCCAGCAGCAGCCGGTGCGTTCCCGCCAGCTCCCGCGCGATCGCGGCCCCCAGGCCCCGGCTGGCGCCGGTGATCAAGGCGGTCGGTACATCCTGCGCGGCAGTGGATTCCGAAGTTGCGGCCATGTGCTCACCGTAGACCCCGACCGCCCCGGCCGGGGCGGCGCTTGCTACGCACGGCACCGTCGCGGCGCTACGCACCGGACCGTCGCGACGCTACGCACCGGGGAGGGACGTCCCGGACAATTGCACCGCCGCGAGCGGACATCTGTCGTCCATCGGTGGCGAGCCCCGGCCGATGGGTGTAATCCGGATTCGAACAACCGGCTCACAGCGGCGGGCGGGGACGAACACCGCGCATGACGAAGAACGAGGCGATGAGGGTGGACACTGCCGAACCGGTGACCGGGCCGGACCATGCCCCAGCAGCGGCCGGTGTGCGGCACGCGACGCCGGGGCGGCGCGCATATCTGAAGGTGACGTCGCAGAATAGGGAAATGAACGGTCCCGGCTTCACCCCCACCCAACTGGCTGCCCGGGCCTCCTACCTGCTCCGCGGCAACGATCTGGGGACCATGACCAGCGCGGCCCCGAAGCTCTACCCCCATATGTGGAGCTGGGACGCCGCCTTCGTCGCGGTCGGCCTGGCGCCGCTGAGCGTGGAGCGCGCCGTGGTCGAACTCGACACCCTGCTGTCGGCGCAGTGGCGCAACGGGATGATCCCGCACATTGTGTTCGCCAACGGGGTGGACGGCTATTTCCCGGGACCGAGCCGGTGGGAGTGTCGCCGGCTGGCCACGAACGCCCCCGCCGGTCCCGATACATCGGGCATCACCCAGCCGCCGGTGCACGCGATCGCGGTTCAGCGCATCCTCGACCATTCCCGGCGCCACGGCCGCACCACCCGGGCGGTCGCCGCGGAATTCCTGGATCGGCGCTGGGTCGATCTGATGCGGTGGCATCGCTGGCTGGCCCATGCCCGCGACCCCAAACAGCACGGCCGGATCACCCTGTATCACGGCTGGGAATCCGGAATGGACAATTCGCCGCGGTGGGATCGCGCCTACGCCAACGTGGTGGTCGGCGACCTGCCGCCGTATCGGCGGGCCGATATCGACGTGGTCGACCCGGCGCAGCGTCCCTCCGATCGCGAATACGACCGCTACCTGTGGCTTGTGGAACAAATGCGTCGTTGTGGATACGACGATTTTCAACTCGCCTCGACGATGAGCTTCGCTGTGGAGGATGTCTTCGTCACCGCCGTCTTCGCGCTGGCCTGCGAGGTGCTGGCGGGAATCGGGGAGGACTACCGCATGCCGCACGCCGACGTGCGCGAGCTCTACGAGTGGGCCGACTATTTCCGCGCCGGCGTGATCGCCACCGCCGACCCGCGCTCCGGCGCCGCGCGCGACTTCGACCTGCGCGCCGACGAGTGGATCGGTACCGAGACGCTGGCCATGTTCGCACCGCTGCTGTGCGGGGGACTGCCGCGCGCCACCGAACGCAGCCTGCTGCGACTGTTCGAAGGTCCGCGCTTCTGCGGACACCCCGATCTGCGCTACGCACTGCCGCCCTCGACCTCGCCGGTGTCGAAGGATTTCCGCCCGCGCGAATACTGGCGCGGACCGGTCTGGCCGGTGATGAGCTGGCTGTTCTCCTGGGTCTTCGCCCGCCGCGGCTGGGCCGAGCGGTCCTTCATGCTGCGTGCGGAAGGTTTGCGGCAGGCGGGCGACGGCAGCTTCGCGGAGTACTACGACCCGTTCACCGGGGACCCGCTGGGGAGCATGCAGCAGTCCTGGACGGCGGCCGCGGTCCTCGACTGGCTCGGATGAGTCACACGTAAACACTGGTCACAAGCGCCTCGGCTGCCTACTCTCGTAGCCATGTATCGACGCACCGTGGCTCGTCCGAAAGTCCGTCGCTTCACCGCAGCCCTGCCGCTGCTCGCCGTTGCCGGCATATTCTCGGCAACCGGTATCGCCTCCGCCGGACCCACCGGGCCGGATGTGTCGTCCTGGCAGCACATCGACGGCCGTCTGATCGATTGGTTCGCGGTCCGCGCCTCCGGGCACAACTTCGCCATGGTGAAGGCCACCGAGGGGCTGAACTACGTCAATCCCTATTTCGTCCCCGACAGCCTGCTCATGCGCGCGGCCGGGGTCGCGCGCGGCACCTATCACTACGCTCATCCGGATATGCCGCCGGAACCGCAGGCCGCCCTCTACGCCGCGGTCGTCCTCGGCCAGAACGGCCCGCTGGATCTGCCGCCGGTTCTCGATATGGAGAATTCCGGCGGATTGCCCCCGGCGGCGCTGATCGACTGGACTCATCGCTATCTGACCACGGTGCAGGCGTTGACCGGCCGCGTGCCGATCATCTACACCTACCCACGGTTCTGGCAGACGGCGATGGCCGATTCCGACCAGTTCCACCAATATCCGCTGTGGATCGCCGATTACCGCGGTAACGCCCAGCCCGAGGTGCCCGGCGGCTGGCCGGCGTGGACCTTCTGGCAGACCACCGATTCCGGCAGTGTGCCCGGTATCGCGGGCAATACCGACCTCAACGTCTACAGCGGAGCGCAGGGCAGTTTCGCGCAGTTCGCCAATATGCCGTTCAGCGGCAGCAGTTCGGGCAGTTAGAGGATCTGGGACAGAAACTGTTGCAGGCGTGGGGTTTCCGGATCGTCGAAGAGGCGGTCCGGTGACCCCGACTCCACCACCTTGCCCTGGTCCATGAACACCACGCTGTCGGAAACGGAACGGGCGAAACCCATTTCGTGGGTCACCACGATCATCGTCATACCGCCGGAAGCCAGATCCGCCATCAGCGAGAGCACACCCTTGACCAACTCCGGGTCCAGGGCCGAGGTCGCCTCGTCGAACAGCATCAATTCCGGCTTCATCGCCAGCGCGCGGGCGATGGCGACGCGCTGCTGCTGACCACCGGACAGATTCGCCGGGCGGGTATCGGCGCGCGCCGCCAATCCGACCGCCTCGAGTTGCTCCAATGCCAGCGCCCGCGCCGCTTCCTTGCTCAGGCCGCGCAATTTCCGCGGTCCGAGGGCCACGTTCTCCGCCACCGTCTTGTGCGGGAACAAATTGAAATGCTGAAAGACCATCCCGATGCGCTGCCGCAGCCGATCCGGATTCTCGCCCAGCACCGACACCCCGTCGATCAGCACATCGCCGGAATCGGGTTCGTGCAGACGGTTCAACACCCGCAGCAGGGTTGATTTTCCCGAACCGGACGGGCCGATGACCGTGGTGGTGTGACCGGCCTCGACGTGGATGTCGACGCCGCGCAGCACCTGGTTGTTGCCGAGGGTCAGATACAGATCCACCCCGGTCAGCGAGGAACTGGTGCCCACGCCGGCGCTCTTCCGGTCGCTCACGCCGTTGGCATTCTGGTCGCTCACGCCGTTGGCATTCTGGTCGCTCACGCTCCGCGTCCTTCCGTGATGACTGCCTGGTCGATTTCGTCGGCGGCGGCTTCGGCGCGGCCGGTGCGCAATCGGCGGTCGATGTAGTTCACCAGGTGGGTGAGCGGGATGGTGAGCAGCAGATAGACCAGGCCCGCCGCGACCAGCGGCGACAGATTTCCGGTCTGGGAATTCAGGTCGCGGCCGACGGCGAACAGTTCCCGCTGGGAGGCGAGCAGGCCGAGGAAGTAGATCAGCGAGGAATCCTTGATCAGCGCGATGAACTGGTTCATCAGCGCCGGCAGCACCCGCCGCACACCCTGCGGAATCACCACCAGCGTCATGGACTGCCGATAGCCGAATCCGATCGCACGCGCGGCCTCCAACTGCCCCGGCTCCACCGATTGGATACCCGAGCGGAAGATCTCGCCGATATAGGCCGAGGCCAGCAGCGCCAGCGCCACCGCGCCCAGCCAGTACGGATTGTTCCCGGTGATCCCCTTGACGATCGGGCCGATGCCCAGGCCGATCAACAGGATGATCACCACCGCGGGCAAACCGCGGAAGATGTCGGTGTAGACCCGCGCGGGCCACCGCAACCAGCGAGTGCGCGAAATACCGGCCACCGCCAGCAGAATGCCGATCAGCGTGCCCAGCACTCCCGAAACCAGCGCCAGAATCAGCGTATTCGGCAAACCGGTCTTGAACAGATCAGGAAATGCCTTGCGGTACAACGACCAGTCGAAGAACGTTTCCTTCAATTGCGTCAGCGTCGATTTCGGTGCGTTCTGCTGACCGCTGTGCTGATGTTCGGCCGCGATCTTCTCGAAGTCCGGAAGTTGCGGCATCGGCGCGGATTTGGAGCCCGGTTTCCAGCCCGGCGGCAGCGGGCGCGGCACCCAATCGGAGTAGAGCTTGGCGTAGGTCCCGTCCGCGATCACGGCGTCGAGGCCGGAATTGAGTGCGTCGATCAGCGGCTGATTGTTCTTGCGGACCGCCCATGCGGTGAAATTGTCCAGGCTGAAGGTGTTCTGCACGATCGAGGTGGGATCACCCGGTTTGATCGCACCGGTGGCCTGCTGGGACGGCGCGACCCAGGCATCGATCTGCCCGGTCTTCAGATTCGCGTAGGCGGTGTTGTAGTCGGGGAATTTCACCGCGTCCAGATGCAAGGTGCCGCTGACGTATTCGTCCTGCACGGTGCCCTGCACCACGCCGATCCGCACGCCCGGTTTCAGATCCGAGAACCCCTGGATCGCACTGCCGTTGGGCACCACGAGCGAGAAGTAACCGAAGTCGTAGCCGTTGGTGAAACCGACCTGCTGCCGCCGCGCATCGGTGGTGGTGATGCTCGACGACCCCACGTCGAACCGGCCGGTGGCGACCAACGAGAGCAGCGAGGCGAATTCGGTGCCGGAGAACTGCACCCGCAATCCGAGCTTCGCGGCGATCGCCTTCAGCAGTTCGTTGTCGAATCCGGTGAAGGTCCCCGACGGATTCACGCAGATACTCGGCGGCGCGTCCGACAGCGTACCCACGCTCAGCACACCGGGCTGGGACAAACCGAGCTTGGTGATATCGATCGAACTCAGCGGCGCGGTGGTCGCGGTGGTGTAGCGATCGGTGCCGGCCGTCGCACCGCTCGCCAGTTTCGTCGGCGCGGGGGAGGCGGCCGAGGGCCCGGGCGGTGCGCACAGGTTCGAGGCCTGCGACGAGCTGCCGCCGTCGGAACTGCAGGCGACGGCGAACAGCAGCATCATCGCCGCCATCAGCGCGATCAGCGCACGCGGGCGCGAGACGGGCAAACGGGCCATAGCCGAGAACCCTAGCGGGGCCGGCGGCGCGCCGAGGGCGGCGACGCGGGTCCACGGGCCGCCGCCCCTGCCACATCGCCCGGCGGAAATCGAATCCCGCTGATTCGATCAGACGGTGTTCGATCAGGCGATACCGGCCACCGACTCCGGATTGAAGTTGTCCCGCCATGCGACGGCCTGCTCGACCACGCTCAGGTCGTAGTCGGGTCCGCCGGCGCCCACGGTGAACAGCGTCGCCCCCGCGCCCACCAGCCGCTCGGCCTGTTCGGCGCCGGGCCAGGACACCGACCGCTCGATCCGGTTCGCGTCGGTGCCGACCTCTGCGCAGTGTTCGGCCAGGATCTTCGATTTGCGTTCCAGCGCTTCGATATCGGCGAAGCTGTGCCAGATGTCGGCGTATTCGGCCACCAGTCGCAAGGTCTTTCGCTCACCACCGCCACCGATCAGAATCGGAATGTGGCGCGTCGGTTGCGGATTCAGCTTCGGCAACCGGGCGTCGATGCGCGCGAGGTATTCCTTCAGCAACGCCAGACGTGTTCCGGGCGTGCCGAATTCGTAGCCGTACTCGTCGTAGTCCTTCTGGAACCAGCCGGCGCCGATGCCGAGGATCAGCCTGCCGCCGGAGATGTGATCGACGGTGCGGGCCATATCGGCGAGCAGATCGGGATTGCGATATCCGCCGCCTGTCACCAGTGCGCCGAGTTCGACTCGTTCGGTCTGCTCGGCGATCGCACCGAGCATGGTCCAGCATTCGAAATGCGCGCCGTCGGGATCGCCGGTGAGCGGATAGAAGTGATCCCAGTTGAACACGATGTCGACGCCCGCATCCTCGGCCCGGCGCACCGCATCCCGGATCAACCCGTAATCGGGAGCATGTTGCGGCTGTAGCTGAACTCCGATGCGAACCGGTCGAGTCATCCGATGCTCCTTCGTCTCGTGAGCTGCTCTCGCGGCCGGTCAGCGGCCCTTGACGAGGCTACTCGCCCGCTGCACCCCGTGCGGGGCGCTGGGTTACTGTGGGGCGCGCACCGACCCCTCTACTCGGATCGTCCGGCACGTTCCTGCCGGTGAAGGGATTGATTTACCATGGCCACGGTCACCTTCGACCACGCCACCCGGCTCTACCCGGGTGGCACCAAACCCGCTGTCGACAAGTTGAATCTCGAGATCGCCGACGGCGAATTCCTGGTACTGGTCGGACCGTCCGGATGCGGCAAATCCACCTCGCTGCGCATGCTGGCCGGACTCGAGGAGGTCGACGACGGCCGCATCCTGATCGGCGACCGGGACGTCACCGACGCCGAACCCAAACAGCGCGATATCGCGATGGTGTTCCAGAACTACGCGCTCTACCCGCATATGACGGTCGCCGAGAACATGGGCTTCGCGCTGAAGATGGCCAAGGTCGGCAAGGCCGAGCGCAACCAGCGCGTGCTGGAGGCGGCGAAACTGCTCGACCTACAGGACTTCCTGGACCGCAAACCCAAGGCGCTGTCCGGCGGTCAGCGGCAGCGTGTCGCGATGGGCCGTGCGATCGTGCGCCAGCCGCAGGTGTTCCTGATGGACGAACCGCTGTCGAATCTGGACGCGAAACTGCGCGTGCAGACCCGCACGCAGATCGCCCAGTTGCAGCGCCGGCTCGGCACCACCACCGTCTACGTCACCCACGACCAGGTCGAGGCGATGACCATGGGCGACCGGGTGGCGGTGCTCAAGGACGGGCTGTTGCAGCAGTGCGCCTCGCCGCGGGATCTGTATCGGGATCCGGCGAATCTGTTCGTCGCGGGCTTCATGGGTTCACCGGCGATGAACCTGTTCACGCTGCCGGTGTCGGACGGTTCGGTCACCCTCGGCGGACATTCGATCGCGCTGCCGCGCGCGGTGGCCGATGCCGCGGGCGAGACCGTGGTGGTCGGTATCCGCCCGGAGCACTTCGATCTGGCCGGTGGTTCCGAGGGGATCGCCATGGAGATCGACGTGGTCGAGGAGCTGGGCTCCGACGCCTACATCTACGGCCGCACCCTGGGCGAGGCCGGCGGAGATCAGACCATCGTCGCCCGCGCCGACTGGCGCAATCCGCCGCAGAAGGGCGACAAGCTGACACTCACCACCGATGCGGAGCACACCTACTTCTTCGACCCGGCCGACGGTCGGCGACTGACCTAGTCATCGAAACCGACTGCCCCCGAATACTTTCGGTATTCGGGGGCAGTTCGCGTTCAGCCGCGTGGCCGGCGCCAATCCTTGTTCACCCGGATCCGGATGTCCTCCAGTCCGATTTCGTCGCCTCCGGCGCCGCGCAATTCCACCCGCACCGGTTCGCCGGTGGTGTCCTCGACCCGCTCGAGCGGCGGCACCCCGCCCTGCAGATATTTGTCCCCCCACTGCCACAACGCGAAGATCGCCGGGAGCAGGTCCCGGCCCATCTCGGTGAGCACGTACTCGTTGCGGGTGCGCTTACCCTCCTCGCGATACGGCTGTTTGCGCAGCAGCCCGGCGTCGGTGAGTTTGCGCAGTGCGGCGGCCGCGGCGGCGTCGGTGATACCCACCCGCGCCGCGAAACCGTCGAAGCGGGTCGTCCCGTAGATGGATTCGCGCAGAATCAGCATCGCCGAGCGCGCGCCGACGATGTCGAGAGCCTTCACGATGGAACAGCCGTCCGGCTTCCACGAATTCAGGTCACGCAGGGGTCCTTCCAGTTTCACGGGCATGACGACGATCATACCAACTCTGACTTGTCATAACTAAGGTCAGCTCCTAGGCTGACTTTAGGGCGACTAAGTCAGATTGTCGCAACGGCGCGATACCGGAGGAATCGCCATGAGAGACGCAGTGATCGTCGAGGCCGTACGCACCCCGATCGGGAAGGGCAAAGCCACCGGAGCGCTGCACGATCAGCATCCGGTCGACCTGTTCGCCCACAGCCTGCGCGAGGTCGTGCGGCGCAGCGGGATCGATCCGGTGCTGATCGACGATGTCATCGGCGGCGTGGTCACCCAGATCGGCGAGCAGTCGGTCAACATCACCCGCCGCGCCGCGCTCGCGGCCGGCTACCCGGAGTCCGTTCCGGCCACCACGGTCGACCGGCAGTGCGGCAGCAGCCAGCAGGCCATCCACTTCGCCGCACAAGGCGTACTGGCCGGGGCCTACGACATCGTCGTCGCCGGCGGTCTGGAGTCGATGAGCCGGGTGCCGATGGGGTCGAGCGTGGCCGGCGCGACCGACATCAACGGCGTGGCCTTCGCCGAACGGTATCCGGACGAGCTGGTACCGCAGGGGATCAGCGCGGAACTGATCGCGGCGCGCTGGAACATCTCGCGCACCGCCATGGACGAGTTCGCACTCGCCAGTCACGAGAAGGCCGCCGCCGCGACGAAGAACGGATCCTTCGAGGCACAACTCGCGCCGCTGGCCGGGTTGAGCACCGACGAGGGCATCCGGGTCGGCAGCACCCTGGAGACCCTGGCCGGGCTGCGGCCGGCCTACTACAGCGAGGCCTATGCCGCCCGGTTCCCCGAGATCGGCTGGAACGTGACCGCCGCCAATGCGAGTCAGATCAACGACGGCAGCGCCGCGGTATTGATCATGACCAGCGAGAAGGCCGCGCAACTGGGCCTGCGGCCGCTGGCCCGGCTGCACAGTTTCGCGGTGGCGGGCGACGATCCGCTGCTGATGCTCACCGCGGTGATCCCGGCGACCCGAAAGGTGTTGCAGCGCTCCGGCCTGTCGCTCGCCGATATCGATCTGTTCGAGGTCAACGAGGCCTTCGCCTCGGTGGTCCTGGCCTGGGCGGCCGATACCGGTGCCGATCTGTCCCGGGTGAACGTCAACGGCGGCGCGATCGCGCTGGGGCATCCGCTCGGCGCCTCCGGTGCGCGGCTGGCGACCACGCTGGTCCACGCGCTGCACGAACGCGGCGCCCGCTTCGGGCTGCAAACCATGTGCGAGGCAGGCGGTTTGGCGAACGCGACCATCTACGAGCGGCTGTGATCCTCAGACCGACACCACGACCAGCGCCACCGCGAAACCGAGGAGCCACGCCTCGGCGAGCAGCGGCAGGGTGAGCAACGCATAACGCCAGGCCGGGCGGCGTTCCCGCAATGCCCGCAGGGTCCACCGCCCGGCCGTCAGCAGCGCACTCACCAAGGCCAGGAGAACCGCGGCGTAGGCCGGCGGCAGATGACTGCGCCCCGGACGAGTGCGCTGCTGCGCCATATCGCGGTACGGCAGGCCGTAACGCCAGATCACCCACGCCACACCACAACCGGCCAGATAGACCACGGCGCTGAGCACGGCATCGCCGCGTCGCAGCGGTGGGCGTTCCGGCCAGAACTCCATGGCTACTCATGGAAGCTCCCTCCGGCCGCGCTCGCAAGCACAACCGGTCCGTCGCCGTTTCGCATGATTAGGCTGGCTCGGGTGAGCGATCTGGATCCGGCGTCGGCGCTGGTGTACGCGATTCCGCTGCGGACTCGCTTCCGCGGCATCACCGTCCGCGAAGGAATGCTGCTGGAAGGCCCGCGCGGCTGGGGTGAGTTCTGCCCGTTCGTCGAGTACGAGGATCGGGAGGCCGCGAACTGGCTGGCCACCACCGTCGAGCAGATCGAGGCCGGGTGGCCGGAACCGGTCCGGGATCGTATTCCGGTCAACTGCACGGTCCCCGCGGTCGGGCCCGAGCGCGCGTATTCCATCGTCGCCGAATCCGGTTGCCGCACCGCGAAAGTCAAGATCGCCGATCATCCCGAATCGCTCGCCGAGGATATCGAGCGGGTGGCGGCCGTGCGCGATGCGCTGGGCCGCGACGGCGCCGTCCGGGTCGACGCCAACGCGGTCTGGGACGTGGATACGGCGGTTGCGAACCTGCGGCAGATCGACCGTGCCGCAGAGGGTTTGGAGTACGCCGAGCAACCGTGCCGGACGATCGAGGAACTGGCGGCGGTCCGGCGGCGGATCGACATTCCCATCGCCGCGGACGAATCCATCCGGCGCGCCGAGGATCCGCTGCGGGTCGCGGTGGCGGGAGCGGCCGATATCGCCGTGCTGAAATGCACGCCGCTCGGCGGGGTGCGGCGGGCGCTGCGGGTGGCGCAGGCCGCGGGGCTGCCGTGCGTCATCTCCTCGGCCCTGGAGACGAGCGTCGGACTGTCGGCGCAGCTCGCGCTGGCCGGTGCGCTGCCGGAACTCGACCACGCCTGCGGGCTGGGCACCGTGAACCTGTTCGCCGGCGATGTGGTGGCGGATTCGCTGCGCCCGGTCGACGGATATCTGAGCGTTCCGCGCACCCCGCCGGCCCCGGATCCCGCTCTGCTGGAACGCTTCCGCCACCCCGATCCGGAGCGCACCGCGTGGTGGCGGAGCCGGTTGGAGCGGGTGCTGCGACTGCTGGACTGATCGCCGCGTCTCGAGCCTCGGCAGAGCCGGGAAGAGGGTTTTCCCACCCGCCGGTCTGTGATTAGCTGATTGTGTGCCATCGGCAGTTCTCACGTGCTCGAACACACGATAGGAGTTCCGCAATGCCCACTCGTGATTCTGCGTGGCCGCAGGGTACGCCCTGCTGGGTCGACTGTTCGGTCGACGATCCGCGGGCCGCCCGCGACTTCTACTCTGGTTTGCTGGGCTGGGAGATCATGGACAGCCCGCCCGAGGCCGGGGGATATCTGATGGCGATGCTGGGCGGTAAACCGGCAGCCGGAATCGGACCCAAGATGGGCGAGGCACCGATGCCCTCGGTGTGGACCACCTACCTCGCCGCCGACGACGTCGACGCGGTCGCCGAGGCCATCGGCGCGGCCGGGGGAACCGTCTTCGTCCCGCCCTTCGATGTCATGGACGTGGGCCGCATGTGCGTGGCCTCCGATCCCACCGGCGGGATCTTCGGCGTCTGGCAGGCCAAGGCCCACACCGGCGCCGGTATCTACAACGAACCCGGCTCCTATTGCTGGAACGAACTGCACACCGGCGACTACGCCACCGCCCAGGAGTTCTACCGCCGCGTCTTCGGCTGGACCTTCGACGAAATCGGCGACGGCGAGAACTTCGTCTATTCGACCTTCTCCCCGCCCGGGGCGGACGTCGCCGGCGGCGTGATGGACGCGAGCAACGCACCCGGCGACAACCCGCCCTACTGGCTCACCTGGTTCCAGGTCGCCGGGACGGACGAAAAGATTTCTCGCGCAACCGAACTCGGTGCAACGGTACTGATGGGCCCGGACGACACCCCGTTCGGCCGCTCGGCCGTCGTCCAGGCTCCCCAGGGCGAGATCTTCGGCCTCATCGACCCGACGGTGCGGGCGGAGGCACCCGGGCAGTAGGGCTGGACATGCACCCGGCTCAGCCGACCCGGGCGCCGCAATCGTGCAGGGTGGCGCGCAGGAGGAGGGCGGCTTCGGGGCCGATGACACCGTCGACCAGCTCGAGATAGCGGGTGCAGAACTCGGGGCCGTGCGGGGCGAGGTCGGCCCCGGGCGGCTCGAGGTGGTGGGCGAGTTCGTGCAGGATGACCAATTCACGCAGGGCCCAAGCGGTTCCGCCGGTATGCAACGGGACGGCCAGCACGGCGCGGCCGGTCTCGTAATGCGCCGCCGCGGTGCCCGCACGGGCCCGCACGGCCAGCGGCGTGTCCGCTCGAACCCACTGCGCGCGTACCCAATTCAAGGCCAGCACCCGGTCCACATAACTCTGGACCGACTCGACCGAAGCGAACTTCCGCTCGATCGGCAGCGTGAGCTGCGAACCGTGCAACTCGACCGTGCGAGCCCCGAACTCGTCGGCTCGTTCGAACATCCGCCGCACCAGGCCCTCGGCATCGTAGACCCGGATACGCTGCGAATCGCGCCGCGTCACAGCGCTTTCCCGCAGCATTCGAGCCCGTTCACGCGGCGTACCCGATTCCGCACACGTACCGAGCGCGGACTACGGGGCCCGGGCCGGGGCAGCCGATCGCACGCTCGAGTGGAGGTCCTCGTCCGACGGCCGGCTTCCGTGCCGGACCGTATCGGCAAGCGGTTCCCGTGCGGTTCGAATTGCCGCGCCGCTCGCGTGCGGCTCATGCTCCCCTCATGCGCCGGGAGCTTCCAGAGTGCCGCGCGCCGAGGGCAGTTCGGGCGACAGGCCCAGGCGCGCGGTGCGACCGGCGCGGTCGCCCGCCCGGCGCGCGGCAGGTGAGTACCCGGTGGATTCCTGTGGCCCGCGCCAGGTACCGCGGGCTTCGGAGGTGCGGGAGTAGAAATCGGTCAGTTCGAGGTCCTTGTTGCGCAGCGCCAGGGCGGTACCCGCGGATTCGGCGGCGGCCGTATCCGCGCCCACCGCCTCGGCCTCCACATCCGCCTTCACCTGTGCGAGCCGGCGGCCGATCCGGTCGGCGAACGCCATCTGGAAATTCAGCCGAGCCGTCACGGCTGCGACCGGGGCCTGAATGCGACGCTGCACCTTGCGACCCCAGCGCGTCTCCACCACGATCTTCTCCACAGTCGCCGATCTGTAGGCGCCGGATTTGATGTAGTGGTCGGACGCGCGGACCATCTGCACCAGCAGGCTCGTGTACAGCGCCTCGCATGTCGCGATATCGGTATCGAAGCCGTAGGCGTAGACCTGCGTGGATGTGCGGGTCACATCGCAGCGCACGTCGTTGGCCGCGGCGATCGCGACGAACAGCTGCACATACGTGCGCAGCCCCTTCTTGCCCGCCTCACCGATCGCGACGACCTTCTGCATCGGCGTCGGGCGGCGTTCGCGACCGGCGATATGGGCGCGCGCCACCGCCAGGTCGATCGACGAACGGGTCGCCAGGCGCTGGGCGGCCGCCATGAACGCCTCGGCCTCGTGCTCGTTGTCGGTCGACTCGGCCTGACGCAACAGCCCACCGATCCGGGTGAGCAACTTGTCCTGAGGCATCTGGGTCGACATCGAGCGCCAGGATACGAGAACCCACCGACATCGCCACACGGTCAGGGCGGGCGCGGACGCCGAATCCCATACGGCGGTAGCACCCGTCCGGAGGCGGCAGCTCGCGTAACCACGGAGGGCGGGCGCGGACGCCGAGTCCCATCCGGCAGCCGAACAATGTATCTTGCCTTGTGCAACCGGCGCAGTGTGCGGGCGCTCACGCATGGCACCTGTGTTCGTTACGACCCTGGAGTATCGATGGCTTTGAACAAGGCGTCCTCGAACAAGGCGCGCAAGGTTCGCGCGCGCGCCGCGTCACGACGCTCGTCCCTCGTGTCCCGCGCCGCACTGGCCACCGCCTCGGTGGCGCTGCTGACCGCCGGGTTGACGAGCGCCTGTTCGAGCGGCGACGGCAGCAACCCGACCGGCCAGAACCTGGGCGGCCGCGGCCCGATCACCTATGTCGAGGGTAAGGACACCACCGAGACGGGTGCGGTCAAGCAACTCATCGACCGGTGGAACGCCGCCCATCCGGACGAGCAGGTGACGTTCAAGGAGCAGTCGAACGACGCCTCCCAGCAGTACGACGATCTGGCCCAGCACATGCGGGCCAAGCAGTCCGACTACGACGTGATGGCGCTGGACGTGCCGTGGACCGCGGAATTCGCGGCCAAGGGCTGGATCCAGCCGCTGAAGGACTCCTTCGCCCTCGACACCTCCACGCTGCTCTCGCCGACCGTCGCCAGCGCGACCTACCAGGGCACTCTCTACGCCGCGCCGCGCAACACCAACGGCGGCCTGCTGTACTACCGCAAGGATCTGGTCCCGAACCCGCCGAAGACCTGGCCGGAGCTGCTGGCCGACTGCAATATCGCGCGTGATCACGGAATCGGTTGCTACGCAGGCCAGTTCGCGCCCTACGAAGGTCTGACCGTGAACGCGGCCGAGGTGATCAACGCCTACGGCGGCTCGTTCGTCGGCCCGGACGGCAAGACCGCGACCGTGAACTCCCCGCAGTCGCGCGCCGGCCTGCAGGTACTCACCGACGCCTACAAGAACGGCGACATCCCCAAGGAGGCCATCTCCTACAAGGAGCCGGAGAGCCAGAACGCCTTCGCCTCGGGCAAGCTGCTGTTCCTGCGCACCTGGCCGAACTTCTACGGTGTGGCCCAGGCCGACTCCTCCGCCGTGAAGGGCAACTTCGGCGTCTCCCCGCTGCCCGGTAAGGACGGTATCGGCGCCTCCACGCTCGGTGGATACAACGCCGCCATCAGCGCCTACTCCAAGCACAAGGCCACCGCGCTGGACTTCCTGCGCTTCCTGATCAGCGAGGACGCCCAGCGGATCGTCGCCGAGGGCGCGTTCCCGTCGGTCCGGTCGTCGATGTACGACGATCCGGCGCTGATCGCGAAGTTCCCGTACCTGCCCGCGCTGAAGGATTCGATCGCCAGCGCCGTGCCGCGTCCGGTCACCCCCTTCTACCCGGCGGTGTCGAAGGCCATCCAGGACAACGCATATGCTGCGTTGACCGGTAAGAAATCAGTCGATGACGCGATCATCGGCATGCAGAAGGGCATCGAAGCCGCCGGCTCCTGACCCTGTCCGCAGTCTGCCCCGTAGGAGAGTTGAACGTGTCGAGTCCTTCGGGTGCGACCGATCTCGCGCCACCCGACGATCAGCCGGTGAGCCCGAAACCGAAGAGCGACAACAACTCCCGGGGCTTACGGCTCCCGCAGGGGTCGGGCCGCGCGTGGTTGTTCGTCGCACCGGTGCTGGTGGCGCTCGCGGTCGTCATCGGCTATCCGGTGGTGCGCGCGGTGTGGATGTCGTTCCAGAAGGACGCCGGACTCGACCCCGCCACCGGCATGTTCGTCGAGGGCGGCAGCGCCGGGTTCAGCAACTACACGCACTGGCTGCTGCAGCAGTGCACCCTGCCCGGCGGCGGAACCGAGGCCTGCCCCACCGGCAACCTGGGTTCCCAGTTCTGGGCGGCCATCGGCATCACGCTGCTGTTCACGGTGATCACGGTGACGCTGGAGGCGACGATCGGCCTCGGCATGGCGACCGTGATGGGCAAGACCTTCCGCGGGCGGGCGCTGCTGCGTGCCGCGGTGCTGATCCCGTGGGCGATCCCGACCGCGGTGACGGCCCGGTTGTGGGAGTTCATGTTCCAGTACAACGGCGTGGTCAACCGAGTCCTGCACACGCACATCCTGTGGCAGACCGATCCGTGGTGGTCGCGATTCGCGGTGATCATCGCCGACGTCTGGAAGACCACCCCGTTCATGGCCCTGCTCATCCTCGCCGGACTACAGGTGATTCCGAACGACGTGTACGAAGCGGCCAAGGTCGACGGGGCCTCGGCCTGGCAGCGCTTCACCCACATCACGCTGCCGCTGCTGAAGCCGGCGCTGCTGGTCGCGGTGCTGTTCCGGACCATGGACGCGCTGCGCCTCTACGACCTGCCGGCCATCATGATGCAGGGCAACCCGGCGACCCGGACCATCTCGATCCTCGTGGTCGATCAGGTGCGGCAGGGCTCCAACAGTGCGGCCGCGCTGTCGGTGCTCACCTTCCTGATGATCTTCGCGGTGGCGTTCGTGCTGGTGAAGATACTGGGCGCCAACGCGGTGGCGACGCAGGAAGAACAGCGGAAGGCACACTGATGACCACTGCTACCTCCGGCCGCAAACCGTGGCGGTCCGCCCGGGTGTACGTCGGTGCGCTGATCGTGCTGATCTGGGGTCTGGCCCCGTTCTACTGGATGGCGGTGACCGCCTTCCGCGATCCGGACTACACCTTCGACAACACCCCGTGGCCGACCCACGTGACCTTCGAGAACTTCCGCAACGCGTTCGACACCAGCCGCGGCAACGACTTCGGGCGGGCACTGACCAACAGCGTCGTCATCGGCGCGGCCACCACCGTGATCGCACTGCTGATCGGCATGATGGCCGCCTATGCGCTGGCGCGCATGGCTTTTCGCGGTAAGACGCTGGTCGCCGGATTGATCCTGAGCGCCTCGATGTTCCCGGTGGTCGTCCTGGTGACGCCGCTGTTCCAGCTGTTCACCAACATCGGCTGGATCGGGCACTACCAGGCGATGATCATTCCGAACATCTCCTTCGTGCTGCCGATGACGGTCTACGTCCTCGCCTCGTTCTTCGCCGAACTGCCGTGGGAGCTCGAGGAGGCGGCCCGCATCGACGGCGCCAGCCGGTTCCAGGCCTTCCGGCTGGTGATGCTGCCGCTGGCCGCGCCCGCGGTGTTCACCACGGCGATCCTGGCGTTCATCGCCGCGGTGAACGAGTACCTGCTGGCCAGTCTGCTCTCGGTGGACCGGACCGAGCCGGTGACCGTCGCGATCGCGCGGTTCTCCGGTAACGATCCGCTGGTCCAGCCCTATGCGGCGATCATGGCGGCGGGCATCATCGTCACCGTGCCGCTGGTGATCATGGTGCTGCTGTTCCAGCGCCGCATCATCTCCGGCCTCACCGCGGGCGGCGTCAAGAGCTAGAGGCCGTCAGGCGGCCGGCGCGGAAGTCGAGGTGTTTTTCGATATCGGCGGGTGAGCCCGTGTAGTGGAGGGTTTGCAGGCCGAGTTGTGCCGCCGCTTCGCAGTTGTCGGCGCGATCGTCGATGAACATCACCCGGCTCGGATCGCGGACCCCGGTGGCGGCCAAGGCATTTCGGTATGTGTCGGGATGCGGTTTGTTCATGCCGAGACGGGCCGAGTAGAGGGCATCGGTCATCAGATCGCGCCAGGCGGACGCGTCGAGCGCGTCGCCGACCGGGTGGGGCGCGTTGGACAGCAGCACCATCGGCAGGTCCGCCCGGCGCGCCTGCTGCAGGAGGGTGACGACGCGGTGGTCGGTCCGCGTCCACAGGGCGGTGTCGACCGCGCGCAACCGGGAGAGCACCACCGGTTCGGGTCGGCGGCCGAGTACCGCGGTCCAGAAGTCCGTGTCGTCGAACTCGCCGGAATCGTAGGGTTCACGGGCACTCCAGAAGGTGGTCTGGAAGTGGGTGAGGTCGTCGGTGCGCCATCCGGCGAGTTCGGCGAGGCCGCTCCACATGGGTGTCGTCGGCTGCAGACCGATGACACCGTTGTAGTCGAAGATGACCGCGTCGATGTCGGCGGGCGAGTGGGATAGAGGACTTACCACTGGTTCTCCAATGCTCGATGAGACAGCGCGGCCACGCCCGCGGCGAGCAGGGCGGGCAGCACGAGGGCGACGGGCAGGGTCGTGACGGTGGCCACGGCACCGATGAGGGCCGGTCCCGCGAGGAGTCCGAGATATCCGGCGACGGCCACGGCGGCGACGGCGCGCGGACCTCCCGTCCCGGCCGTGCTGAACAGGGAAGGAATCGTGACGGCCAGGCCGAGACCGAAGACGGCCCAGCCGGCCAGCGCGAACGGCACATCGTTCACCGCCACGCCGGTGAGAAGTCCGGCCGAGGCCGCAATCGCGCCCGTCCGAACGACTTTCGGCGCCCCGAAGCGAGTGGTGAGCCGATCGCCGACGAGACGTCCGCCCGCCATCGCGGCGCTGTAGGCGGCGTAGGCGGCGGCGCCGATCGCGGCCGAGGCGTGCAGCCCGGTCAGGTGCACCGCCGACCAATCGGCGGCCGCGCCCTCCCCCAGCAGACATGCGGCGGCCAGTGCCCCCAGCAACCAGATTCGCGACCGGGACAGTCCGGGCGCACGCTCCCCCACCACCACCCCCGCGTCCGCGACCGGCGATCCGATACAACCGGTAGCCGGCGCCACCGCGATAGTCGCGACGACGACCGCCGCCGCGGTGACACCGAAGACGTAGGTGTGCGAAATGTCCGCGGCCACAACGGCGATCACCGCCCCACCCAGCGCGCCGAGGCTGTAGGCCGCGTGCAGGCCCGACATGATGGGCCGGCCGTAGGCGTTCTGGCAGCGCACCGCGGCGGCGTTCGCCGCGACGTCCAGCACACCGTGCGCGGCGCCGAAGCACAGCGCCGCGGCGGCGAGCGCGAGCGGCATTCGGCAGCTGCCGACCAACGCGAGGCCGAGGGCCAGACCGAGTCCGCCGGCGGTCAGCAGCCGGGGCAATCGCGCGGCGGGACGGGCGAGGCGACCACCCACCTGGAGGCCGGCGACCATACCGATCGCCGCGGCGAGCAGGACCCCGGCCAGCCCGGCGGTGCCGAGTCCGGCGGATTCCTGGACGGCGGGGATGCGAGTTCCCCAGACGGCCATCACCACGCCGAGGCCGGCGAAGTAGCCCGTCAGCAGGCCACGACTCCGTACGACGTCGTGGGGTATTTCGAGTGCGCGATTCGCAGGCATCGCGAGGGTGCGTGTCATGACGGCTCCATCAGCGTCACCACCGATTTCGGGGTCGACGACGACCCGCGCGATCGGCGGTGGACGGATATGACGATTCCGCCTCGTGCCGGACGGCCGAGGCACACGGACGACAGGAAGAAGACGTTCGGTGAGTGAGAGATCGAATGCGATGCGCGACGTTGCACGTAAGCAAAACGGAAGCTACCAGGCAGTTCGACGAGCTACCATCCGGAACGACCGCTGGTGCCCCACTTCACAAAATGCAGGCCGGACGTCTAATTCATCCGTTTCTGTACCGGCAACCGGGCCGTCGACGCCGCGTCGAGTACCTGTTGCGTCGCGCCCTTGCCGCGCGATGGCCGGACCGCCGCGAGTCCGGTTGCCGTAGCGGTTGTTCAGTTCAGACCGAGGTGCCGTCGGCCGGTCGTGCCCGGTTTCCGAGTGAGACTGCGATTTACTGGGTATTAGCTGTTCTGGTCGACCATCGACCGGCCCCGTAGGCTGGTCGGGATCGTTGTTTCTCGCTGGTTCGCCGACGCTCCGGGAGGAGATAATCGTGAGCTCGACCCGCAAACCGCGGCGCGGCCGCCCGGAAACGGCGCCTTATGCCTCGATTGCCGGGTGGAAGCAGCTCGACGGTGCGTCCCGGCCGAACAGCGGCCGTCCCCGCCGTCGCGAGAGACCGGCCGGCGCCGGCGAACGCCCGCCGCGCACTCGGGGGCAGCGAATTCGGCGCCTGCTGCTGGCGCTGTTCCTGATCTTCGTCGCGATTCCGTCGTTGCTGCTGGTACTGGCGTACTGGAGCGCCGAGATACCCGATCCGAGTGCGGTGCAGACCAATCAGATCGCCACCGTCACCGCCGCCGACGGAACGACGGTCCTCGCGAAAATCGTTCCCCCCGAAGGGAACCGCACGCCGGTACCGCTGTCGGAGGTGCCGCAGACCATGCGCGACGCCATGCTCTCGGCCGAGGATCGCGACTTCTACCGCAATCCCGGATTCTCGGCGCCGGCCTTCCTGCGGGCCGCGCGCGACAATCTGCTCGGCCGCGACGACGCGGGCGGTGGGTCCACCATCACCCAGCAGTACGTCAAGAACGCCTTCCTCAGCTCGGAGCGGACTCTGTCGCGCAAGATGCGGGAGCTGGTGATCTCGGCGAAGATGGCGCGGCAGTGGAGCAAGGACGACATCCTCGCCGCATACCTCAACACCATCTACTACGGCCGAGACGCCTACGGGATCGCCGCGGCCGCACGCGCCTACTTCGACAAACCGGTCTCGCAGCTGACGCTCGCGGAGGGCGCGGTGCTGGCGGCTCTGGTGCGCACGCCGTCGATCCTGGACCCCGAGACGCACCTCGACCAGCTGAAGGCTCGCTGGAACTATGTGCTCGACGGCATGGTCGGGATGGGCGTGCTGCCGCTCGGCGAACGCGACAAGGTGCAATTCCCGACGATCGCGCCGCCGCCCAAACCCGACGACGATGCCGCCCGCGGACCTGCCGGGCTGATCCGCACCCAGGTGCTGAAGGAGTTGCGCGCCGCGGGAATCGGCGATCAGGAGATCAATACCGGCGCGCTGCAGATCACGACGACCATCGACGCCAAGGCGCAGCAGGCCGCGCTGGACGCGGTGCACCGCACCCTCGACGGCCAGCCGGCGCAGCTGCGCAGTGCGGTGGTGTCGATCGATCCGCGGTCGGGCGGGATCCGGGCCTACTACGGCGGTGAGGACGGTGTCGGCTACGACTTCGCGCAGGCCCCCTTGCAGACCGGGTCCTCGTTCAAGACCTTCGCCATGCTGGCGGCGCTGCAGCAGGGCTTCACGCTGACGTCCCAGCTGGACAGTTCGCCGGTCGTGGTGAACGGGGTGCGGGTGACCAACGTGGAGGGCGAATCCTGCGGGACCTGCAGTCTCGCCGAGGCCTACAAGCGTTCTCTGAACACCAGTTTCATCCGGCTCACCCAGGCCATCGGGCCGCGGTCGGTGGCCGATGCCGCCCATCAGGCCGGTATTCCGCTGCAGATCCCGGGCGTGCCGGGCACCTCGCTGTCGGAGCCGGACGGGCAGCCGGCGCCCACGGTCGTCCTCGGCGTGTATTCGGTGCGGCCCGTCGATATGGCATCGGCCTATGCCACCATCGCGGCGTCGGGCAGCTATCACCAGCCGTATTTCGTGCAGCGGGTGGTGGCCGGGGACGGCCGGGTACTGCTGGATCGCGGGGCGCCCGGGGCGGGGCAGCTGCCGCCGCCGCAGCAACGCTTCCCGCGCGGGATCACCGATACGACCACCAAGGCGATGCAGCCCATCCCCGGATATTCGAACGGCCACAATCTGGCCGGGCGGCCGTCGGCGGCCAAGACCGGGACCACGCAGCTCGGTGACTCCGGCGAGAACAAGGACGCGTGGATGATCGGGTTCACCCCCTCGCTGTCCACCGCGGTGTGGGTGGGCACCGATCAACCCCAGCCGATCCGGACGGCGGGCGGCGGCCTGATCTACGGCTCCGGGCTGCCGTCCGACATCTGGAAGCGCACCATGGACGGCGCGCTCGCCGGAACGCCGGTCGAGCAGTTCGCGAATCCCGATCCGAGCGCTGCGGCCGGGCCGTTCGCGGCGCCCCCGCCGCCGAATTCGGCCGGGCCGTTCGCGGAGCCGGAGCCGCAGGCCGCGCCGCCGCAGCCGACCGGGAACGCACCGTTCGACATCCTGCAACCGCCGTCGCAGCCGGAGCAGCAGCAGCCGCCGGTGATCGTCATTCCGCCCGCGCCGCCACCACCGCCACCACCCCCGCCGCCGCGGCAGGTGGAGATCTTTCCGGGGTTGACCGTCCCGGTTCCCGGATGACGGTCCGATCCGGCACGCTGTGATGAAACGAATTGGAGTAATCCGGCCATCACCCAGCACACGCCGATAGGGTGGAACGGGGTTGAACACGAGACATTAGGGGCGACACGGGTGGATTTCGAAGTGGTTGAGCGCCACGAAACACTGGTGGCGGGCACGGTGCTACGCAGCCCGGCGCTGGCGGTCGAGGGACCGCGCCGGCAGAAGGTGGAAGAGGCGTGGAAGCGAACTCTGGCGCGCCGGTTACCCGGACCGCCGGCGACCGCCTATGTCGACCACGCGCCCGAGATCGGTTCCTATCTCACCCATATCGTGGGCTACCAGTGCGAAAGCCTCGACGATCTGCAGCCCGGCGATGTGCTGGCCCGCATCCCCGCGGCGAAGTTCGCGCGCTTCCTGCGCACCGGTGACAATCTGGGCGACACCATCGTCTCGATCTGGCGGGCGGTTTGGGATCTGGAAGCGGCCGGCGCGCTGGTGCGGGCCTACACCGGCGACTTCGAGCACTATCCGGAGGCTCGCACGGTCGAGGTGTTCGTCGCCCTGCAGAGCGATCCGCTCACCGATGCGCTGAACAACGGTGTGGCACAGGCCGATTCCGCCGAGAACAGGTAGGGACTCGTGGACTTCGAAATCGTCACCCTGGAACCGAGCCTCGTCGGCGGGCTCACCGTTCCGCTGGCCGGGCGCGAGGTGACCGCCCGGGATCTGGATCTGGTGAACTTCACTTGGGACCGCTACCTGTCGCGGGAGAAGAACGTCCCGCGCGTGGCGGCCTACATCGGCCAGGACGACCACGCGGTCGCGGTCCTCGGCTACGAACTCGCCGGACTCGACGACCTGGAGACCGGCGACGTGATCACCCGCATCCCCGCGGGCCGCTACGCCAAGTTCGTCGTCTCCGACAAGCCGTACGACCTGCTGCGAACCGCTTGGGCCAAGGTCGCCAAGGCCGAAAGCGCCGGCACCATCACCCGCTCCCACGCCGCGGAAATCGAACGCTACACCGGCCCCACCTCGGTAGAGGTATACGTGTCCCTCGACTGACCGCCGTGTACACGCTAGCGCGTACACTTGCTGTGTGTCCGAGATCAGCATCCGTGAACTCCGCGCCAACCTGGCCACCCACATCCGTGCAGCCGAGGAGGGCGAGCAGGTGATCATTCTGCGCGACGGCACCCCGGCCGCCGCGCTGGTCCCGCTGTCGATGGTGGAAAAGTTCGATGCCGCCGAGGACGAGTTGCTCGCACGCGAAGCGGCGGCCCGGCTCACCTCCGATGAACGGACCTACAGCATGAGCGAGGTTCTCGCCGACCTCTTCGAGGACGAGGAGTGAAGTACCGCTTCCGCTTCCTGGAATCGGCCCGGCACGAACTGCGCGCGCTCGAACGGCAGGACGCGATGCGCATCCTGACCGCACTGACCGCACTCGGCGAGGACCCGTATGCCCCGGGCCTGGACGTGAAGAAGCTGTCCGGCCACGAGGGCTTGTATCGGCTGCGGGTCGGAAGATTCCGGGTCGCCTACCGGATCGACAACGGCGTTCTCGTCATCCTCGTGGTCAAAGTCGGATGGCGACGAGACGCCTATCGAGACCTGTAGCCCGTCCCCGGAAACGCGATAAGGCTGGGCCGACATGGAAAACCATGTAGCCCAGCCTTTTTCGACAGCCAACGTTCCAGGCGACATAGCGCCCACCCAACCCCGCACGGGCCGACCTCGAGGAGGCCCCGTTCGCGGCCGGCTCGCCGATGCGGTGCCGTGGCGCAAGCGACGAAGGAGCAAGCCACGGCGCCGCATCGGCGAGCCCTAGGGGCCGCGAACCCGCCGAGCGAAGCGAGGCCAGATTACTCAGCGCCGATGATGAAGGCTTCCAGCTGGGTGCGGGCGACGTCGTCGGCGAGCTGCTTCGGCGGGGACTTCATCAGGTAGGCCGAGGCCGGGATGACGGGTCCGCCGATGCCGCGGTCCTTGGCGATCTTGGCGGCGCGCACGGCGTCGATGATGATGCCGGCCGAGTTCGGCGAGTCCCACACCTCGAGCTTGTACTCCAGGTTCAGCGGCACGTCACCGAAGGCGCGGCCCTCGAGGCGCACGTAGGCCCACTTGCGGTCGTCGAGCCAGCCGACGTGGTCGGACGGGCCGATGTGCACGTCGTTGGCGCCCAGTTCCTTCTTCAGGTTGCTCGTGACGGCCTGGGTCTTGGAGATCTTCTTCGACTCCAGGCGCTCGCGCTCGAGCATGTTCTTGAAGTCCATGTTGCCGCCGACGTTGAGCTGCATGGTGCGGTCCAGCTGCACGCCGCGGTCCTCGAACAGCTTGGCCATCACGCGGTGGGTGATGGTCGCGCCGACCTGGGACTTGATGTCGTCACCGACGATCGGCACGCCGGCGTCGACGAACTTCTGCGCCCAGGCCGGGTCGGAGGCGATGAAGACGGGCAGCGCGTTCACGAATGCGACGTTGGCGTCGATGGCACACTGCGCGTAGAACTTGTCGGCATCTTCCGAACCGACGGGCAGGTACGAAACCAGCACGTCGACCTCGGCATCCTTCAGCGCCTGCACGATGTCGACCGGCTCGGCCTCGGAGAGCTCGATGGTCTCCGCGTAGTACTTGCCGATGCCGTCGAGGGTCGGGCCCCGCTGGACGGTGACGCCGGTCGGCGGCACGTCGGAGATCTTGATGGTGTTGTTCTCGCTGGCGAAGATCGCATCGGACAGGTCGAATCCGACCTTCTTCGCGTCGACGTCGAATGCGGCGACGAACTTCACATCGCGCACGTGGTACTGGCCGAACTTGACGTGCATGAGGCCGGGCACAGTCGAGTTCTCGTCTGCGTCCTTGTAGTACTGCACGCCCTGGACCAGCGAGGAAGCGCAGTTGCCCACGCCGACGATGGCCACGCGAATCTCATTGGCAGCCGGGTTGACATCACTCATGGCCGACATTTCCCTCTTTCTGTGGTGCCGCCTTCATTGATTGCTCCGCTGCAATCAACTCGTTGAGCCAGCGCACTTCGCGCTCGCTTGATTCGAGACCGAGTTGATGGAGCTGGCGGGTGTAGCGATCCAGTGTTCCGCTGGCGCGTTTGATCGCCTCCCGCAGTCCTTCTCGGCGCTCCTCGACCTGCCGTCGTCTGCCCTCGAGGATCCGCATCCGCGCCTCGGCGGGGGTGCGGCTGAAGAAGGCGAGATGAACGCCGAAGCCGTCATCGGTGTAGTTCTGCGGACCGGTGTCGGCGAGCAGTTCACCGAACCGCTCCCGACCCGATTCGGTCAGTTGGTAGACCCGGCGGGCCCGGCGGGTGACCGCGCCGGCCGGACTCTCCTCGGCGATGAGACCGTCGGTCTGCATGCGCCGCAGCGTCGGGTACAGCGACCCGTAGGAGAAGGCCCGGAACGGTCCCAACAGGCCCGTCAACCGTTTGCGCAGCTCGTAGCCGTGCATGGGTGACTCCAGGAGCAGCCCGAGAATCGCGAGTTCGAGCACGGGCTTCACCTCCTGACTGTATTGAACAGACCTAACCGATGGATGCGATTACAAACTATATCGGACCGATATAGTGAGCGGAAAGGAACGTGTGGCTTCTCTCGGTGGCATGCCGTGCCCCCGCCGACGCAAGTACTCTGGGACCCGTGCGAATTCAGCGGCAGGTGGTCGACTATGCGCTCCGGCGCCGGTCGCTGCTGGCCGATGTCTATGCGGGCCGTGTGGACGTCGCCGAGGTATGTGATGCGAATCCGTACCTGCTGCGTGCGGCGAAATTCCACGGGCGGGGGAGCGATGTCACATGTCCGATCTGCCGGAAAGAGCAGCTCACGCTCGTATCGTGGGTCTACGGCGACGGACTGGGACCGATCGCGGGTTCGGCCCGAACCCCCGAGGAACTGGTGCGGCTGGCCGAAACTCGGGAAGAGTTCTCGGTGCACGTGGTCGAGGTGTGCCGGACCTGTAGTTGGAATCATCTGGTGCAGTCGTATGTGCTGGGACACACCCCGGCACCGCGGCGTCGTCGTGGTGGCGGCGCTCGTCGGACTGCCGCCGAATGACGGGCACACTCGACTGATATGCGGTGCGGCTCCCATACCGGCCGGCGACGGCCGCGCACGCCCGCACCGAGCTATCCGGACCGTATCGAGTTATGGAGATCCAGGCTGTGACTTCGCCTTACGACGATGGACCGAACGGCGGGCGGCCCCCGCGCGGCCCGCAATCCGGGCCCGGTGGTCAGCCACCGCGCCCGGCAGGCGGCAACCCGCCGGGCGCCCGGCCGCTACCGCCGCGTCGCCAGGCACCGCCCCCGGGACCGGCCGGTCCCCGCGGCGGCCAGCCGGGCGGACCACCGAATCCCGCCGGTGGCCCCCCGCGACGTCCCGGCCCGCCGCCGGGTGCTGACCGCACGCCGCCGATGCGCGGCCCGGCCGGTGGCCCACCGCGCACGGGCGGGCAGCCCACGGTGCGCGGCGGTCAGCCGAATCCGGCCGGCGGCCCACCGCGGCGCCCCGGAAATTCCGCGAACCCGGCACCGCGTCCCGGTGAGCAGAAACCTCAGGCCACTCAGAAGATCGCGGCCGGAACCCTCGGTGAGGCGATGGCGCAGCGCGGCCCGCGCTCGACAGCGGCCAACCGGTCGGCTCCCGGTGGCGCCGGCACCCGCCCCGGATCGGGCCCGGGCACCGGCGGACGCCGCGCGGTCGGCGCGGGTGCTCCCCCGTCGGGTCCGCCGCCGCGCAAGGGCAACGGCGGTGGTGACGGTCCCGGCGGTTCGGCAGGCAGAGGCCCGAAGGCGAAGAAGAAATCGCCGTGGCGCATCGTGCGGCGAGTGATCTATGTTCTGGTGGCATTGGCGATCGTGGTGCCGAGCGCGGTCTTCCTGATCGCATACACGACCGTCTCGATACCCCAGCCGGGCGATCTCAAAACCCCTCAGGTCGCCACGATCCTGGCCTCCGACGGCACCACGCAGATCAGCAGAATCGTTCCGCCGGAAGGCAACCGGACCGACGTCACCATCGACCAGATCCCGCCGCACGTGCGCAACGCGGTGATCGCGGCCGAGGACCGGGACTTCTACTCGAACCCCGGCTTCTCCATCAGCGGTTTCGCCCGCGCCGCGCGCGACAACCTGATGGGCAAGGACACCGCCGGTGGTGGTTCGACGATCACCCAGCAGTACGTCAAGAACGCCATGGTCGGCAATCAGCATTCGCTGAGCCGCAAGATGCGCGAGCTGGTGATCTCGGCGAAGATGGCGCGGCAGTGGAGTAAGGACGACATCCTCACCGCGTATCTGAACACCATTCCGTTCGGTCGCGGCACCTTCGGTATCGACGCCGCGGGCAAGGCCTACTTCGGCAAGTCGGTCGAACAGCTGACCGTCGAAGAGGGCGCGATGCTGGCCGCCACCATCAACCAGCCGTACGGC
Source organism: Nocardia sp. MDA0666 (assembly GCF_003023875.1). Taxonomy (NCBI): domain Bacteria; kingdom Bacillati; phylum Actinomycetota; class Actinomycetes; order Mycobacteriales; family Nocardiaceae; genus Nocardia; species Nocardia sp. MDA0666. Next base: position 93,045 of record NZ_PYHT01000006.1, read on the forward strand.
CTGGACCCGGAGAACAACCCGAAGGGCGCCGAACAACGCTGGAACTACGTCCTCGACGGCATGGTCAAGGCCGGTTCCATCCCGGCGGCCGAACGCGCCAAGATGGTGTACCCGAAGGTCCTGCCGTCCAGCGCCAACAGCGCCGACAGCGAGAACAAGACCGCGGGCCCGAACGGCCTGATCAAGCGGCAGGTGCTCAGCGAGCTGTCCGAGGCCGGCATCAGCGATACCCAGCTGAACACCGAGGGTCTGCAGATCACCACGACCATCGATCAGAAGGCCCAGCAGGCGGCGATCGATTCGGTGCACAAGAACATGCAGGGTGAACGCGACGAGGTCCGGACCGCGGTCGTCTCGGTCGATCCGAAATCCGGTGCGGTGCGCGCCTATTACGGCGGCGACAACGCGACCGGCTGGGACTTCGCCAATGCCGGTCTGCAGTCCGGCTCGACGTTCAAGGTCTTCGGCCTGGCCGAGAATCTCGAACTCGGCAAGCCGCTGTCGACGATGTACGACAGTTCGGATCTGACGGTCAACGGCATCAAGATCACCAACGCCGAGGGTGAGACCTGCGGTACCTGCACCATCGCCGAGGCGCTCAAGCGGTCGCTGAACACCAGCTTCTACCGCATGGAACTCGATATGCCGGACGGTCCGGCGAAGATCGCCGCCATGGCGCACCGCATGGGCATTCCCGACACGATTCCGGGCGTGGGCCAGACGCTGACCGAGCCCGACGGCTCCGGCCCCAACAACGGCATCATCCTGGGTCAGTACCAGGTGCGACCGCTGGATATGGCTTCCGCGTACGCGACCATCGCCGCCTCGGGTGTCTATCACAAGCCGCATTTCGTGCAGAAGGTCGTGACGGCCGACGGTCAGGTCCTGCTCGACCGCGGACAGGTCGCGGGCGAGCAGCGGGTCTCCGCCGCCGTCGCGGACAACCTGTCGGCGGCGATGCAGCCGATCGCCGCCTCGTCCCGCAACCACGGCCTGGCCGGCGGCCGGCTGTCCGGTTCCAAGACCGGTACCACCCAGCTCGGCGACACCGGTCAGAACAAGGACGCGTGGATGATCGGCTTCACCCCGTCGCTGTCGACAGCGGTCTGGGTGGGTACCGCGGACGGTGTCGCGCTGAAGACGCCTAGCGGGTCGATCATGTACGGCTCCGGCCTGCCGTCGGATATCTGGAAGGACACCATGGACGGCGCGCTCGAGGGCACGCCGAAGGAGAACTTCCCGAAGCCGGCCGCGATCGGCGGCCAGGCCGGTGTGCCGTCCTATTCGGCGCCGTACACCGCACCGAGCACCACACAGCAGGAGTATCAGCCGCCGGTCGTGGTGAAGCCGTCGCAGGTCGAGATCCTGCCGGGCATCACCATTCCGGTGCCGGGCATCCAGCCGAATCCGCGCTCGCAGCCGCAGCAGAACCAGCCGCAGTCGCAGGACACCGGACCACTGCCGGGGCAACCGGTGGCACCTGCCGACGGATCCTCCCCGACCACGTCGAATTCCGGTGACACCAACGGCAATTCACGGTCCCAGCGTCCGGGCTCCGGCGTCGGCAACAGTACCGACGGGACAGGAGACGGGTACTCCAACAGTCACCGGTAGCCTCGGGTGGCGTGAGTGAACAACAGCCGGTGGCGGCCTCGACGTTCGGTGACGAAGGTGTCGAGACCGCCACCGGTTTCGTTTCCGCGGCTCCCCTCGCCGCGGATCGGAGATCGGCGGTGCGCCGGGACAAACCCAGCCGCACCGATTCGATGACCGCTCAGTTGAGCAGCACGATCGGCGGCCCGGTCGGCGACCATGCCCTGATCGGCCGCGCTCGGTTCTGGACTCCGCTGCGCATTCTGCTGGCCTTCGCGGTGGTGTTCCTCGCCCTCGGCTGGGCCGGTAAGGCCGGCTGCATTCAGCAGACGACCACCTCGGAGGGCCATCTCACCCTCGACTGGAACAACGGTCGCCAATACGTGGCCATGTGCTACTCGGATACGGTGCCGCTCTACGGCGCCGAACATCTCGACGAAGGCGCGTTCCCCTACAAGAAGAAGTGGACCGAGGTCGGTCCCGACGGCAAACTGCAGACCCGGTACATGGAGTATCCGGTGCTGTCGGGCCTCTATCAGTACCTGGCGATGGAGGTCGCCAATATCTGGATGTCGCTGCCGTTGCCGAAGGCGCTGTCGGTGGTGGTGTATTTCAACGTCGTCGCCGTGGGACTGGCGCTGGCCTGGCTGGTGACGGTGTGGGCGTCGGCGATGCTGGCGGGCCGCCGGATCTGGGATGCGGCGCTGGTGGCGCTCTCTCCGCTGGTGCTCGTGCACATCTTCACCAATTTCGACGCGTTGGCAACGGCTTTCGCGGCCACGGGCCTGCTGGCCTGGACCAGGCGGCGGCCGGTCCTGGCCGGAATCCTGCTCGGTTTGGGCGGTGCGGCCAAGCTGTATCCGCTGTTGCTGCTGGGCCCGATCGTGGTGCTCTGCCTGCGTGTCGACGGCCGTGACCGACTGCCGGGCCTGCGAGAACAGCTGCGGCGCAACGGCAACAACGCGTTGAGGGCCCTGCGCGACTACCTGGCCGGCGCGCGGATCAGCCCGCTGCGGGCGGCGCTGGTGACGGTGTTGTCGGCAATGTCGGCCTGGCTGGCGGTGAATCTGCCCATCGCGGTGCCGTTCACCGAGGGCTGGTGGGAATTCTTCCGGCTCAACAGTGAACGCCATGCCGATCCGGATTCGCTCTACAACGTGATCACCTCCTTCACCGGCTGGCAGGGTTTCGACGGTCCACTCGCCTCCTCCGACACTCCCACCGCGCTGAATTCGGTGTCACTGGCGTTGTTCGCGGTCGCCTGCGCGGTGATCGCATACATCGCGCTCACCGCCGCCCGCCGTCCGCGCGTGGCGCAGCTGGCCTTCCTGGTGGTGGCGGCGTTCCTGCTGACCAACAAGGTGTGGAGTCCGCAGTATTCGCTGTGGCTGGTGCCGCTCGCGGTGCTGGCCCTGCCACACCGGCGAATCCTGTTGGCGTGGATGACGATCGACGCGCTGGTGTGGTTCCCGCGCATGTACTACTACCTCGGCACCGACGACAAGGGCGTTCCCGAACAGTGGTTCACCAGCGCGGTCCTGATCCGCGACTTCGCGGTCGTGGGCCTGTGCGCGTTGGTGGTCCGCCAGATCTACCGGCCCGAACAGGACCTCGTCCGAGCCGACGGCGCGGACGACCCGGTAGGCGGAATTCTGGATCGCGCGCAGGATCCGGCGCTGCCGTGGTTACCGTCGGCGCTGCAACCCAGGCCGTCGTATCCGGCCGCTGGCGCGAACACCCGATCATGGGCGAGGATCGACACATGACCGCATTGAGCGAGCAGGCCATCACCTTCCTCGAGCTGCACCGCCCCGGCGATCCGGCGATTCTGCCGACCGTCTGGGACGCGTGGTCGGCGAATCTGGTGCAGGCGGCCGGTTTCGCCGCGCTGACCGTCGGCAGCCATCCGCTGGCGGATTCGCTGGGCAAATCCGATCAGGAGGGGATGACCTATCCCGAATCGATGGCCCGGGTTCGCGAGATCACCGCGGCGGTCGACATTCCCGTCTCGGTCGATATCGAATCCGGCTACGGCCTGAAGCCCGCCCAGCTGATCGACGGACTGCTGGAGGCGGGCGCGGTCGGCCTCAACATCGAGGATTCGGTGCACAGCGAGGGCGGCCGCCTGCGCGAGCCGAGCGAACACGCCGACTTCGTCGCCGGACTGCGGCAGGCGGCCGATGCCGCCGGTGTGCACGTGGTGGTCAACGCTCGCACCGACCTGTTCCTGCGCGAGGACCAGAACACCCCGGACCGGGTCGAGCGGGTGCTGGAGCGGATGCGGCTGGCGGCCGAAGCGGGTGCCGACGTGCTGTACCCGGTGGGTCAGCGCGATCCGGAGATCCTGCGCCGGCTCTGTGCCGAACTTCCGTTGCCGGTCAACGCCATCGGCCTGCCGGATCAGGGTGATCGCGCCTGGTTCGCCGAAGTGGGCGTTGCCCGGGTCAGTTTCGGGCCGTTCCTGCAGCGCGCGCTGAGCACCGAGGCGAACCGGCTGCTGCAGCGCTGGCAGTAATCCCGGAAGCCCGGCACCGAATCGGGTCGGGTTCTGTGACAATGGAACACGCCGATGCCCGTCGCCACGCATGCCACGAAGCCCGAGATGAGCGAGCCGACGGTATGCGACCGGGGCGGTCATCGGCGCTGCGATTCCCGGTCAGGCCACCCGCTCGGCGCGGTCGATCCACGCCGGGTAGTCGGTATATCCGTACGGTCCCCGGCCGTAGAGACCATCCTCGCGCACCGGCGCCAGCGCTCGATCGTGGCGGATCCGCGACACCAGATCGGGATTGGCGATGAAAGCCCGCCCGAAGGACACCAGATCGGCCCGGCCCTCGGCGAGCAGGCGCTCGGCCGCCGCGGGTGCGGTCGGTGCGCGGTTCTCACCGATATTGGCGATCAGCGTGCCGTTCCAGCGCGGGCGCAGATCGGCGAGTGCCGGATAGTCGTCGTTGTCGGTGAGGTGTAGGTAGGCGAGATCTCGTCCGGCGAGTTCACCGACCAGAGCGCGGTAGAGCGGCGCCGGATCGGCCTCGTGCATGCCGAATTGCGGATTGCCCGGCGACAACCGGATCCCGACTCGATGCGAACCCGCCACGGCGGCAACGGCGTCGGTGACCTCGAGTGCGAATCGCATGCGGTTGGCGATCGTGCCGCCGTATTCGTCGGTGCGCAGATTGGTGTTGTCGGCCAGGAACTGATGGACGAGATAGCTGTTCGCACCGTGGATCTCGACACCGTCGAATCCGGCCGCGAGTGCGTTGGCGGCAGCAGCGGCATAATGTTCGACGGCCTGCGCGATTTCGGCGCGGCTCATGGCCCGAGGCCGTGGCGCCGGGGCTTTCCCGCCGTCGATCAGGTGGACCGGATCGGCGGCCGGTACCGCCGACGGGCCGGCCGGCAGGGTGCCGTCGATCCGGGCCAGGGGATGACCCCACCGCCCGCCGTGCATGAGCTGGGCGAAGATCCTCCCGCTCGCGCCGTGGACGGCTTCGGTGACCCGCCGCCACCCGGCGATGTGCGCCTCGGTGGCCAGGCCCGGCACCCATGCCTCGCTCTGGCCGGTGGAATGCGGCCAGATGCCCTCGGTGACAATGAGTCCCGCGTCGGCACGCTGGGCGTAGTAGGTCGCCACATCGTCGGTGGGCGAGCCGTCGGGGTGGGAGCGCAGCCGGGTCATCGGCGCCATCACGACGCGATTGGGCAGGTGCAGGTGGCTTGCGTGATAGTCGGTCAGCAACAGCATGCGCGTACCGTAGAACCTGACATCAATGTGAGGTGCAAGGGAGAAACCGGTGCGCATCGGCGAACTGGCACGACGCACGGGCGTCAGCGTGCGGTCGTTGCGGTACTACGAGAGTCAGGGCCTGCTGGCTTCGTCCAGGACCTCGGGCGGTCAGCGCGAATACCGTGAGCAGGCCGTGGACCGCGTGGTTCGCATTCAGGAGATGTTCGCCGCGGGATTGCACAGCCGCACCATCGCCGAACTGCTGCCGTGCATCAACGACACCGACGGTACGCCCGCGCAGACGGCGACCCCGTGGCTCTCGGAAACCCTTGCCGCCGAACGCAAACGCATCGACGCGTGCATCAAGGATCTGGTCCGCACCCGCGAGGTGCTCGACGGTGTGATCAGCGCGGCACACGGCGAGCCGCAGTAGGCCCGGATCCCTACCTCAGGGCGGCCAGTCCCGGCCGGCGCTCCAGGATGGCGCCGGGCGCCGGCGAGCTCGGCTCCCCGGCCACCGCGGCATCCGGCCGGGTTCCGGATCGGAGCGAGGCCAGCACCATCCCGAGGAGCCCGACGCCCAGTCCGGCAATCGTCAGGGGCCGCAATGGTTGTGCGATCAGCAGCCAGGCCAGTCCCGCCGTGACCAACGGGGTGACGAAGAACAACTTGCCCACGCGAGTGGCGTCCCAGCGGCGCAGCATCGCATTCAGGAGCAGGAAGCAGGCGACGGCGTTGATCGCCACCATCCACACCAGCGAGCCGGCGAATCGCAGCGGATCGGCGATATGCGTATCCCCGCTCCCGGCCATGAAGATTCCCGCCACCGGCGCGCTGATCAGCACATGCACAGCGGTATTCGTGCGGGTGTCGACCTGCGGCACGAAACGCTTCTGATAGACCGTGCCGAGGCTGAGCCCCAGCAGACCGACCACGCACAGCACCAAACCCGTTGCGGAGAAATGCGATTGGTCGACAACCGCGAGTCCGACGCCGAGGCCGCCGACACCGAATCCGATCCACTGCCGCACGGTGACCGACTCACCGAGCACGGTCCCGGCGAACAGCGCGATCACCACCGGATTCAATCCCTGCACCAGTGAGATCACCGCCGCGGACACATGGTCGGCCATGGCGGTGTAGAAGGCGCCGAACTGCACCATCTGCATGAGCAATCCGGCGACGGCGACATGCGCCAGTTGCCGGCCGCGCGGCCACCGCGCCCCGACGACGACGGCATACACCGCCAAGACCAGTCCGGCGCAGGCGAAGCGGGCGAACAGCACCACCATCGGCGGCGCCGCACCGACGCCGATGATGCCGGCGATGAACGCGCTGCTCCACATCACGACGAAGGCCGCGGGCGCGGCCGTCTCCATCAGTCGCTTCCGCACGACGCCTCCCGAATAACCGCTTCAACTGGTTACCAACCCTGACATCGGTGCGACTAACCTGTCAAGGGGGTTACGATGGCGAGGTGTTCACCTTCGTCAGCGGCAACGTGGCCCTGGATTTCGCCGGCACGGTCCAGGAGCGCAACGGCGGTTTCGCCGATCTCCTGACGGCTCCCGCCACCCTCGACGAATGGCTGATCGCGGCCGGATTACTGGATTCCGCGGCGCGGTGCGACGCGGGCGACCTGGCCCGGGCGGCCGAACTGCGCGAAGCGGTGTACCGCTTGGCCCTGGCCACCACCACCGGTGCGCCGTGGCGCGATGCCGACCGGGTGCTGGTCAACCGGATCGCCGACGGCCCGAAACCCTCGATCGCCCTGCGCGCCGACGCCGGCGTGACCCGCCGCGGCGACTGCGATCACGCCCTCGCGCGCATCGCGACCGAGGCGATCGAACTCCTCGGCGGACCCGATCGCGATCGGATCAAACAATGCGGCCGCGATACCTGCACACGCCTCTACCTGGACACCTCCCGCGCGGGTTCGCGGCGCTGGTGCGATATGACGCTGTGCGGCAACCGCGCCAAGAGCGCGTCGTTCCGCGCTCGCCGCGGCAAGCCGTAATTCAGCGGGTGGAAACGAGTTCGCGCGCTACCGGCGACACCATCGGCCGGTACCCGCGCGGGCGGGCGCGAACGAACGCGAAGAAGAAGAACACCAACAGGATCGCGCGTCCCCACACCCCGAACTGCACGAGTTTCTCGTAGAAGTCCGCACCCGTTCCGCTCCCCAGAGCGTGGAAGTAGCGGAAGACCCCGATGCCGAGCGCCAGATCGGCCAGCAGATAGGCGCCGACCGCCGCCCACGGCACTTCGAGCAGGACGAAGAACGGCAGCACCCACAGCGTGTACTGCGGTGAATGCACCTTGTGGAACAACAGGAATCCACACAGCATCGCCGCGCTCACGCCCACCCAGGGGTAGTAGCGAAGTGCGGGAAAACGCTTCCACCCCAACCAGATTGCGAGCGCGAACGAGACGGCGACCAGGACCGGCGAGGCCGTCGCCACGACGTTTTGGAACGACGCCTCCCCGCTCTGTCCCTGCCCGAACATCGGCCGCAGACCCCAGTACCAGATCGAGTTGGTGGTGATGTCGGCCTGCCGCATCTGCTGGAAGGTGAACGAGGCCCGCCAGCCGTCGTAGCCGAGCAGAGCGAAGGGCAGGTTGATCGCCGCCACCGTCACGATCGCCGCACCCGCGGCCGCGAACGCACCGGCCGGATCGTAGCCGCGGCGAGGGGCATCCGGCCGCTCGCCGAGGTCCGGCTCGCCGAGAAATAGGTAGAGCATCAGCGGCAGGACGAAGATTCCCGGATACAACTTCAGGCAGAATCCGATGCCCAGCAGGACCGCCGCGACAATTCCCCTGGTGCGCAACGAATATCGAGTCAGCGTGGTCATCACGTAGACCGCGCCGACTGCCGTGCACACCACCGGAAGTTCCCAATTGTGGAACGCGTAGAGCACCAGCGGCGGCCCCACCGACCACAGCAGCGCGACCGCTCCCGACATCCGTCCCAGCATCCAGGCGGTCAGCAGGGCGAACGGCGCCAGCAGCAGTGCCGAATGCAGCAGGAAGCCGGCGTCGTCGTGCACGCCGGCCGCACCGAGCCACATCAGCAGTCCGCTGAGCACCGGATATTCCACGGCGCCACCGGTCAGCGTGCCGTCCGGGGTGATACCGCCGCCGACGTAGGGAAACAGATGTTCGTCGATGCCGCGGCCGAGCCAGAGGAATTGGATATCGGAATAGCAGACCTCGGCATCCTTGATGCGATCGAAGATCAGGCTGCGCCCGTCGCCGTCGAACGGCGCGCCCGCGCAACGAGCCTTGTTGAGATAGGCGAAGATCAACGTGACCGCACAGGCCAGCACCGCGGCCGCGGCCCGGCCGGTTGCGCGCGCCCGGACTATCGCATCGGCCACGCGGCAACCTCCGCAGCCACCCCGTCGCCACCGCCGGAGTTCCCACGATCGGCGGATCGAATCGGCATGTTCACCACGATAGGTGGGCTACCCCGCCGACGGCGATATTCATGGGGAAGGAGACCCATTTCGCACCCGGCGCCCCGGATTCGGGTCCGGACCGGCCGTTCATGTAGCCTTGTCGGGTTGCTGACGCAACGACCCCTCCTGCCACGGAAAGTCCGTGGCCGTTCACAGTCCACAGGAGGTGATGGGTTCCCGTGCGTCATTACGAAGTGATGGTCATCCTCGATCCGAACCTGGACGAGCGCACTGTCGGTCCGAACTTGGACAAGATGCTCAGTGTGGTCTCGCAACAGGGCGGCAAGATCGACAAGGTCGACCTCTGGGGCCGCCGCCGGCTGGCCTACGAAATCGAGAAGCGCGCCGAGGGCATCTACGCCGTCGTCGACCTGACCGCCGAACCGGCCACGGTCAGCGAGCTCGACCGTCAGCTGGGCCTGAACGAGTCGGTGCTGCGCACCAAGGTGCTGCGGCAGGACAAGAAGTAAGACCCCTGGCATACCTGCCGGAAAGCAAACCGCACTTGTCGTTGCCTGGCCTTAGGCTCTAGCGCAACAGGCGAGTGCACAGCTGATCGCACCGGAGACCAGGAGGAACCATGGCAGGCGACACCGTAATCACCGTCATCGGCAATTTGACGGCAGATCCGGAACTTCGATTCACGCCCGCGGGCGCGGCGGTGGCCAATTTCACCGTCGCCTCGACTCCCCGGGTGTTCGACCGCAACGCCAACGAATGGAAAGACGGCGAGGCACTGTTCCTGCGCTGCAACATTTGGCGTGAGGCCGCGGAGAATGTCGCCGAGAGCCTGACCCGAGGCGCTCGCGTCATCGTGAGCGGACGGCTGAAGCAGCGCTCCTACGAAACCCGCGAGGGTGAGAAGCGCACGGTCGTCGAACTCGAGGTCGACGAGGTCGGTCCCTCCCTGCGCTACGCGACCGCGAAGGTCAACAAGACCTCGCGTGGCGGTGGCGGTGGTGGTGGTTTCGGCGGCAATTCCGGCGGCAGTGGTGGGGGCTTCGGCGGCTCCAACGGTGGCAGTCGCGGCGGACAGAGTTCCGCCGGCGACGATCCGTGGGGCAGCGCTCCCGCGGCCGGCTCCTTCGGAGGCGGCCAGATGGACGACGAACCGCCGTTCTGAACGGCTCACATATCGGGGCCCGCGGTATGCGGCTCCCAGGCAAACGGAGTGAAGACCCATGGCCAAAGCACCGGCACGCGAAAAGGTGCTGAAGAAGAAGGCTTGCGCGTTCTGCAAGGACGACAAGAAGGCGAAGAAGGACGGCTCGGGCACCGGCGCCGTCATCGACTACAAGGACACGGCGTTGCTGCGCAAGTTCGTCAGCGACCGCGGCAAGATCCGCGCCCGCCGCGTCACCGGAAACTGCGTGCAGCACCAGCGGGACATCGCCGTCGCGGTGAAGAACTCTCGCGAGGTCGCGCTGCTGCCGTACGTGTCCACGGCTCGCTGAGAACGGGAGGCAGACGATGAAGCTGATTCTGACTGCTGATGTGGACAACCTCGGTGCGCCCGGCGACACCGTGGAGGTCAAGGACGGCTACGGCCGTAACTACCTGCTGCCCCGCGGCTTGGCGATCGTCGCCACCCGCGGCGCCGAGAAGCAGGTCGAGGGCATTCGCCGGGCGCAGGACGCCCGTCGCGTGCGCGACCTGGACCACGCCAAGGAGCTCAAGACCGCGATCGAGGGCCTGGAGGGCGTGTCCCTGTCGGTGAAGACCGCCGGCACCGGCAAGCTGTTCGGTTCGGTCACCACCGCCGACGTCGCCGGCGCGGTCAAGGCCGCCGGTGGCCCGGTGCTCGACAAGCGCAGCATCGAGCTGCCGAAGTCGCACATCAAGAGCACCGGCAAGCACAACGTCACCGTGCACCTGCACCCCGACGTGATCGCCAAGTTCGACCTGCAGGTTGCTGCGGCGGAGTGATCTCCGCCCCGCTGTCCGGTACGGCACCGATCGGTTCGCCGATATGCCCGATCCGGCCGGCGGGTCACAGTTCATCGAAGACCATCCCCGTGGTTACTGCGGGGATGGTCTTCGCCTGCGCGGATATTTCCGGCCGACAGGCCCGTATACGGCTCTTGTCGCGTTTCGGACCGGAATCGGATCCGACACGATAGAGTTGCGAAAGATTTGCTAGTTGGTGACGGTGGGCACTGGATCCCGCCGACGACAGCTTCTGCGCACTTTTTACCCAGCTCGTGGGGATTTGTGGACAAGTAGCCAAACCGACCATCTCGAATGTGATCTACGCCATAGCTTCGGAGAGCGGTGTTAACCCAACACGCCCGGCTGTTCATCTCGGATGACACGCCGACGCTATTTCAATCCACATGTGGGAAATCGAAAAAACGCGTGTCCACCTGGTCATAGCTACTGCGCATACCGCGTTATCCCCAGTTGATGCACAAGACCTACACAACAGCGGGTGAACTGTGCCCAGTTTATCCACAGCTGTTTCCACAGGACGGTTTGGCGATCCCCAACTCGGTCCCTTAGGTTCGTCCAGGCGCCGTCGTCACGCGCCCGTAGCACCGCGATTCTCACTGTGGGAAATCCGTTAGCTACGGGCAGGTTCTCGATCATGTGGCGGCCGCCGCGACGGCCGGTGTGACATGTTCCGACGTGTCGGTACCCGGGCGTACAACAAGTCATCAATAGGGTCGAAGCCGGGTGGGATCAGGCCGGGTGCGATGAGAGAGGACGGTCGAGTGGCAGTCGTCGACGATCGCGGGCACTCGGACTACAACGATCAGCCCGGCGAGGATTTCGGTCGGCAGCCGCCGCACGATATGGCCGCCGAACAGTCGGTTCTCGGCGGCATGTTGCTCAGCAAGGACGCCATCGCCGACGTCGTCGAGGTCATCCGTCCCGGCGATTTCTACCGTCCCGCGCACCAGGCCGTCTACGACGCGATCCTCGACCTCTACGGCCGCGGCGAACCCGCGGACCCGGTCACCGTCGCCGCCACCCTGGACCGCCGCGGCGAACTCAAACGCATCGGCGGCCCGCCCTATCTGGTCACCCTGACCCAAACCGTGCCGACGGCGGCCAACGCCTCCTACTACGCCGAGATCGTCGCGGAGAAGGCGATTCTGCGGCGCCTGGTCGAGGCCGGCACGCGCATCGTCCAATTCGGCTACGCCGGCTCCGAGGGCCAGGACGTCGCCGAGGTCGTCGACCGCGCCCAGGCCGAGATCTACGAGGTCACCGAACGCCGGTCCACCGAGGACTTCCTGCCCCTGGAGGAGCTCCTCCAGCCGACGATGGACGAGATCGACTCCATCGCCAGCCGCGGCGGCATCTCCCTCGGCGTACCGACCGGCTTCACCGAACTCGACGAGGTCACCAACGGCCTGCACCCCGGCCAGATGATCATCGTCGCGGCCCGCCCCGGCGTCGGCAAGGCGCTCGCGCTGGACACTCCGCTACCCACCCCGGACGGCTGGACGACCATGGGCGAGGTGGCGGTCGGAGACGAACTGCTCGACGCACACGGACGGCCCACCCGCGTCGTAGCAGCCACCGAGACGATGCACGAGCGCCCTTGCTATGAGGTGGAATTCTCCGACGGCACGGTGATCGTCGCGGACGCCGAACATCAATGGCTGACCGAGACTCGCGCCTCACGGCGCTCGGCGCAGCAAGCCGCGACGGGCTACAACCGGTACCGGAACCAGCGGACATTCGCCGAGGTTCGGACCACCGCCGATATCGCCGGAACCCTCCGCTGTGCGACCGCGGACGCGCGCCTCAACCATTCGGTCACCAATGCGGCGCCCCTCCAGCTGCCGGAGCGTGACCTGCTCGTTCCGCCCTACACCCTGGGCGCTTGGCTGGGCGACGGCACCGCCGCCTCCGCCCAACTGACAACTGCAGACCCGGAAATCGTGCTGCGCATCGAGAACGAGGGGTTGCTCGCAGTGCCGTCGGCGAGTGCTGCGTTGCGCTACCACCTGCGCCTGCCCGAACCCGATCCGATTTCTCCTCGCAACTGCGTCGTGTGCGGGGCCGAGTTCGTGCCGTTCACCTCCGAGGTGAAGACCTGCAGCCGATCCTGCGGTGGCAAGTCGCGATTCGTGTCCGTCCCCTCGCCACGGCCGACCTGCCCGCAGTGCGGCCGGCCTTCCACGGGCCTGCGGGCGTGCCAGGGCTGCCGCAATGCCACGGGCACGGTGCAAGCACGACTGCGCACCATCGGTGTGCTGGGGAACAAGCACATCCCGACCGCCTATCTTCGAGCCTCCGAAGCACAGCGGCGAGCGCTGCTGGCCGGTCTGCTCGACACCGATGGCACGGTGACCCACGGCGGTTCGGTGCAATTCGCCGTGACGAACGAACGATTGGTCTCCGATGTCGAAGAACTGATCGTCAGCCTCGGATATCGATGCCACAGATCGAGCAAGAGCGTTCGCGGACGCACCGCGGACAGTTCGGTGGCTTACACCCTCACGTTCGCGACCGACGACGAGGTATTCGGCCTGAGCCGAAAGAATCTGCTGCACAAGCAGCGTCGGGGTGCGACCGGGACCGCGCGGTCGAACTCACGGTTCATCGTCGACATCCGGCCGATCCCCAGCGTCCCGGTCCGCTGCGTCGAGGTCGACAATCCCGACCACCTCTACCTGGCCGGGCGCTCGATGGTCCCCACGCACAACTCGACCCTCGGAATGGATTTCATGCGGAGTTGCTCGATCAAGCACGGCTTGGCGAGCGTGATCTTCTCGCTGGAAATGAGTAAGACCGAGATCGTGATGCGTCTGCTGTCGGCGGAGGCGAAGATCAAGCTCGGGGATATGCGTGCCGGGCGGATGAGCGACGACGACTGGACCAAGCTCGCGCGGCGGATGAGCGAGATCAGTGAGGCGCCGCTGTTCGTCGACGATTCGCCGAACCTGACCATGATGGAGATCCGGGCGAAGGCGCGCCGGCTCAAGCAGCGCCACGATCTGCGGCTCGTCGTGGTGGACTACCTGCAGCTGATGACCTCCGGTAAGAAGGTCGAATCCCGCCAGCAGGAAGTCTCGGAATTCTCCCGAAGCCTGAAACTACTGGCCAAGGAATTGGAAGTTCCGGTGGTCGCGATCAGTCAGCTGAACCGTGGGCCGGAACAGCGAACGGACAAGCGCCCCATGGTCTCCGACCTCCGCGAATCCGGTTCGCTGGAACAGGACGCCGATATGGTGATCCTGCTGCACCGCCCCGACGCGTTCGAACGCGACGACCCGCGCGGCGGCGAAGCAGACCTGATCCTCGGCAAACACCGAAACGGCCCCACCGCGACGATCACCGTCGCCCACCAACTCCACCTCAGCCGCTTCGTGGATATGGCGCGCGGGTAGCGGACAGCCGGCGCGGCCAGGCTATGTGGTCGACCGAGAGCCACGGGGCGGTGGCGACGGCCGAGGTGGGCATTCCCGCGAAGTCGGCGATGTCGCGATGGAGATGGGACTGGTCGACGAAACCGGTTTCGGCGGCGACCCGAGCGGGGCGGTGGCCGGCGGCGAGTCGATGGGCCACGTGGTCGAACCGCACCAGCCGGGCGCTCTGTTTGGGCGTGATCCCGATCTGGGCACGGAAGCGCGACCACAGCCGCTGACGGCTCCAGCCGACCTCGGCCGCCAGTGGTTCGATCCGGGCGCGGCCGCGGCTGTGCGTCAGTCGGCGCCAGACGAATTCGACCTCCGGATCCACCTCCGGGCCGGTGGCCAGGCGCCGAGCGAGTGCGGCGTGCGCGATCGCGAAGCGCGTATCCCACGACCGCGCGGCACGCAGTTGCTCCTGGATTCGCGCGGCATCCCCACCCCACAGTTCGCCGAGCCCGACCACCATCCCGTTCAGTTCCGCACCCGCGCCGAGCACCGTGTGGGCGACCACGGGAGAGAGCCGGATCTGCAGCAGGTCGACGGCGCGGCCCGAACCCCGCAGCGCGCCGCGGGGCAGGCCGACCACGAGGGGGCCGTCCGTGCGCTGACCGCGCACACCGTCGACGACCAGCGCGTCACCGAAATCGACGAAAATCGTCAGCGCCGGATACGGGATCATCTGCAGGGCGACCGTTTCGCCGGCTCTTCCCCGGAACCCGGCCATGCTCACGCCCGGCATGCCACGCCCGGCCGGGACCGCGAGGTCCATCACGGCACCGGCCAGCACCACCGGCTGCACAGGCATGCCGCCATGGTACGAGCGATTCGTACGAGCGGCCCGGTGTGGCGAATTCAGTTCGGGCGGTATCGCGCTCGCAGGTGGAAGCGTTCGCCTTGGGGGCCGAGGATGCTGAGGAATTCGACCGCGCGGGCGTCGGCGTTGCCGAACCAGTGCGGGAGGTGGGTGTCGAATTCGGCGACCTCGCCGGTGCCGAGAACCAGGTCCTGATCGCCGAGCACCACGCGCAACCGGCCGTCCAGCACATACAGCCAGTGATAGCCCTCGTGCGAGCGCGGCGCCGGTTCGCGGTGGCTGCCTCCCGCGGGCAGGATCTGGCGGAATACCTGCAGACCACCGGGATTGCGGGTCAGCGGGATGACGGTCATGCCGTCGCGTGTGAACGGTTGTGGATAGACCCGGGGGTCACCGCTCGCCGGGGCGCCGACCAGTTCGTCCAGCGGAATCCGGTAGGCCCGGGCGAGTGCCAGCAACTGTTCGAGGCCGGGTTTGCGCTGCCCCGACTCGAGCCGCGAAAGGGTGCTGACCGGAATCGCTGTCCCGGCAGAGAGCTCGGTCAGCGTCCGGCCACTGCGGCGGCGCAGTTCGCGCAGCCGTGGTCCCAGCGCCGCCACTACCGGTTCGAACCCGTCGTCCACGCGTTCACCGTGCCCAGCGCACCGCCCGCGACGCAAAGAAATTTGCCGGATCGTCAAAGCGGCGGTCCTCGCCGTGGGGCCGAAAACGCGTTATCGCTGCGGCCGGCCTCCGCGTTTACACGCCGCGGTTCAGATCACAGAACTGTTCCGGCTGGTAACGCTCGCCATGCGGTTCCCGACACCTCTCGTGACACACACGGCCCGTCGGGGGGCCTGTCCCGCTTTCTTGTCGGACCGAATTGGGGATCAGGACATGGCTCTTCGCGAGTTCATCAAACGGCACCGCATCGCCTCTGCGGCCGCCGGACCAGCAGTTTTGGGGGTGGCGGCCATTGTCGCGGCCTCGTGGGGCCTGATGGCGACGCCCGAGACCCGCGATACGCGGCTCACTTCGTCGGTCACCGAATGTCATGACATGGTGACCATCTCGGTGGCCGGTCGCAACGACAGCCCGGACCCGAACAAGACCGCCATGCTGGTCGACGCGAACGGCAACGCGCTGCCCGCGGCGCTGTCGGGTGACTACAGCAGCCACTGGGTCGATCCGGTGGTCAACGCACCCGCCGACAAGGTGGATCCGGGTTCCTACGCCGCGGTGTACATCGCGTATCCGGCCAACATGAGCACCTACGAGCAGGCCGTCGACACCGGCGTGGCCAATGCCGAGAAGGTCATGCACGACATCGCGCAGGCGTGCCCCGACACCAAGTTCTCCATCGTCGGTTACAGCGAAGGCGCCGACGTCGCGCGCCGCGTGGCCATGGGCATCGGTCACGACGAGCCCGGCGCCGACGGCAAATACGATGTCGTCGACCCGAAAAACGTTCTGGGCGTGGTGATTCTGGCCGATGCCGGCCGGACCGCGGGCGATGGCCCCTTCCCCGGCGCCAAGGATCCGAATCATCCCGACGGCTTCGGTCAGAACTACCAGAACGGCGACAAGCCGATCTCCGGGCAGGGCGCGCTGCCGGATCAGGCCGGCGACTTCGGCGCGCTGAACGGCAAGGTTGCCTCGTTCTGCTCCGAGGGCGACCTCACTTGCGCTGCGCCGCAGAACATTTCGCTGCTGCAGCTGGCCGCGAACGTGGGCCGGCAATTGAACGTCGACAACTTGCAGAACGAGGGGCTGACGCCTGCGACGGGTCAGGACGTGGCGGTCACACTCGGCCGGATCGCGATGAACGCCTTCTCCTACATCGCGTCGCAGCCGAATTGGATGGCCAGTAACGAGACCTTCCTGCAGGTGCTGCTGAAGGTGTCCGAACCGGGCTACAAGCCGGGCGACAATCCGCCCGCGCCCACTCCGGCACAGTCGATTTCGACCGAGCAGATGGCGCCGCTGGCATATCTGCCGCAGAAGGTTCTCAACGAGATCATCGGCCTGATCGTCACCAACCAGAACACGATCCCCGTGATCATGAGTGATCCGTACCAGCTGACCCTCGGCCCCAACGGCACCGGCCACCACTTCGATTACTGGCGCGACTCCGACGCCGCGAACGGCAAACCGATGAGCTCGGCCGAATACGCGGCGGCGTGGCTCACGCACCTGGCGCAGCAGGCGCAGGCGGGTCAGCAGATCGACACCAAGTCGCAGCCGACCCAGGCCGACGTCCAGGCGGCGTACAAGACCGTCCAGGACAGCAAGGCGGCCGACACCAAGGCGGCCACCACGACGAGTCCCGCGGCCACCACCACCCAGCCGGCGCCGACGACCGCGACGCCGACGACCACCGGCACGGTGCCGACCACCACGACGCCGGCCCCGGCCACCACGACCACGACCGTCGCACCGGCCGAACCGCCGGCACGCACCCAGGTCGCGGCTCCGGTCGAGACCACGGCACCGCCCACCACCCAGCCGACGACCACCCAGCCGACGACGACGCAGCCGACCACCACCACGTCGGCGGCACCGACCACGACGGCCACGAAGTAGGCGACCGCGGCGGTAGTCACCGCAGGTGAGCCGGTAACGGCCGGGCCCGTAGCGACGGGCCCGGCCGTTTCAGTTGGCTGCTCGCTCGGTGCGCATCGCGGCCGCGGTCAGTTCGACGGATCGGACCCGGTCGGCGATATCGGTGGCGTGGTGGACGAGGATCAGCTCGTCGGCGCCGATCGAGGTGGCGAATTCGTCGAGGTGGTCGCGTACTTCGTCCGGAGTGCCGGCGGCGGTGTAGCGCGTCATCGAGGCCAGCTGGGCACCGTTGGGCGAGGCGAGGAAGGCGTCGATCTCCTCGTCGGTGAAGGTTGCCGTGCCGGCGCCGCGAGAAATCATCATGCGGGCGCGGGCCCGGTAGGAGACGGCCTTCTGCTCGATCGCCTGGTCGTGGGTCTCGGCGGCGAAGACGTTGATGCCGGCCATCACATACGGTTCGGCGAGCTGCTCGGACGCCTGGAACTTCTCGCGATAGACCTCGACCGCCTGGTGGAGCGCATCCGGCGCGAAGTGCGAGGCGAAGGCGTACGGCAGGCCGAGATGCGCCGCGAGCTGTGCGCCGAACAGCGACGAACCCAGAATGTAGAGCGGCACAATGCCTTCCGCGCGCGGCACCGCCTGCACACCGGGGATGCGCGACTGCCCGCTCAGATATCCCTGCAGTTCGAGGACGTCCTGCGGGAACGAGTCGGCCGAGTGCGGATCGCGACGCAGGGCGAGCATCGTCTTCTGATCGCTGCCGGGCGCGCGGCCGAGGCCGAGATCGATACGGCCGGGGAACAGCGTTTCGAGGGTGCCGAACTGTTCGGCGATGACCAGCGGGGAATGGTTGGGCAGCATGATGCCGCCCGCGCCGAGCCGGATGGTCTCGGTGTGTTCGGCGACGTGGCCGATGAGCACACTGGTGGCGCTCGACGCGATGGAGCGCATGTTGTGGTGTTCGGCGTACCAGACGCGCCGATATCCGCTGCGCTCGGCGGCCTGGGCGAGGGCGACGCTGTTGGCGAAGCTCTCGCGCGCGGTCGCGCCGGGGGCCACCGACGCCAGGTCGAGGATGGACAGGGCGGTGGGCACAGTCGCGGTAGGCATGGTCGCTGCCTTTCGTATTCGGAGTGCGTGGATCAGAGCACGCGGTGTAGTCGGTCGGTGAAGTGCCGGATGCGGGCCTCGTCGCGGCGGTAGTAGGTCCACTGCCCGCGACGGGTGGCGATGAGGAATCCCGCGCGCTGCAGTACCGCCAGATGGGCCGAGATGGTCGAGGCCGACGTTCCGGCCCGCCGCTGGATCAGTCCGACACAGACGCCGAGTTCGGCCGAATCTCGGTCCAGCTCAGCGAAATTCGCGTGCGGCTCCTTGAGCCAGTGCAGGATCTGGAGCCTGGTCCGGTTGGCCAGGGCCTTGCATTCCTCGAGCATCTCGCATTCGGCCTCGTTCAGCTCGGCGAGGTCTTCCACCCGAACCGCTCCGCTGTCGCGCACATCCACCATCCTTCGGCATTTCGCTAATTAACGAATTTAGGCGCCGGCGGGCGGCACGGCACTGTGTCGCTGGTCACTCGGGTCGCTGATCACTCGGAGCGCTGATCACCCCTGTCGCAGCGGCTCCGGTGCCGTCGGCGACTGTGACGGTTCCGCCGCCCTGTCCGCGTGGTTGTATCCGCCTCGGAACAGCAACAGCGGCGTGGCCAGCAACAACACGCCCGCCACGGCGAGTGCGGTGCGCGGGCCCGTGAGTTGGGCCAGCACGCCCCAGAGCGCGGTGAGTATCGCGGTGGTGGCCTTACCGGTGATCGACCACGCGGTCAGCACGCGTGCGACCGATCCGGATTCGGTATGCCGCAGGCGGGAGGTGGCCATCACCGGATTGAAGATCCCGATGCTCGCGATGAGGCCGGCCTCGACGACGATCACCAGCATCAGGCCCCCGAGACCCGCGGTGATACCCGCCAATCCGATCGGCCAGCAGGCGCGCAGACTGCCCGCGACCAGCACGATCCGGCGTTCCCCGTACCGCCGCACCAGTCGGGGCGACAGCCGGGAGCCGACCAGGCCCGCCAGGCAGGGGATTCCGAACGCCAGCCCGTACTGCCAGGCGGGAAAGCCGAGGCTGCCGAGCATCAGCACGGCCACGACCGGCGCGGTCGCCATGATCAGCCCGTTCACCGCGACCGAGTTGAGGAACAGCGGTCGCAGCACCGGATATGTGAGGAGATAGCGCCAGCCGGCGAACAGATCGGCGGCGCGGGTGCGCGCGACCCTCCCGCGATCCGGCTGCGGTTCGGCGGCGCGGATCGAGCCGAGCGCCGCGGCGGACAGCAGATAGCTGCACGCATCCGCGAGGACGGTCGTGACCGGGCCGAACAGCCCGATCGCGGTGCCGCCCAGCGGCGGTCCCAATGCGGTCGCGGTCCAGGTGGTCGATTCGAATCTGCCGTTGGCGACGAGCAGATCCTCTTGCGGGACAATATTTTTCAGGTAGGCGCCGCTGGCCGCGCGGAAGGCGATATCGGCCGCGGCCATCACGACGGAGACGATCAGCAGTTGCGCGTAACCGAGCACGCCGCAGGCGAAGGCGACCGGAATACTCAGCATGGCAGCGAACCGCAGCAGATCCGTCGCGACCATCACCGGACGCTTCGGGCGGTACTCGACCCAGGGACCGAGCGGGACGGCGAGCACCACGCCGACCGCCAATCCGGCGGCGGTCAAGGCGGAGACCGCACCCGGTTCGGCGTGCAGCACGCGTATCGCGATCAGCGGTAAGGCATCCAGGGCCAGGCAGGTGCCGAAGGTGCTCACCGCGTAGGCGGTCCAGAGCCGGGTGAACGAGGTGCCCAGCGAACGATTCGTCATCGAGGTGATCGAAGCAATCGGTCCGGGTGCCGCGCAAACAACCGACACGCACTCCGCCACAACCGCCGGTTGTATCGCGGTGGCACGGATCGGCGGCTGTGACCACGACGTTCCTGCCCATCGGGATCTTCGGTGACGCGTGGGCGCCGAACGCTTACCGTGAGCACAGACGAGTGCTGGGAGTGTGCGGTGACGGACTGGAACGAAGAAGTCGATGTACTGGTCGCGGGTTCGGGCGGCGGTTTGGCCGGCGCCTATACCGCAGCGCGGGAAGGACTTTCGGTGGCCGTGGTGGAGGCGACCGAGAAATTCGGCGGCACCACCTCGTATTCGGGCGGTGGCGGAGTGTGGTTTCCGTGCAATCCGGTGCTGCAACGGGCCGGGGTGGACGACACCTTCGAGGACGCGCTCACCTATTTCCGCGCGGTCGTGGGCGATCGGACGCCCGCCGACCTGCAGGAGACCTATATCCACAACGGCGCCCGGGTGATCGAATACCTGGAGAGCGACGACAGTTTCGAATTCCAGATGTTCCCGTGGCCGGATTATTTCGGGGCGGCGCCCAAGGCTCGCACCGACGGTAAGCGGCATATCGTTCCCGCACCGCTGCCTGCCGCGACTCTCGGGGACCTCGCCACAGCCGTGCGCGGCCCGCTGGGCACCGACCGGCTGGGCGAGCCACAGCCGAAATATCTGATCGGCGGCCGCGCCCTGGTCGGGCGGTTCCTGCTCGCGCTGTCGAAGTTCCCCGACGTCTCGTTGCAGCTGAACACCCCGCTCGTCGAACTGGTCACCGAGGACGGCGCGGTGGTCGGCGCGATCGTGGAACGCGAGGGCACGCGGGTCGCGATCCGGGCCCGCAAGGGAGTTCTGCTGGCGGCCGGCGGGTTCGAAGGCAACGACGACCTGCGCCGGCGCTTCGGCGTCCCCGGCGAGGCCCGCGACACCATGGGGCCCTGGGGAAATCAGGGCAAGGCGCACGAGGCCGGGATGGCGGTCGGCGCCGATACCGATCTGATGGATCAGGCGTGGTGGTCGCCGGGAATGATCCATCCCGACGGCCGCGCGGCCTTCGCGCTGTGGTTCACCGGGGGCATTTTCGTCGACGGGGCGGGGCAGCGTTTCGTCAACGAATCCGCGCCCTACGACCGGCTGGGCCGCGACATCATCACGCGCCTGGACGAGGGGGCGATGACACTGCCGTTCTGGATGATCTACGACGACAGTGCCGGCCCGGTACCACCGGTGCAGGCCAGCAACGTCCCGATGGTCGACCACGAGGAGTACGTGCGCGCGGGGCTGCGGCACAGTGCGGCGACCCTGGAAGAACTCGCCGCGAAGATCGGCATTCCGGCGCAGGCGCTGGTCGAGACCGTGGACCGGTTCAACGCCTTCGCCGACCGTGGCGTCGACGAGGATTTCGGCCGCGGCGACGAGGCCTACGACCGCGCCTTCTCCGAGGGCAAGTCACCGCTGGTGCCGATTCGGAAGGGACCTTTCCATGCCGCGGCCTTCGGCATCTCCGATCTGGGCACCAAGGGCGGACTGCGCACCGATACGGCCGCGCGGGTGCTGAACGAATCCGGCACACCGATTCCCGGGTTGTACGCCGCGGGCAACACCATGGCCGCGGTGAGCGGGACCGTCTATCCCGGCGGCGGCAATCCGATCGGAGCGTCGGTGCTGTTCAGCCATCTGGCCGCGCTGGATATGGCCGGACGCTGACCGTCAGGCTCCGCTGGTTCCGGGGCGGGCCCGCACATGGGCGCGCTCGCCCTGTTTGCCGAACAGGCTGAGGAATTCGACGGACCGCTCGTCGGCCGGGCCGAACCAGTGCGGGACCCGGGTGTCGAATTCGGCCGCCTCACCGGGAGACAGCACCAGGTCGTGTTCGCCGAGGATCAGGCGGAGGCGGCCGTTGAGGACGTACAGCCACTCGTAGCCCTCGTGGGTCTGCGGGTCGGGTTCACCGCGGCGGTTCTCGGGGTGGATCACCATCTTGTAGGCCTGAATGCCGCCCGCGCGCCGGGTCAGCGGCAGCATGGTCATACCGTGCCGGGTGATCGGCCGCAGATGGATGCGTGGATCGCCGGTCGGTGGGGCGTCGACGAGTTCGTCGAGGGTGACGCCGTGCGCGCGGGCCAGTGGCAGCAGCAGTTCGAGGGTCGGCTTGCGGGCACCCGATTCCAGCCGGGACAGGGTGCTCACCGAGATGCCGGTCGTCGCGGACAGGTCGGCGAGCGTGGTCTGGCGTTGGTGTCGCAGCGCGCGCAGCCGTGGGCCCACGGCGTCGAGCGCGCGGTCCAGGTGGTCGTCCATGACCCCAGTTTGCCATTTCAGCAAAGATGTTTGCCAGCTTTCCGGTCTGTCGGGCACGGTGGACGCCAGGAGGTGGTCATGGTGACCGATGAGCTGAACAGCAACTACGACGTGGTGATCGTCGGCGGTGGGGCGGCCGGGTTGAACGGCGCGTTGATGCTGGCGCGGGCCCGCCGATCGGTGGCGGTGGTCGACGCCGGCGCGCCCCGCAACGCCCCGGCCGACGGGGTGCACGGACTGCTCGGCCGCGAGGGGATGCCGCCGGCGGAACTGCTCGCCCGCGGCCGCACCGAGGTGCGCGGCTACGGCGGGCACATCGTGTCGGGTGAGATCACCGGCGCGATCCGCGAGGACGGCGAATTCCTGCTCGAACTCGCCGACGGGCGGACCGTGCGAGCGCGCCGGCTGCTGGTGACCACCGGATTGATCGACGAGATCCCGGATGTCGCGGGCCTGCGGGAACGCTGGGGTCGCGATGTCGTGCACTGTCCGTACTGCCACGGCTGGGAGGTGCGCGACCGCGGGATCGGCGTGATCGCCAACGGTCCGATGTCCGTTCACGGTGCACTGCTGTTCCGGCAGTGGACCGACGATGTCGTCCTGTTCACCCACACCATGGACGCACCCGGCGCCGAAGCGGCGGAAAAGCTCGCCGCGCGCGGCATCGCGGTCGTCACGGGGGAGGTGGCGGCCCTGGAGATCGCGGGCGACCACATCACCGGCGTGCGGCTCGCCGATGGGACAGTGGTAGCGCGCGAGGTGATCACCGTCGGCCCGCGCATGGTCGCGCGGAGCGAGATCCTTCGCAAACTCGGAGTCGAACCCGTCGAACATCCTTCGGGCGCAGGCGAATACATTGCGACCGACGCGATGGGCCGCACCGACGTTCCGGGCGTATGGGCGGCGGGCAATGTCACCGACCTGAGCGCGCAGGTGGGTGCGGCGGCCGCCGCGGGTGCGTTCGCGGCCGCGCAGATCAATGCCGACCTGGTGGAGGTGGAGACGACCCGGGCCGTGGAGCGCCACCGGCGCGGGTTCTCCGCCGACGATGAGAGCGCCCTGACCGAGCGCGTGCTCGGCGATCGGCGGCACGGCCTGTGAACTCGCACCCCGGCGAAGGAGTCGACATGAACGGCAGGGACACGAACGGCAGGGACACGACGGGCGGGCACGCACATCACGAGCACAGCTCCGGCGGACGTGAATTCGACCGGCACTATTGGGAACAGCGCTACCACGGTGCCGGTTCGGCCTCCACGAGCGAACCCAATCCCCACCTCACCGGCGAACTCGCCGACCTGCCGCCCGGCACGGCCCTGGACGCCGGCTGCGGCGAGGGGGCGGAGGCGATCTGGCTGGCCGAACGCGGCTGGCACGTCACCGCCGTCGACATCGCGGCGGCGGCCGTCGCGCGCGGGCGGGAGAAGGCCGATCGGGCCGGTCACGACATCGCGGGCCGGATCGATTGGCACGCAGCGGATCTGACGGAGTGGGATGCGGACATCGACCGCTTCGACCTGGTCTGCGCGTGCTACGTGCATCCGGTCGATTCGAACGACGCCCTGTTCGAGCGCCTGGCCGCCGCGGTGGCACCGGGCGGCACGCTGTTCATCGTCGGCCACGCCCCCGGTGACCACGAGTCGGCGTCGCACACCTCCGCTGCCCATGTGCACGTCACCGCCGAACAGATCGCCGCGGGATTGGCGCCGGATCGCTGGGATATCCGGTTGGTCGAGACCCGGACGCGGTCCGTCGCTCGTTCGAGCGGCGAATCGATCACCGTGCAGGACAGTGTGTTCCGCGCTCGGAAGCGTTGAGTGACGCCGAATCAGCGGCGCTCGTGGAGCAGGAGCAGGCCGTAGGCGGCGATGGTCTGCGAGTCGGTGATTTCGCCGATGTGGATCATCCGTTCGACGATGTCGCGGTCGAACCACCGCGAGCGCATGTCCTGTTCCTCGGGTTCGCGTTCGGGTTCGCCCGCGGTGAGGCCGGTCGCCAGATAGGCGTGGCCGCGCTGGGCGAGTGTGGCCGGGGCGGCGTCGAGGACGCCGAGGTGGGTCAGGTCGGCGGCGCGCAGGCCGGTCTCCTCGCGCAGTTCCCGGCGGGCGATCTCCACCGGGTCGCCGGACTCGCCGCCCGGCAGCGCACCCGCCGGGAACTCCCAACACCGTTGTCCCAGTGGATATCTGAATTGTTCCACCAAATGCAGCCGATCGCCCTCCAGCGGTACCACCACGGCGAATGCGGCGCGGTGCACCACGCCGTAGATGCCGGTGGAGCCGTCGGCGCGGCGAATACTGTCCTCGCGGACCTCGATCCAGGGATTGCGATACACGATGCGGGAGGTGAGCGTCCTCATCCGTCCGCCTCCCGGTGCTGCGTCGAGGTGGCCATGCCGCGACCCTACGCGCCGAAACCATGCGCCGGCCGGGGATCGGCGTCGGTAGGCTGCCGGAGTGAGTGCGAATTCCGAGGCGGTGGCGGCGGCGTACGACGAGGTGGCGGAGCTCTATACCGGCCTCTTCCGGGATGCCATGGTGAACGCACCGGTCGATCGGGCGATGCTGGGTTTGTTCGCGGAGTTGGTGCGGGCCGAGGACCGCGGGCCGGTGGCGGATCTGGGATGTGGGCCGGGCCGGATCACCGGACATCTGGATGCGTTGGGACTGAACACCTTCGGCCTCGACGCGTCGGCGGAGATGATCCGGATGGCCCGCGAGGTTCATCCGCACCTGCGATTCGAGCACCGGTCGATGGAGAAGCTGGAGGTCGCCGACGGCGGTCTCGGCGCAATCGTGGCCTGGTACAGCATCATTCACATGCCGCCGGAGCAATTGCCGGATCTGTTCGCGGAATTCGCGCGGGCGCTGGCCGCGGACGGCTATCTGATGCTGGCGTTTCAAGCCGCCGACGACGGCGCCGACCGGCAACCCTACGACCACAAGGTGGCGCCGGTGGTGCGGTGGTCGCCCGAGGCGCTGGCGGAGATGTTGCGGCCGCACGGGTTCGTCCCGGTGGTCCGGATGGTTCGCCCGCCGGAACCCGACGAGCGGTGTCCGCACGGATATCTGCTGGTTCGCAAGTCCGCGACACCCGGCGGATCGGACGCGGGTCGCGCGGATTCGTGATATCCAGGGCTGATGCGCGACTCCTATGACGTCGTCATCGTCGGCGGCGGGCACAACGGGCTGGTGGCCGCGGCGTATCTGGCGCGCGCCGGACTGTCGGTGCTGGTGCTCGAGCGGCAGGACCACACCGGTGGCGCGGCGGTCTCGGAACGGGTGTTCGCCGGGGTCGATGCGCGCCTGTCGCGCTATTCGTATCTGGTGAGCCTGCTTCCCGATCGGATCGTCCGGGATCTGGAGCTGCGGTTCCGAACCCGCGAGCGGCGGATCTCCTCGTACACGCCGGTCGGCGACACCGGACTGCTCATCGATACCGCCGATGCCGGACGAACTCGCGAGAGCTTCCGCCGGGTCACCGGATCCGATGCGGATTTCGCAGCATGGCAACAGTTCTACGCGGCGACCGCGCGGGCCGCGCAGCGGATCTTCCCTACGATGCTGCGGCCGCTGCCCACCCGTGCCGAACTACAGCGGACGCTCGATGATCCGGATACCTGGGAGATGCTGTTCGAGCGGCCGCTCGGTGAAACCGTCGAGGCGCGATTCCGCGACGACACGGTGCGCGGGGTGGTCTTCACCGATGCGCTGATCGGCACGTTCACGCACGCGCACGATCCGGAGCTGCGGCAGAATCGCTGCTTCCTCTACCACGTGATCGGCAACGGGACCGGCGAGTGGAACGTTCCGGTGGGCGGTATGGGCGCACTCACCGATGCCCTCGCCGATGCGGCCCGGCAGGCAGGCGCGCACCTGCGCACATCCTGCACGGTGACCGGTATCGATACCGACGGCGACACAGCGCAGGTGCGGTTCGACACGTCGGACGAATCCGGTCTGGCGGACGCCCGCCACGTCCTGGTCAACGCGGCGCCGGCAACCCTCGCCCAGCTGATGGGCGAGCCGGTCGACGCGATGCCCGAGGGCAGTCAGTTCAAGGTGAATATGCTGCTGCGCCGGCTTCCCCGCCTGCGCACCGATATCGATCCGCGCGAGGCGTTCTCGGGCACGTTCCATATCGCGGAGGGATACGGCCGGCTCGAACGGGCATATCGCGAGGCGGCCGCCGGCCGCTTCCCGAGCGCCCCGCCGTCGGAGATCTACTGCCATACGTTGACGGACCCGTCGATTCTGAGTTCCGACGCCGCCGAACGCGGCATGCATACGCTGACCCTGTTCGGCTTGCACACGCCGGCAACACTTTTCGAGCACGGCTTCCGCGACGAGCTGCTCGCGTCGACACTACGTGAGCTGGATTCCGTACTGGCCGAGCCGATTTCCGGCTGTCTCGCCGCGGATGCGAACGGCGACCCGTGTATCGAAGCAAGAACGCCGCTGGAACTGGAAGCCGAACTTGGCCTGCCGCGCGGCCATATCTTCCACGGCGACTTGGATTTTCCGTATCGCACCGACGACGATGCCTCACCCGCCGCTCGCTGGGGCGTCCGCACGGACCATCGCAACATCTTCCTGTGCGGCGCCGGCGCGGTCCGCGGCGGTGGAGTGAGCGGGATCGGCGGCCACAACGCGGCCATGGCGGTCCTGGAGATCATGGGCCGCACCACCCCGACATCGGACTAGCATTACCGCCCGGCGGACAGGAGGACCGCATGCGCACCCATCGCATCATCACCAATCTTCGAGTGGCCGATATCGAGGCCGCCCACGGCTTCTACACCGATTTCCTCGGTCTGAGCACCGAGGAATTCAATATGGGCTGGGTGGCCCGATACACCTCGCCGGACAGCGGCGCCAACATCCAGCTCGTCACCCGGGACGCGGCCGCGCCCGCCGACTCCGTCGCATCGGTGCTGGTCGACGACGTCGACGCGGCCTATGCGGAGGCGCGGCGGCTGGGCTACGAGATCGTCCATCCGCTGACCACCGAACCGTGGGGAGTTCGCCGGTTCCTGGTTCGCGCTCCGGACGGCAACGTGCTGAATATCGTCCGCCACCGCGAGTGAATCGCGGACCGGTCAGCCGAAGCTCGGTCGCACCACCGAATTGGCGGTGACCCGGTAGGTGGTCAGGACGACGCCGTTGTCGAGCACCTCGGAGTCGGCGAGGGCGAGGGTGGCTTCGGGCTCGACGGCCTCGAACAGCCGCAGCCCGCTGCCCAGCAGGACGGGGTAGACGACCAGGCGGTACTCGTCGACCAGTTCGTGTTCGCGCAGGTACTTCACCAGCGAGGCGCTGCCGAAGACGAGCAGGTTCTGCTCGGTCCGCAGTTTCGCGATGCCGGCGGCGAGATCGCCCTCGATGCGCTGAGCGTTCCACTCCAGATCGCGCAGCGAATCGGTCGCCACATACTTGGGCATGCTGTTCATCTTGTCCTTGTACGCACCCTCCTCCGGGTGGTCCGGCCAGGACGCGGCGAACATCTGATACGTGGTGCGACCCAGCAGCAAGGCGTCGACCGCCTCCAGCTCACCGGATTTGTAGTTCGCGATGCCGTCGCACCAGAACGGTGCGGTCCACAGTGGATCCTGGATGAATCCGTCCAGCGAAACGAATTCGGCGACAACGATCTTCCCCATGATTGACCTGCTCCTCTCCCAACCTGTCACCGGCCCGGTCGGCCGATGCGTTCGAACCATGAAGACTCCGACGATCAACGCTAACTAATCGGTGCGGAGAAATCCGCGAATCAGCTCACCGTCGGGAGGCGAGTGCGGGGTTCGGTCAGCCATTGCAGCCAGTGCGGGCCGATCATCGCGGCCAGCTGCTCGTAACCCGGCGCGCCGGGATGGTAGCCGTCGCCGTTGCGCAGTTCGCGCATCCAGATGTCGTTGTGGCGCAGCGGTTGGTGAACGCGAAGGTACTGAACGTGTTCGCGGGCGCACATGTCGGTGAATCGATCATCCAATTCGATTGTGCGCGTGTTCTGTTCGTCGTCGATACAGGGCGGCGGCGCGACCACCAGGACGGTCCAGTCGAGTTCGGCGCAGCGGCGCAGCATACGGCGGAGATTGGCCGCGGACTCCTCGGCCGGCACCCGGATCGCCTCGTTCTCCCAGAGCGTGTCGTTGACGCCGAAGGAGAAGACGACTCGCGCGTCGACCTCGCCGGATAATCGCTGCCCGCATTCGGCTTCCCAGCGGGCGGCGATATCGGAGGAGGTCTGGCGTCGCACCCCGAGGTTGTAATAGGTAAGCGGTATTCCGGCCGCTGTCGCGCGGCCGGCGAGGCGGCCGGCCCAGCCGAGGCACTGCGGATCTCCCAGTCCCGCAACCAGAGAATCCCCCACGAAACAGACCCGGACGTCGCGCACCACCGGGTGATGGTTGCACAAACCGGGACGAACTCGGCGCGGTACCGGGAAGGCAATAAGATCGGCGGGGTAGTCCGGGAGGGAGCTTGTATGTTGTCCGAGGCGCCGTTGCCGCGCTGGTTCATCGATCTGCTGGCACATCGGCGATGGATTCGCCGCACCCGCCCCTTCCCCCACGTCTACGTTCGTGACGTCTTCGTCGCCGAGTTCTATCAGCGGCTCGCGGCCGAATTCGACCGGGTGCGCACCGAGCGCCCGGATCTGTTCGGTCCGGTCGCCGCGGGATACGGCGCCTCCGGGGCGAGCCTGACCGGGATGCGCAACGGCCCGCTCGAGGTCTTCCTGTCGCGCGCCTGGCACGACCTGATCGAACGGGTCGCGGGCGTCTCGGCCAGCGGCGATGTGGAGGGCTCCCTGCACCATCATCCGCCGGGGAGTCCGCGCGGCTGGCCGCACCACGACCTCACCCCGGCCTGGTTCCCGGGTGCGGAACCGGGTCCGGAGGCGGTCGGTCTGCCGGCGGAGGACATCGATCTGAAGTCCGGCGCCCGGCCCGCGGGGGTGCCGGCCCGCGAGATGGTGCGCGCGGTCGCGGTGCTGTTCTATCTCGGCAACGGCGAATGGCAGCCGGGCGACGGCGGCGAGACGGGACTGTTCGCCGATGTCGGCACCGCGGACCCGGCGCCGACGGTGGTGGTTCCGCCCCTGGACAATTCGATGGTCGTGTTCGAATGCACGCCGCGGTCCTGGCACACCTTCCTCGGTGCGAACATCGCGGCCCGCAACAGTGTGGTGATGTGGTTGCATCGGCCGAAGGAGCAGGCGGCGAGCCGCTGGGGAGGGGATCGCATTGTCAACTGGTGACGCCCGTCGAGTGTGCCTGCTCACCGGGGCGGGTGGGCGTTTGGGCGACGCGTTCTGCCGCGCGTACTACCGGAACTACGACATCGTGGCGGTCTGCCGCAATCGGGTTCCGGCCGCGCCCTCGCAGGAGGAATGGTTCATCGATCCGCTGGAGCCGTGGCAGCCGGTTCCGGAGAACGACTCCCGCATCTTCGTCGTGCGCGCCGATCTGACCCGCGAGGGCGAGGCCGAGCGCGTGGTGGATCTGGCACTGGCGAAGTTCGGCGCGGTCGATCTGCTGGTCAACAATGCGGCGCATCTGGATCTACAGCCGAACGGGCTGGTCGACGGCGACACCGCCTTGAACGCGCTCGCGCCGCAGTTCGCGATGAACGTCGAGGTGCCGCTGCGACTGGCGACGCGGCTCGCGCAACGCTGCTGGTTGCATCGCGGGGACGAGAATCGGGTGCGTAATCGCAATATCGTCAACGTCTCGAGCTTGTCGGGATCCCGGGTCTATTCCGGCGGACAGGCCGTCTACTCCGCGACCAAGGCCGCGCTCGACCATCTGACCAGGCATATCGCCGCGGAATTCGCCGAATTCGGGGTCCGCGCGAATGCCGTCGCCCCCAATTCCTTTCCCGCGCTGGTGCCGACCGAACTGGTCGCGGCCGCGATCGCCGAACTCGATACCGGCACCATGACCGGCGGCGTCTTCAGCGTCGGCGACACCGACGCACCCGAGCCCGTCACGGTCAGTCCGGGACCGCCCGGGTGACGCTGCGCCCTGCCGGTCCGCGAAGACCCGGGCGCTCGCGCGGTGGTCCCGGCGCGAGCGAACGGAGATCCGGACGCGGAGCATCCGCCCGAGTCCGATCGGCTCGTGTGGAGTACGCGGACGCCCACCTGCGCGAACCCGGGGAACGGCGTGTTGCCGACGGGTGCTCGGAGGGCCTCCTGCATACTCACACCCGAGCCGACCCTGGGACCGACGCAGCTCCCTCGATCCGAAAGTTTCGATACGACATGCGAGTAGACGGGCGGGAGATCCCCGTCTCCGGCAGTCTGCTGCAGCCGCGGATCAGGCGGACCAGCGACATCATTCGCGTGGTGCTGTCCGCCCTGCTGGTGGCGGTGGTAGTCGCCGGATCGCTCGTCACCCGGCCGCGCTGGGAGGCCCTGGAGCGATCGGTCTCCGATATCGTCGGCTTCCTCACGCCCGAACAGTCCAACCTGGTCTACCTGCTCTACGGCATCGCGATTCTGGCGTTGCCCTTCGCGATCCTGGTGCGACTGGTCCTCCGGCTGCAGTGGAAACTGCTCAGCGGCTACGTGGCGGCGGGTCTGATCGCGGTGCTGGCGCTGTCGATCACCGAATCCGGGATCTCGGCGCCGCAGTGGCACCTGGCGGTGCCACGTCAGCTCGACACCTTCCTGTCGCAATTTCTCGACGATCCGCGCTGGATCGCGATGCTGGCCGCCGGCTTGACCGTGGCCAGCCCGTGGCTGCCGGTCTCGTGGCGTCGCTTGTGGTGGGCGTTGCTGATCGCGTTCGTACCGCTGCATCTGTTCGTCAGTCTGGTGGTGCCCTCGCGGGCGATGTTCGGGCTGGTCGTGGGCTGGTTCGTCGGCGCGGTGATCGTGCTGGTCGTCGGCACCCCCGCGTTGGAGGTGCCGCTCGAGGCCGCCGTGCGAGTACTGGCCGGACGCGGATACACCGTCACCGGCTTCACCGTGCTGCGCCCGGCCGGTCCGGGACCACTGCTGCTGAGCGCCGACACCGGACCGCATCGCCAGCTGGTCGTGGAGATGTACGGACAGAATCAGCGCAGCTGGGGAATGTTGCGGCAGGTACGGCGCTGGCTGACCTTCCGCAGCAGTGAACGCACCCCCGCCTTCGCCTCGATGCGCCGCGCGGTCGAACACCGCGCACTGATGGGTATAGCGCTCGGCGACCTGGGCCTGGCCAGCAACAAACCGCTGACGGTGGCCGCCCTGAGCCGCGGCTGGACCTTGTACGCGCACACCGCGCCCCGGGGCCGGCAGCTGGCCGCCACCGACAGCGAGGTGGTGCTGACCAACGTCTGGCGGTCGCTGCAGAACATGCATCGGGCCCAGATCACCCACGGCGATCTGCGGGTCGAGGAAATCCGCATCGCCGAGGGACGGGTGCTGTTCGGTGGCTTCATGGCCGCGGAATTCGGCGCCTTCGACTCCCGCTTCTCCGCCGATATCGCGCAGTTGCTGCTCACCACGAGCTCGCTGTTCGGGGCGCAAACCGTGGTGGCGACCGCCATTCACGTGCTGGGGGAACAGGCGGTGCTCGACGCGTCCCGACGGCTCACCAAGAACGGGATCGGCGCGCAGGTCCGCAAATCGGTGCCCGCCGGCGGCGAACTGATGAAAACCATCCGCGCTCAAGTACTTCAGCAGACCGGTAAGGATCGGATCGAGGCCGCGCGGATCACCCGGTACTCGCGCAATCAGATAGTGCAGTTGGTGCTGCTCATCGCGCTGGTGTACGTGGCCTACCCGTTCATCAGCCAGGTGCCGACCTTCTTCACCGAACTGCGCACGGCGAACTGGTGGTGGGCGCTGCTGGGGCTGACGATTTCGGCCGCCACCTACGTGGGCGCGGCGATGGCGCTGTGGGGGTGCGCCGGGACGTCGGTGAATTTCCGCAAGCTGCTCGGCATGCAGGTCGCCAACACCTTCGCCGCGACCACCACACCCGCCGGGGTCGGCGGGCTGGCGCTGAGTGTGCGATTCCTGCAGAAGAGCGGCCTGGGCACGGTGAAGGCGACCGCGGCGGTGGCGCTGAACCAGGCGGTACAGGTGATCACGCACGTGGCGCTGCTGATCATCTTCAGTGTGGCGGCCGGTGTCTCGGCGAACCTGGAACATTTCGTGCCGAGTGCGACCGTGCTGTACCTGCTGGCCGGTGGTCTGCTGGGTGCGGTCGGCGCGGCCATGTTCGTCCCGACGGTGCGGCGCTGGCTGCGCAACGAGGTGCGGCCGCAGCTGGCGGAGGTAGTCGCGGAACTGCGGACGCTGGCACGTGAACCGAAACGGCTGCTGATGATCGTCGGCGGCTGCGCGACCACCACGCTCGGCGCGGCGGGCGCGCTGTGGGCCGCCATCGAAGCCTTCGGTGGCGCAACGACATTCGTGACCGTGACGGTCGTGACGATGATCGGCGGCACGCTGGCCTCGGCCGCGCCCACACCCGGTGGCGTGGGCGCGGTGGAGGCGGCGCTGATCGGCGGTCTGGCCGCCTTCGGTGTGCCCGCCGCGATCGGCGTGCCGGCGGTGCTGCTCTACCGCGTACTGACCTGCTGGTTGCCGGTCTTCTGCGGCTGGCCGCTGATGAACTGGCTCACCAAGCACGACATGATCTGAGCCGCAGGCCGTTTCGGCGCAATGCCGAAGATCAGCCCGCGTAGTCCTTACGCAGTTGCACCTTCACGACCTTGCCGCTGGCGTTGCGCGGCAGCTCCGGCACGATCACCAGATCCTTCGGATGCTTGTATCGCGCGAGGTTGTCGTTGAGGAACGGGGTCAGTTCCTCGAGGGTCAGCGTTTCGCCGTCGAGCAGCGCGACCACGGCCACCGGCACCTCGCCCCACTTCTCGTGGGCCCGGCCGACCACCGCGGCCTCATGGATCTTCGGATGCGCGAACAGCACGTTCTCCACCTCGGCACAGTAGATGTTCTCGCCGCCGGAGATGATCATGTCCTTCTTGCGGTCGACCACCCAGACGAAGCCCTCCTCGTCCTGGCGAACCAGGTCGCCGGAGTGGAACCAGCCGCCGGCGAAGGCTTCCGCGGTCGCCTCGGGCTTGTTCCAGTAGCCCTGCATCATGGTCGGCCCGCGGTAGACGATCTCGCCGATCTCGCCCGGCGCGACGTCGTTCATCTCGTCGTCGACGACGCGGCTCTGGATGGTCGGGATCGGCTTGCCGACCGAGCCGAGTTTGCGCAGCGCGTCCTTACCCTCGAGCACGCAGGTGATCGGCGACATCTCGGTCTGGCCGAAGACGGCGACGTTCTGCGCGTTCGGGAAGCATTCGGCCATCGCCCGCAGCACGGTCTCCGACGCCGGCGCCGCACCCCAGCTCAGTGTCTCCAACGCGAGCTTGCGCTCCTTGACCGTCGGGTCCTCACAGATCAGCTGCCACTGGGCGGGGACACAGAACGCGGTGGTGGCCTGTTCGGCCTCGATGGCGTCGAGGAATTCGGTGGCGTTGAACGCGCCCAGCGGATGCAGGACGGTCGTGGAGCCGAGCATGAACGCCGGGGCGAGAGCGCCCAGTCCGGCGATGTGGAACAGCGGCGAGGTGCAGAAGCCGATGCTGTCGGGGGTCGAGTTCATCGCCCGAATGCAGGTCAGCGCCTGGGCATTCAGGTTGGCGTAGGACAGGATCGCGCCCTTGGGGCTGCCGGTGGTGCCCGAGGTGTACATGATCAACGCCGGAGTGTCCTCCGGAATATCCTGCGGCACATGGGGTTCGCCGGTTTCGGCTAGGAAGTCGTCGTAGCCGATGACACCCTCGCCGGTGGTGCCGCCGATGACGACGCACGTGCGCAGCGTCTCGCTCTGCGCCATCACACCGGTGGCCAGCGGCTGCAGCAGCGAGTCGGTGACGATCGCCGCGGCCCCCGAATCGGCCACGATATAGGCGACCTCGGGCGGGGTGAGCCGGAAGTTCACCGGTACCGCGATCGCGCCCAGCGCGTTGATGCCGAACACGGCCTCCAGGTACTCGGTGTAGTTGAGCGCCAGGATCAGCACCCGGTCGCCGAAGCCGACACCGCGCCGAGCCAGGGCATCGGCGAATTTCAGTGACCGCTCGTGCAGCTGTTTCCAGGTGGTGTCCTGCCCGCGGAACCGGATCGCCACCGCGTCCGGGCGCATCAGCGCATGCGTGGCGATCTGGTTGTTCCAGTGGTTGCGACGCGACCGGATCGGCTCGTCGGTCTGGACACCGGTGGTCATGCAGGAACTCCTCTCGGCCCGTCAGAGTTCGCCACCGGATGGCCCGGCGGCGTCGACGGCTGAACCAACAGCGAGAATAGCAACTAACTTTTTGCCGTGACAAGGGTTACATACGAGAATCCCGGTTCACAGAAGGTTCGCCATACTGCGCCGTCTCATGGCGATAACCTGGGATTTTATCTGAGTGCACGGTGACGTCAGTTCCACGGCCTTCGAGGCCGTCGGAGCAAACTGCCACTCACATCCTGTTGTCTCCGATGCGGTCGTCATGCCAGTATCGACCCATCCGGGCAGGCCCGGCTCGCACGCGGCCAGGCACCCGAGGGGCGGCAGTCTGTGCACACACCGGCATCGAGTCGTGCCGGAGATGCCGGGCGCGCCGCCCCGAGTCGTACCGCGGCCAGGAGGACAACCAGATGTTGCGCACCAGATTCACCGAGATGTTCGGTATCGAACACCCGATCGTGCAGGGCGGCATGATGCACGTCGGCCGCGCCGAACTCGTGGCGGCGGTCGCCAACGCCGGAGGCCTCGGCTTCATCACCGCGCTGACCCAGCCGACCCCCGACGATCTGCGGCGCGAGATCGAGCGCACCCGGCAGCTCACCGACAAGCCGTTCGGCGTCAACGTCACCATCCTGCCGTCGATCAATCCGCCGCCGTACCAGGAATACGTCCAGGCGATCATCGAGTCGGGCGTGAAGATCGTGGAGACCGCCGGCAGCAACCCGGAGCCGTTCCTGCCGTACTACAAGGAAGCCGGAATCAAGGTGCTGCACAAGTGCACCAGCGTCCGGCACGCGCTCAAGGCGCAGAAGATCGGCGTCGACGGCGTGAGCATCGACGGTTTCGAATGCGCCGGACACCCGGGTGAGGACGACGTGCCCGGCCTGATCCTGATCCCGGCCGCCACCAAGGCGCTCGACATCCCGGTCATCGCGTCGGGTGGTTTCGCCGATGCCCGCGGCCTGGTCGCCGCGCTGGCGCTGGGCGCCGACGGCATCAACATGGGCACCCGCTTCCTGTGCACCGAGGAGTCCCCGGTGCATCGGAAGGTCAAGGAGCAGATCGTCGCCCACACCGAGCGTGACACGCAGCTCATCTTCCGCACCATGAACAACACCGCCCGGGTGGCCGCCAACGAGATCAGCCGCAAGGTGGTCGAAATCGAGGCCGCCGGAGGCAAATTCGAGGATGTGCGCGATCTGGTCGCCGGCGCGCGCGGCCGCCGCGTGTTCGACGAGGGCGACCTGGACGCCGGCATCTGGTCGGCCGGACAGGTGCAGGGCCTGATCGACGACATCCCCACCTGCGCCGAACTGATCTCGCGCATCGTGGACGAGGCCGAGGCGCTGATCAACTCGCGGCTGGGCTCACTGGTCGTCTGATTCCGGCATACGGCGCGAGCCGCGACCGCCACGGTCGCGGCTCGTTTCCGTCACTCTCGTCCCTGTGGCCTCAGCTGTCTCGACCTCTTCACCGGGCCCCGACTTGTCGGCATAATCGCTGGGGAACCTGCACTATACGGGGAGGAAGTGGCGGTGGGGCAGCGGGAGCGGATCGACACCATGGCGGACGCGGCAGTCGCGGCGATCGCGCACATGCTGGACGCTGAACCCGAATCCGTTTCGACCACACTGCCTTTCACCGATCTGGGATTGACCTCCGCGCAGCTCGCCCGCCTCACCGGTGTGCTGGAAGACGCGCTGGGCGTGGAAATCTCGCTCACCGACCTCTACGACAACCCGGATATCGAGCGGCTCGTCGACCATCTCGAGGGCCGATGACACCCGCCACGCCACCGATATCGATCATCGGTATCGGCTGCCGAGTGCCGGGAGCGTCCGGCGTGAACGACTTGTGGCGCTTGCTGATCGAGAGCCGCAGCGGTGTCGGCGACCCCCCGCCGGATCGCGACGGCGCGGGCCGGGGCGGCTATCTGGAGTCGATCGCGGAATTCGACAACGAGCGCTTCTCGATCTCCGATCGTGAAGCGGCCCTGATGGATCCACAACAGCGGCTGGCGCTGGAGGTCGCGGTCGAGGCGATCGACGACGCCGGAATCGGCTATCGGCTGGGCGGATCGAATACGGCGGTTCTGCTCGGCGCCTGCGGTTTCGACCACGGAACGGTCGTCCTCGGCAGCGGCGGGCAGGACGCGCCCTACGCGGTGACGGGATCGGCGCTCAGCATCATCGCCAATCGGATCTCCTATGCGCTGGATCTGCACGGACCGAGTGTGGTGCTCGACAGCGCGTGTTCGTCCTCGCTCGCCGCGGTGGACCTCGCGCTGCGGCTGCTGGCCGACGAGGCGGTACCGTACGCCATCGTCGGCGGCGTGAATCTCGCACTGCTGCCACATACTTCGCAGTATCTGGAACAGGGCGGCTTCCTGGCGCCGGACGGGCGGTGCAAACCGTTCGACGCGGCCGCCGACGGATACGTGCGCGGTGACGGTGCGACGGTGCTGGTGCTGCAGCGCACGGCCGACGCTCAGCGTGAGGGCAATCGTCGCTATGCCGAGATCGCCGGTGCCGCAGTGGGTTCGGACGGACGCTCGAACGGTCTGTACGCGCCGAACGGACGCGCGCAACAACAGGTGATCCGGACGGCGTGGGCACGCGCGGGCCTGGACGTGCGCTCCGCCGGGTATTTCGAATGTCACGGCACCGGAACACCGGTCGGCGATGCGGTGGAGATCGAGGCGCTGGCCGCCGTCCTCGACGCGCCGCGCGGTGCGGTGAAACCGTATGTCGGATCGATCAAATCGAATATCGGCCATCTCGAGGCGGCTGCCGGGGTGACCGGGCTGGCCAAGGTGGCGCTGTGCCTGCACCACGGAACCATCGTGCCCACCATCAACTTCCAGCGCGAGAATCCGCTGCTGCGGCTGGCCGAACGCGGCCTGCGGGTGCCGGGCGAAGTGGTCGGCTGGGCCGCGGACTCCGGCGATCGGCGCTGCGCGGGAGTCAGCTCGTTCGGATTCGGCGGAACCAATGCGCATGTGGTCGTGCGGGAGGCGGAGCCGGGACCGGTACCCGAGGTGCGGCCTCCGGTGCTCATCGGACTCACCGGTCGCGACGCGGACGAACTGCGCGAGACCGCGGCCCGGCTGGCGGGCACCGGCGAGCTGTCACTGTCCGGCTTGGCCGCAGCCGGACGCGCACTGCCCCAGCCGATTCGGGCCGCGATCGTCGCGGACGAGGTCGACGATGCCGCCGACGCACTGCGCGCGCTGGCGAGCGGTTCCCGCTCGCCGGCCCTGCTCGGAGTCGGTGGCCGCCGGCGCGGGCGCGTGCTGTTCCTGTTCTCCGGACAGGGCGGCCAGCATCCGCGAATGGGGCGCGAACTGGCGGCCCGGTATCCCGAATTCGTCCACGCGGTGGCCGAAGCGGCGGACGCGGTGGCGGATGCGGGCGGGCCACGAGTGTGGACGCCTCGGCACGGCTTCGCCGACGGCCTCGGCGCCACCGAGACGGTGCAACCGTCGCTGTTCGTCTACCAGGTGGCGCTGGCCCGATTGCTCGCGACATGGGGAATCGAACCGGATGCGGTGGCGGGGCACAGCCTGGGGGAAATCGCGGCCGCCGTGGTCGCGGGAGCGTTGTCCCTCGACGATGCCGCACATCTGGTCACCGTGCGCTCGTGGGCGCTGGGCCGGCTGGCCGGGCAGGGCATGATGGCGATGCTCGAGGCGACACCGGACCAGGCGCGGCGGCTGGTCGAGCCACTGCGTGCGGAGGTCGCCGTCGCGGCGGTGAACGGCCCCCGGACGGTGGTGGTCTCCGGCACCACGCGGTACATGGAGACGCTGCTGCGGCGAGCGCGGCGGCGCCAGTACTACGTGCGGCCGGTGCCGGTGGATTTCGCGGCGCACAGCCCGCAGGTTCGCGCGCTGGCCGGCGAATTCAGTACCGCGCTCCGGGCGCCGCAGCCGCGCGCGCCCAGGGTGCCGGTGTTCTCGACGGCACGGTCGGGCCTGGTCATCGATTCCGCCGCCATGGATACCGAGTACTGGATCGACAACCTCTGCGGCACAGTCGATCTGGACGCCGCCGTCGAATCGGCCATGGGCCGGGGATACACCTCGATCGTGGAGATATCGCCGCATCCGGTGCTGGCGCCGGCCGTACGGGACTATCCCGAACTGGCCGACTCCGTCTTCGCGGCCGCGCACCGCGACGGCGAGGTCGCCGCCCTGCTCCGGACCGTCGGCGCGATGTATGTGCGGGGGCGTCACGTCGACTGGTCGATCCAGGGCCCGGCTGCCGGTCCGGTGATCGAACGGCGGTGGCGGCGAAAAAGTTTCCCACTGCTCACCCGCACCACGACCGACCCCGGACGCGAGCGTCTCGACGATCACGTGGTGGACGGCGTGCCGACCGTGCCCGCCGCGTATTGGATTCGGCGCCTGCTCGATTCGGCACCCGGACCGATTCGGCTGGCCGACTTCGCGGTGCACGAACGCACGGATATCGCCGATCTCGCGGCGGTCGGCTACCGCAGCGGTGCGGATCTGCGCGTACTGCTGGGGCCGGTGTCGCTCGCCTCGGCCCGTACCGACAGCGCCGCCGCACCCGCCGACATCCTCGGCTGGATGCGCACGGTGGACGACCATCGAACCTCCGTTGCGGCAGCGGACGAACTCGATATCGACGAGTTCTACGCATCCCTGCGCCACCGCGGACTCGACTACGGTCCGCGCTTTCGCCCGCTGGCGGCCGTTCGTGCCGGAAACCGTACCGCGGTCGGCGTCTTCGATTCGATTCCGCTGTCCACCGCCGCGCTCGACGGCTGTCTGCAACTGATCGCCGCCGCCGGCCGGGAGGTCTTGCCCGCGGACGGACTCGCGGTGCCGGTGGCGATCGCGTCGGTCTGGCTTTCCGATGCCCACCGCGTGCTGCTGACCGAGGCGCATGCGTTCGTGCGCGAGCACGAGCCGGGCGGCCTCCTGTGCGATGTCATCGCGCTGGACCAGGACGACGCCCCCGCAGTCGCGTTCATCGGTGTGCGGATTGCATTCTCGGGCAAGGGTCTCGTCTCGGAGCGAGCGCCGGGTTTCCGGTCCGGACACACGGTCGCCTCCCGCCCTTCCGGAGACACCGAGTTCGGCGGCGACCGTTCCGGCGCTGCCGCCGGCGACAGCCCCAACACACAGCCGGAGAAAGCTCGCACACCGGTTCCGGATGCGCCGCGCGAATCAGGCAGTGCCGGTGTCGATTTCGAAGGCCTCGCGAGCGCGGGGATGCACCTGCTTCGCGGGCGCACCGCCGTGCGGGGACGAGCCGAGTACGACGCCACGGTGGCCACGGCACCCGAGTGGGCGAACTCCGTACTGCGCGAGGAACAGTGGATCGCCTCGCCGTTCTCCGCCGGAGGTGCGGAGGCGGTGAATCCGGTCATCGAGCGGGTTGCGGTCGTCGGAGAATCGCACCTCGCGAAGTCGATCGCCCGCGCCCTGGACCGGCATATCCCCGCCGAGCGGATCGCCCGCGAGCCCGGCGACGAGTCGACGGCCTTGTCGGCGGCAGCGGGACGATCGGCCCCCACGGCTGTCGTCCTGGTCTGGCCGGATACGGGCCCGAGCGGTACGAGGGCCGACGCCGCACGCAGCGATTCGCTCGTCACCGGCCTCGGGCAAGCCTTGCGCGTCCTGCAGCAGGTGATCGCCGCGGAAACGACGGCGAGCCTCACCGTGGTGCTGCGTCATCCGGCATCCGTCGCACACAACGCCGTGGCCGCACTGGTACGGACCCTGCAGTTGGAATCCGGCCGACCGGTGCGCCTGATCTGGTCCGACGAATCAGGCGCCGATGCCGTACGCGACCTCGTGCTCCGTTCGGGTGGGCCCACGGAAGTGCGTGTCGAAGGTGCGCGAACGCTGGTGCGGCGGTTTCGACGGCTCGGAGGAACCGGCTCCGCGGTTCCGCTCTGCGCCGACGGGACCTACGTGGTCACCGGCGGGCTCGGCGCGCTGGGGGCCGCCGCGGTTCGGTGGCTGCTCGAACAGGGAGCGCGCGATGTCGTCGTCCTGACCCGACGTCCCAGGCCGCTGCCGCCGCTACTCGACGGCGCCGAGGACCGGGTGGTGGTCGTGCGCTGTGATGCCGCCGATCGCGCGGACCTGGCCAACGCCCTCGACGACATCCGGGCATGCGGATCGACGATTCGCGGCCTGGTGCACGCCGCGGGCATGTTGCAGGACGCCCAATTCGACCGGGTGACAAGCGAATCGCTGGCATTGCACTTCGGACCCAAAGTGACCGCGGCCATCTCACTGATCGAACTGACAGCGGACGACCCGGTCGACTTCACGGTCCTGTTCTCCTCCGCCACCGGGCTTTTCGGCGCCCCCGGACAGGCCGCGTACGCCGCGGCGAATGCCGCTCTGGACGCGCTGGCGCTCGGCGCCACCGGCCGATCGGTGACCAGCATCGCGTGGGGCAGCTGGGACGCCGGACTCGCCCGCTCGGCCGGGGGCGCCGCGCATCTGCGAACGGCCGGCATCACGCCCTTCGATGTCGCCCGCGGCATGTCCGTGCTCTCCGCGGTCCTCGGCCGCCCGCAAGCGGTGGTGCTCGCGCTGGATTACACGCCCACCGACGACTCCGGTCCGATCGCAGCCCGGCTGCGCGAGGCGCTGATTCCTGCTGCGCCGCACCATGATTCTTTGTCGCGGTCGGATCGGCAGGTTCCCTCCGCTCGGCTGCCACCGCAGAGGACCGGATCACTGCCAGTCGGTCCGGCACGCGAAGCGGCACCGGCCGATACCGTGACGAACGCGGAGGAGGTTCGACGCATCGTTCGCGCCACCGTCGCCGGCGCGCTCTCGCGCCCGGTCGAATCCGTCGATTCCGACGCCGACTTCGCGACGCTGAATCTCTCCTCGCTCCTGGCGATCGATCTGCGACGCCGTTTGGAGGCCGGGCTGGGAATTCGTATCGCAACGACCGAGCTGTTCGACAACCCCTCCGTCACAGCCTTGTCGGCGGCACTGGCAGCGCGGTTGCCGCGACAGGAGTGAGCATGACATGACCGACCGATTGGCGGCGGCCGTTGCGGCGCGAGCTGCGGAAGCACCGGACGATCCGGCTTTCACCGCCCTGTCTCATCCCGGCGGCCGACAGGTGGCGGTCACCGTGACGACCTCGGAATTGCACCGCGCGGCGGGTGCACTGGCAGCCGCCATCCGTGAACGGACGGCGCCCGGTGATCGCGTCGCGATTCAGTGCGAACACGGCCTGGACTATGTCGTCGCCTTCCTCGGCTGTCTCTACAGCGCACGCACCGCCGTGCCGCTGTTCCCGGACACGGTGCGCCACAACGCCGGCCGGTTGCGAACGATCCTCGGCGATGCCGAGCCGAGGTTGCGGCTCGTCTCGCCCGGTTCGGCGCAGCCGGTGCCCGGCGCCCGAAGTCCGGATGCCGCTCGCCTGCCGCACCGCGAACTCCTCACGGTCGATGCGCACGCTCGCACCGACGATGTCCGAGTGGATACGGTCGGCACGCATCCCGCCTACCTCCAGTACACCTCCGGGTCCACCACTTCGCCTGCGGGAGTGTGTGTTTCCCATGCGAACCTCGCGGCGGCACTGGATCAGCTGCATGGCGCCCTGGCACCGGCTGACGATGGCCCGATGGTGAACTGGCTCCCGTTCTTCCACGATATGGGCCTGGTGTTCGCCCTGGCGCTGCCGCTGTATCTCGGCGTCCATGCGATCACGCTGCCACCGGCCGACTTCGCCAAACGGCCGATCCGATGGCTGCGCGCGTGCAGCGACTATCACGCGGCCACGACGGCGAGCCCGAATTTCGGCCTGTCCCTGGCAGTTTCGGGAACCAGCGCGGAGGAACGCGACGGTCTCGACCTGTCGCCACTGGATCTGCTGCTCAACGGGGCCGAACCGATCCGCGCCACCGCCCTGGGCGCATTCACCCGCACCTTCGCACCGCACGGATTTCGTCATCAGGCCCACACCGCGGGATACGGCTTGGCGGAGGCGACCCTTCCGGTCACCATCTCG
The DNA here is from genome assembly GCF_003023875.1 of Nocardia sp. MDA0666. Taxonomy (NCBI): domain Bacteria; kingdom Bacillati; phylum Actinomycetota; class Actinomycetes; order Mycobacteriales; family Nocardiaceae; genus Nocardia; species Nocardia sp. MDA0666. Next base: position 135,995 of record NZ_PYHT01000006.1, read on the forward strand.
CGCCCGGAGGCGGAACCGGTCTGCGTCGAATTCGATCGCGCCGCCCTCAGCTCGGGCCGGGCGATCGTCGCGTCCGCGCGCCATGCGCTCGGCGGCCGGGCGGATGGTCTCGCCCTGGTCGACTGTGGCCGTCCCGCCGGGCAAACCGTGCGCATCGTCGACCCGATCACTCTCACCCCCCGCGACGACGGTGCCGTCGGCGAGATCTGGGTGCAGGGCCCGAATGTCGGCGCGGGATATGCGGGGCTGCGCGAGCGGACGGCCGCCACCTTCGGCGCGGTGCTGCCCGGAGAGCCCGGAACATGGCTGCGCACCGGCGATCTCGGTTTCGTCCACAACGGGGGTTTCTACATCGCGGGACGTTTGCGCGACACCATCGTCATCGACGGCCGCAACCACTTCCCCGCCGATATCGAAGCCACCGCCGCCGACTCGGCCCCCGAACTGCGGCCCGGGCATATCGCGGCGTTCGGGGTCGATACCGGTGAACGCGAGGACCTGGTGATCATCGCGGAAATGACGAGCCCACAGCCCGCCGCGAACAATCTCGGCCGGCGGGTCCGGGCCGCGGTGGCGACGGTGCACGGCATCTCGCCGGCGGCGGTGCTGTTGCTGCCGCGCGGCGCGATTCCGAAAACCTCGAGCGGAAAGCTGCGCCGGGGCGAGTGCCGCGAACTCTATCGGGCAGGGGAGTTCGGCGGCGGCACCTCAGGTCGAATCGCGGCCGAGTAGCCGATCGGTCTCGCGGCGTTCGCGCTTTGTGGGCCGTCCGGCACCGCGGTCGCGCTTGGGCATCGCGGCGACGATGTCGGGTGCGGGCGGGGGAGGGCTCTTGTCGATATAGCACTGCGTGGCAATCGAAGCGCCGACGCGTTTGACGACCAGCCGGACCACGACGACGATACGTTCGACTCCGGCATTACGGACCCGCACCTCATCACCGGACTTGATCTGATGAGCGGGTTTGACGGCCGTGCCGTTGACACGCACGTGTCCGCCGCGGCACGCGGTGGCCGCAGCGGATCGAGTTTTGAACAGCCGGACAGCCCAGATCCAGGAGTCGACCCGAGCTGTAGCTGGTTGTGCCTGTTCCAGTTTCGCTCCTCACAGTAGGCCCGGCGGATCACCGCCGGGCCGTGCTGTCGAGCGGAACGACTAGGCGACGCGGCGTGCGGTGACGATCGAGTCGGGATCCAGATGCGCGTAGCTGACGGTCTCGCCCGACTGCGGCGCCTGGAGAATCTTGCCATCCCCGGCGTACATGGACACGTGGCCGCCACCGTTCTGGATGACCAGGTCGCCCGGCTTCAGGTCCTGGAAGGCGACCGGCTTGCCGACATGCGACTGTTCGAAGCTGGTCCGCGGCAGTTGAATTCCGGCCTGCTTGTACGCCCACTGCACCAGACCGGAGCAGTCGAAGTTCGAAGGACCGGAGGCGCCCCACACGTAGTCGGCGCCGATCTTGCTGCGCGCAGCGTCGAGAGCGACGTCGCCGACGCCGTGCTGCTGCTGCGGCTGGCCGAACATGCTACCCATCGGGTTCTGCGCGGCGTTGGGGATGCTGGGCGCGATCGCCTGCGAGCTCAGCGCCTGCTGAACTCCCTTGATCTGATCCGCGTGATCGGCGAGCACCTGGTTCGCCTGGCTGACCTGCTGGTCGAAATCCGAACCCAGCGGAACGTCGAAGTTGCCGACGCCGGGAACGTTGATCGTGGCCGCCATGGCCGGAATCGCCGGAATCGCACCGGTTGTTGCCGCTACTGCGCCGCAGACCAGCGCACCCTTGACGGAATTCGGCAGCCGAGATTCCCGTTGCAGACTGTGTTTACCCACCGAGCTGAGTCTCCTGTTTCTTCCTTGCCCACGCGCCGACCGGGTTAGCTGACGGGTTCGGACCGGGAAGATTCGGCCCTACCCCATCGACCTTGCGACCGAAGAGGATTCACCCCAGTAACCTGGGTCCCCGGTTCAGCGATCGAGCTGCCCACTCGACTGCTGATTAGGCGGTGACTCAACGGGCCGCCCCTCTAATGAAGCGACATACTCCGCGAAGTCACGAAGAGATTACGACGGCTCGGTGTTGTTGTCCACCCCACACGACGGCGTGTCTGCCCGCGTGTCGCCAAATCGCCAGGACCACCCCCGATTACAGCCCGGCGAATCGATCTGCTATGGAGATCACGACACGGTATCCACGGCCCTGTGCTCGTTATCGAAACGAGTCGCCCGAGCGTTACACCGGCGGCGGATTCACTCGGCCTCTCCGCGCGGACAGACCGCGCGCTCCAGTTCGGCGATGCGACCACGCGCGTCCGCCAGTTCGGTTTCCAGCCGGCCCAGGGCTATCACGAGGGGACCGACCGCGAGATCGGCCACCAGTTGCGGATCGTCGTACCCCTGCGCGATCGCGTGCAGGATGTTGTCGCGAATCTGCCGCGCCACGCTCGCTCCGGCGGGCACGTCCCAGGATCCGACGACCTCGGCCACCGTGGGGTTCGGCCGATCGCCGGACTGCTGATCTTCCGAATCGGTGGACATGACCCCTCCTGCGGACATTTCGGACCTCGATCGGCCCCCAGCGTAGAGCGCACCGCGCCCGGCCACCCCGCGCGGCGGCTGCCATTCGATCGGATAGCGCAATCTAGGACATCCCGTATATATCCCGAGATTTCGATGCGAACGCGCTACGGTGTCGGGGCATGGACCCCGTGCGGAATCCGTATGCCCCGGGCGCCGGCCAGCGCCCGCCCGAACTCGCCGGGCGCGACAAACAGCTCGACGCGTTCGACATCGTGCTCGAACGCATCTCGCGCGGACGTCCCGAACGCAGTGTGATGCTCACCGGCCTGCGCGGCGTGGGAAAGACGGTGCTGCTCAATCAACTTCGGTCCACGGCCCGCTCGCGCGGGTGGGGAACCGGCAAACTGGAGGCACGCCCGGATCAGGAATTGCGGCGGCCGCTGGCCTCGGCGCTGCATATGGCGGTACGCCAGATCGCGGTCGCCCACCGCAATCCCGAGATGGTCGACGATTTCCTGGGCATCCTCAAGGCCTTCGCCCTGCGCGCGACCGCCGACAAGGGAATGCGCGAACGCTGGCAGCCCGGAATCGACGTCCCGGCCGTCACCGGACGCGCGGACTCCGGTGACATCGAGATCGATCTGGTGGAGTTGCTCCTCGAGGCGGCTCAGCTGGCCCGCGATATCGGCGTCGGCATCGCCGTGTTCATCGACGAGATGCAGGATCTGGGACCGGCCGACATCTCCGCCATCTGCGGCGCCTGCCATGAACTGAGCCAGGAGACAGCGCCGTTGATCGTGGTGGGCGCGGGCCTGCCACATCTGCCGGCCGTGCTCTCGGCCTCCAAGAGCTACTCCGAGCGACTTTTCGGCTACCACCGCATCGACCGGCTCGATCGCGATTCCGCGGATCGCGCGCTGATCGCGCCCGCCGAGCGCGAGGCGGTGGAGTTCACCGAGGAGGCGCTGAAAGCCTTGTACGACAAGGCAGATGGCTACCCCTATTTCGTCCAGGCCTACGGTAAGGCCACCTGGGATGTGGCCGCCCGCAGCCCGATCGGCGCCGAGGATGTGGAACTGGCGGCCCCGGCGGCCGAGGAGGAACTGGCGGTCGGCTTCTTCGGCTCCCGCTACGAGCGGGCAACTCCCGCCGAGCGCGAGTACATGCGGGCGATGGCCGATCTGGCCGGCGACGACGGGCCGGTACCGACCGCGGCGGTCGCCAAGGAACTGGGCCGCAAACCCGCATCCTTGTCTCCGGCCCGGGACGGGCTCATCAAGAAGGGGCTGATCTATTCGGCCGAGCGGGGCACCATCGGCTTCACGGTGCCACATTTCGGGCGATATCTGCGCGGCGTCCAGTAATTCTTCGCCTTCCGATTTCGCCATAGGCCTACCGGCGAGTAACTAACTCTCCTACACTCAAATGTGATCCTGGTCACGTTTCGAGGGAGGATCCCATGGCGACAGCCGCGAAAGTTCACGCCACCGAAGAACAGGCCCGCGCACTGGTCGAGGAATCGCGCGAAAGCACCTGGGCCAAACCGTCGTTCGCCAAGCAGATGTTCCTCGGCCGGTTCCGGCTCGACCTGATTCATCCATATCCGCAACCGGCTCCCGACGACGCCGCGCGGACCGAGGCCTATCTGGAACGCCTGCGGGCCTTCTGCGAGACGCTGGACGGGTCGGTCATCGAGGCCGAATCGAAGATCCCCGACGACTATGTCCGGGGCCTGGCCGAACTCGGCTGCTTCGGGCTCAAGATCCCGCCGGAATACGGTGGGCAGGGCCTGTCGCAGGTCGGCTACAACCGGGCGCTGATGATGGTCGGCTCGGTGCACGCGAGTTTGGGCGTGCTGCTGTCGGCACATCAGTCGATCGGCGTACCGGAACCGCTGAAGCTGGCCGGCACCGAGGAACAGAAGCGCGAATTCCTGCCCCGGTGCGCGCGGGGCGCGGTCAGCGCCTTCCTGCTGACCGAACCGGACGTCGGATCGGACCCGGCCCGGATGGCGAGTACCGCGACCCCGACCGCCGACGGCGAGGCCTACGAACTCGACGGCGTGAAGTTGTGGACGACCAACGGTGTGGTCGCCGAACTGCTGGTGGTGATGGCGCGGGTGCCCAAGGGGCCCGGCCATCGCGGCGGGATATCCGCCTTCGTGGTGGAGGCCGACACCCCCGGCATCACCGTCGAGCGCCGTAACGCCTTCATGGGTTTGCACGGGATCGAGAACGGCGTCACCCGCATGCACAAGGTTCGGGTGCCGGCGCGCAATCTGATCGGACGCGAGGGCGACGGCCTGAAGATCGCGCTGACCACGCTCAACGCGGGACGGCTGGCCATCCCCGCACTGTGCACCGCGGCGGCGAAGTGGTCGCTGAAGATCAGCCGCGGCTGGTCGGCGGCGCGCGTGCAGTGGGGCCGCCCGGTCGGTGAACACGCGGCGGTCGCGTCGAAGATATCCTTCGTCGCCGCAACCGCTTTCGCGCTGGAGGCGGTCCTCGAACTGTCCGGGACCATGTGCGACGAGGCGCGCAACGACATCCGCATCGAAGCCGCACTGGCCAAACTGTGGGCCTCCGAGATGAGCTGTCGCATCGCCGACGAACTGGTCCAGATTCGCGGCGGACGCGGTTACGAGACCGCCGCCTCCCTGCGCCATCGGGGCGAGCGCGCGGTACCGGCCGAACAACTGGTGCGCGATCTGCGGATCAATCGGATCTTCGAAGGTTCCAGCGAGATCATGCGGCTGCTGATCGCCCGGGAGATGGCCGATGCGCATATGGCCGCCGCGGGCGCGCTCGTGGATCGCCATGCGGCACTGAAGGACAAGGCCACCGCCGCGGTCGGGGCGAGCGGCTTCTACGCGAAATGGTTCCCGCAGTTGGCGGTCGGCCGTGGCACGCTCCCCGCCGGCTACACCGAATTCGGGCCGCTGGCAACGCATCTGCGCTTCGTCGAGCGGATGTCGCGCAAGCAGGCGCGCGAACTGATGTACGCGATGGCGCGCTGGCAGGCGAAACTCGAATACCGGCAGGGGTTCCTGGGCCGCCTCGTCGATATCGGCGCGGAACTGTTCGCCATGTCGGCGGCGTGCGTCCGAGCCCAGGCCATGCGCGCCGAGAACAGCCGGGACGCGGCCGCGGCGACGGAACTGGCCGACACCTTCTGCCGCCAGTCCCGGTTGCGGGTCGAGGCCGCCTTCGACGCACTGTGGGACAACACCGACGACGCCGACACCGCGCTGACCCGGCAGGTGCTCGAGGGCCGCTACGAATGGCTGGAGTCGGGTGTGCTCGATCCGAGCGAGGGCACCGGCCCGTGGATCGCGGAGTGGGAATTCGGCCCGTCCACCGAGCACAATCTGCTCACCCCGTTCCTGCCATCCACGCGCACGGCCGCCGACGTGTAGCGATCCATCGGGAAATCTAGGGCTGTCTAGTTTCAGGGATCGAGAGCCTCAGATTTCCCGATGGCACGTCACTCAGGCGAGATCGCTGAAGAATCTGCGCAGGTCGGCCGCATATGCCCCCGGCTGATCCATCGCGATGAAATGGTGTCCCGCCGGATTACCCTCCGGCCAGTGCACGATCTTCGCGGTGCGCTCGGCGAGCCGGCGGATGCCCGGTGCGCCGCTGTACACCCCGGTCGGGACCCGCGCCGAACCGGTCGGCCAGGCGAAGCCGGTGCTGTCGTAGTACGACCACGCCGACGTCCCGAAGCTCTGGGTGAACCAGTAGATGCCGACGGTGGTCAGCAGCGCGTCGCGGTCGATCGCCGTATCGAGCGCGCCGGCGGCGCTGAAGTCGGTGTACTTCTGCACCATCCAGGCCAGCGCGGCGGCGGGTGAATCGTTCCACCCGATCGAGAAGGTCTGCGGCGCCGCACGCAGCAGCCCGTGATGATCCACGCCGTTGACCCAGTCCGCCGACATCATCGCCTCGTAGCCGGCTCGTTCGGCATCGGTCAGGACCGGCACATCGGCCTCGGTGGGGAAGCCGAGACCGGCGGTGATGTAGAGCCCCGCCACCCGGTCGGGCGCCGCCTCGGCCATCGCGGTGCCCACGTAGGTGCCCAGGTCGCCGCCCTGTACGCCGTACCGCTCGTAGCCGAGCCGGGCCATCAGTTCCACCCACATCCGGCCGACACGGTCTGTGCTCCAGCCGGTTTCGGCAGGCGCGGCCGAGAAACCGTATCCCGGCACCGACGGTACGACCACATGGAAGGCCCGCGCGGGATCGCCACCGTGCGCCCGGGGGTCGACGAGAAGGTCGATGAGGCCGGCGAATTCGGCGAAGGTGTTGGGCCAGCCGTGGTTGAGAACCAGCGGCAGCGCCTCCGGCTCCGGCGAGCGCACGTGCAGAAAGTGCACATCGACACCGTCGATGCCGGTGCGGTACTGCGGGAAGCGATTGAGCCGGGCTTCCTGTGCCCGCCAGTCGTATTCGGTGCGCCAGTAGTCGGCCAGTTCGCGGAGCCGAGTCACCGGGACACCCCGGCTGCCCTCCGCGCCGGGCAATTGCGGCGCCCAGCGCGTCCGCTCGAGCCGATCGTGCAGATCGTCGATATCGGACTGCGGAATGTCTATGCGGAAGCTGCGGATCTCTGCGCTCATGCACATCACGCTAGGGGCGATATAGGCCAGTTTCGGTCCTAGTACCGGGAGCCGAGTCGAGTTCTTTCTAGGGCTTTCTACGAACCTCAGTAGAGATGGAAATATTCTGACGATTCCCCTCGCGCCGGATCGTCGGCGAACGAGCGGCAGCAGTTGTACAACTTCTGCATAACACCAGGTTATGACCGTTAACGCGGCGGCAATCAAATCCGACATCCGGGCAGGTACGGACTCTGCAGGAGGACGTCATGTCCACGACGATCGCCACCCGCGTCACCGTCTGCGCCGACGACGGCACCCCCTTGGCCGCCTGGACCTTCGGTCCGCCCACGGCCTCGGTGACCGTGGTGTTCGTCCACGGTCACTGCCTGCGGACCGAATCCTGGTGGTTCCTGCGAGATCAGCTGTTGCGGCAATGGGGCTCCGGCACCCGGATGGTGTTCTACGACCACCGCGGTCACGGCGATTCCGCCGGCGCCGATCCGATGACCTACACCATCGACCAGCTGGGCCACGATCTCGACGCGGTCCTGCGGGCGGTCGCGCCGACGGGCCCGGTCGTGCTGGTCGGCCATTCCATGGGCGCGATGGTGGTGCTGGCCTACGCCCGCCTGTTCCCGGCCACGATCGGCACCCGGGTGGTCGGCGTCGGGCTGATCGCCGGGGCGGCCGCCGGCATCACGGCGGTGGGGCTGGGCCGATTGCTGAACCGGCACACCGTGACCTCCCTGCGGGTCGCGGTCCAGCGGGCGCCGCGGGCGCTGCAGGTGTCGAAGCGATTGGGGCGCCGCGTTTTCGAGCCGATGGTGCGGGAGGCGAGTTTCGGCTCGCGGCGGGTGAATCCGCGCATGGCCGCACTCGCCACCGCGATGCTCAACGACACCCCGCTGCCGACCATGGCCTACTTCCTGGATTCACTCATCCGCTTCGACGAGACGCCCACCCTGCGCCTGCTGTCGGATCTCCCGGCCCTGGTTCTCGGCGGATCGGCCGACCTCATGATTCCGTTCGCGCATTCGGTGGTCCTTGCCGCACAACTCGGCGGCGCCGAACTGGTCCGGCTCGACGGCGCCGGACACAGCGTGATCCTGGAGCGCGCCGAGGAGGTGGCGGTGGCCGTCGCGGCACTCGTGGACCGCGCGACCGGAACGCCGGCCGTCACCCTCGAAGGTCGTGGAGCCGAGACCGCCGCGCTTCCGGTTCTCGCCACGCTCGTCGGGATGGAGTCCCCGTCGGTCGCGGCGACCCTGCCGGCCGCCGGATGAGGTTCGCGCACCGCGCCGGGCACGCAGGTGGCGAGAACTTTTTCCATCTGCGACGAGCCAGAACGCGAATGATCACGTAATGTGTTGTAGATCACGATGTGCGGTCCGTCACAGGTTTGATCTTGCCCTGCAGGGCGGGATCCGATCCGGTGATCGGCCCGGAAGCACCAGGAGGTTTCGATGACACGCAGTGAGATCGCCGAACTGCGCTTCGCGGTCGGACAGCTCCGGCAATGCGTCGGCGCGTTGCGCACCCACTACGGAGATGCCAACTCGGTCCGCCGGCTGGAGAACGATCTCGAACGACTCACCATCGACGCCGAGGAGTTCGAGCACACCCCGCCGCCCGAGGTGGACAGCCGCCGGCAGCAGGAGGTCATCTACGTGCCGGACAGCAAGTCCGACGAGGCGGCGTGGATGGGCGCACAGGACGAGGGCCTCGGCTTCCATTCGAGGCCGCGCACCAAGTAACCCGACGTTCACCAGCAGCACGGGTCGTCGCGGCGGCCATCCATTCCGCCGTGACGGCGCTGCGGCCCGTCGGTTCCCCACCCCGCCGTATTCGCGAAGAAGGTCCGAAGTAGCTCGTCATTCACTCGTTGCACCGCCGCCGTCGAGCGCTCAGAAAATGTGGCGCAAATCATAGGACGGAGCGGCGATAGATCTTGTCTGGACCGGCCTCGAGTCATAGCCCGGTTGTCGTATGGTGCTCAGCATCACATTCGACGCCGGAGGTAACGATGACGTTCCACGGGGTAGACCAGCGAGGCAGCTTGCAGTGAGCGCAGCACCGACACGCGCCCCCGAGGCGGGCACGGGAGTTTTCAGCAAAGGCCGCGCGGCCATTTCCACACGCACTCTGCGTACCGACCGATGGTGGGTCCCCCCACTGCTCACGGTGCTCGGACTGGCCGCATTCATCATCTACGCAACCGTGAGAGCCTTTGTGCGAACGGCATATTGGGTCTCCGACTACCACTATCTGACGCCGTTCTACTCACCCTGCGTGAGTACCTCGTGCGTCGAGGGTTCGAGCCACTTCGGGCACTGGGTCGGCAACCTGCCGATGTGGATTCCGCTCGGTTTCCTGGTGCTGCCGTTCCTACTGCTGTTCCGGTTGACCTGTTACTACTACCGCAAGGCCTACTACCGCGCGGTGTGGTTCTCGCCGCCGGCCTGCGCGGTCGCCGAACCGCACGGCAAATACACCGGTGAGACGCGGCTTCCGCTGATCATCCAGAACGTGCACCGCTACTTCTTCTATGTCGCGGTCGTCGTGTCGGTGGTCAACACCTACGACGCGGTCATGGCGTTCCACGGCAAGGACGGCGGCTTCGGCTTCGGCCTGGGCAACATCGTCCTGGTGGTGAATGTCGTTCTGCTGTGGGCATATACGATCTCGTGCCACTCCTGCCGGCATATCACCGGCGGACGTCTCAAACACTTCTCCGCCCATCCGGTGCGCTACTGGATGTGGACGCAGGTGTCGAAGTTGAACACGCGGCACATGCAACTGGCATGGACCACGCTGGCCACCCTGGCGATCACCGACTTCTACATCATGCTGGTCGCCAGCGGGACCATCTCCGATCCGCGTTTCATCGGTTGATTCCGGCGACAGACAACGCCATAGAGCCCCATTCCTCAGTGTCCCAGGAGTATTCGTTTCATGCCTGAAGTCGAACGGCACAAGTACGACGTCGTCGTGATCGGTGCCGGTGGCGCCGGCCTGCGTGCGGTGATCGAAGCGCGCGAACACGGCCTCTCGGTGGCGGTGGTGTGTAAATCGTTGTTCGGCAAGGCCCATACGGTCATGGCCGAAGGCGGATGCGCCGCCTCGATGGGCAATGCCAACGAGAAGGACAACTGGCAGACGCATTTCCGCGACACCATGCGCGGCGGAAAATTCCTCAACAACTGGCGCATGGCCGAACTGCACGCCCAGGAAGCACCCGACCGGGTGTGGGAGCTGGAGACCTACGGGGCGCTGTTCGACCGGACGCCCGACGGGCGGATCAGCCAGCGCAACTTCGGCGGGCACACCTACCCCCGCCTCGCCCATGTCGGCGACCGCACCGGCCTCGAGATCATCCGCACCATGCAGCAGAAGATCGTCTCGCTGCAACAGGAGGATTACGCCGCGACCGGCGACTACGAGGCCCGGATCAAGGTGTTCGCCGAATGCACGATCACCGATCTGCTCAAGGATGGCGACGCCATCTCCGGTGCGTTCGGGTACTGGCGGGAGTCGGGTCGGTTCGTCCTGTTCGAGACCCCGGCGGTCGTGCTGGCCACCGGCGGGGTGGGCAAGTCCTACAAGGTCACCTCGAACTCGTGGGAGTACACCGGCGACGGTCACGCCCTCGCGTTGCGCGCCGGCGCATCGCTGATCAACATGGAATTCCTGCAGTTCCATCCGACCGGCATGGTCTGGCCGCCGAGTGTGAAGGGCATTCTGGTCACCGAGGGTGTGCGCGGTGACGGTGGCGTGCTCAAGAACACCGAGGGCAAGCGCTTCATGTTCGAGTACATCCCGGCGGTGTTCAAGGGCCAGTACGCCGAGACCGAAGACGAGGCCGATCAGTGGTTGCGCGACAACGACTCCGCGCGCCGCACCCCGGACCTGCTGCCGCGCGACGAGGTGGCCCGCGCGATCAACGAAGAGGTCAAGGCCGGGCGCGGCACCGAGCACGGCGGGGTGTACCTCGACATCGCGTCCCGGCTGCCGGCCGCCGAGATCATGCGGCGGCTGCCGTCGATGCATCACCAGTTCAAGGAGCTGGCCGATGTCGACATCACCAAGGAGCCGATGGAGGTCGGGCCGACCTGTCACTACGTGATGGGCGGTATCGAGGTCGATCCCGACACCGGCGCGGCCACCGTGCCCGGATTGTTCGCCGCCGGTGAATGTTCCGGCGGTATGCACGGATCCAACCGGCTCGGCGGCAACTCGCTGTCGGACCTGCTGGTCTTCGGGCGACGCGCCGGGCTGGGCGCGGCCGCCTACGTCGAACAGCTGGCTCAGCGCCCGGCCGTTGCCGACGCCGATATCGACGCGGCCGCGAAATCCGCACTGGCACCCTTCGATCCGCCGGCCACGGGGACCGGGGAAAATCCGTACACCCTGCACACGGATCTGCAGCAGACGATGAACGACCTGGTCGGCATCATCCGCAAGGAGCACGAACTCGAACAGGCCATCGGGCGCCTGGCCGAGTTGCGTGAGCGCTACGACAGTGTGACCGTCGAGGGCCACCGGCAATTCAACCCCGGCTGGCATCTCGCACTCGACCTGCGAAACATGTTGCTGGTCAGCGAATGTGTCGCGCAGGCGGCGCTGCTGCGCACCGAGAGCCGCGGCGGTCACACCCGCGACGACCATCCGCAGATGGATGCGCAGTGGCGCAATCGGTTGCTGGTGTGCCGGACCGATCCGGACGGTGTCGGCCAGACCGTGCCGCCGGTGACGGTCACCTCGGAGGATCAGAAGCCGATGCGGCCGGATCTGCTCGCCCTGTTCGAGTTGAGCGAGCTGGAGAAGTATTACACCCCGGCAGAGACCGCCGCTCATCCCGCGGCCGCCGAATCATCCGCGAAAGGGGATGAGTAGCAATGGGTTACGATGCCCACTTCCGCGTGTGGCGCGGTGACGACGACAAGGGCGAACTGCAGGACTACACCGTGGAGGTGAACGAGGGCGAGGTCGTCCTCGACATCATTCACCGGTTGCAGGCCACCCAGGCTCCGGATCTGGCGGTGCGCTGGAACTGCAAGGCCGGTAAGTGCGGTTCCTGTTCGGCGGAGGTGAACGGCCGCCCGCGCCTGCTGTGTATGACCCGAATGTCGACCTTCACCGCCGACGAGGTGGTGACGGTGACGCCGATGCGCACCTTCCCGGTGATCCGCGACCTCGTCACCGATGTCTCGTTCAACTACCAGAAGGCCAGGGAGATACCGTCTTTCACGCCGCCGGCCGATCTGAAGCCCGGCGACTACCGGATGCAGCAGCGCGATGTGGAACGTTCGCAGGAGTTCCGCAAGTGCATCGAATGTTTCCTGTGCCAGAACACCTGTCACGTCGTGCGCGACCACGAGGACAACAAGAACGCCTTCGCGGGGCCGCGGTATCTGATGCGAGTGGCCGAGTTGGAGATGCATCCACTCGATGTGGCCGACCGGCGCGAGATGGCGCAGGAGGAGTTCGGGCTCGGCTACTGCAACATCACCAAGTGCTGCACCGAGGTGTGCCCGGAACACATCAAGATCACCGACAATGCCCTCATTCCGATGAAGGAAAGGGTGGTGGATCGCAAATACGATCCCATCGTCTGGTTGGGTAACAAATTGTTCCGGCGATAATTCGACGGCGGAATCGGCGATGATATTCATCGCTGATTCCGCCGTTGATTTCGTCCGTTTCGAATAAGGGAAATCAGGTAGCCGGTCGGTTCGCCGACCGGCTACAGCATTGTCACGACCCCGATCGCGACCACCGCGACCAGTGCTCCTACCAGCAGTGACGAGAGCATGGCCCCGGTCAGTACGTAAACCCCGACGGCCGATACCACGAACAACATTCCGACGATCAGATGTTCGACCCAATCACCCGGAAGCAGTTTGCGGTACCGAGGTGGGGTATTTCTCAGCCCGCGATCCATGTAGTTCTGATTACCCGATCACGTCCGGGGTAAACATACGTTCGTTGCGAAACGGGTGCGGTTTCGTGATCTGCGGGCAAATATTCGGGGCGCGGATTCGGGGGCGCGGCGCTGCGGCATGCCCGACGTGTTCGCAGGTAGCGAGGCTCGAGCGGATGCGAAAAGTCCTTTTCTCCCAAGCTGTTTCAGTGCTGACGATTCGCTGGGAATCGGACGGGATCGGCGATTCCGCCCCGCGCAGCGCCGATCTGATGGATGCTGGGAGTGTGCTCGCAGCGGGCCCCCGGAGTCGGTTCGCCGGGCACAGTCGGGTATCGCATGCAGGAACGAGGAGTCATGGCTGTTCATGTCATCGGGTCGTCGTTGATGACCAGCGAGCTTTCGTCCGCTTCGACCGGCCGCGCCGCGACCGGACCACAGGATCCACCAGCTCCACCGCGCCGCCGGTTCGCGGCGGGGGTGTCCGAATGCAACTGACGAATCTGCACATGCCGGTCGCCGGGCTGCTGCGCTGCGGCGCCGATCCGGGCATCATGACCGTCGAACAAGCCCATGCCGCAATGCAATTGCACCTCGACTGCACCGTCGATACGTGCGTGGTCAGGCGGCGGGCGCGGGCGGTGCTGGTCGAACAGGGCCGCTGCGTCCTCGACGATCGGGCCATCCCGTGACCGCGTTCGCCGGGGGAGGCGCCCGGCATGCCGCCCACCGGCACGCACGGCACCGGGTCGGTGGTGGATACCGCGCGACCGGCCGGCTACCGGAGACCCGGCCGCTACCCGTCGTCGGCGCGCACCGCCCACGCCATGCGCGACGCAGCGGACCGGATCTGTACGACCGCATCGTTCTCGCGATTGCCGGTTGGCTGCTGGCGATCCGGATCGCCTTCGTCGGAGAGCATGTGATCGACGAGGTCTAGCGGCGCGCGCCGGACGCTCGGGGATGACGTCCGGCGCCTCCGGGCGCGCCGTCGCCCGGCCCTGGAGAAACGGGGGTTGCGGGTCGCGCCGATCCACCTATTCTTCTCGGTAACGGGCGGGGTCCGCGTGTCCAGGTTCCTGCACGACCGAGAGGAACCACATGGCCCGCAACCAGTACGCGGACGAACGCTGGCCCGAGGTCCCCGAGGAGGAGTACTGGGCCGACGAGCCGGTCCCCGCGGACGACCGCTGGGATCCGCCACCGCCGCGACGGGCCGCCAATCCCCGAGTCGCCGAACCGTCCGACGATCGGTGGGAAACCACACCGAACCGGCGCCGGCCGACGGCCGAAGCCGAGGAAGACCGCTGGGACAGCGCACCCAATCGCCGCCGCACCGGCCGGCTGCGGGTCGAGGTGCCGCCGATCGTCAATCCGTACGCGATCGTGGCGCTGGTGGCCGCTCTGCTCGGATTGTTCCCGGTGGCAATAGTATTCGGGCTGATCGCCTTCAGCCATCCGCGCGGGCGGGTGATGGCGATGTCGGCCCTGTTGCTCGGCCTGGCCGAGGTGTTGGTTCTCGCTGCGGCGCTGGTGCTTTCGGGCGTCACCCTGCCGCACACCACGCTGGGCACGGTTCCCGCCGCACTCAGCACCGACACCGTCACCTCGAATACCGCGACCTCCCGCACCGTCGCACCGACGACGGTGGTGACACCTCCACCCATCCCACCGGCCACCACCATGGCCGCTCCCGCCGGGCCCGTCTCGGCGGCCAAGGGAGAGGTGTGCACACAGGCCCAGGCCGGATTGATCGGGTCCGCGAGCGACGGCGCCACCCTGCTGTGCCTGCACGGCAGCAGCGGCTATCGCTGGACCGGGCCGTACTCGGTGTCGACGGCGGTGTACGAGGGCGGCGCGAAATGCGATCCCGGTCTGGACAAGACGGCCCGCACCCCGGACGGGCACGCGCTGGTCTGCGAAGGACAGGGACGCAGCAGTATCTGGTCGCTGTGGGTGGAATAGCGGCTGCCGCCGCGGGGGTCGATTAGCGGCTGCCGCCGCGGGGGGTCGATTAGCGGCTGCCGCCGCGGGGGGTGGAACAGCGGCGCGTACCGTTCTCTCACAGCGAATGTTCCGAGAGGTACAGGAGGACCGCCAATGGCTGAACGCGTTGCTGTCGTCACCGGCGCGGCACGAGGCATCGGGGCCGCGATCGCGACCCGGCTGGCTCAGGACGGACTGAAGGTGGGCGTACTCGACCTGGACGCGGCGCACTGCGCCGATACCGTCCAGGCGATCACCGACGCCGGCGGCCGGGCCGTCGCGCTGGGCGCCGACGTCTCGAACGAGGATTCGGTCGCCGCTGCGGTGACGAAGCTGGCCGACGAGCTCGGACCGCCGACCGTCCTGGTCAACAATGCCGGCATCCTGCGTGACAACCTGCTGTTCAAGATGAGCGTCGACGACTGGGACGCCGTGATGAACGTGCACCTGCGCGGCGCCTTCCTCATGAGCCGCGCGGTGCAGAAGTACATGGTCGACGCCAAGTGGGGTCGCATCGTGAACATGTCGAGCAGTTCGGCGCAGGGCAACCGCGGCCAGGTCAACTACTCCGCGGCCAAGGCCGGCCTGCAGGGCTTCACCAAGACCCTCGCGCTGGAACTCGGCAAATTCGGCGTCACGGCCAATGCCATCGCGCCCGGCTTCATCGTCACCGATATGACCGCCGCGACCGCCGAGCGGGTGGGCGTACCGTTCGAGGACTTCCAGAAGGCGGCCGCCGCCCAGATCCCGGTGCAGCGGGTGGGCCGGCCCGAGGATATCGCGCACACCGCGTCGTTCCTGGTCAGCGAGGGCGCCGGCTTCGTCTCCGGACAGGTCGTCTACGTCGCCGGCGGTCCGCTGGACTGAGCGAGCCCGACGGCGGTATCGGGTGCCCGGTAGCGTCACCTGCTGTGAACCGACGAGCGGTTCGTCGTGCCGTGACGAGTTGGGTGCTGCTGGCGCCGAGCCTGTTCGGGATCGGGGTCTTCCTGATCCTGCCGATCGTGCTGGTCGGCTGGCTCAGCCTGCACAGCTGGAATCTGCTCGGGCCCATGGAATTCGTGGGCCTGCGCAACTGGCGCTCGGTGCTGTCCGATGGCGCATTCGGCCGATCGCTCCTGGTGACGGGTGCGCTCACCCTGCTCGTGGTGCCGCTGCAGACCGTCCTCGGATTCGCGGTGGCCGCGCTGCTGGCGCGCCGGCGGGCCGGTGGTGCGTTCCGGGTGCTGTTCGCACTGCCCTGGATGTGCGCGCCGGTGGCGGTCGGCGTGATCTGGCGCTGGCTGTTCGCACCCACCGACGGTGCGCTCAACGCCCTGCTCGGCCGGCGGATCGAATGGCTGGCCGATCCGGCGCTGGCACTGCCTTCGGTTGCGGCGGTGAGCATCTGGTCGAACGTCGGCTATGTGGCCCTGTTCTTCGTCGCGGGTCTGCGGGTGATACCGCCGGAGATCCACGAGGCGGGGGCGCTGGACGGGGCCACCGGCTGGCGGCGGATTCGCTGGCTGACACTGCCGCTGCTGCGCCCCACCCTGTTCTTCGTCCTGGTCACCGGAACCATCACCGCGTTCCAGACCTTCGACACGATCTACGCGCTGACCAAGGGCGGTCCGGGCGATCGCACGAATGTGGTGGCGATGCAGATCTTCTCGGAAGCGTTCGACGCGGCGCGGCCCGGGCGGGCGGCGGTCATGGCGATCGTGGTGTGCGTGATCATGCTGGCGATCACCGTCCTCCAGCACCGCTACTTCCGCACCAGGACCAGCTATGAATTCTGATGTGCGGCAACGGCCTTCGGCAGCTGTGCGATCGGTCGCCGCATACCTGCTGCTGCTCGCGGGCGCATTGTGCACGGTGGCGCCGCTGGTGCTGGGCACGTTCACGGCCGTGAAGACGCCGGGGCAGTTCGCCACGGAATCTCCGCTCGTACTCCCGGATCCGACGACCTGGGACAACTTCCGCGCCGCGTTCGAGCAGGGGTTCGGCCGCGCGGTGCTGGTGACGGCGTTGATGACCGCGTTCATCACCGCCGGGCAGCTGATCACCTCGATCGCCGCCGCATACGCGTTCGGTTGCACCGAGTTTCGCGGCCGCGATCTGCTGTTCTGGATCTATCTGGCGACCATGATGGTGCCGCCGATCGTCACGTTGATTCCGCTGTATCTGATGTTCGCGCACCTGGGGTGGCTGAACACCTTCTGGGCGCTGGTGCTGCCGTTCGTCTTCGGCTCGCCGTACGCGATTTTCCTGCTGCGCCAATACTTCCGGGGCATACCGCGCGAGTTGATCGGCGCGGCGCGGTTGGACGGCGCGAACACCGTCGATGTGATCGTGCACGTCGTGGTGCCGATGAGCCGTCCGATTCTGGCGACACTCGCGGTGATCACCGTGGTGACCCAGTGGAACAGCTTCCTGTGGCCGCTGGTCGCCGGCTCGGGCCGCTGGCAGGTGCTCACGGTGGCGACCGCGGATCTGCAGACCCGCTACAACGAGCAGTGGACGCTGGTGATGGCGGCGACGACGCTGGCGATCGTGCCGCTGCTGGTGCTGTTCGTGGTGTTCCAGCGGCAGGTGCTGCGCTCCATCGCATGGACGGGCCTGAAATGAGAGCCGTGAAGACCTCGACGCTGAACGTGCTCGCCGTCGTGCTCGGCGTGGTCCTGCTGGTGACCGCGGCGCTGTGGCTGGGCCACGACGACGAGGGCGGCGCGGGTCGCACGGTGATCCGGTTGCGGATCTGGGACGCGAGTTTCGTACCGGCCTATCGCGCCGCACTCGACGAATTCCAGCGAGCCGAACCGGATGTCGAGGTCCGGATCACGGTGGTGCCGTGGGCGTCCTATCAGCAGAAATTGCGCCTCGACGTGGCGGGCGGCACGGTGGACGACCTGTTCTGGACGAATCTGTACACCGATTACGCCGATGCCGGGCGGCTGGCCGATATCGGCGCGATGCTGGGACCCGAGGCGGTGCGGCAGTGGGATCCGGGGGCGGTGGAGCAGTACACCCGCCACGGAAAGCTCTGGGCGGTACCGCAATTCGTGGACGGCGGTACGGCGGTCTATTACAACCGCGACCTGCTGACCGCGGCCGGAATCGCCCCCGCGGAGCTCGCACGCGCGACCTGGAATCCGCACGGACCGGATTCCTTCGAGCAGCTGTTGCGCCGGATCACCGCTGCCGCGCCGTGGGCTTACAACGCCGCCAACGATTTCCAGTCGCTGTCGCTGCCGTATCTGGGATCGGCGGGCGGGCGATTCCAGGACGGGGATCGGTACGTCTTCGACAGTCCACAGGGTGTGGATGCCTTCGGATATCTCGTCGGACTGGTTCGGGCAGGGCTCACCCCGCCGGCGGCCGATACCCGCAGCGGCAGTGATTTCGCGAAGAACGCCTTCCTGCAGGGCAAGCTGGCGTTGTTCCAATCCGGGAGTTTCACTCTGGCGCAGATCGCGCAGCAGGCGCGCTTCGGCTGGGGGATCGCGATGATCCCGGCCGGGCCCGCGGGGCGGGTGAGCACCGACAATGCGATCGGCATCGCCGCGGGCGCCCACACCGCCCATCCCGACGCGGTGCGGCGCGTGCTGACCTGGCTCGGCAGCGCCGCCGGCAACCGCTATCTGGCGGCCGGTGGGCAGACCATTCCGGCGGTGGTGGCGGATCAGCATCTGTACCGGGACTATTGGGCGGCACAAGGGATCGACGTGTCCCCGTTCTTCGATGTGCTGAAGGGGCCGCGGATCGCGTCGGGCGGCGGGCCGGGATTCGCGGCCGCGCTGCAGGCGATCGACCCGATCTTCGACGAGATGTTCCTCGGCCGCGTCCCGGTGCCCGAGGCATTGCGTCACGCCCAGACCGCCGCGCAGGCGACGGCGCAGCGCTGAGCCGCTCAGATCCGGCTGTGGTCGACCAGCGGGGTGCGCGGGCCGAACGCCGGCTTGCGCGCCTGACCGGATATCTCGAGCAGCCGGATCGCCCGATAGCGGTGCGGGCGTAGCGGTTCGAGATACTCGACCATGCCCTCGTCGTCGAGCGGGCGGCCCAGCAGACTCCAGCCGACGATCGCGGCCAGATGGAAATCACCGACCGACAGCGCGTCGGCGTCACCGAGGGCCCGCTGCGCGATCTCCGCGGCTGTCCACACCCCGATCCCCGGCACCGCGCGCAGCCGCTCGGCAGCCTGCTCCGGCGCCATCGTCGCGGCGGCTTCCAGCTTCTCCGCCATCCGCGCGGCGGTGACGATCGTGCGCGAACGCTGCGGATCGACATTGGCGCGGTGATAGACCCAGGACGGGATATAGCGCCAGGTCTGCGCCGACGGCGGCACCCGCATCGGCGCGGGCGTCGGCCCCGGCGCCGGTTCGCCGTACTGCCACACCAGCTTTCGATACGACCCACGAGCGGTGACGGTGTGCACCCGCTGCTCGAGCACGGCCGGCACCAGGGCTTCGAAGACCAATCCGGTGCGGAGCATGTGCAGGCCGGGATGACGCCGGTGCGCCTCGGCGATGCGGGGATGGTCGGGCGCGAAGCCGTCGAGCTCCTCGTCGACACACAGCATGCGGGGCAGCTGGTCGAGGAATTCCGCCGCGCCCGGGCCCCAGGCTCGCGCCGCGACCACATCGGTGCCGGCCTGGACGAGGCGGTAGGTCACCGGTCCGCTCGCCATGCGCGACGCTCGCCAGTGGGCACCGTCGGGCGCGACGCGATGGCACGGGTCGCCCTGCCCCCGGCGCAGGGGGGCGAGGGTGTCCGCGAGGGCTATCGGCCGGGAGGTGGTGAGGGTGCGGGAGTGGCCGCGTTCGGTGGCGCCGAGATTCGCCGGCGAGGCGTTCGTGTGCGGGGAGCGGTACCGGGGCGCGGTCACCCCGGATCCGGGGTCCTCGATCATCGGCCTGCCGCGTCCTCGCACCGACCCATTGTGCGCCGCCCGCGGGGACCGCCGAGCCGGGACCCGCCGGAGAAAGCCGCGCGGCGCCGGTCGCAACGATGTCTCGAGGAAACTCTCAGGTGGGAATATGGCGGACGTGACGGATTCGCGCCACCATGTAACGATACGATCACGCACGCCGATCTCGCTGGGGAATGATGTCAACAGCAATCATTCGGCAATGTCACAACGGAGGTGTCCATGCTTACCAACATCCTGAATTGGCTGCTCAGCGCGTGGGGTGGAGTATCCGCCGGTAGCTCTGGCTACCAGATTCCTCCGGGCACCCTGCCGTTCGGCAGCTGATCCGTCACCGCCCTCGCCCGCCGCGCGTCGATGCGGCGGGCGTGCGCGGACCGTCTCCGCCGCGACCTCCGGATATCTGAATCATCGATCGTTCAGATATTGCGCGAGATGCCGACCCGGCCGGCCGGCCAACTGTTCGGCTTGGGTTCGACAGGAAAATCCGTCGGCCAGCAGCGGGGTCGCCGCATCGGCCGCACGTAGCACCGGAAGTAATCCGCCCTCCGCGACCGCGACCGAAATCTCGTAATGCCCGGATTGCATTCCGAAGTTTCCAGCAAGCCCAC
The DNA here is from genome assembly GCF_003023875.1 of Nocardia sp. MDA0666. Taxonomy (NCBI): domain Bacteria; kingdom Bacillati; phylum Actinomycetota; class Actinomycetes; order Mycobacteriales; family Nocardiaceae; genus Nocardia; species Nocardia sp. MDA0666. Next base: position 156,541 of record NZ_PYHT01000006.1, read on the forward strand.
AGCATCCACTGATTTCGGTGATCTTCGCACCCGTCCGCCGCAATAACCGCCGGTCGGCGTCGAAACCTGTGACGGCGTGCTGATGGCAGTGCGGCTGCACCACCACGGTCTCGCCCGAGCGGTCCGGCGGCTGCCAATCCGGTTGCTCCGTCAGGAATTCCGCCAGTGTGCGCACCGCGCGTGCGGTGGGGACCGAGCGCGGATCGTCCGGGAGCAACTGCGGCAGATCCGATCGCAGCGCGGCCGTGCACGACGGCTCCAGGCCGATCACGAAGCCGCCGGTCCGAACGTGCTCCTCCACCGCGTCGAGCCCAGCCCGCAACCGCTTGCGCGCCCCGTCGAGCTGACCCGTACTGATCCAGGTGAGGCCACAGCACACCCGGCGATCCGGAATGCGAACGCGATATCCGGCCGATTCCACGAGTTCGACGGCCGCCCAGCCGATGTCCGGGGCGAAGGCATCGGTGAAGCTGTCGATCCACAGCATGGCCACCGGGCCGTCCGGATTCCTGTCCCGTCCGCGGTGTGCCCACTGAGCGCGGAACGAGCGCGGCGCCAGTCGTGGCGCCGGACGCCGCGGATCCATACCGGCCAGGCGCATACCCGTTCGCCGTAGCCATCGAATGCCGGTGAGCGCGTTCACCGTTCGTGGCATTTTCGTGCCCACCGCCAGCCACTGCGGCAATCGGCCGAGGACATAGTGGTCGATCGGCCGTGGTCGTCCTTTGTACGCGCGGTACAGCGTCTCGGATTTGTAGGTCGCCATATCGACACCGGCCGGGCAGTCGGACGAGCAGGCCCGGCAGGACAGGCACAGATCCAGCGACTGCGCGACCGCCTCGGCACGCCAGTCCAGGGCGCCGCGGACGACCTCCTGCAGGACCCGCGCGCGGCCCCGGGTGCTGTCCTTCTCATCGGCGGTGGCTAGGTAGGACGGGCACATGAAACCACCGGTCGAGCGGGTGTCGGCACGGCATTTTCCGACGCCGACACAGCGGTGGACAGCCGCGCCGATATCGCCGTCGGCGGGGAACGGGAAACCGCCCGCCGCCGGAACCGGCCGCAGCCCGGGCAGACGCAGGTGGGCGTCGACGGGTTCGGGCCGGACCAGAACCGCCGGGTTCAGCATCGCGTCCGGATCGAAAAGGCCTTTGAATTCGGCGAATACGCGCAGGGCGTCCGGGGAGTACATGCGCGACAGCAGTTCCGAGCGGGCACGGCCGTCTCCGTGCTCGCCGGAGGCCGAACCGCCGTAACGGACGACGAGATCGGTGGCATCGAACAGGAAGTCGCGAAACCGTTGCGGCGCCCGGGCGATCGGAAGGTCGAGCCGGACGTGGATGCAGCCGTCGCCGATATGGCCGTAGAGCAGGCCGTCGACGCGGTGATCACGCATCAGCCGATCGAAATCACGGAGGTAGTCACCGAGACGTTCGGGCGGGACGGCGGCGTCCTCCCAGCCCGGCCAGGCCGGTTCGCCCTCGGGCGTGCGCCCGGCCAGGCCGGCGCCGTCGGCGCGAATCCGCCACAGCCGGGCGGCCGTCCCGGCGTCGGTGACGATCCGGGTGCCGAGAGCCGCACAGGCGGCGGTCACCGCGGCCGCGCTGTCGTACGCCGATTCCTCGGTGTCCCCGGCGAATTCGACGAACAACCAGGCTCCGCCGACGGGTAGTTCCGGTACCGCGCGCCCGTGCGCGCGCACGACATCCACCAGCCGCGCGTCCAGGCCCTCGACCGCGATGGGACGGCCCGCCATCACCGCCTTCACATCGTCGGCGGCGGCGGGCATATCGGGATAACCGAGAACCGCGACCGCGGTCGCGTTCGGCAGCGGGACCAGATCCACGGTCGCGTCGAGAACGAGGCCGCATGTGCCCTCGGACCCGACGAACGCCTTGGCGATCGACGCACCGCGTTCCGGGGTCAGATACTGCAGGCCGTATCCCGAGGCCTGCCGATCGAAGCGGCCCACTTCGGTGCGCAGGGTCGCCAGATTGCGGCGCGTGAACTCCGCCAGTCCGGGCACCACCGAGAGATCGGCGGCCAGTGCGCGCTCCGCGCCGGTGCCGTCGAGGATGCGCAGCTCACGCACTGTATCGGAGGTGCGGCCCCAGGACACCGCGCGCGGGCCGCAGGCATTGTTGCCGATCATGCCGCCGAGGGTGCAGCGGTTCTGCGTCGACGGGTCCGGCCCCAGTCGCAGGCCGTGGCGTCCGGCGGCCCGCTGCAGGCCGGACAGCACGACACCCGGCTGCACTCGGGCACAACGGCTGTCGGCGTCGATGGACAGCACGGCGTTCATGTACCGGCTGAAGTCGAGCACCAGTCCGGGCCCGATCGCATTGCCCGCCACGGATGTTCCGCCTCCGCGTGCGGTGATCGGCTTCCCTTCCTCGCGGGCGAATCGCACGGCCGCGGCCACATCCTCGTCGCCGCGCGGGTAGACCACCGCCGCCGGGAGGACACGATAGTTCGAGGCGTCCGAGGAATACTCCGCGCGGCGGCGGGCGTCGTCGTCGACCTCGCCGTCGATCCGGTCGCGCAGGGCCCGCACCCAGGAGTCGGTCATATCGCCAGCGTAGAACGCGAGCACCCATCCGCTCACCGCTCGGGATCGCCACGCACGGCGACACCCGTTCGGCCGCCGCGTGCCGCCGAGCCGGTTACGGGAGCAGGATTATCTTGCCGAGTCCGTGACCGGTTTCGCTGTCGCGCTGGGCGGCGGCGGCCTCGGACAGCGGGTAGGTACGCGCGGCCCCGGGGAGGCGGAATTCGCCCGCGGCGACCGACTGCGCGACGCGTGCCACGATGTCGAGGGCGGGGCCGCCGGTTCGGGCGAAGAAGGTGACGCCCTTGTCGGCGGCGGCGCCGTCGGCGATGGTGATGATCCGATCGGTACCGCCACGCAATTCGATTGCGGCGTCGAGGAATCCGTGACCGGCGCAGTCGTAGACCGCGTCGACGCCGTGCGGCGCCAGCTCGCGCACACGTTCGGCGACGCCGGGACCGTAGGTGGTCGGGATCGCCCCCAGCGTGCGCACGATCTCCTGGTTGGCGGGCGAGGCGGTGCCGACGACCGTGGCGCCGCGAGCCCGGGCCAGCTGCACCACGAACGCGCCGACCGCGCCGGAGGCGCCGTTCACCAGCAACGTCTCGCCCGACGTCACGGCCAGTTCGTCCAGGCCGGTACCGGCCGTATTGGCGGCGACCGGGATGGCGGCGGCCTCCGCGAACGACAGCTCGGCCGGTTTGGCGACGATCTGGGTAGCCAGCGCGTACTCCGCGTAGCCGCCGCCCTGCGCCCAGCCCAGCACCTCGTCACCCGGCCGGAACCGGGCCTCGGAGCCGGCGGCGTCGACCACGCCGGCGATCTCGAATCCGGCACGGCGGGGGAATCCGGGCGGGCCGGGCATGAGTCCGGCGCGCATCTTCCAATCGGCCGGATTGACCCCGGCCGCCCGGATCGCCACCCGCACCCGATCTCCGGTGGGTTCCGGAATCGGCACCTCCACCTGCGTCAACACCTCGGGCCCGCCCACTCGCTCGTACTGGATCGCTCGCATGCTGTGGTTCGACGACATGATTCGACCTTAGGAGACCGACGACCGGCAGCCGGGCGCAGCGCCGCAGTGCACGTCACCCGGCGCGTTTCGCTCATGGCGAACCAGGACTACTTGCTCTCAACCTTTGTTGAGGTCTTAATGTCGGTGGCCCGGGGTTGAATGAACCCGGCAGCGGAAGGAGATGCGGATGAGCATCGAATCGGTCGCGTGGAGTCAGCTGTACCGGCAGGCGCACGCACCCCAGCAGCGGCGCGGTCTGCGCCGGGAGACGGCCGCGCGCATTCTGCGATTCGCGCGCCCGCATCGGGCTCAACTCATCGGCTTCCTAGTCTTCAGCATCGCCTCCGCGCTGCTCACGGTGGCCAATCCGGTGCTGGCGGGACGAGTGGTCAACGACATCGTCGGCCATGCCGCACCGCGCTCGGTCCTCACCCTCGCCGCGGTGATCGCGCTGGTTGCCGTGCTCGACGCGGGCCTGGGCATCGTGATCCGGTGGTTGTCCGCGCGGATCGGGGAGGGGTTGATTCTCGATCTGCGCACCGCGGTATTCGATCACGTGCAGAAGATGCCGGTCGCGTTCTTCACCCGCACCCGCACGGGAGCGCTGGTCAGCCGGCTCAACAACGACGTGATCGGTGCGCAGCGCGCGTTCAGCACGACCTTGTCCGGCGTGGTCACCAATATCGTGACGCTGCTGTTGACCGTGGCGGTGATGGTGCGGCTGTCCTGGCAGATCACACTGCTGGCCCTGATCCTGCTACCGCTGTTCATGTTTCCCGCGCGCAAGATGGGCACCCGGATCGCGAGCATCCAGCGCGAGGCCGCCCAGCTCAACGCCTCGATGAGTACGCAGATGACCGAGCGGTTCTCGGCACCCGGCGCCACCCTGGTGAAGCTGTTCGGACGGCCGGATCAGGAATCCACGGAATTCGCGGTGCGGGCCGGGCGGGTGCGCGATATCGGCGTGCGGACCGCGATGCTGCAGACGGTGTTCGTCACCGCGTTGACGCTCGTATCCGCGCTGGCCGTGGCATTGGTCTACGGCCTCGGCGGCTGGTACGCACTGCGCGGACAGCTCGACGCCGGCGCCGTGGTCGCGCTGTCGCTGCTGCTGACCCGGCTCTACACCCCGCTGACGGCGCTGGCCAGTGCGCGGGTGGACATCATGTCGGCGCTGGTGAGCTTCGAGCGGGTCTTCGAAATTCTCGATCTGAAGCCGCTGATCCAGGATGCGCCGAATGCGGTGGCGGTTCCGGCGGGCCCGGTCTCCGTGGAATTCGACCGGGTGCGTTTCGGCTACCCGTCGGCCGACAAGGTCTCCCTCGCTTCGCTGGAGGATGTGTCGACGCTCGATCATCGCGGCGGCAGCGAGGTGCTGCACGAGATTTCGCTGCGCGCCGAGCCGGGGCGGATGATCGCCCTGGTCGGGTCCTCCGGCGCGGGCAAATCGACCATCGCCCAACTGGTCTCGCGGCTCTACGATGTGGACGGCGGCGCGGTACGGCTGGGCGGCGTCGACGTGCGGGACCTGAGCACCCGCTCGATCCAGGACACGGTCGGACTCGTCACCCAGGACGGCCACCTGTTCCACGACAGCATCCGCGCCAATCTGCTGCTGGCCCGGCCCGAAGCGAGTGAGACGGAGCTGTGGGACGCGCTGGAGCGGGCCCGATTGCGCCCGGTGATCGACGGGCTGCCCGACGGTCTGGACACCGTGGTCGGCGAACGCGGATATCGGTTGTCCGGCGGTGAACGGCAGCGTTTGACCATCGCCCGGCTGCTGCTCAAACAACCGCGGGTCGTCATCCTCGACGAGGCCACGGCGTCGCTGGACTCCACCTCCGAGGCCGCGGTGCAGGAGGCCCTCACCGAGGCACTGGAGGGACGGACCGCCCTGGTCATCGCGCACCGGCTGTCGACCGTCCGGAACGCGGACGAGATCCTGGTGATCGAGGACGGAAGCATCGTCGAGCGGGGCAGTCATGCGCAACTGCTCGCCGAACAGGGTCGGTACGCGGAGCTCTACCGCACCCAATTCGCCGACGATACGGAAGTTGCTGCGGCATAAGTGTTCGGCGCGGAGGTGCGGTTCGCACCTCCGCGCCGGGATCCGTCCCTACAACTCCGCCGGGACGACAGTCGCGCTGTCTTCGGCTGCCGCGGATCTCCGGGAGGTGCCGGCAGTCGACGGTCCCGCGATTTCCGCCGTATCGGAGTGATCCGCCGTACCCGGACGCGTCCCACCCGCGGTCCGGCTCAGCCCGACGAGGCCCAACGCGAGCACGCCCAGTCCCGCGCCGATCCAGCCCACCACCGAGTAGTCCGCGCCGGCGCCGATGGCGAGTCCGCCCAGCCAGGGGCCGAGGGTGATGCCGATATTGAACGACATCACGTTGCCCGCCGCGCCGAGCGTTCCGGCGGCCGGGGCCAGGGCGAACACCCGGCTGTTCAACACCGGATTGGTCCCGAAACCGAAGGCGCCCAGCAGGAACGACACCACGACGACCGCCGCCCAATAGTGCGCGGTCAGCGCGAGTATCACCGAGGCGAGCACCAGACCCGAGATTCCGACGGTGAGGCTGCGCAGCGGATGTGCGTCCGCGGTGCGTCCGCCGGTCACGATGCCGGCGAACGAGCCGAGGCCGTAGACACCCAGCACCACCGGCACCCAATTCTCACCGATCCCGGTCGTCTCGGCGAGCAGGGCGCCGAGGTATCCGAAGGTGACCAGCAGCGCGGCGGTGGCCGTCACGGTGGTGGCGTACAGCAGTGCCACCGGACGGGTGGCCAAGGCGCGCAATTCCTTTCGCACCGGCGGCGTCTGCTCGGCGCGCTGTTCGGGCACCGCGATCGCCACCGCGACCATCACCAGCGCGCATCCGGCCGCTACCGTCCAGAATGCGGCCCGCCAGCCCAGATGCTGACCGATGAAGGTGCCCGCGGGGAGGCCGAGAATGGTCGCGATGGTCAGGCCGCCCGCGACGACGCTCATCGCCCGCCCGCGCGCTGTCGGCGGTACCAACTCGACCGCGGTCGCCGCGGCCGCCGACCAGAATCCCGCGTATACGAAGGCGCCGACGACACGGGTGCCGACGAGAACGCCGTAGTCGGCGGTCAGCGCCGCGACGACGTGTGTGGCGACGAAGACGGCGAGGAAGGCGAGCAGTGCGGTGCGCCGCGACCAGCGCGCCGTGAGGACGGCCAGAATCGGCGCGCCCACCAGCATGCCGACGGCGAAGGCCGAAATCAGCAGTCCGGCTTGCGGAACGGTGACACCGAGATCGGAGGCCATTCCCGTGAGCAGGCCGGACAACATCATCTCCGAGGTCCCCTGCGCGAATATCGCCAGGCCCAATATGTATACCGCCGAGGGCATTTCATTTCCCTTCTTATTTTGGATCATTCAGTTCAAAATGCGGACATGCGTAGCCGGGACTCACCGCCGGAACATGTGACGGACCGTCCCGGCCGATCGATCAGAGGCAGCGCAGGGCGACCTCCGCGATACCGGCCAACGCGTCCCGGGAGGCGCCGCCGCGCGCCGCGACCCGCATACCGCCGATGGTGGCGACGACGAATTGGGCCAGATCGGACGGATCGGCTCGCTCGTCGACCTCGCCCGACGCCTGCCCGGCGCGAATCACGCCGACCAGCGCGGACATCCGACGATCCAGATCGGCACGCAGCATCGCGGCGACCTCGGGATCGCGGGGGCCCATCTCGACTGTCGTGTTCACGACCAGACATCCCAGCGGATCGTCCTCGGGCGCATCCACCACACGCCGCAGCAGCGCCTCGATCTTGTCGCGCACCGAACCGGGACCGTCGAGCAGTTCGAACGTATCCGCGTTCTTGAACTCCATGTAATGCCGCAGCGCACGCTCGAACAGGTCATGCTTGCTGGTGAAGGTGTTGTAGATACTCGAGCGGCCCAGACCGGTGGCCGCACAGAGGTCCTGGGTGGACGTGCCCTCGTAACCGGCGCTCCAGAAAGCGCGCATGGCCGCGTCCACCGCCCCTGGTTCGTCGAACTGCTTGGGTCGTGCCATGCGGTCAGGCTAACACATTTTGGATAGATCAGTTCAAAATCCGGGGGAGAGAATGGCGGGCGTTCGATCCGACGCCCGCCGCTCGATCAGAATTCGCCGGCCACCGCCAGAACGGTGCGGCCCGAGTGGTGGCCGGCGCGGATGGCATGCAGCACCGCCTCGGCCTCGGTGATCGGTGCGATATTCTCCAGCGTCGACAGATGCCGGGGCTTCAGATCCTTGCCGAGCCGTGCCCACAGCGCGCGCCGCTGGTCGATCGGGAAGTTCACCGAATCGATGCCGAGCAGGCCGACTCCACGCAGGATGAACGGCATGACGGTGGTGGGCAGTTCGGTCCCGCCGGTCAGGCCGCTGACGGCCACCGACCCGCCGTAGCGGACGGTGCTGAGGATGTGGGCGAGTGAATTACCACCGACGCTGTCCACCGCGCCGGCCCACTGTGCCTTACCCAGCGGGCGAGGCTTCGCGTCCGGATCCTCGGGCAGGCGGCCGATCACCGCGGCCGCACCGAGGGTGGACAGCAGTTCGCCCGCATCGGTCTTTCCGGTAGAGGCGGTGACCTCGTAGCCGAGGCCGGACAGGATGTCCACCGCGACACTGCCGACGCCGCCGGTCGCACCGGTCACCAGCACCGGCCCGTCACCCGGGGCCAGTCCGCGGTCGAGCAGTGCCTGCACGCTCATGGCCGCGGTGAATCCGGCGGTGCCGAGGGCCGCTGCCTCGCGCGGGCTCAGGCCCTCCAGCTTGACCACCCATTCGGCGGGTACGCGCGCGTATTCGGCGAAGCCGCCGTTGTGCGCGACACCGATCTCGTAACCGTGCGCGATCACGAGATCACCCGCCGTGAAGGCGGCATCCTCGGAGGCCACCACCTCGCCGGTCAGGTCGATGCCGGGGATGATCGGGTAATTGCGCACCACGCCGCCGCGCGGAGTGATCGCCAGCCCGTCCTTGAAGTTCGCACTCGAATAGTGCACCTTGATCGTCACCGTGCCCGGCCCGAGGAAGTCCTCGCCCACCTCCTCGCGGGCCAGTACCACGCCGTCGTCGGTCTCGTGCGCAACCATCGCCTGGAACTGCATGCGTCCGAGCATAGGAGGGCGGACGCCTCGCGGCTACGACCGACTTGCGGCCGCACCCCGTTCGGCGCGGCGGCGATCAATGCCCGAATGCGGCGACCCCTACCGGACCGACACCGACGCACACATCCAAACCGGAAGTACGAGAACCGATTCGCAACACCTCACCGCTGCCGACCACATGGACGAACACCGTGTGGACACCCGCACGCACGGGCGCCACCACCGTCTCGCCGTGTTCCATCGCCACGGTGAGGCGTCCGTCCCGATTCGCGAAATAGTTGATCTGCGCGGTCCACCCGTGCTCGATCATGGGCCCGTCCAGCCACAGCGCCACCGGGTCGGAGCCGTCGATGCGGTATCCGCAGCCAGGTTCGGGACCGGCAAGAATGCGGCGATTCCACCAGACCGAGGCATCGACGAGTTTGCCTTCGTCGGTGATCATCCGCAGGTGCGGTGTGGACGTGCCGAAAGCACCGTCCGGGGCGATCGGGCCCAGCACCTGGGCGACGAGATTCTGCGGATAGGTCATCGGCGTCAGCACACCCCACGGCACCTCCTGCTCCAGCAACGGTGCGCCGTCCCGATCCGCGAAGGCCGCACGGGCATTCGTGAGATAGGTGCGCGTGGGGGAGATTTCCCACGAGCGCGCGAACGAGACGGTCGTGTAGATGCTGCTCACCACGAATGCCGCTGTCAGCACGAACGCGACTGCCCGCGAAGCCATCACCGGGCCAGGTGATTTCGGCCCGATCGCGTCCGCGTGCCGGCTCGTTGTTCGCGGCCGCGCAGCAAGCAGCAGAGCGGTCGCCGCTGCCAGCACCACCGCCACGTCGGCCAGATAGCGCAGCGACTGCATGAGTTCGGCGGCGGTATTGGGGCCACCGCGGATCAGCACGATCGGAAGCGCAACGGCGAGAACGTATCCCGCGATCAGGATCCACACCGGTAGCACGCGACGGCGCAGTCGCAGTGTCACCAGGACCACCGCGGCGAGGATCAGCCAGGCGGGCACCACGGTCCACCCCGGCGGCGTGGCCCACGGTGTCGACGGCAGCCAGCGCGCCCAGACCCATGGCCCGCCCAGCAGGGTCGGGACGATCCCCAAGGAAGTGGCGCTGTGCAGAAGTCGCCGCGCCCCGGCCAGGCTGGTGTCGACCGCGATGTGGTCGGCGACGGTGAGATAGGCCGCGCCCCAGCCCGCCAGGATCAACGCCGAACCGGCCCACAGCGCCGCGCCCGTGCGCGCCACGTCGCGAATCGACGCCCACCCGCTCGGGCCGCCACGATCGCCCGCAGGCGAATCCGCATCGACGGTGCGGGCGCCGACGATGTAGCGCTCCAACACCGCGACAGCGAACGCGACGAACGGCACCACCACCGCTTTTTCGAAGAACAACAGCCCCACGATCAGCACCAGCACACCGGAGATCGCATACCGGCCCCGGCCGGTGCGCACCAGCAGCACCGCATCCGCGATCACCCATGCCAGCGCGAACTGTAGCGGCAGCGCATTGAGCGAAGCCGCCCACCAGGCGAAGGCCGGAAGGGTCAGCGGACAGAACAGATAACCGATCAAGGGAATCAGCACGGCCCAGCGGACCGCACCGGCTCGCCGTGGGACCAGTACCAGCAGCATGCGCAGCACCGCGACCGAGGCCGCGAGCTGCAGCAGCAGCATGGTCACCACCGGCCCTGCCCATTGCAGCGGCGCGATCCGGGTCACCAGCCACGCGGTGGCGAAGGCCAGCGGCATGAAGTGGCCGTCGTGGTCGTAGAGCAGTAGGTCGGCGGACCAGAGCGGATAGCGGTCGGCGCGGCCCACCAGGATGAGATCGTCCCAGTAGAAATAGCCGCGCCCGGCCACCCAGCCGCGCAACCCGATCTGCGCGAGGATCAGCAGTACCGCCACCAGCAGTACGGGACGACGGGTCACCGCGCGCAGACCGGCGAAACCCGCAGTACGGCGGAGTCCCGAGAATCCGCCGGATGGGCCGCGCGGCACCGCGGGCGCCGATCCGAGGCGGTCTGCGGCCGACGAGCCGCGCGGGGCGACCTCCGTCGTGCTGTCGATCCGAATGCCGGACGAGGCGATCTCCGCATGACCTCCGCGCACCTCGCCACGCCGCCGCGCCGACCACACCGGGACCGGCGCCCACCCGCGTGCGAAGCCGGGCGCCGAGAACATGGCACCCCACCCTAGTGGCCCGCGACCGGGTTCGCTCGTGGCGACGGCTCAGTCCCTCACTCGAAGACGGGGGCGCGCTTGCCGAGGAATGCCGCGATGCCCTCGGTGCCGTCGGGCGAATCGGCGCAGGCGGAGATGAATGCCGCCTCGCGCGCGGTCTGCTCCTCGAGCGTGTGCGAGGAGCTCACCAGCAGCAGCTTCTTGACGCTGGCATTCGAATGCCGGGGGCCCGCCGCGAATTCCGCGACCAGTTCGTCCACGGCGGCGGCGAGTTCGGCGTCCGGCACCACGCGATGCACGAGATTCCAGTCCAGCGCCTCGGCCGCCGTCAGGGTGCGGTTGGTGAGCATCAGTTCCTGCGTGCGGCGCAGGCCGATCAGGCGCGGCAGATAGTAGGAGGCGCCGCCGTCGGGACTCAGCCCGGCGCGGGTATAGGCCATGGTGAACGCCGCCGATTCGCCCGCGAGTACCAGATCACCGGCCATCGCCAGGCTGAATCCGGCGCCCGCGGCGACACCGTTGACCGCCACGACCAGCAGGGCATCCATCCGGGCGAACGACGAGAGCGCCTCGTGCAGGTCGTCGGCCAGGCCCTTTACGTAGTGGCCGGCGCCGCCGTCCTGGGCAGCCATGGCCTTGAGGTCGCCGCCGGCGGAGAAGAACCTGCCTGCACCGGTCAGCACGACCACCTTCAGCGCGGGATCGTCCACACACTGTCCCGCGATATCGGCCAGTTCCCGGCCGAGGACGTGGTCGATACCGTTGGCGGCCTTCGGCCGGTTCAGGGTGATCCGGGCGACGGGGCCGGTGCGCTCGAAAGTGATCGTCTCGTACTCGCTCATGGGCTGCCTTTCGGTCGAGTCTGCGGGCCCAGCATGACAAACGGCCGCACCGCGTGCGACGCCGCCACCACCGAGACATATCCGGCAGCCGGGCACGGAAACGTGGAGGCCGGGCTGTTGCGGGACTGGGGCTATGGCGGGACGAGTTCGAGTCGCACCCCGAGCAGCCGGACCGGCCGATCGAGTTCGAAGCGGTCGACGATCTCGAGTGCGACCGCGGTGATCGTCTCAGCGTCGATCGTCGGTTCGGGCAGCTTCTTCTGCTTGGTGCGGGTGTAGAAGGTGTTGGTACGCACCGTGACCCCCACCCGGGTGCCGGTCCGGCCGGCCGCGGCCATCTCCTCCACGACCTCGCGGGCCAGCCGCGCCACCTGGGCGCGAATCTCCTCGCGATCGGTCAGATCGTGCGGGAAAGTCTCGGATTTGCTGCGGCCCACCGGAATTCGCGGCTCGGTCACCACATCGGTATCGCCGGCGCCGTGGCCGAGCACCCAGAGATACGGACCGGTGGCCGGGCCGAATTCGGCGGCGAGGATGTTCCGGTCGGCGGCCGCGAGCTGGGCGACGGTGTCGATGCCCAGGGCCGACATTCGCTGCGCGATGCGAGTGCCGATACCCCACAGGGCGCTGGTCGGGCGGTGCGCCATGAGTTCGTTCCAGTTCTCGGCGGTGAGCCGGAAGATTCCCGCACCGGGCTCGGTCCGCGGCGCCAACGCTGCCTCCCCTTCCGAATGCTCCTGTCCCGCAACCTCGTCAGCAGCCGTACCCTCGACCTCGGTGTCGGTGCTGTCCGCGACCTTCGCGTCCGTACCTTTGCCGACGCTCTTCGCGAATCCGGTCGCCAGTTTCGCGCGCAATTTGTTGTCGCCGATACCTATCGAACACGTGAGGTTCAATTCCGCTATCGCACTGCGGATCTCGCGTGCCAGCGATTCGGGATCGTTGGTGTCGGCGGCGAGGAACGCCTCGTCCCAGCCCAGCACCTCGACCCGCACCGGGAACCGCCGCAGCACCTCCATGACCTCGTCGGACGCCTCCTCGTAGGTGGTCATGTCCAGGGGCAGGAACACCCCGTCCGGACATTTGCGGACCGCGGTGCGCAGCGGCATTCCCGCCCGCACACCGAAGGCCCGCGCCGGATACGACGCGCAGGTGACCACCTTGCGCGGTTCGTTCGGATCGCCGTTGCCGCCCACGATCACCGGCTGCCCACGCAGCTCGGGATGGCGGCGGAACTCCACCGCCGCCTGGAATTGGTCGAGGTCGACATGCAACAGCCACCTGGCCACGAGACCGTTCTTACCGCACGGCACCGACAGCCGGAGGGACTTCGCAGGTAGTGCCTTGCGCCGGCGCCGAAACAGAACTAAATTCTGGTTATGAAGATTCGAGATCGGTTGCTGCTGGCGGCCGAGCGGCAGTTCGCCGAGCACGGGACGCTCGACGCGACGCTGAGCCGAATCAGGGCCGACGCGGGAGCGAGCGTCGGCGCGCTGTACCACCACTTCCCGGACAAGGCCGATCTGTACCGCCAGGTGTGGGCCAATGCGCTGGCCGACTACCAGCGCACCTTCTGGGCGAGCATCGCCGACAGCACCGACGCCGAGAGCGGAGTCACCGCCGGAGTCACCGAGCATCTGCGCTGGGTCACCGAAAACCAGTACCGCGCAACAATTCTCATGTCACCGCGGCCACCCGGAGTACGCGACAGCGACAGCAATCGGGAATTCCTCACCTCCGTCGCGCGCTGGTGGCGCACCCACGCCCGCTACGGCACGGTCCGAGACCTGGAATTCGACCTGCTGTACGCGCTGTGGCTGGGCCCGGCGCAGGAGTACTCGCGGCAGTGGGTGAGCGGCAGCATCCGCACCGCGCCGACCGATGTCGCCACGGAATTGGCCGCGGCGGCGTGGAAGTCGTTGCGTAACAACTGACAACTCCGGCAGCAGAGGACAGTGCAGATGGACGAGGTTACCGCGTCACCACCGCGACCGGCTGGTGTATCGACCGACAAGCTCACCGTGGAGCAGGCCCGCGCGGTATTGGCCGCGCAGCCGTTCGCGCAGCACGTCGGCACCGAGATCACCGAGTTCGAGGGCGGTGCGGCCACTTTGGTGATCGACGTGGGTCCCGAGCACGCTCAGCAGTTCGGTTTCGTGCACGGCGGGGTGATGGCCTATCTGGCCGACAACGCGCTCACCTTCGCCGCCGGATCCGCGCTGGGCCCGAACGTCCTGACCGGCGGCTTCACCGTCACCTACCTGCGCCCCGCGCGGGGCGGGCGGCTTCGCGCGCACGCGACGGTCACCGACGCCACCCGCCGCCAAGCCGTCACCCGCTGCGAGATCTATTGCGACAGCGATGGTTCCAGCACGATCTGTGCCGTCGCGCAGGGCACGGTGCGCGTGGTCGAGCGAGCTCTGCCCACCGACGGAGCGCGTGAGCCGTAGGCGGGGATTACTGCGGGCGCACCGGCGGGGAACCCTTACGCCGCTGCACAGCACCATGGTCGGCGAGCACGCACACCCGGCACGGCAGCACACGTAGGTGCTGCGCCGACCGATATCCCGGGGGCGCACCGCACGTAGGATTTCGGCATCACGACCATGAGGATGTGCCGATGACCGAATCCCCGGACCGCCGCCCGGACATCGCCCGTGACCGGCCGGCCCCCACGGTGCGCATCACCGACCACGAACGCGCCCAGGTGGAGCGGCTGCTGCGACTGGCTCTGAACGACGGCTCCCTCGATCTCGCCGAGCTCGACCGGCGCCTGGCCGTCGCCTACGCGGCGGACACCCGCGAGGAGCTCGCCGCGGTCACCGCCGATCTGCCGGTGGCGACCGCGCGCGAACCCCTGGTTCTGAGCACCGTCAGTGGTTCGCTGCGCAAGGACGGCCAGTGGATCGTGCCCGCCGAGATCACCGTCTCCGCCGCCTCCGGTTCGGTGCGCCTGGACTTCACCGAGGCGATCTGCCCGCTCGCCGTCGTGGACATGCACGTCGGAATCGCCTCCGGCAGTGTGCGATTGACCGTCCCACGCGGCTGGCAGGTGGATCTGGACCGGGTGTCCTTCGTCAGCGGGAAGGCGAAGAACCGGGTGACCGAACCCCCGCTGCCGGGCTGTCCGACACTGCGCGTCGACGGATCGATCACCTCGGGCTCGATCCGCGTCCGCTACCCGAAACCACCCCGCCGCTCCTTCTGGGCTTGGTTGCTGCGCCGCCCTCGCCGGTGAACGAGCACGGCGAGCGGCAGACCGAAACGCGGCGAGGGGCCGTTCACCCCGAAAGGTGAACGGCCCCTCGACTCGTAACAGCCGGTCGTCCGATCAGGCGCTCGCGGCGAAGGCCTGGTAGGCCGGTTCGGTGACCGGTTCGATGGCGTAGGCCAGGATGTCGGCCACGTCGGCGACGGGGCGGACGTCCAGGGCGGCCAGCACCTCCGCGGGGACCTCGTCCAGGTCCGGCTCGTTGCGGGCCGGGATGAACACGGTCTTCAGGCCGGCGCGCTGGGCGGCGAGCAGCTTCTGCTTCACACCGCCGATCGGCAGCACCCGTCCGTTCAGCGTGACCTCACCGGTCATGCCGACATCCCCGCGCACCTGCCGGCCCAGGGCCAGCGACACCAGGGCGGTGACCATGGTGACACCCGCGGACGGACCGTCCTTGGGCACCGCACCGGCCGGGAAGTGGATGTGGATGTTGCGATCCAGCACCCCCGCAGCGCTCCGGCGGGCCGGAGGCGGCAGCGGAGCGTAACCACGTAGGTCCTCGGGAGCTGCGGCATCGGATGGGGCCTCGATGCCGATCTCTTCCAGGTGCGAGCGCACATAGGTCAGTGCGATCTGCGCGGATTCCTTCATGACGTCACCCAGCTGACCGGTCAGGGTCAGCGAGCGTTCGCCCTCGGCGGCATTGGCCTCGATGTAGAGGACGTCGCCGCCCGCACCGGTGACTGCCAAGCCGGTCGCCACGCCGGGGACCGAGGTGCGTTCCACCGAATCGGGGGTGAAGCGCGGACGGCCCAGGTAGTCCTTCAGATCACCGAGACCGATCACCAGTGGCTCGGAACTTCCTGCGGCACCGGGCTTTTCGCCGTAGCCGAGGGCGGGATCGTAGCCCAGGTCGAGCACCGTGGCATCCGAATCACCGTCCGCCGCAACCGTCTGCGCATCGATCTCGTGCTGCGACAACCGAGTCGCGGCCTTGCGCAAGGCCTTCGCGAGCAGTCGCTCCAACTGGCGCACACCGGCTTCCCGGGTGTAGTTGGCGGCGATCTCCCGCAGGGCCTCGTCGGTGAACGACACCTCCTCGGCGGTCAGCGCATTCCGTTCCAGCTGCCGCGGCACCAGGAAGTCGCGGGCGATGGCCACCTTGTCGTCCTCGGTGTACCCGTCGACGGTGATCAGTTCCATGCGGTCCAGCAGCGGGCCGGGAATGGTCTCCATGACATTCGCGGTCGCGATGAACAGCACATCGGACAGATCCAGGTCCAGATCCAGGTAGTGGTCGCGGAAGGTGTGGTTCTGCGCCGGATCCAGCACCTCGAGCAGCGCGGCCGCCGGATCACCCCGGAAGTCGGAGCCGACCTTGTCGATCTCGTCCAGCAGGACAACGGGGTTCATCGAACCCGCCTCCTTGATGGCGCGCACGATCCGGCCCGGCAGGGCGCCGACGTAGGTCCGCCGGTGACCGCGGATCTCGGCCTCGTCGCGCACACCGCCCAGGGCGACGCGCACGAACTTGCGGCCCAGGGCCCGCGCCACGCTCTCACCCAGCGAGGTCTTACCGACACCGGGAGGTCCGGCCAGCACCATCACGGCACCGGAGCCACGACCGCCGACGACCTCCAGACCTCGTGCGGCCCGGCGGGCGCGCACGGCCAGGTACTCGACCATGCGGTCCTTGACCTCTTCCAGACCGTGGTGGTCGGCGTCGAGCACCGCACGAGCCGCCGAAACATCGGTGCTGTCAGTCGTTTTCACCGCCCACGGCAGATCCAGGACGGTATCCAGCCAGGTGCGGATCCAGCCCGATTCCGGACTTTGATCGCTGCTGCGCTCGAGCCGGTCGACCTCGCGCAGCGCGGCCTCACGGACGTTGTCGGGCAGCTCGGCGGTCTCCACCCGGGTGCGGTAGTCGTCCGCGCCGTCGGGCTCACCGTCGCCCAGTTCCTTGCGAATCGCGTTGAGCTGCTGACGCAGCAGGAATTCCCGCTGCGACTTCTCGACGCCCTCGCGCACATCCTCACTGATCTTCTCGGTGACCTCGACCTCGGCGATATGGTCCTTGGTCCATCCGATCAGCCGGGTCAGGCGCTCGGCGACATCGGGAGTGCCGAGCAGTTCGCGCTTCTGCTCATCGGTCAGATACGGCGCGTAGCCCGCGGTGTCGGCCAGGGCCGACGGGTCGGTCAGCCGGTTGACCACGTCGATGACCTGCCAGGCCTCACGGCGCTGGAGCACCGACACGACCAGCTGCTTGTATTCGGCGGCCAGTTCCTTCGTGTGCGCATCGGGTGCGGGGGTGTCGACCGGTTCGGCCTCCACCCACAGCGCGGCGCCCGGACCGGTGACTCCGTGTCCGATCCTCGCCCGCTGCTCGGCCTTCAGCACCGCGGCAGCGGCACCACCGCGCATCCGGCCGACCTGTTCGATGGTCGCGATCACACCGTAGGCGGCGTAGCCCTCGTCCAGACGCGGTGCGAGCAGCACGGAGTCCGACTTCGCGGCCCGTGCGGCGTCGATGGCGGCCTGTGCGGATTCGTCGAGCTCGATGGGGACGACCATGCCCGGCAACACGACCGGATCGGTCAGAAACAGCACCGGCAGACGCTGTGGAGTACTCACAGATTCAGCCCCTTCCAAAGCATGCCCCGGATCCTGTGTTTCTTCGCCTCCAGGGTTGAGCGCTACCTACTCAACTACAGGGTGTGCCGAGTTGTTCCGACCCCTTGTTCACCGGCAGCGAACGAGGTGTGACCGGCGCCGGCCGCATCCGGGCCGGACTCGAGCGAAGGTCATTCGCGGGGGAGCCGGTGATTTAAACTCGACCGCGTGGCGATTCCCTCCCCGTCCGAACCGGCCCCGATCGGGGGCCGGCAGGCGCGGTGGCAAACGCACAACGACAATCGGCGGGGGCGCATCGTCGAGGCGTTGATCCAACTGCTGGAGGAGTCCGGCGGCGGCGAGATCTCGATGCAACAGATCGCGCAGCGGTCCGGATTGGCGAAATCCGTGGTGTATCGCCAGTTTTCGGGGCGCGACGAACTGGATCGGCGGGCTCGGAGCGTGATCGCCGAGCAGTTCATCGATACCGTCGACGCGGCGCTGGACATCTGGGACGGATCGATTCATCGGATCCTGCATCGCACGGTCGCCGCGGTCGCGGACTGGCTCACCGAGCATGCGCGGCTGTACGACTTCGCACGCAGCGGGCCGGCGATGGGCGACCCCGACGATGTGGACGCGCTCAGCAGTATCAAGGCCACCATCGCGGCGCGGACCCGGCTGCTCGTGTCGAGCCTGGCGGGGGTGATCGGTGTGGTCGACGAGGCCACGGCCGACACGATGACCTTCGCCATCGTGTCGATGACCGAGGCGACCGTCGGCCGATGGGCCCGCGATCCGGACCCCCTGCTGAGCCGCGAACAGCTGATCTCCGAGGTCGCCGGCTACGCCTGGAGCGTGCTCGACGGCGCGGCCCGCGCCCACGGGTTGACCCTGGACCCCGAACTGCCGCTGATCGAACTCATCAACGCACTGGCCGAGGGAGTCGACGACATCCCCTGATCGGGCGCGCCGAGTTTCGGCCGGTCAGGCCGCCAACCAGCCGACGAGAGAACCGACCACGGGCAGCCGCTCCGCCACCGCGGTCGCAGCGTTCCGCCGCTCGGGCTCACCGCGATACCTCGACGTATCACCGTCGACGTGCAGCAGTGTCCACAACTTGCGCGTCACCGGATTCATCAAGCCGAGTTCGTCGGCGAGTTTGCGCATATCGCCGAAGTAGCCGGACAGGATCCGGCGCGAATTCGGGGACCGCCAGAAGGCGTCCTCGATCACCTCGCGCGGAATGTCGAATTCCTTCGCGAACGAGCGCGGTGGCGCCATGATCTCACCGGCCAGCCAGCGCATCGTGATCGGAAAAGCCAACGCGCACATCGCCTTACCGAACGGACTCATCCGCTCGATATGCGCCTTCAAGAACTCACCGGCGAAGGAGATGTGCCGGGCTTCCTCGGCGATGTGGATCTGCATGGTGCGCAGCACCGCCGGGGGCATCGACTCGCCCTCCCGGATGATCGCCTTCTGATAGTGGTCGATCGGCTCCTCACCACCGAGGATGCCGATGAACAGAATGGCGTGCGCGTAGCCGCCGGCCACGCCGATGAAGGGCGACAACGCGCGGAACAGCGGCCGCATCCCCGGGACGTCCACGCCGATCCGGTTGATCAACTCCTGGAACATCTGGATGTGGTTGCACTCTTCGGTCATCTCGTGCAGGCAGTAACGAAACTCCGGAGATCCGTTGGGGAGCTTCATGATGTACTGCATCATGCCGCGGATGAGGATGCTCTCGAAGGCGGCGCCGACCTTGATCACGTTGGCCGTGCGCCACTTTCCGATCTCGATCCTGCGCTCCAGCGGCAACGACTTGTACCAGTCGGTTCCGCCGAGCGGGTCGAGCTCCGGCGACAGCACCCATCTCGGATCGTCGGGATCGATCGCCAATTCCGGTGAATCCCAATCGATATCGAGATAGGGGTCGAAATTGCGATGGACCGATCCCTCGGACAGGATCGCCAGCATCTCCCGGTAGTCCGGGCCGAATATGTCGGTACGAATGGATTTCGACAGCGTCATCGATGTCTCCTCTGCTCCGCGGAACCCCCGCACCCGGTCGGCCCGGCGAGCGGGCTTCGCAGTGTGGCTCATCGGGCCTCCTAGCTCCCGGCCCCGAGGCTCGGCCCCGGCGGCGGTCGACACCCAGCAGGTGTGATCCTCCGAGGATATATGGGACTCGTAGTCCCACACAATCCCTGGAGCCCGGCGATTCGGACGGCGCCCGCGACCGCACCCTCCCGCAACTCCGGCCGAAACCGCGATGTCGATGCGATACTCGACCGGATTCGCCGGGCCCGCGGGTCCGCCCGCCCGATCCACCCCGCGGGTCCGCCCGCCCGATCCACGAGGAGTAGCCCGACATGCTGGCCGCACGCCTTCACCTGGGACCGCAACGCCGACTGGGACTCGACGATGTGCCGACTCCGGAACCGGGTCCCGACCACGTCCTGATCAAGGTCGAAGCGGCGGGTGTCTGCCTGTCCGATGTCCATCTGATCGACGGGACTCTGACCCCGGTGATGCTCGCCGGTGACGTGGTGACGCTCGGCCACGAGGTCGCGGGCACGGTCCACACTCTCGGACCGGGTGTGACCGGCGCGAAGGTGGGGGACCGGGTGCTGCTGCAGGCGGGTGAACTGCGCGACGGCGCGGTGTTCACCCGTGGTGTCGACTACGACGGCGGGTGGGCGGAGTACACCCTGGCCCGGGTCGACACCCTGGTTCCCATTCCCGACGATCTGCCCTTCGAACAGGCCTGCTTCATCCCGGACGCGGTCTCCACGCCGTGGGCCGCGATCACGGCGACCGCTCAGGTGCGGCCCGCCGAACCGGTGGGCGTGTGGGGTGTGGGCGGTCTCGGCGCGCACGGGGTGCAATTGCTGCGCATGGTCGGCGCGGCGCCCATCGTGGCGGTGGATCCGCTGCCCGCGGCGCGGGAACGGGCGCTCGGTTTCGGTGCGGATCTGGCCTTCGATCCGGCCGATCCCGAACTGCGGTCGCGGATCTTCGCCGCGACCGGCGGCGCCGGTTTGGCGGCCGCCTTCGATTTCGCCGGAGTGGCGGCGGTGCGCGAACAGGCCGTCACCTGCCTGGGGCCGGGCGGGCGGCTGGTGCTGGTCGGCCTCACCGACAAGCCGATCACGATCACCGGGGGTATCGGCTTCAGCTTCTTCCAGCAGCAATTGCGCGGACACTACGGATCGCAGCCCGAACATGTCACCGAACTGGTGGGGCTGCGGCGGCTGCATCGTCTCGATCTCGCCCGTTCGGTCAGCGCGGTGCTGCCGCTCTCGGAAGCCCCGGCCGCGGTGCGGGCACTGGAATCCAAAGAGGGCAATCCGATTCGGCTCGTCCTGCGCCCCTGAACCGGGTGCGTTTGCCCCGCCGACCAGGGAAAGTGCCGCCCCGCCGCATTGACACCGTCTGGCCCCGGTGAGAATGTGGGGTCCCAGTCAACTCGCAAGTCCGCACGGCGCAAGGGGGATCCACGATGGCGGTAGTCGCCGGCGGTGTGTTCATCGACTGGGAACAACTGACCGGACAGTCCAAATTCGTCGTGGACCTGATCACCTTCCCGATCTTCAGCGCGGTGGCCGGCTGGCTCACCAACTGGACCGGTGTGCTGATGTTGTTCTGGCCGTTGCAATTTCGCGGCGTCCGGATTCCGGGACTGAAGGTGCTGTATCCCTATTTCCCGCGCCGGGTGCAGGTGCTGCCGACGTTCTCCGGCGACGGTGAGCGACTCGGCTTCCAGGGCTTCATTCCCGCCCGCGCGGAGAAGATGGCCAGCATCTGCGTGGATATGGCGATCATGCGGATCGGCAGCCCGCGCGATTTCATCCACGAATTGGATCTGGAAGGTATCGCCGACTACATAGCCGACCGCGCGCACGAACAGTTGCAGCAGATCGTCGACGATGTGATGTACCGGGAGAATCCGGAACTGTGGCGCGCCGTGCCGCGGCCGGCGAAACAGATTCTCTATCAGCGCATCGACCGGGAACTGCCGAAACTGTGCCGGCGCGGTTTCGAGCAACTCGGCGACAATGTCGACCAGCTCATCGATATCAAGAGTTTCGTCATCCGCTATCTGCAGGCCAATCCGGAGATCCTCAAGGATCTGACCACCACGATCGCCGCGCCGGAGCTGCGGTTCATGGTGCGGATCGGGTTGCTCGGCGCCCCGTTCGGTGTGCTGCTGGCACTGTATATGCATGTCCATCACGACATTCCGGTGATCGGGTGGATCCCGGGATGGCTCGTTGTCCTGGCCGCGGCCGCCACCATCGGCGTGCTGGTGAACATGATCGCCATCAAGATGGTGTTCGAACCCGGCGATCCGCAGCCGCGCTACAAATACCTCTGGCGGCAGGCGCTGCTGGCCAAGCGGCAACCGCAGGCCGCCGACGACCTCGCCCAGATTCTGGCCTACCAGGTGCTGACCCTGCCGAATCTGGCGGCGGAACTGCTGGACGGTCCCAACGGGGACAAGACCCGCCAGTTGGTGGAACATCTGATCGCCGACGAGATCCGCACCCAGCTCGGACCCACGCGCTCGGTGGTGCGCGCGGCCTTCGGAGCGCGGCAGTTCGACAATCTGCAGGTCGGCGCGGCCGGGGCCGCGGTGAGCCTGGCGCCGAGTCTGGTGCAGGACGAGGCCTTCGCCCTGGACCAGGCCAAGAAGATCGACGAATTCGCGGCGCGGAAGCTCAAACAGCTCACGCCGGGCGAGTTCATGGAGATGTTCTACGCCTCGGTCGAACAGGACGCCTGGCTGTTATATCTGCACGGCGCGGCGCTGGGCCTGTTGGTGGGTGCCGTGCACCTGCTGATCTTCGGTTGGTGAGAAATACAAGCACGCGTGCTTGCATTTTTTTCGGGGCGTTGCCATGCTTTCGGTCATGGCTGACCTAGAGGCGCTGCTCGACGACTTCGAGGCCGAATGCGCGGACCTGGACCGTCTCGTCGCGCCGCTGGATCCGGCCGGCTGGACGCGGGAGACGCCCGCCCCGGGCTGGACCATCGCACACCAGATCGCCCACCTGACCTGGACCGACGAGGTATCGACGATCGCGGCCACCGATGCCGCGGCGTTCGCCGAGCTGCTGCGCGAGGCGACCGCCACGATCGCCACGTTCGTCGACGACGCCGCCGCCGAGGTGGCGCGCACACCGGCGCCGGAACTGCTCGAGCGGTGGCGTCGCGGCCGGGCCGGTTTGGCGCAGGCGCTGCGCGCCGTGCCCGCCGGCACGAAGTTGCCCTGGTTCGGGCCGCCGATGAGCCCGATGTCGATGGTGAGCGCACGGTTGATGGAGACCTGGGCGCACGGTCAGGATGTCGCCGATGCGCTGGGCGCGGAACGGACGCCGACGGCGCGACTGCGCAATATCGCCCATATCGGCGTGCGGACCCGCGATTTCGCCTACGCGGTGCACGGTCGCCAGGCACCCGCAGAACCGTTCCGAGTCGAGCTCACCGCACCGGACGGGTCGGTCTGGAGCTGGGGCCCGGAGGATGCCGCGCAGCGCGTGAGCGGGTCGGCGTCGGACTTCTGCCTGCTGGTGACGCAGCGCCGGCATCGTGACGATCTCCCGCTGGTGGCCACCGGAAGCGACGCCGCGGAATGGTTGACGATCGCGCAGGCCTTCGCCGGGCCCCCCGGATCGGGGCGCGAAGTGGGCCAGTTCGCCTGAAGATCTGCGCCTGAAGACTCCGGATAGAGCGGGCGAGCGCCGACTCAGGTGCGACGTGCTTGTGGCCGACCGGACGCCGTTGGCCGGAGGACTTCGAGATCGCATCTCGAAGTTGACGCTCGCCAGCTTTGGCGGGTTACCCGGCGTCGTTCCGACGCAAACCTGCGCGGCCGGCGGCCGTGGGCGGCGCACCGGCGCCCTCCGAACGATGTGAACAGCGGTTTTCACGCCGCTTCGCCCGCTGTTGTGATCTTGACCGCAGGGCCTCGGAATCCCCCGTCGGCAGGCAGTAACCTGGACGTGCGTACGACTTTCAACGGTGCGGGTCGGCAACGAGGGGAACCAGGGGAGAGGGAAGGACGCACCGCTATGGCTCAGTCCGCGCAGTCCCGGTCCACCGGCCAAATTCTGCAACACACCGCCGTCGTATTCGCCGGAATGGCGAGTATCGGCCTGACCGTCGCCGCCGGAACCTACATCGTCAACCAGATCGGCGGTACCGGCCTGCCGGGCGTCATCGGTTCCGGCGAACCAGGCGACACCATCGTCCCGGCGCCCGACACCCACCGATCCGAGGCGTCACCGAGCAGCACTCCCGCCACCACCGGGTCGTGGCGCCCGGCCGCCGAATCCCGTCGCCTGCCGTTCCTCGCGGCCGATGGCGCGACAGCGCCGGTGCACATCGTGCCCGGACCGGCGGACCGGTCACCGGGCATCGACACAGCACCCGCGAGTTCCCGTCCGGGCGGCGTCGGGGGACGCCTGAACCTCACCGGCGACACCTACGTCGGGGCGAATCTGTCCAGGACACAACAGCATTCGTTCGCCGTCACCCTCGACACGAATGTGCCGGCCGCCTTGGGCGCGAACGGCTCCCCGGACCATCGGCAGGACGCCGCGCAGGATGCGGTGACCCAATTCCGCACCGACGTCGACGTGCACAGTGGCGAATTCAGCGTCGCGATGAGCGATCCCCTGCTGGGCCGCCACGACGTACAGGTCCAGCGGCACGCGCGCCCGGCTCCGGTGCCCACACTCGGCCCGGAGCAGATTCCCGCGGACCACACCGGCGATCCGGCCGCCGATTCTGCGGAGGCGGCAGTGATTCCGGCAGCGCCGGATTCCACGTTGGCATAGCGTTTCGACATCCCTCCGGCCGGGTACCGTCAAGGTGCCTGGCCGGTTGTCGTCTGTGCCCGCTCCCGTCGAGCACACTCGAAACGTACTGGTCGTTTGCCGCATTTGTCCTCGTCAGCGGATATCCGCCACTCGGCGCGCGGGCCGCACGTTATTCCCCGGTAACCGTTTAATAAAGAGGAATTCTGTAGTACTTTTGGGGCAAGCGTGGAACAGGGAGGGCCTATGGGCCACATCAGGTACGCGAGCGACGTCGGGGCTCCGGTGGAGGTCGCATTCACGTACACCGACAACCATCTGTTCGTCCCGGATTGGATGTTCGGTATCGCAGCGTTCGAACCGGTCGGCGAAGCCGGCCACGGACCGGGTGCGGTCTATGCGGCGACGTTCCGGCTGGGGCTGTGGCATCCCACGGTCGACTGTGAGATCACCGAATACCGCCGCAACGCGGTCATCGGGTACACCCTGCGCAGGCGCCGGCCGGGGAAGGTGGCGCCTGCGCAGGACCCGGAAGCGGCCCCCGCGCTCGCGACGCTGACCCTGCGATTCGATCCGCTCGGGTACGGCCGGTCGGTGCTGACCTCGGAGGCCGACTACCCGCCGGCGCACGGCTGGCTGGCCCGTCCGGTCGCCAAGGCCATCGATGCGCTGGCCAAGGCGGCGGTCCGTCGTAGCGAGACGCAATTGCGCAGGGAGATCGAGGAATTCCACGGCACGGATCTTGTCGGCCGGATTGCGTAGGGTACCGGTCATGATCATCGTGAGCACCGACGGATCCTGCCTGCGCAATCCTGGCGGCGCCATCGGCTGGGCGTGGGTCAATCATCAGGGCACTTCGGCCAGCGCCGGCGCGGCCTCCGGCACCAACCAGGTGGCCGAGCTACGCGCGGTGCTGGAGGCGATTCGCGCGCATCCGGGCCCCGAACCGCTGTTCATCGAGAGCGATTCGCTGTACGCGATCAAATGTGCGTCGGAATGGCTACCGAGCTGGCGCCTCAACGGCTGGCGCACCGCCACCGGCAGCGCGGTGAAGAATGTGGAACTCGTCCAGTGGATCGATCACGCGATCGCCACCCGGCCGGGTCCGGTGCGTTTCCGCTGGGTGCGCGGGCACGTCGGCAACTACTACAACGAACAAGCCGACAAACTCGCCGGGGAGGCCGCCCGCGCCGCCGCGGGCCGGGCCGATGCGACCCCGAACGGCATCGTCGATCTCCCGCCGCTGCCTTCCGCGGTTCGCCCCGCCGCCACACCCGCCGAGACGATGTCCGACACCGCCGCGACGACGCCGCTGACGGTCGTCGTCACCGACAAGCCGGCGCCGAAACGCGGACGCGCGACAGCCGAAACCGCGGACGCCCTCACCCTTTTCTGACCGGGCACGCGTCAGACCAACCGAATGGCTTCCGGCGGTGGTGGGTCGGCCCACCGCCGGAGGCGCCCGGTTGCTACCACCTCGGTCACGTGCTCACAGCCGGATCACCTGCACGAACGCGTTCCGGCCCCGCGACGGAAACCGTCACGGGGCCGGAAAGTGTTGTCCTGTAACCGGATTCAGTTACCCGGCTGCGGCGCCGGTGCGGGCTGCGCCCCACCGTTGGCCTGCGGGCTGGTACCTGGAGCCGGCTGCGGCGCGCCCGGGGCCGGGCCGGAGGGGCCCATACCCTTGGTGACCGGCGAGTCGAACTTCGCGACCAGCCACTTGCCGTCGTGCTTCTCCATCTGGGCCACGCCCGGGATGGTCAGCTTGTCCGGCTGCGGAACGGCCTGGTTGGTCTGCTCCTGCGTGATCACCAGCACCACGTTGGCCTGGCTGTCGTTGCCGGACTCCCACGCGCAGTGGATCTCGTCCAGCTTCGACTTGGCCTGCACGCTGACCATGGCCTGCTTCAGCGTGTCCGAGGCGCCGCTGAAGAACTTGCCCCACTCACCCGTCGAGAGATCGTTGACGCTCTTGAAGTAGGCGTCGAGATCCTTCGAGTCGTAGCTGGCCACGGCCTTGCCGAAATCGCACGCCGCCTTGGTCGAATCATCGCGCGCGGCGAGCTGATCCTCGCGATTGTCGGCCTTCAGATAGAAGACCACCACCGCGGTGACCGCGGCCACCAGCAGCACGCCCGCGGCGAAGGCCGACACGATCGGCACCCACGGAGTGCTCTTCCCGGAGGAGGGCACGCTGGCCGGGGCAGGGGCCGCCGACTTGACGGTCGCCGCATCGGCCGCGGCCGGCCCCGCGGTCTCGAGCTTCACCGTCTTGTCCGCATCGGCCGCCTTC
The DNA here is from genome assembly GCF_003023875.1 of Nocardia sp. MDA0666. Classification (NCBI taxonomy): domain Bacteria; kingdom Bacillati; phylum Actinomycetota; class Actinomycetes; order Mycobacteriales; family Nocardiaceae; genus Nocardia; species Nocardia sp. MDA0666. Next base: position 183,215 of record NZ_PYHT01000006.1, read on the forward strand.
GCGGTATCGGCACCCTTATCGGCGGCAACCGACGAGTCCGATTCGAACTTGACCGTTGCGTCCGCGGCGGTGCTGTCTTGCGCCGCATCGACCTTCTCGGTCGACTCGGCATCGTTGTTCGCCTTGTCCTTGGCGGTGTCGTCATCGGACATGAATCGATCTGTCACCTTCCCGGCATGTGGAAACCACGCCGTATGTTTCGGGCCACTCTACTTACCGCACCGGCTTCGGGGTCCGAGCGTTCGGATCGGCACCCGACGGCATCTGCGCTCCGTTGTTCGGAACGTCGGGCCGCGGCGCGTTGGCCGAACCACGAATCTGCTGGTCCGGAGGTGCGTTGGTGCAATAGTTGTACTTCGGGAACGAACCGTCGGTCACGACACTCGGTGCGACCGGCGCGTGCGAGTACTGGCAGAACGGGCGCGGCCAGATATCGAGGATCGTATAGAACTCTCCGTCGTGGGCCGGCACCCCCATGGCCGAACTACCGACGACCAGCGACGGGAACAGCGCCCGCAGCGCCGGCAGCCGCAGCTGCGCCGCCTTGGTGACGGCCACGAAGTTGGTCGCCAGGCTGGTGATCGGATCGGTGGTCTCGTCCAGCGTCGCGCCCAGCGACTTCATCTGCGCCGGGGCCTGGTCCAGCACCTTGCGGAGTTCGTCGTTGGCGTTGTTGAACTGGATGAACAACGTCGACGAGTTCTGGGTCAGGGTGCTCAGATCCGGCTGCGCGTTCGATGTGGTGGCCGCGATGGTGCGCAGGCTGGTGAGCAGGTTGGTGGTCTGCGGCAGCAGATTGTCCAGACCGGCCGTCACCAGGCTCAGCGCATCGACCATGTCGCGCAGCTGATCCGGTCCGCCGCTGAGCGCGGTGTCGAATTCGGTGAGGATCGTGCTGAACCGGTCCGGGTCGATCTGATCGAAGAACCCGCTGGCGTTCTCCAGCACCGCCGACACCGGGGTCGGGGTCTGCACCTTCTGCGGATCGAACGGGATCACCGAGCCGTCGGTGAGGTACGGACCCTTGTCGGTTTCGGGCTGGAAGTCGATGTACTGCTCACCGGCGGCCGAGAGGGCGTGCACGACGACCTGGGTGGCCTTCGGGATCTTGTACCGGGTGTCGATCTGGGCCTCGGCCGCGATCGACGCGCCCCGATCCGCCAGCTTGATCGAATTCACCTTGCCGACGCGGAATCCGCGCAGGGTGACGTCGTTACCCGGTTGCAGACCGCCGGAGCGGTCGAGTGCGACCGTCACCGTATAGGTACTGCGCAGCGGATTGATCCGCATGACGTCCACTGCCAGGTACGTCGCGCCCACGACGAACGCGATCACCAGTCCGATCGTGGACAGCAGCAGTTTGTGTCGCAGCAGCCAGCTCATCGGTGGCCCCCTGTCACTCGGCCGTAGACGATCTGCAGCACCTGGATCAAACTGCCCGCCATGTCCTGCAGATCGCGCAGATCCCAGAACTTGCTGTGCGGCGGGTCGGTGAGCAGGCCGACGTCGAGCTGGGTCAGCGTCGCGGCGACGGCGAGGGTGTTGCCTTTGAACGAGGCGTCGACCTTCGGCCGGATCTCGTGCAGTGCGTCCAGCGCCGGGCCGAGGTCGTTACCGGCCCGCGAGAGCGCGTCCATCAGCTTGTGCACATTCTCGAGCAGGCTCGCCAGCTGATCGTGGCTGGTCTCGGCGTAGTCGCCGAGCGCCGCGCTGGTGGTGGAGATCTTGCCGAGCAGATCGCCGATCTGCTTGTTGTTCTCCGCGATGGCGCCGATCATCTGCGGCAGGGAATCCGCCACCTGGCCCAACTGGTCGTGATTGGCCTCGATGGTGTTGGTCAGCGCGTCGAAGCCGTTGAGTGTGCTGTCGATGCGATCGCTGTTGGCGTGCAGCGTGGTGACCACACTCGTCATCTGCTTGATCAGGCTCGCGAGCTGCTCGGGCCGGCCGCCGACCACCGAATCCAGTTCCGAGGTCAGCTTGGTCAGCGCGGCCACGCCGCCGCCGTTGAACAGCATCGAGACCGAGAGCAGCAGTTCCTCGACAGTGGCGCCGGCCGAGGTGTGGTCGATGCCGATGGTGTCGCCGTCCTTCAGCATCGGCGTGGTCTCGTCGGACTTCGGTTTCGACAACGCCACGAACACATCGCCCAGCGGAGTGGCCTGGCGCAGTTCGGCGGTGGACTCGCGCGGCAGGGTGATGTCCTTGCGCACGTTCATGTCGACGATGGCCTGGTAGTTCTTGGTCGAGATGTGGGTGACCACACCGACATCGGAACCACCGATCTTGACCTTGGCCTGATCGGGCAGGTTGAGCGCGTTGGCGAAAATCGCGTGCAGGGTATAGGTCTCACCGGACTGCCCCGGTTTGGGCAGCGGCAGACTCTCCACGGTCAGACCGCAGCCGGAGGCCGCCACGGCCGCCGAGACGCCGAGGGCCAGCCAGGTGCGCCGCAGGCGCGTCGATGCCGTCATTTCGTCAGTCCCAACAGTGCGGCGGACAACCCGAGGTCGGGTCCGAAATCCTCGATCTTGCCGGTCCGGCAGCCGTCGGCCTTCATCTGAATGCGTTCACAGAACAGGCTGACGACCTCACCGGACAGTGCGGTGCCGAGCACCGCGTGCAGGCGGACGAAGCCGCGGTTGCGGTCCATCGAACGGTCCAGGTTCTGCAGCAGCAGCGGCGCCACGTCGACGGTCTCGATCACACCGGCCGCGTTCTGCCGCAGCTGGTCGGTGACCTTGGTGAGCCCGGTGAGGCTCTCCGACAGCTGGCTCTGGTACTGGCTGAAGACGCCGCTGGTGTTGGCCAGGAAGTCGTTGAGCTGGTCCAGCGTGGCCTGCAGACCGGGCGCCTGCTCGGCCAGCAGCGACGACATCTGGGTGACCTTGTTGCTGAAGTCGCGCACCGACTGGTCGTTGTCGGCCAGCATCGCGGTCAGCTCGTTGAGCTTGATGATGATCGTCGAGATGGCGTCCTTGTTGTCGACGCCGACCTTCAACGCCCCCGACAGCGCGTTCAGCGTGTCGCGGATCCGCTCACCCTGGCCGTTGACCATGTCGTAGAGCAGCGTGCCCGACAGCGGGCCCTGGGTCTGGCCGGGCGCCGGCTTCAGAGCGGCGGTGAACTGGTCGATGGTCTTGATCATCGTGTCCAGTTCGACCGGGGTGCGGGTCTGCTGCACCGTGAGGTGCGTGTTGTCCGCCAGCTTGGGCCCGCCGGTGTAGCGCGGGGTCAGTTCGATGTGCCGGTTGGTCACGATCGAGGGCGACACGATCGCCGCCGTCACATTCTTCGGGATGTCCACATCGTGGTTCACCGTCATGTGCACCTCGACGTACTCACCCTTGGGGATGATCTTGTCGACCTTGCCGACCTCGAGGCCCAGCACGGTGATCGGATTGCCCTCGAATACGCCGGCGATATTGCGGAAGTCGGCGGTGATGTGGGTCGAACCGCCCACCGCGTTCTGCACCGAACCGCAGCTGCCGGCCACCAGTACCACGGCACCGATCGCGACCGTTCTGGTAGCGCGGGCCAGCCATTTGTTCAGCATCATCCCTGGCACCCCTCGATCACTCGCGCGAAGCACAACCAGTTGTCCGGGAACAGCCACGGCACACCGACCTCACCGTAGGGGCCGTTGCCGAACACGTTGTTGAACTGCCGCAGCGAGGCGGGCATGATCGTCAACAGTTTGTCCAGGTTGTCCTTGTTCTTCTGCAGGCCCTGGGCCATCGTGTTCAGCTGTTCGATGGTCGGGCCGAGCTGGTTGTTGTTCTCCGCGCCGATCTGCTGCAGCTGCTTGGTCAGGGTCGCGGTGTTGTTCAGCAGTTGCTTGAGCAGCTCCTGACGTTCCATCACCCGGCCGGCAATGGCCTCACCCTGGGTGATCACCAGCAGCACGCTGTTGCGGTTGTCGCCGAGGATCTGAGTGACCTTGTCCAGATCCTTGAGCAGACCGTCGACCTGGTCGCGCCGATCGTTGATGGTCTTGGCGAGCGCGCCGACGCTGTCGAGCGCCTGCGCGGTCAGCTGCGGGGAACCGTCGATCTGGTCGCCCAGCACCTTCAGCGATTCGGCCAGCTTCTCGGTGTCGAGCGCCTCGAACTTCGGGGTGCCGATCTGCACCACATCGGCCAGGTCGTAGGGAACCTTGGTGTTGGACTTGTGAATCCGGTTGCCCGGCAAGCCTTTCCCGTTGCCCGGGTCGAGATCGACGAAGCGCGCGCCCAGCAGCGTGGCCATCTTGATGGAGGCGCGGGCATCGGGGCCGAGCTTCACGTCGTTGTTCACGTGCAGGGTGATCAGCACGTGGTCACCCTCGAGCTTCGCCCCGGCGACCGTGCCCACCGGCACACCGGCGACGTTCACCTTGTCACCGGTCTGGACGCCGGCGGTCTGCACGAACTCCGCCTGCACGTCCTTGGTGCCGACGCCCAACTTCTTGTAACCGCTCGAGACCACCAGCAGCACCACGATGAGGACGGCGCCGATGACGCCGAGCCAGAAGAAGCGGTTGCCCTGGAAGCGATTCTTGATTCGCGTACCGAATGTCGTCATGGGCGGCACACCGCCGAGTGGTTGGGTCCACCGATCTGGTTGACCAGACCGCGCGGCAACAGCACCCCGTACAGCGAGATGTCCAGCGTGCACAGGTAGGCGTTGGCATAGGCGCCGTCGGAGGTGAACTTACCGACATTGGCCAAAATGCCCGGCAGGTCGATCGCGGCCTGATCCAGTTTGGCGCCGTTGTTGATCAGCATGGTCAGCGCGTCGGTGGACGAGTTCTGCGCGGCCGTGATCTTCGGCTGCACCTGGTCGACCATGTTCACCAGGGAGCTGGTGGCATTCGCGATCTGGACGGTCGACGCCTGCAGGGACTGTCCCTGCTCGTAGAGCCCGCCGATCAGCGCGCGAGTCTGGGTCACCAGAGTCTCCAATTCGTCACCTCGTTTCGCCAGTCCCGACATCACGCCCGACAGTTTGGTGATCACGTCGGCCAGGATGACGTCGCGTCGCTGGAAGTCACCGGCCACTGCGGCGGCCTGGGTGATGAACGAGCTCAGCGAGACACCGTCGCCCTGCAACGCCTGGATGAAGGTGTTGGTCAGATCGTTGACCTGCTGGGGCTGCAGGGTTTCGAACAGCGGCTGAAAACCGTTGAGCAGACCCGAGATATCGAACGAGGGTTCGGTGCGGTCGACCGGGATGGTCGCGTTGTTGCGCAGCGCCGAATTGTCGCCCTTGTTGCCCGGCGCCAGCGCCACATAGCGCTGGCCGATCAGGTTCTGGTACCGCACAAGGGCTTTGGTGTTGCCGTACACGGTCTGATCGGTCTGCACGATGAACGACACCTTGGCCTGGTGCTGTCCCTCGACCTCGATCTTGGTGACCTTGCCGACCCGCACGCCGGCCATCCGGACGTCGTCGCCCTCACGCAGGCCCAGCACATCGGTGAAGATCGCCGAGTAGCTGTGGGTGGAGCCGTTCACGGTGCGCGCCAGCGTATTCCAGATGACCACGGTCACCAGGACCGAGACGATGGCGAAGATACCGAACCCGATCAGCGGTTTGCGAATTCCTCTCATCAGCTGGCACCGCTTTCGGAAACTTGCAAGGTTCCACCCCTCAGGATCGAGCTCAGCAGCAGATATTCGGCAGTCGTCGGTTCCCGGCCGAGCAGCGCGCTCATCGCGTCACGTCCGGTGTAGTAGGCGATCGGCCCCGCGGTGGGCTTCTGCCCGTCCGCAGCCGGAGCAGCGGCCGGAGCCGGCTGCGGCGCGGGGGCCGCGGGCGCACCCGGCAGGCCGGGCAGCTGCGGGAACAGACCCTCCAGCGGAGTTCCGGCGAACGGGTTGCCCGGCTTGGGCGCCTGCTGCGGCGCCGCCGTCTGCGCGGTGTCACCGGTGGTGACGCCCGGGATGGCGGGCAGGCCCGGCATCGGCGGCAGCTTCGGCAGTCCCTGCGACGCGTCCAGCGTGCGCGGCTTCAGGGCCGGCGTCGGCGGGCCGATATCGGCGACTACCGGGGCGGTGCCACAGCTCGGCGCCGCCATGTCGCCGTAGCGCGGGCAGTCGGAGCGGTCGTACGGCTTGTACGGCGTGAAGGTCAGCCCCGCGTTCCAGATCATCTGCTGCTGCGGACCCCAGTGGAAGGTCGTGCTCAGCTTGCGGACCGACGTGTTCAGGTTCGCGATGGCCTGCGGGATCGCGTTGGGATCCTCGGTGAGCGCACCGAACATGTCGCCGGTGCCCGAGGTCAGCTGCTTGCCGACGTCGGGGTTGCGGGCGAACAGGTTGTTGACCTTGTCGATGGTCGCCGAGGTGCCGGTGATGAGGCCGGCCAGTTCGCTGCGCTTGTCGGCGATGGTCTGCGCGGTCTTGACCGATTCCGACAGCGTCGTCATCAGATCCGGCGCGGACTGGTTGAGCGCGTGGAACGAGGCGGAGAAATCGTTCAGCGTGCCCTCCGGATTCGGCACCGCGGCCCGGACCTGGGTGAACCAGTTGTCGAGGCGCTCCACGGTGGAACCCGGGACCCGGCCGCTGCCGTCCAGCGCATAGGACAGGGTGCTCAGCACCCGGCCCAGCTGCATGGGGTCGATCTTGTTCAGGATCGTGCGGACCGTGGTGAGCGTGTCCTGCAGCGCGATGGTGCCCTGGCTGTGGTCCTCGGCGATCTGCGAACCGGCCTTCAGCGAGGCGTTGTCGGGACCGTTGTAGACCAGTTCGACCGAGGTGACGGCGAACAGGTTGCTGGGGACGACGCGGGCGGTGACATTGGCCGGGATATCGGAGATGTAGTCCGGCTTCATATTGATGTGCACCTGCTGCAGCTCGCCCTTGGCGGCCACCGACACTTCCTCGACCGCGCCGACCAGCACGCCGCGGAACTTCACGTCGGCTTGGGCGGGCAGTCCGTCACCGGTGGTGGTCAGGTTGGCGGTGACCTCCACCTTGGGGTTCAGGATGTAGCCCTTGTAGCGGGCCATCAGCAGGGTCAGCGCCGCGGCGATGACGACGATTCCGCAGACGCCCGCGATGAGCAGCTGCCGCATCGTCGGTCCGCGGCCACTCGGATCGATGATCATATTCAGGCCCCTATCCCGAGATCCTGATGCCCGGGTTCACGCCCCAGATCGCCAGCGTCATGAACAGGTCGGCGAAGACGACCGCGATGATGCAGAGCTTGATCGCCCGGCCCGCGGCCACACCGACGCCCTCGGGACCGCCCGAGGCGAAGAAGCCGTAGTAGCACTGGATGAATGTCGTGATCGCCACGAAGAGAATGGCTTTCAGCAACGACCACAGCACGTCGTGCGGTACCAGGAATTGATAGAAGTAGTGCTGGAAGGTGCCCGAAGCCGTGCCGCCGATGAATCCGACCGTGATGGAACACGACAGGTAGGCGACCGGCAGCGCCAGGCAGTACAGGGGCACGATCGCGATCATCGCGGCGATCATCCGGGTGCTGACCAGATAGGGCAGCGGCCGGATCGCCTGCGACTCCAGCGCGTCGATCTCCTCGGCGATGCGCATCGAACCCAGCTGGGCGGTGAAGCGGCAGCCGGCCTGTGCGGCGAAGGCGAGGGTGGCGAGCATGGGGCCGAGCTCACGGGTGGTCGCGAAGGCGGAGATCGCACCGGTCAGCGGGCTCAAGCCGAGCAGGTTCAGCGAGGTGTAGCCCTGGATGGCGACGGTCATACCGCCGAAGGCACTGAGGATCAGGACCACGCCGATGGTGCCACCACCGACGATCAGACTGCCGTTACCCCAGGTGACGTCCGAGAGCAGCCGCCAGACTTCCTTCGGATAGTGCTTGAGCGCCAACGGCATCGAGCCGATCGAGCGCAGGAAGAAGAAGACCTGGTGACCGACCCGTGCGAGCCAGTCTCGCGGGGCGCCGGCGGAGCTGCGGATCCGCTGCAGAGGCCGCAGTAGCGGCGGAACATAAGTTGACGACACCGGCTCAAACCATCTGTGGGGGGAACAGGGCGTTGTAGATCTGCGTGATGATCAGATTCGTGCCGAACAGCATCAGCGCGGACAACACCACGGCGGTGTTGACCGAGTTCGCGACACCGCCCGGGCCGCCGCGGGTGTTCAAGCCCGAATCACACGCGATGATCGCGGCCAGCAGGCCGAAGATCAGGGATTTGATCAACGCCACCAGCAAATCGCTGGTCACCGCGAACGACGCGAACGTGCCGATATAGGAGCCGGGGGTGCCGTTCTGGGCGAAGATGTTGAAGATGTAGCCGGTCAGGAAGCCGACGAAGATCACGAAGCCGCACAGCAGCACCGACACCAGCATGGCGGCGCCGAGCCGGGGAGCCACGAGCCGGCGCATCGGGTCGACGCCCATGACCTTCATGGCGTCGATTTCCTCGCGGATGGTGCGGGAACCGAGGTCGGCGCAGATCGCCGAGCCGACGGCGCCGGCGATCATCAGGGAGGTGACCAGCGGCGCGCCCTGCTGAATGATGCCCAGCCCGTTGGCCGCACCGATGAACGAAGTGGCGCCGACCTGCTGCGCGACCGAACCCACCTGAATGGAGACGATGACGCCGATCGGAATTGCGACCAGCAAGGTGGGCGCGGCGGCGACGCTGGCCATGAATGCGCACTGCCGGACGAATTCACCGAACGGGAAGCGCCGGCGGAAGATGGCGACGAAGAGTTCCGCGACCGCGGAGAAGCCCATCGTGATCTGTCGTCCGAAGGTCTCGAGGGACCGCTTGGGGTGATCCTGCCAGTACGCCTTCGTCCAGTCCGCCGCGGCACTCATTCTCGATGGTGAACTAATTGCCCCCGACCCGTCCGGACCGTTGGTGACTTGCACTGGCTACCCCTCTCGACGCCGGTTACCCGCCCCGACGACTGTTTCGCTTGAGGCACCTTACTACGGAGTTAGGAAAAACACAGCACAAAGTGTGGCTGTGGTCATAGACCCAGATCACGTTGGTTCCGGGCCTGTGATCGGGCCCACCGGACTGGTATCGATCACAATGAACACGACCATTTCCTAGAACAGGTTCTAGTTTCCTGATCGAATGTCCAACTCGAGATCCGATACCCCTTTTATCGGATTGAAATTCTCGTTATTAAGATTTGCCCCGAATACTGACGAAAGCCTATAGCGAGTGCCCGCGAAACAGCGGTCGTCGTGAGCAGGTGTCGCATCTCGTCGGCCTCGTACGTGTCGTCGCGCGGCCACGGCATCGATCCAGCAAACTGCATGGCCATACCGGGCGCACTCGGGCCCGAGAACTGCAAGGATGTAGTACGACAAGGCTGATATCGTGCGGACTTCCGACGTCTGGAGGGAAATGTTCAACAAACTCGTCAGGGCGGCTCATGCCGCCTTCGCCGTTGCTCTGGGCGCGGCGCTGCTCGGGACGGGCGCGGGGGTCGCGCAAGCCGGTCCCGGATCGCCGGTGATCGGCGGCGGCTCCGGAATCATCATCGACAACCAGTTCGAGTGCACCATCACGACCATCGGCCACGACGCCGGTGGCCGCCTGGTGGGCCTGACCGCCGGTCACTGCGGCGAGGCGGGTTCGGAGGTGTGGTCCGAACAGGACCGCGGCGCCGGCGTGATCGGACATTTCGTCTATTCCAATCACGACCTGGACTATGCGGTCATCCAATTCGATCCGGGCCACGTCACTCCGGTCAATCGGATCGGCAACGTGACGATCACCAACGTCGGGGCACCGGCCCAGTTCCCCGCCATCGTCTGCAAGGAAGGCCGGACCACCGGTAATACGTGCGGCCTGGCCTTCGGCGACGTCTTCCAGACCGACGAGACGTGGGCCGAGATGTGTGTCGTCGAGGGCGACTCCGGCGCCCCCGTCGTGATCGGCACCACCCTGGTCGGCATGGTGAACGCCTACCTGGCGGTGGCCTGCTTCGGCCCCGAGGTCGGCACCAACATGTCGGCGATCGTCAACGACATGAATGGACGCGGTGGCGTGGGGGCGGGCTACGCGCCGGTCTGATCGGCGGCACGACAACCCTTGTAACGGGCGGCGATTCGGGTATGACATCCGAGTCGCCGCCCGTTTTCCGTGTCCGGGGCGGGGGCCGGCCGCGTGGCGCGGATCGGGTCGGCCGCCGCGGGGTCCGGTTATGGTGAGGGTTGCCGGCCCGAAAGGAGCACTCCGTGAAGGTGACGAGCGCGATCACAGGCTGGGCCGTCGCGGCCGGGGCCGTAGTGTGCGGGGCCACCGGCACCGCCTCGGCAACCACCGTGCACTGCGATGCCGACCGCAACCGCGATATCACGATCATCGCCGATACCACGGCATGCCGTGCGACGGGCGACGATTCCGGTCATGCCCGGTCGGCGGGAATCGACGGCGTCGGCTATGCCCAGGCAACCACGGGTGCGATTGCCCTCGGCCTGGGCGCCGGCGGCGGAATCGGGGCCAGCGAGGGCGCGTCCGGACTGCCGGTCGCGGTCGGGATGGGGCCCGACGCCTTCGCCTTCACCTCCCTCGCTCCGGAGCCCGTTCCCGGCCGGATCGGGCTCTCCTTCGCGATGAGCGGTTCACAGGCGCAGGTGGTTTCGGGTGAGCGCAGCACGGTCTGCCTCGGCTCGGCGGCGCTGGCCTGGGATTCGCGAACCGGCGCGATCTGTCTCGCGACGCCGTTCGGGTTGTGGCAGGTCCCGGCCGCGCACTGAGCACGGTTCAGGAGCTCACCTACCCTGGCAGGTAGACGTAACGACGCCGCGACGATGCGGCGGCAGGAGGTCGGCACAGGTGGATTCGGCACGTTCGCGGCAGGCAGCCGAGGTGGAAGCGGCGCAGGTGGCGGGGGCCGCCGATACCGACGACGCACCGCAGATGGTCATCGACCCACGGTTCGTGCCGGTCGTGCACCATTTCTTCCGGCTGTTCCCCCGGCCGAACCGGGGCGGCGGCGCGTTCGCGGTCTTCCTGCACGGGCGGCCCGTCGTCGATGTGTGGGCGGGCTGGTCGACGCCGGATCAGCGCTGGCAGTCCGATACGGTGGCCTTGAGTTTCTCCACCGGTAAGGGTGTGGTCACCACGGTGCTGCATCGGATCGCCGAACGCGGGCTGGTCGATTACGACGCTCCGGTGGCCGAATACTGGCCGGAATTCGCCGCGAACGGCAAACAGGACATCACCGTTCGCGAGGTGCTCTCCCATCGCGCGGGACTGCACAAGGTGCGCGGCCTGGCGACCGATCCCGACGGCATTCTCGACTACGACGCGATGATCGCGGCGCTGGCAGCCGCCGAACCGGATCCGCGGCGGTTACAGGGGTCGGGATATCACGCGGTGACCTTCGGCTGGCTGGTCGCCGAAATCGTGCAGCGGGCGACCGGCGAGCCGTTCACCGAGGTGTTGCGGCGCGAGATCGCCGAACCGCTGCAGACCGAGGAGTTCTGGTACCGGGTCCCCGAGTCCGAGCGGTACCGCATCGCCCGCACCTTCCCGCGGTTGCGTATTCCCGGGCTGCGCTGGGATACCGCCTCGAAGGTGATCGCCCGCAGCCGCACGGTCGGTGCGATCGCCGAGGCCGGGATGCCGGCCGGCTTCGATGTACTGGTCGGCGATCCGCGCGTGCACGACGCGGTGATGCCCGGCTTCAACGGGGTGTTCTCCGCTCGTGCCCTGGCCCGGATGTACGGCGCCCTGGCGAACGAGGGCCGGGTGCTGCTGCCGGACCGGACCTGGAGCGAACCGCTGCTGCGCCCGGAAACCATCGAGAACATCAATCATGTGCAGCGCAGCGAACATCGCGACTACGTCATCGGCGTACCCGTGCCGTTCACACTGGGATATCACCGGCCGCCGATCGCCTCGCGGCGCCCGCTGCGCCGGGCGTTCGGCCACTACGGCGTGGGCGGTTCCGGTGCGTTCGCCGATCCGGAATCGGGTATGTCGGTCGCCTTCGTCACCAATCGCCTGGGTAATTCGCTGAACACGATCGGCGACGGGCGGCTGGCCCGATTGGCCGCGGAGGCCCGCGCGGCACTCGGCTGACGGGGCGCGGACGGCATCGAACCCGGGCCGTGGCTGCTTCGTGTGCTGGGTATGCGCGCAGCAACAGCAGGCCGGCATCGCAGTCCGCAGATTTCCGGCGAACGGGCCGCACCCCGGCAACCGCGGTGGGTCGCGGCGCACGCGCTGGCGGCCGGAATCGATTTCGATCGGTACTTCCGGCTGCGCCGCGCGCACGACGGCGATCCGTTTCTTGTCCGCTTCCCGGGATTCGGCGCGGTATTGTTCACGGGGACACCGGGTGGCACGAAGGAATTTCTCCGCTCGCCGATCGGAATTCTGCATCCGCCGCAACCGAATCCCATTGAACCGCTTATCGGTCCGGCCTCATTGATACTCGCTCGTGATCAGCGTCATCGCAGTGATCGGACGGTGCTGACGCCCGCATTTCATCGCGCCCGAATTGCGCAGTACGGCACGGTAATTCGGGACAGCACCCGCGACGAACTCGCCGGCGCCGGCGCCGGTCCCGCATGGCTGCCGGGAACGGTGATCGATGCGCGGGTGGCGGCGCGGGCGCTGACGCTGCGGGTGATCCTCACGCTGATCTTCGGCGCCGACGATCCGCGCCGGCGCGACATCTACACCGCTGCGGTCGGCGACTTCCTCACCGCCTTCACCGGACCGCTGATGCTCGTTCCCGCGTTGCGGCACAGCGCATTCGGCTTGTCGCAGTGGGACAGATTCGCGCGGGCGCGCACCCGGCTGGACGCGCTGCTCGACGCCGATATCGCCGCGCGGCGGGTGTCCGGCACGCCCGGTGACGGTGCGCTCGGCGTGCTGTCGACCGCTCGCTACGAGGACGGCAGCGGGGTGAGCGATGCCGATCTGCGCGAACAACTGCGCACGCTGTTGGTGGCCGGTCACGAGACCACGGCCACGAGTCTGGTGTGGGCGCTGTTCCGGTTGCACCGCGACGCCGGCGCGCTGGCCCGGCTGCGCGCCGAAGTGAGTGCCGCGGGACCCGACGCCGATCCCGAGGAGCTGGCCGGTCTGCCGTATCTGAATGCGGTGTGCCAGGAGACTTTGCGACTGCATCCGCCGGTGCCGATCCTGCTGCGGCGGCTCACCGGACCGCACACGGTATGCGGGGTGGAGTTGACCGAGGGGGACACGATGGGTGTCGCGATCCCGCTCGTGCACTCCGATCCCGGCACCTGGGACGAGCCCGAGCGGTTCTGCCCGGAGCGGTTCGTGGACCGCCGCTACGGACCGTTCGAGTACCTGCCCTACGGGGGCGGCCATCGCCGCTGTCTCGGCGCCACCCTGGCCGACTACGAGTTGCGAATCGCGCTCGCCACCATCGTGAGTCGGGTCGAGTTGTCGCTGCTCCCGCGCTATCGTCGTGGCCGAATTCCGCGCTCGGTGCCGCACAACATCGCGACCGGTCCGCATCGTGGGATCCGCTTCACGGTGGAGGGAATCCGCCACCCCTGAAGTGATTTGCCTCACAATGAGGTTTGCTGGGTATCGATTCGCCTCTCATCCACCCGTCCCGACCTCGAACCCGACTCGCCGATGCGAACGGGACTTTCACCCTGTCACCACTACGCCACCTGCCCATGGTGACTGATCACACAGGTGTGCTGCGGACTTCATAACTGGCGGAACGCAATTGGCCGATGCCCGCAAGAGATGTAGTAATGGATGCCGGGCCGGGGCCTGATAGACCGTTCGCGCACAGGCGCGCGAATATTCCTGTGCGCCGTGGCGCGCGATCTAGGTGGGAGAGGACGAAACGGCTGTGCGCACCACAACCTGTCGGAAGCCCGTTCGGGACGAGACCAGCCTGTCCAAGCGGACCGGCCTGTTAGCCCTCGCGGCAACCTCCCTGGCGGTGACCGCCGCCGGTGCCATCGCCATGGCGCCCGCCTCGGCAGCGCCGCTGTGGCCCGGTGGGCCCGATGTCCCCGGCGCTCCGGCCGTCGTGCAGGCGCCGCAGCCCGAACCCGGTGCCGCGCCGGTGAAGAACCCGCCGCCACTGCCGCAGGCGAACTTCGCCGCGCCGAGCATCAGCCCCGGCGACGGCGACGTGGTCGGCGTCGCCCAGCCCGTCATCATCAACTTCAAGGATCCCGTCGGCGACCACGCCGCGGCCGAGAAGGCCATCCGGATCACCTCCAGCAATGCCACCCACGGCCACTTCTACTGGCGCGGTGACAAGCAGGTGCGGTGGCGGCCGGAGGAGTTCTGGCCCGCCAACTCCGACATCACCGTCGAGGCCGGCGGCACCAAGGTCGCCTACAAGGTGGGCGACGCGGTCGTCGCCACCGCCGACGACGCGACCCACACGATCACCGTCACCCGCAACGGCGAGGTCATCAAGACCATGCCGACCTCGATGGGCAAGAAGGATCACGAAACCCCCAACGGCACCTACTACGTCGGGGAGAAGAACCGGAAGATGATCATGGACTCCTCGACCTACGGAGTCCCGATCACCGATCCGCAGGGCTACAAGCTCGAGGTCGAGTACGCGACCCGGCTGTCCAACAGCGGCATCTTCGTCCACGCCGCCCCGTGGTCGCTCGCCCAGCAGGGTGTGTCCGACTCCAGCCACGGCTGCCTGAACGTCAGCACCGAGGACGCCCAGTGGTTCTTCGAGAACGCGCAGAAGGGTGATCCCGTGGTGGTGACGAACTCCACCGGAAACCTCAGCGCCGGTGACGGTATGGGCGACTGGAGCTAGTAGTCACGACATTGTCCGGTAGCGGCCCCCGAGCGATTGCGCTCCGGGGCCGCTGTCGTTGCCGCACCCAGGCGGCACGGCGCACTGTCGCCGAATCCCACCGGTGGACGCGCTCGGCCACTTAGTATTCGGCGCATGACCCGGGTGTCGGAGACCACCCTCGCCGACGGAAGTTCGCGCACACCGTTCAAACGCCCGGCGACGGGATTTCACCGCGTGTTCGCACGAAAGCGGGAGGCTGCGACCGTGCGCCGACGGCCCGAACGGGTATTGCCCCAGAATCGGCGGCGCGGTCTGCGGCGCCGGCCGTGGGGTGACCACGGACTGTTTCTGGTGTTGGTGGTGCCGAATCTGGTACTGCTCGGGCTGTTCGTCTACCGGCCGCTGATCGACAACATCCGGCTCTCGTTCACCGACTGGAATCTCGCCGAACCCTTCGCGCACTTCGTCGGAGTACGCAACTACCGCGAGTGGTGGACGCGGGCGGACACCTGGCAGATCGTCGGCAATACCGTGATCTTCACCGTCTTCGCGGTCGGCGGCAGTATGGTGCTGGGTCTCGCACTGGCCCTGCTGCTCGATCGGAAACTATTCGGCCGCAACGTGGTTCGCTCGGTGATCTTCGCCCCGTTCGTGATCTCCGGCGCCGCGATCGGGGTGGCGTTCCAGTTCATCTTCGATCCGGGCTTCGGCCTGGTGCAGGATCTGCTGCACCGCATCGGCATCACGAATGTGCCGGATTTCTATCAGGAACCGCACTGGGCACTGTTCATGGTGACGGTGACCTACATCTGGAAGAACCTGGGCTACACCTTCGTCATCTACCTGGCCGCGCTGCAGGGTGTCCAGCGTGACCTGTTGGAAGCGGCCGCGATCGACGGCGCCGGACGATGGACCACCTTCACCCGCGTCCTGCTGCCGCAGCTGCGGCCCACCACGTTCTTCCTGTCGATCACGGTCATGCTGAATTCGCTGCAGGTATTCGACATCATCAACGTGATGACCCGCGGCGGCCCGCTGGGCACCGGTACGACCACCATGGTCTATCAGGTCTACCAGGAAAGTTTCCGTAATTTCCGCGCCGGCTACGGCGCCACGGTCGCGACGATCATGTTCGTGGTGCTGCTGATCATCACGCTGGTCCAGGTGCGAGTGATGGATCGAGACTGATGACGAGCGCGACGGTAGCGCCGGCCACCCGCGGCCGGCAGCGGAAACGCCTGCTGGCCACGGTTTTCGGCTACGCGGCGATGGTGTGTGTGCTGATCGTCGTCGGGGTGCCGCTGTTCTGGATCCTGATCACCTCGTTCAAGGCGCGGCCCGATATCTACACCCAGCCGGCGGTGTGGTGGCCGCGCAGCTGGCATCCGGAGAACTATCGCGAGGCCACGACCACGCTGCCGTTCTGGACCTTCCTCCGCAATTCGCTGATCGTCACCGCCGTCGTCTCCGCGGTCAAATTCGCGCTCGGCGTCTTCAGCGCCTACGGTCTCGTCTTCCTGCGCTTTCCTGGGAAGACACTGATCTTCCTGGCGATCATCGCCGCGCTGATGGTGCCCAACCAGATCACCGTGATCTCCAACTACGCGCTGATCGCCCAGCTGGGGTGGCGCAATACGCTGCCGGGCATCATCGTGCCGCTGTGCGGGGTGGCATTCGGCACCTTCCTGATGCGCAATCACTTTCTGTCCCTGCCGGTTTCGGTGATCGAGGCGGCGCGCATCGACGGTGCGAACTGGTGGCAGCTGCTGGTGCGGGTGGTACTGCCGATGTCCGGCCCGACGATGGTGGCGTTCGCGGTGGTCACCCTTGTCAACGAATGGAACGAATATCTGTGGCCGTTCCTGATGGCCGACGACTCCGGCGTCGCGACCCTGCCCGTCGGATTGACACTGCTGCAGAACACCGAAAATCCCAGCGTCACCAACTGGGGGCCGGTGATGGCCGGAACCCTGCTGACCATGCTGCCGATTCTGGTGGTGTTCGTGCTGCTGCAGCGGCACATGATCAAGGGCCTCACCACCGGTGCCGTCAAAGGATGATTCGCTCGAGGAGAGTGCCGTGACCCGACCGCGCACACTGACCCGTCGCGGATTTCTCACCGCCACCTCGGCGGCCGCCGGGCTGGCCCTGTCCGCGTGTGCGGGGATGGGTGGCAGCACCGGTGTCGGCGGCGATCCGAATACGATCATCTTCTGGTCGAATCATCCGGGCACCTCGAAGAATCAGGAAACCGAGCTGATCAACCGGTTCCGCGCGCGGCATCCCGATCTGACGGTGAAGCTGGTGGACGCCGGGCGCAACTACGAAGAGGTGGCGCAGAAGTTCAATGCCGCGCTGACGGGCGGCGCGCTGCCGGATGTCGTTGTGCTCTCGGACGTCTGGTGGTTCAACTACGCGTTGAACAAGGCCATCGAACCGCTCGACGAGCACATCACGGCCGCCGCTGTGCCACTGGCGGACTACGTCGACAGCTTCGTCGACGACTACCGGTTCGCGGGAAAGCTGTGGGCGTTGCCGTATGCGCGCTCGACTCAGATCTTCTGCTACAACCGCGGCCTGTGGGCCCGCGCCGGTCTGCCCGACCGTGGCCCGCAGAGCTGGCAGGAATTCGACGAATGGGGCCCCGAACTGCAACGTGCCATCGGCGCGGGGAAGTGGGCGCACGGCTGGGGTGATGCCAAGAACTATCTGGCCTGGACATTTCAGGGTCCGAACTGGACTTTCGGCGGCGCCTACTCGGATCGGTGGACACTGAAGTTCTCCGATCCCCGCACGGTCGAGGCGGGAAACTTCCTGCGCGACATGATCAATCGCAAACACTACGCCGCCATCCGCCCACAGCTGGCCGTGGATTTCGGCACCGGCGTGGTGGGCTCGGCCATCACCTCCACCGGCGACATCAAGGGCATCGTCGCCAATGCGGCGGGCAAACTCGACTTCGCCACCGCATTCCTACCGCATCCGAACGGGCCGGGATGTACCACCGGCGGTGCGGGACTGGCGATTCCGTCGCGCATCTCCGATCAGCGCAAGATCAACGCACTGCGCTTCATCGAGTTCATCACGAATCCGGTGAACACCGCCTATTTTTCGCAGGCGACGGGTTACATCCCGGTGCGCAAGTCGGCGGTCCTCGATCCGTCGGAACAGCAATTCCTCGCCGCCAACCGCAATTTCGCGACCGCCGTCGACCAGTTGCCGCTGACCCGTTCGCAGGACTACGCCCGGGTGTTCCTGCCCGGTGCCGATCAGATCATCGGCACCGGGCTGGAACAGATCGGATTGCAGAACCGGGACGTGACGTCGGCCTTCGCCGATATCACCGATCGGCTGCAGACCATCTACGACCGGCAGATCGAACCGAAACTGCCGCGGTAGCTACCAGATCCGCACCCGCTCGGTGGGTTCCAGGTACAACGCGTCGCCTGGTTCGACACCGAACGCCTCGTGGAATCCGTCCAGATTGCGAACCACACCGTTGCACCGGAACTCCGGCGGAGAATGCGGGTCGACGGCCAGCCGGCGGATCGCCTCCTCGTCGCGGGCCTTCGTCCGCCACACCTGCGCCCAGCCGAAGAACACTCGCTGCAGCCCGGTCAGTCCGTCGATCACCGGCGGCTCCGCGCCGCCGAGTGAGATCTTGTAGGCCTCCAACGCGATCGAGAGCCCACCCAGGTCACCGATATTCTCGCCGATGGTGAATTCGCCGTTGACGGTGTGGCCGGGCAGCGCCTTCGGTTCGAACTGGTTGTATTGGTCGATCAGCGCCTTGGTGCGCTTACCGAATTCGGAACGATCGGTTTCGGTCCACCAGTCGACCATATTGCCGTCGCCGTCGTATTTGCTGCCCTGATCGTCGAAGCCGTGCCCGATCTCGTGCCCGATCACCGCACCGATGCCGCCGTAGTTGGCGGCGTCGTCGGCGTTCATGTCGAAGAACGGCGGTTGCAGAATCGCCGCCGGGAACACGATCTCGTTCATTCCCGGGTTGTAGTAGGCGTTCACCGTCTGCGGCGTCATGAACCACTCGCCGCGGTCGACCGGGCCGCCGAGCTTGTTCATATCGCGGTCGTGGTCGGCGGCGTAGCCACTGCGATAGTTGCCGACCGGATCGGCGGGATCGACGCGGACCGCGGAATAGTCGCGCCAGGTGTCGGGGTAGCCGATCTTGGGGGTGAACCGCTCCAGCTTGGCGAGCGCGGCCTCACGGGTCTCCGGGCTCATCCACTCCAGTTCGCTGATGTTGCGGCGGTAGGCCTCGATCAGATTCGCCACCAGCTCCTGCATCCGCTGTTTGGCCTCGGGCGGGAAGTGTTCGGCGACATAGATTTTCGCGACCGCTTCGCCGAGCAGATCCTGCACCAGCGAGACACCGCGCTTCCAGCGCTCGCGATTCTCCTGGGCGCCGGTGAGGGTGCGGCCGTAGAAGTCGAAACTCTCCTCGACGATCGCGGCGGTCAGATACGGGGCTCGTGCCCGCAGCACCCGCCAGCTCGCCCACGCCTGCCAGGCCTCGAGCGGCTCCGCGGCCCACAGCTGCGCGAAGGTACGCGCGTAATCGGGCTGGCGCACGATGACTTCGGCGAACAACTCGGTTCCGGAGGCCGAAACCCCCGCCGCCAGTTCCTCGGTCCACGCGGTCCAGTCGAATTCCGGATTCGCGGCGGCCAGGTCGGCGAAAGTGGTGAGGTTGTAGCTCAATTCGGCGTCGCGGCGGCGCACCACATCCCAATGTCCCGCGGCCAGTTTGCGTTCCAGCTCGAAGACGCGCTGCGGGTCGTACTCGAGCGCGGCCAGCTGGAACATGCGCCGGATGTGCTCGACGTATTTGGTGCGGATCTCGGCGTAATCGTCGTTGCGGTAATACGACTCGTCCGGCAGGCCGAGCCCGGACTGGGTCAGGTTGACCAGATAGCGCTGTGAATTCTTGTCGTCGGTATCGACGTAGGCGCCGACCGCCCCGCCCACACCGGTGCGCTGCAGCCGGCCCAGCAGTGCAGCGAGTTCACCGCGGTCGTTCACCTCGCGCACCGCCGCCAGTTCCGCGGCGATCGGGGTGAGCGCGGCGGCCTCCACCGCCTCCTCGTCCATGAAGCTGTTGTAGAGGTCGGCGATCTTGCGCGCCTCCTCCTCGTCCGGCACCGCGGCCACGGTTCCGGCCGCCAAGTCCTGGATGATCTTCTTGACGTCCAGTTCGGCCTGGTCGTAGAGGGTGCGGAACGCTCCGTCGACCGCGCGATCGGCGGGAATGTCGTAGGTATCCAGCCATTTGCCATTGACGTGCGCGAACAGGTCGTCCTGCACCCGCACAGCGTCGTCGCGATAGGTCAGATCGATGCCCGAGGGAGTCGTCACGTCGAAAGTCACGACCTCCAGTATGCCGACGACGGCGTCGCGCCGCCGCCGCATTCAGCCCTGCGGGGCGGTCGCCACCGGGATGCGGTCGAATTCACCGTCACGGGCGCCGGCCAGGAACGCCTGCCACTCGCCGGGGGTGAACGACAGCTCCGTGGTGTCGTGGACAAGTACCGTGCCGCCGTCCGGGGCCGGGCGTATGCGCAGGTCTCCCTCGATGCCACCGTGCAGGAGCATGCGGAGGAACGCCATCCAGGCGAGCGCCCCGACGGTGATCACCGGCTCGAGTTCGGCTTTGTTCGCGGGGTCGCGGCGGTATTTGCTGTCGCGGATCAGCACCACGTCACCGTCGAAACGGACCTCGACGCACTGGTTGCCGTTGTTGGTGCGCGTGGAGGTGAACCAGGACGTGACCTCCGGCCGATACCTCGCGGGGGTGGGCATGGGCGGGAGTTTACACGGCTGCGTATTTCTCGATCAGCGCCAATGATTCTGTGCGCGTGAGGGATTGATCGAGAGCTCGCACGAATGCGAACGCCAGATCGTGCACCTGGTCGGGATTGTCGACCGGCGCGCCGAAGACCGCGCTCTCGGCCCAGCCGAAGGTCGGCAGGTACTCGGAGGCGAAGTCCAGCAGGTGAAAGCTCGCTCCGCCGAGGACAGCGCCGTCGGGAGCCGCGAACGGGATGACCCGGATGTCCACGTTCGGCCTGGTGCGCAACAGCCCGGCCAGATACTCCAGCTGCGCACACAGCACGTCCTGGCCGCCGACCCGCTGCACGAGCGTGGCCTCGCCGACGACCGCGGTGAGCGCGACGGGATCGTGGCCGTGCAGGCGCTTGCGGCGCCGCATCCGCATCGCGACCAGCTGTTCGACCTGCGCCGGGCGGATCATCACATCGGCCGCGATCAGCGCCCGCGCATACGCTTCGGTTTGCAGCAGGCCCGGGATCACGAGGCTGTCGTAGCTGCGAATACTGTCCGCGCCGTATTCCATCCCGTAGTAGCGCTGCAGTTCCGGGCCGATCAGAGCCGAGCGGCTCCACCAGCCGCGCCCTTTCCCTGCGGCAAGCAAGGCGAGCAGTTCCACGCGTTCCCGCTCGCCGACCGCGAGCAGATCCAGCACCGGGCCGATCGTGTTGCCGGTCAGCACCCGGCGGCCCTTTTCGACATGCGACCAATTCGCCGGGGTGAAGCCCACCGCCCGAGCGAAGCCGGCCGAGTCGAAGCCGCGTTGTTCGCGGAGTTCGCGCAGGCGACGGACCAATTCCCACCGGGCGACCACTGGCGAGGTAGGGGCCATGCGGGCAGATGCTACGCCGGACGCCGCGACACGCCTCTGACTATTGTCATTTCAACTGCACGGCGATACGGTCTGCGTATCGGTGGCACTGCACTCGACGACGAGACGAGGTTCGCCATGAGCACGCGCGACCCGATGGCCGGCGCGATCGAACCGAATATCACCACCATCACCACCGCGCCGCGCGCAGTCACCCAGGAAGCGCTGGTCCGCTGTCGTCGCTACCGCAAGGAGAACGGGCTCTACGGCATCGTCGAACCGGTCCGAGGTCGCATCCTGTTGGAAATAGGCCCGGTCGGCGCGATCACCGTGCCGGCCGCCCTCGGAGCTCCGATTCGCGAATATCTCACCGTGTGTGGACATCGCGGGCCGATCATCGGACATCCGCGCTCGGCGCGCTGGACCTTCTTGACCGGACATGTCGACGAATCGGCCACCGACGCCGCGATCGCGTCCGATATGTTCCACCGCTGCGCCGCTCTGGTCGCCCCGGGCACCACCATCGTGCTGCCCTCACCGGCCGACGAGCGCACCGGATACCGGGTGTGGATCGATTCGCCGCACAGCGATTACCGGCCGGAACTGGCCGAGGTGCTCACCGCAACCCGCCAGTGCCGGCCGGACCCGTACTGACCAGCGGCGATCAGGAGGTCGGCCGCGGACTCAGGGTCACGCTGTACTTGTTCTCCAGCGTCTGATTCCAATCACGTTGGCACTGGTCGATCTTCGACTGATCGCCGTTGGCCTTGTTCACACAGTCGAGGAAATCCTTGCCGCCGTTGTTGACGAAGAAGTTGACCCCGATGGCGGCGATCACGATCCCGGCGATCAGGCCGAGCAGGCCCAGGACGAGACCGGCCATCGCCATCCCGCCCCCGGCCGCGGTGCCGCGCCGCGCCTTGACCGTCGCGATGATGCCGAAGATCAGGGCGACCAGGCCGAACAGGATGCCGCCCACCACCGTCCAGCAGGTCAGCACGGCGATGATGCCGAGGACCAGCGCCGTGATGGCCAGCCCCTTGCCCTTGGGCTGCTCCCAGGTGCCCTGTCCCGGCGGACCGGGATAGCCGCCCGGAGGCGGCGGGGGATATCCACCCGGATACTGTCCGGGCTGCTGGCCGTACTGGCCGGGTTGTTGTGCGTACTGGCCCGGTTGCTGGGGATATTCGCCCGGACGTCCGGGTTCGCCACCCGACGGCGGATACGGTTCCGGCGGGGGGTAGTTCCCGGGCGGTGGATTCTCGGTCATCGCTGTCCTCTCCTCTGACGCACGGGCCCTCGACGGCCGCGTCTGCCGACTCTATTGACCGCCGAGACGTGCGTGCATTTCCCACACCAGGACCTCCGCCGGAACCTCGGCGACGATGCGCTGCCCGCCGCTTCGGGTCATCCGCACCGCGTCGCCCTCGTAGAGGGTTCCGACGCCCTCCATCTCGACCTCACCGCGGGCGACGAAGACATGCAGGTAGGGCGCCTCGGGCAGGGTGATCGCCTGCCCCGCAGCCGCTCCCGCCGCACCGGGCATACGCCCGACGTGCAGGGCGGAATGGCTGCTGCTGATCGCGATCGCGGTGCGATCGCGATAGCGCGGCATACCCGTGGCGACCGTGATCAGGCCGCCGCGGTCCAGTTCGTCGTCGATTTCCAGTTGCTGATATCCGGGAGTAATTCCCGGCTCGTCCGGTACTACCCACATCTGCACGAAATGAACCGCTTCGGAATGCGGCGACGTGCCGCCCTGTTCGGGCGGAAGCCGCCAAGAATCATTCTTTTCCGAGTGCAGAATTCCGGTTCCCGCACTCATTCGCTGCGCCAATCCGGGATAGATGACACCGGCATGTCCGAGTGAATCCTGATGCACCAGAGAACCGTTCAGAACCCAGGTGACAATTTCCATATCGCGATGCGGATGAGTGTCGAATCCCTCGCCCGGCAACACGATGTCCTCGTTGTTCACCAGCAGCAGCCCGTGATGGGTGTTCTCCGGATCGTAATGCTCGCCGAACGAGAACGAATGCTTCGAATCCAGCCATGCCACACGGGTTTTCATGCGATCACCGGCGCGATGAACATCGATGTGTGGTGTCGTGAGTGTGGACAACGGGGGTCCTCCTCTCGAGCTGCTGTCGAGGCCGCCGGGTAGATTCTACCGTGGCTGTGCACCGGCCCCGCACATTGATCCGGAGGTGAACCGAAATGCGACCCGACGCTGCGCGGCGGGCCGCGGTGGCCGCCGCCGTCCGCCGGCCCGGAATGCCGCGGCTGGCGCTGATCCGGTTCTCCGGACAGTTCGGCGACGGAATGTTTCAAGCAGCGCTGTCGGGTGCGATTCTGTTCAATCCCGAACGTGCCACCGATCCGCTGGCCATCGCGGGCGGGTTCGCGGTACTGCTGCTGCCGTATTCGGTGATCGGACCGTATGCCGGAGCGATGCTGGACCGCTGGGACCGCCGGATGGTGCTGCTGATCGCCAACGTGCTGCGGGCGGTGTTGATCGTGGTGACTGCGGTCTGGCTGTGGGCCGGAATCCGCGATACGCCGCTGTTGCTGCTGGCGCTCGCGGTGGTCGGGATCAGCCGATTCGTCCTGGCCGGGATCTCGGCGTCGCTGCCGCGGGTGCTGGAACAGCGCTGGCTGGTGCCGATGAATTCGGTCCTGGCCACGGTGGCATCGGGATGCGCCGGGGCGGGGGCCGCGGTCGCGGTGGCGATCATCGGTGCGGTGGGCGCGGGGGACGTCGCGGGTGCGGTGGCGGTGGCGGCCAGTGCCTGCGGGTCGGTGATCTCGGCGGTGGCCGCGATCGGCTTCGCGCGCCGTCAGCTCGGACCCGAACATCGAATCGGTGCATCCGGGCGCGGTGCGACCGCCGAGTCCGTGCGCGCCGTGCTGACCGGTCTGCGCACCGGCGCCCGTGCGGTCGCCGAATCGCGGGATTGCACCACCGCGATGATCGGCGTCGGTACCCACCGCATCGTTTTCGGCGCCAACACTCTGCTCATGGTGCTGGTCCTGCGTCGCCCCAACGAATCCGGCATGTCGGCGAGTTCGGGACTGGTCGGCTTCGGCGTCGCGATCACCGCGGTCGCCGCGGGCATGCTCGCCGCCGCGGTACTGACGCCGCTGCTGATTCCGCGGCTCGGGCGCCCGCGCACGGTGGTCGCCGGACTGTCGGCGGCGCTGCTGGTGCAGGCGACATTGGTCCCGCCGATCACCGTCGCCACCGGCGCGGCCGAACATCGGGCCCATCAACTGCTGCTGGTCGGCGCGTTCCTGCTCGGCATGGCCGGGCAGATGGTGAAACTGACCGGCGACGCGACCCTGCAGATCGATGTCGACGACGCTCGGCGCGGACAGGTATTCGCCCTGCAGGACACGATTTTCAACATCACGTTCGTCGTCGCCGTCGCCGTGACCGCCCTGGTCATTCCCGCCGACGGCCGTTCCCTCGGCGTGGTGGCGGCCGGCGCCGGACTGTACGCGCTGGGGATCGCGGCGATCGCGGTCAACAGCCGCCGGCGCACGCCACGCGATTCCTCCGGACGTTCGCAGACGCATCCCGGCTGATCGGTTAGATTGTTAGCCGCTGTGCTCGGTCCCAGCTGATGCGGTGACTGACAGTGCATGTCACCAGCGGTGCGAGTGGTAGTCGAGGAGTGCGGTGTTCGGGAACAACGCGACGGGGAGAGCTGCTGCCGGCGGAGCGGCGGCGGCGCGCGGCTCCACCCACATCGGAAAGCGCTGTGCCTCGGCGATTTTCACGCCCGCGGTCACCGGATTGCTGGTGTTCGGCACGCTCGCACCCGTCCCCGCGTCGGCCGAACTCGCCCCGTGGGCACCGCCACCGAAGAATGCCTGCGGGGAAACGGGATTCGATCCGCTCGCGCGCCAGCCCGATCCGAATGCGCCTGCGCCGCCGATTCTTCCGCCCAGGATCGACATCCCGGTGCCGGTGCCGGAGATCGTGCCCGTACCCGTACCCGGCCCGCGGCCGGACAACACCAGGATCGTCCCGCAACCCCTGCCGGCGGACCCGTGCCACAACCCGTGCCCGGACATTCGCGATACCCCGAAACCGCCGCCGGTGGAAGATCCTTCCGCGCCGGGCGAATCCGTCCCCGGCTCCGGTTCGGCATCCGGCTCCGGTTCGGCACCCGGCTCGAACAGCGGCTCGGGCACAGGTTCCGGGTCCGGCTCCGGCACCGGCTCGGGATCGAATTCCGGCCCGTTCAATCTGCCGAACATCAATATCAATCCCGAACCCGAACCGATCCCGATCCCCGGCGGCGAACCGCCGGCGCCGGAGACCCCGCCGACGCCGGTGCGGCCGTCGACCGACCCGGGCGCGGTCGCGGCGGCACCCGCGCCGCGCACGGTCGAGAACGTGAAGCTGGTCAATCAGGTGACCGGCCACGGCTCGGTCAACCGCACCGATATGCGCTGGCAGGTCGACGGGACCGATCTCGGCATCATGTGGGAGACCGGACCGGGCAAGGTCGCGGTGGTATTCGGCGATACCTTCGGCAAGGGCTGGGAGTACGGCCAGGCCGGCGGACCGGACTGGCGATCGAATGTGCTCGGGTTCAGCTCCGAACGGGACCTGTCCAAGGGACTGATCATCGACGACATGGTGCAGGACAGCCGCTGCCACGCCGCCGAACTGCTGAACAGCCGCAAGATCAAGAACTTCGAGACCACGGTGATCCCCACCTCCGGATTCGCCCTCGGCGACCGGCAGTACATGAGCTACATGTCGGTCAATCACTGGAGCAGGGTCCCGGGGATGTGGTGGACCAACAACGGTGGTCTGGCCTACTCCGACGACGGCGGCAGTACCTGGGTCAAGGATCAGTACGCCAAGTGGGACAACATGTTCGGCATCGATCGCTTCCAGGTCGCGACGATGGTGCCGCACGGCGACTACGTCTACATGTTCGGTACGCCCAACGGCCGCATCGGCATGATCGGCCTGGCGCGGGTGCCGAAGAAGGACGTGCTGAACAAGTCCGCGTATCAGTACTGGGTCGACGGCACGTGGGCCCCCGCGCAGGAGAATCGCGCCACGCCGCTGCTTCCCGGTATCGCGGGCGAGCTCTCGGTGCGCTACGACGAGTCGAGCAAGCAGTGGCAGATGGTGTACCTGGACCCGGCTCGGCACGCGATCGTGCTGCGCACCGCGACCGAACCGCAGGGAACCTGGACCGACGGCACGCTGCTGGCCGACACGAACGACTATCCGAAGGCCTACGGCGGATTCATCCACCCCTGGTCGACGGGTAAAGACCTGTACTTCACGATGTCGGCCTGGGACAGCTACAACGTCTACCTGATGCACGCGACGCTGAACGACCCGGAACCCGCCGATCCGTAGGCCCGCGCCGCACCGCGCGAGAATGTCATTCGCCGCCTCTGGCGAATTCACCGGCGGCCAGTACTCTCGAATCAATCATGGCCACCTACTTCGATCCCAAATCCTGGTCGCCGTTGCGGGCAGTGGATCTCGGCCGACGGCTGTTCGACCCGGAGTTGCTGGATCAATGGACGGCTTTCACCACCGCATGGCTCGACCCGGTGGCGGATCTCGGCGCGGGTACGGTTACCGCACTCATGCCGGATGTGCTGATGACGCTGCTCAGCGAGGGAATTCTGAGTCGCTTCGGCGGCCGGGAGGTCACCGCGACCCTGCTCGGACACGATCTGACCGCGATCCTGCAGACCCTCAAGGTGCGCCGCCGCGGCGCCCACTTCCAGACCAAGACGGTGCTGACCGAGCTGCGCTGGAACGGACATCCGATCGATGAGATGACAGTGATCGCGCACGGAGTGCGGCTGATTCCCGGTGTCCCGACGAAGGTGCGCACCGCCGGACTCGATGTCACCGGCACCGTGACCACCGCGGCGCTGGTCGAATGGCTCAACGAGGAGCGGCTGGACTGGCGATTCGAGGTGCATCCGAGCGGATTGATCAGCGCGCGCCATCGCACCCGGAAATTCCAGGCACTGGTCGACGCCGCCATCAGCGACAACCTCGTCACGATCGCGGTCCACCAGGCTGCCTGGTCGGGCGTCCGGGTGCCGCGGCGCTGGGTCTCGGTGGCGCCGGTCACGCTGGCGGACCTGCCCAACGACGTGCGCATCGTGCGTGCCGACCGGCAGGGCGACCGGGTACATTTCCGGCTCGAACTGCCGCAGGTCACCGGCTCGTTCGACCTGGGGCAGATGCGTGCGGCCATCGTCGCCGGAACCACGCTGATCGTGTTCTGAGACCTCCGGACCGCCGAGTCGGGTTCGCGGCGCTACTGTCCGCCCGCGTTCCACCATTCCAGCAGCGCGGCCTCGGCCTCGTCGCGAGTCAGCGGGCCGCGATCGAGCCGCAGTTCCTTCAGGTAGCGCCAGGCGCGGCCGACCTGCGGTCCCGGCTCCAGGCCGAGCAGTTCCATGATCGCGTTGCCGTCCAGGTCCGGACGCACCCGCTGCAGGTCCTCCTCCTGCTGCAGGCGTTCGATCCGGGCTTCCAGATCGTCGTAGGTCGAGCGCAGCAGCGCGGCGCGGCGCTTGTTGCGGGTGGTGCAGTCCGCGCGCACCAGTTTGTGCAGCCGCGGCAGCAGGTCGTCGGCATCGGTGACATAGCGGCGCACCGCCGAATCGGTCCACTGGCCCTTGCCGTAGCCGTGGAAACGCAGGTGCAGATACACCAGCCGCGCCACGTCCTCGGTGAACTGCTTCGGATATTTCAAGGCGCGCATACGCTTTCGCACCATTTTCGCGCCGACGACCTCATGGTGGTGGAAGCTGACACCGCCGCCGGGCTCGTTGCGCTTGGTCGGCGGTTTGCCGATGTCGTGCAGCAGCGCGGCCCAGCGCAGCACCAGATCCGGATCGCCCTGCTCCTGGTCGATGGCCTGGCGCAGCACCGTCAGCGAATGCTGATAGACGTCCTTGTGCTGATGGTGTTCGTCGATCTCCAGCTTCATCGCCGGAACCTCGGGCAGCACCCGTTCGGCCAGCCCGGTCTCGCACATGATGTCGATACCGTCGGTGGGGTATTCGCCGCCGATCAGCTTGTCCAGTTCGGTACGCACCCGTTCGGCGGTGATGCGGCGGATCTCGTCGGCCATCAACGCGATCGCCACCCGCACCCGTGGCGCCACCTCGAAGCCGAGCTGGGAGACGAAGCGGGCCGCGCGCAGCATGCGCAGCGGATCGTCGTTGAACGAATCCTCCGGCGCCGCAGGAGTATCCAGCACACCGGCGAGCAGGGCCTCCATGCCGTCGAGCGGATCCACGAATTCCAGATCACCGGCCGGGCCGATACGTACGGCCATCGCGTTGACCGTGAAGTCGCGGCGGACCAGATCGCCCTCGAGGCTGTCACCGAAGGTGACCTCGGGGTTACGGGAGACGCGGTCGTAGTTGTCGCTACGGAAGGTGGTGATCTCCAGCTGCCGGCCCGATTTCGACGCGCTCACCGTGCCGAACGCCAAACCGCCGGTATCCCAGAGATGGTCGGCCCAACCGCGCACGATCTCCAGTACGACCTCGGGCCGGGCGTCGGTGGTGAAGTCCAGATCGGTGCCGAGCCGGCCCAGCACGGCGTCGCGCACGCTGCCGCCGACCAGGTACAGCTCGTGGCCGCGCGCGGCGAACAGGCCGCCCAGCGGAGTCAGCACATCCGAGAGCCGGCCCAGTGTGATCGCCGCCGCGGCAAGCAATCGCGTCCGGCGATCATCGTCGGGGTCGGACACGGCCCTTCCTTTCACTTGTGTGCCGTCCTCCACTTCTGCGTCAACGGACTTCGGCGAAACCACGGAAACGCAGCTTAGTTGGTGCGCACCCGCCCGGACCGGACGGATGCCCCGCCGCGCTGCGGCATGACACTCGGCATCGAACACGTTCAGTGCATCGATCCGGCGCGGCTAGACTGACCCGGTGTCTCCGGCCGATCGCGCGAACAGTCGACGCCGCCAGCCCCGGCGCCGCGGTTCGGCCGGTAATGCGGCGAAACCTCGCATGCGCACCGTCCGGGAAACCTCGGCGGGCGGACTGGTCGTCGACGGCCTCGACGGACCCGCCGAACAGCGCTGCGCCGCGCTCATCGGCCGCACCGACCGCCGCGGCCGATTGCTGTGGTCGCTGCCGAAGGGGCATATCGAAGAGGGGGAGACGGCCGAACAGACCGCCGTCCGGGAGGTCGCCGAGGAGACCGGCATCAACGGCCGGGTGGTCGCGGAACTGGGAAGCATCGACTACTGGTTCGTCACCGAAGGCCGTCGGGTACACAAGACCGTGCACCATTACTTGATGCGGTCGTTGGGGGGTGAGCTCTCCGATGCCGACGTCGAGGTCACCAAGGTGGCCTGGGTGCCGTTGAGCGAACTCGATTCCCGGCTCGCCTACGCCGACGAACGGCGTCTGGCCGAGGTCGCGAATCGGCTGATAGATCGGATGGAGAGCGGCAGACAATGACGCGTGCGAGTCGCAGTGGGCACCGCTGGGTGCTCCTGCTCGTCTCGCTGGCGCTCGCCGTATTGAGCGTGCCGTCGGCCGGGTCGAGCCATGCGCAGCCGTCCGGGTCGGGAGGTTCGACCGCCGCGCCGAAATTCCTCAAACTCACGCTCGATTCGGTGTCGCCGAGCACGATCACCACCACCAGCGATTCCGTCCTCGCGCTGACCGGCACGGTGACCAATATCGGCGATCGCGTGGTGGACGACGTCAGCGTGCGAGTGCAGCGCGGAGCGGCCATCGCCGAACCCGGCGAACTGCGATCCACGCTGCGCCAGGATCAATCGGACTTCCCGGTCAGCGCGCAGTTCCAGGACGTCGCCGATCAGTTGGGGCCCGGACAGCGCAAACAGTTCACCCTGCGGATCGGGGTGCGCGAGGGCATGTCCAACGCGGCCGCCAATCCGCCGGTCACGGACTCGCTCGGCATCACCGAACCGGGCGTGTATCCGCTGCTGCTGAATGTGAACGGCGAACCGGCCTACGGCACTCAGGCGCACCTCGACGATGCGCGGTTCCTGCTGCCGGTGCTCGGCCTGCCCGCCCTGCCGAACGGCGCCGATGCCGCGGCGGAGGGGTCACAACCCGTTCCGGCCGCACCGCAGCCGCCGGTGGCGACCACCATGTTGTGGCCGCTGGCCGACCGGCCCCGCATGGTCGCCGGCATCCCCGGTTCGGTGGATGGCAAGGCGCTGCTCACCGACGACGAACTGGCCGGGGAACTGGCCGCGGGCGGCCGCTTGGATCAGCTGGTCTCTGCCCTGGAGTCGGCGCTGCGACCCGACCCCTCGCACGATTCCGGCCGCGCGGGTCCCGGACTGGCCGGATCGCTGTGCCTGGCCGTGGACCCGGATCTGCTGCTCACCGTGTCGAAGATGACCGAGGGATATCGGGTACTGGCCTCCCCGTCGGATCCGGACGGGCCCACACGCGACGGCACCGGTCCGCAGGCCGCGCGCGCGTGGCTCGACCGGCTGCGTGCGCTGGCGCCGACGATGTGCACGGTGGCGCTGCCGTTCGCGCAGGTCGACCCGACCGCGCTGGCCGGCGTCCATGATGCCGATCTGGTCGCCCGCGCTATCACCGCGCCCGCGGATATCGTCGATTCGCTGCTGTCGGTCAAATCCGTGCGCGGGGTGAGTCTGCCCGCTTCCGGAGCCATCGGAGCCGATGCCGCGACCATGCTGACCGAGCGCGGTTTCACCACCGCCGTCCTCTCCGGCAATGCGGTCGCCGAGGGCGGGTCCCTCAGCACCGCAACGGGTTCCGGGCGCGGCGAGGCGACGGTGCGCAGTACCGCCTCCGTCGCCGCGGACATCGCGCCGGTGGTGCCGGAGATGGTGCGCCTGCCGGCCGCCGCACCGGCCAAACCCGACGCCGCGCCGCCGGCGCCCGATTCCGGGCTGAAGGTCGCGACCTTCGACATGTGGTCGGCGACCGCGCTGGCCGCGGTCGGGTCGAATCCGCCGACTCCGGCGTTCACTCCCGACCGGGTCCGGTACGCGGTCACCAACGACTCCCGCACGGCTCGACTACAGGACGCACTGGGCGCGCTGAGCTGGCCGGTGCTGAATACGACCGAGACCCGTCCCCGCGCCACCCTCCTCATGCCGCCGCAACAGTGGGGCGCCGACCGCGACGAGGCCGGAGCGCTGCTCTCGCACCTGGAGCTCATGTTCCGCAGCGGTCTGGCGACACCACGTTCCTTCACCGACCTGCTCGCGCAGCCGGTCGATCCGCGCCCGTACGACCTGGACTACTCCGGGGACGCGGCGGCGCAGGCGGTGCCGGACCAGTTCGTCGCACCGGTCGGGCAGCAGGAACATCGGATCGACGATCTGATGAGCGCCCTGGTGGAGATCCCCCAGCAGGAGCCGACACCACGGACGTTCCTCACCCCGTTGCGCGACGATCTCATCCGGGTGCTGACGCTCTCGGACCGCACCG
Organism: Nocardia sp. MDA0666; assembly: GCF_003023875.1. Lineage (NCBI taxonomy): Bacteria > Bacillati > Actinomycetota > Actinomycetes > Mycobacteriales > Nocardiaceae > Nocardia > Nocardia sp. MDA0666. The sequence continues at coordinate 215,051 of NZ_PYHT01000006.1, forward strand.
GCACCGATTCGCAGGCCGACACCGCCGCCCAGCGGCGACTCGAACAGACCACCCGGACCATGGACGGGCTGTTCTCCTCGGTGAGCGTGCTGCCGCCGGGCGGGGTGTACACGCTGGCCTCGGAACAGAGTCCGCTGCTGCTGGTCGCGCGCAACGATCTGCCGGTCGCGATCCGGATCCGGTTCAAGATCGGAGCGCCCGCCGAGACGAATATCACCGACATCGGTGAGCAGCAGCTTCCGGCGGAGGGTACCCGGTCGTTCCAGATTCCGACCAAGGTGAGCGACAGCCGTAACCTGGTGATTCCGATATCCCTTACCACACCGGCCGGAGTGCCTCTCGGCAATGCCACCTCGGTTTCGGTACGTTCGAACGCTTACGGTCAAGCGTTGGCGATAATTACCGCATGTGCCGGTGCACTGCTGTTCCTGCTCGCCGGTCGCCGCTTGTGGCGCCGCTTCCGGGGACAGCCCGATCCGGCCGACAAGGGTTTGGACCCGGGAAAACGACGCAGGCTCAACCGATACCTGCGCGCCCGCAAACGAGTACTGCAGGAAGAGGAGGCACAGTGAGCGACAATCGCGCAGCGGCTTACTGTGCCGACCGGGTGCGGGTGTCCCGCAGGTCACGGGGCACAGTGAGCGACAATCGCCCAGCGGCTTACTGTGCCGACCAGGTGATTCACGGGCCGGCCCGAATGCCGTGCAGACCGGAGGTCCGGTGACCGAGTACGACGGCCCCGTCGTGCCCGATCAGGCCGACGACGAGCAGTTTCCGCGACGCGCGCCCGCCGCGCCGTGGGAGCGTGGACCGCGTCGGCTGAGTCCCGATCCCTCGATGCCGCCCTCGGGCGCCAACGGTGTCGTGCCCAGCGGGACGCCGCCGCACCGCTTACCGCCGAACGACGCCCGGCCCGATCCGGCCGATCCGCGGCGGCCGCTGAGTGGCCCGATTCCGCAGGTACCGCCCGCGGGCCGGACGCCCGGCCCGAACGGAGCACGACCCACTCCGCCGCCGCGCCGGCAGACGCCGCCCAGCGCACCCATCCGTCAGACCCCGGGTGCCGGCCCGCGCCAGATTCCACCGGGGGCATCGCCCCGTCCGGGCCCGCCGAATTCACCCGACGGGCCCCGGAGTCCGGGACCGCAGAATCCGCCGCGCCGGCAGAGCCCGCCGAGCGCGCCGCTGCGCCAGACGCCGCCGAACGCGCCGCGTCAGCCACTACCGCCGAATGCGCCACCGAGCGAGCCGTTCCGTCAAGTCCCCCCGACGGATCATCGGGCTGCTCGCCCGCCGCAGGACGGCGCGCCGCCGGGACGGCCCCGTCCGCCGCAGCGCGGCCCGCGCCCGCCGGTCGAGCCTCCGAATCAGGATCCTCGGTACCGGGACCCTCAATACCGCGAGACCCAGAACCGGGAGATCCCGCGCCGGGATGCGCAGCGTCCGGATCCGCGGCGGTCCTATCCGCCGGGCCCGCCGAGCGGTCCGGTCGACCGGGTTCCTCGCGCACCGCGCGCGGAGCGGGCGATGCCGCGCCACATCCCGCCGTCCGAGGCGGAGCCCCGCCGCCGGCCGGCAGGGGAGCGTCCGGATTCGGCACGGCCGACACGCGCGCGCAGCGATTCGGCAGGTCCGCGCACCGCCCAGCAGGCCGTCATCGAGCAGGAACCGGAAGACTCGTCGACTTCGCGTTTGGTCCGCGACTCCGGATCCATCGCGGTCGCCACGTTGGTCAGCCGCATCACCGGCTTCGTCAAGCAGCTGTTGCTCGTCACCGTGCTCGGCCCGGCCATCGCCAGTGCGTTCACGGTCTCCAGCACGATCCCGACCATGATCTCCGAGCTGCTGCTCGGCGCGGTGCTCACCGCCATCGTGGTGCCGACCCTGGTCCGCGCGGAGAAGGAGGACCCCGACCGCGGCGCGGCATTCGTCCGCCGCCTGGTCACCGCGGCGTTCACGGTGTTGGCCATCGGCACCGTTCTGGCCGTCGCCGCGGCACCGGTGATGACCACCCATATCTTCCTCTCCAACGACGGCAAGGTGAATACCGCGCTGACCACGGCGCTCGCCTTCCTGCTGCTGCCGGCCATCCTCTTCTACGGGATGTCGGGCCTGCTCATGGCGATCCTGAACACCCATCAGGTGTTCAAACCGGGTGCCTGGGCGCCGGTGCTGAACAACGTGGTCGTACTGGCGATTCTGACCCTGTATGCGGTCACGCCGGGAGAGATCAGCCTCGATCCGGTCCGGATGAGCGATCCGAAGCTGCTGGTCCTCGGCGTGGGTGTGACCGTCGGTGTCATCGTTCAGATGGTGAGCCTGCTGCCGGCCATCCGGCGGCTCGGCATCGATCTGCGCCCGCTGTGGGGGGTGGACGCCCGGCTCAAGCAGTTCGCCGGGATGGGCGCGGCCATCATCCTGTACGTGTTCATCAGCCAGATCGGCTGGACCATCGCCACCCGGGTCTCCTCGCACGCCGACGTCGCGGGTCCGACCATCTATCAGAATGCCTGGCTGCTGCTGCAGTTGCCGTACGGCGTGCTCGGCGTGACGCTGCTGACCGCGATCATGCCGCGCCTGAGCCGCAATGCCGCCGCCGACGACAATCCGGCGGTGGTCGACGACCTCGGCGTCGCCACCCGTCTGACCATGATTTCGCTGGTCCCGGTGGTCACCTTCCTCACCATCGCGGGTCCGCAGATCGGCCAGGCGCTGTACGGGTACGGCCATTTCGGCAGTTCGGACGCGGGCCGCCTGGGCGAGGCGGTCTCCTGGTCGGCGTTCACGCTGATTCCCTACGCGCTGGTGCTGATTCACCTGCGGGTGTTCTACGCGCGGGAACAGGCCTGGACACCGACCTGGATCATCCTCGGCATCACCGGCGTCAAGATCGTGTTGTCGCTGCTCACGCCGGTCTTCTTCAGCGACGAGCACGTCGTCATCGCCTTGGGTGTGGCCAACGGTCTGGGCTTCGTGACCGGCGCGGTGATCGGCGGCTGGCTGCTGCATCGCAGTCTCGGCGATCTGCGGATGGCCAATGTCGGCCGGACCGTCACCCGCGTGGTGCTGGCCTCGGTGGCCGGCGCGGCGGTGACACTGATCATCGATCAGGTGCTGGGCCTGTCCCGGCTCGACGGCGGCCTCGCCTCGGTACTGCGGGTCGGCTTGGACGCGATCGTCATGTTCGGCGTCGCCTTCGGCCTGATGCGCCTGGCGGGTGTTCCGGAGATCGTCGCGCTCACGGTCGCGGTGTCGCGGCGCCTCGGCTTCACCCCGCCGGCGCCCGACCTCGGCCTGGACGACACCGCGGTCGATATGCACGACACGATGGTGCTGCCGCGTCCGGAACTGGCCGCTCCGTATTACTACAGCTACGACCCGTACACCGACGCCCAGACCATGGTGTTGCCGGTAATCCGTCCTGGTGCGGTTGACCGCACCGGCCAGGGCGAGTTCCCGTACCCTGTTCGGCAGAGAAACGCAAATGCCGGTGCTGCACCGGCGCAACGGACTTCGACAGTTCAGGGCGAAGGAGGAGCGAGGGTGAGCGACGACGCGGCGGAGGGTCAGCCTTCCGCCGAGGCTGCCGACGCGGCAGGCGCAGTGCGCACCGACGACGTCCCGCCCGGGAGTGTTCCGCCGGCCGACCGCACTCGGGACTCCGCATCCGACCATACGGAAGCGTCGAACGCCGGTGCGGCGCCCGACGCCGAAGCCGGTGTGGACGGGGATGTCCCCGACGTGCCGAACACCGCGGACGCGGTCGGCGGCAACGGTGCGGAAGCGGTGCCGCCCGGAGCGGTGCCGCCGCGGGATCCGGCCTACGACACCGGCATGCTGCCGGTCGGTTCGCCGGAGATGCCCCCGATGCGGGTGGAACCGCCGTCCCGGCGGGTACCGCGCGGTCCGAAACTGATTCCGGGCGCCTCCGTGGCGGGTGGCCGCTATCGGCTGCTCGCCGACCACGGCGGCGCACGCGGACTGCGGTTCTGGCAGGCCTTGGATGTGAAATTGGACCGCGAGGTCGCGCTCACCTTCGTCGATGCCGATCAGAAGGCCGCCGACAATCCCGGCCACGACGGCCCGCAGGCCATCCTCTCGCGCACGCTGCGCCTGGGCCGGATCAACTCGTCCGGCCTGGCCCGCGTGCTCGATGTGGTGCGCGGTAGTTCCGGCGGCATCGTGGTCGCGGAGTGGACTCCCGGCCGCTCGCTGCGGGAGATGGCCGAGACAAAGCCCTCGCCGATCGGTGCGGCGCGGGCCATCCGGGCCCTCGCCGCGGCTGCCGAACTGGCCCATCGCGGCGGCGGTTCGCTGTCGATCGATCATCCGGACCGGGTGCGCATCAGCGCCTCCGGCGATGCGGTGCTGGCCTTCCCGGGCACCTTGGCCGATTCCGACGCGCAATCGGATGTGCGTGGCCTCGGCGCGATGCTGTACGCGCTGATCACCGCCCGCTGGCCGATCCGCACCGGCGGCGTCACCGGTGCCGCGGCGACCGTCGGCGGGCTGAAGCTGGCCGATTTCGGCAGCGACGGCTCTCCGGTGGAACCGCGTCAGATTCGTCCCGAGGTGCCGTTCGAGATCTCCGCGGTGGCGGTCCGCTCGCTCGAGGCCGACAAGGGCGTGCGGACGGCGGCGACCGTGCAGCACGTGCTCGAGCAGGCCTCGGTCGTCGACCAGAAGACCGACTTCATCCCGGTCCTGCGTCTGGGCCAGCGTGCGGTGGCGAATCCGGACGAGACCCTCGCCGATCCGGAACTGCTCGCCGCCGAGCGGGAGCGGTCGCAGCGAATGCTGTGGATCCTGGTCGGCCTGGGTGTGCTCGCGGCGCTGGTGGTCGGCGTGATCATCTGGTGGTTGCTGAGCATCTTCGCGCCGGGCTCGGCCGACGAACCGCTCAACGAACAGCAGCGCAAACTGGGCCTGACCACGGCCAGCGTCGCACCGACTGCCCCGGCGGCGCAGTCCGCGGGACCCGCGCCGAGCACGGCTGCCGGACTTCCGCTGCAGGCCACGGGCGTCTCGGTGTACTCCCCGGAGGGCACCCCGGACAGTCCCGGCAACGTGTCGGCGCTGCTCGACGGAAATCCGACCACCACCTGGCACACCGATCAGTACTTCCAGCAGTTTCCGGCTCTGAAGAAGGGGATCGGCGTGCTCGCGACGCTGCCCGGTCCCAGCAAGGTGAGCAAGGTCGTCATCGATTCCGCGTCACCGGGCACGGTGGTCGAGGTGCGGACCTCGCCCACCGCGGTTCCCACCCTGGATCAAACCCAGCTCGTCGGCCAGGCCACCCTGGCCGACGGCACCACCACGATCCCCGTGCAGTCCGATCAACCGGCTCGCTACGTCCTGATCTGGATCACCCAGCTGGCCAACAACGGCGGCCAGTTCCAGACATCGCTCGGCGACATTCGCTTCGAGGCAGCTTCCTGATTCGTGCCGTCGCGGCCGGCGACCGTCCCGGCCCCGTGATATCGCCTCGCTCTGGTTGCTACCGATTCGTAATGAACGTTATGATTCACAGCGCGCTCTCAGCAGGGGAGCTTCCTGGGATCTGGTGTCTCGGTCCTGGATGATGCGGAATTAGCGGCCTGTCCGGTGTAGGACTTCGTGCCGCCGTGAGCGCTGTCCAAGGGGTTTGTGTGTCGTTCGAAGCGATCGCCAGTGGGGGGACACCGGAGTCGTCTGCTGTCCGTCGTCGCTCGATCGATCCGGACGAAACCACCGATTTCGAATTACTTTCCGCCCATGTCGCCGGCGACCGCGATGCTTTCGGCATTCTGTTCCGCCGCCATTACCACCGGCTCTGGCAATTGGCGCTGCGCACCTGCCGCACTCCGGAGGATGCCGCCGATTCGCTGCAGGACGCGCTGCTGTCCGCGCACCGCAATGCCGCCACCTTCCGCGGGGATGCGGAGGTACGCAGCTGGTTGCATCGCATCGTGGTCAACGCGTGCCTGGATCGTATGCGGCGCAACAAGTCTCGGCCCGCGACGTCGCTGTCGGACGAGTCGGTGGCCGAACCGGCGGTGGAACGCGACGACATCGCGCAGCGCGAGGTGAAGATGGTTGTCGCCGCGGCACTGTTCACACTGCCGCCCGATCAGCGAGCAGCGCTGGTTGCGATCGACATGGAAGGGTATACCGTAGCGGAAGCGGCGCAGTTGCTGGGCGTCGCCGAGGGGACGATCAAAAGTCGCTGCGCCCGTGGCCGTAAACGGCTGGAACAGGAATTGGAATTCCTGCGAAATCCGGGGAACCGGACGTAGCCGAGAAGCGTCATTACTAATAGACGGACAATTATTCGTTGTGCCTGCCGCCGCATCGCTGCGATGACAGGCACTACATCATGAGGCCGGACCCGGAGAGGCGATGGACGACAAGGGCGAATTCGCCGCGCGGCGACGCCGTTCCGGGGTGTGGGGCGACGAAGCGGACACAGGAGGTGTGATGGCAGCCCGTCCGGTGCCGCGCCCTCCGTTCTCCACCGATCTGCTGGCCGATCTGCACGCCGACAACGTCCCTCCCGAACAGGCCGAGCTGCTGTGGCCGCAAGTTCGCCGGGACCCCGACGCCGTTCGTTTCCTGCACTCGCTCGACGGCGTGAGCGCCGAGTTACGCGCGCTGAGCCTGGACGACCACATTCTGCATCCGATCCCGCCCCGGGTAGCGGCCCGGCTGGACGCGCTGCTGGACGAGTTGTCGCGCGGCGAGCAGCCGCAGCCGGTCGCCACCGTCCACCATCTCTACGGCGACGGAGCGGGCGGCGAGCCGCCCTCGACCCGTCCGATGCCGGCTCTGGACGCGGTACCGCAGGAGGCGCTGCCCGGGGAACCGATGCCCGAGGAATCGCTCGGGCAGGACGCCGATGTTCCCGGCGCGCCGGGCCCGGGCGAACCGATATCGCTGGACGGTCACCGCGCGAAGCGATGGCGCTGGTTCACCGCGGCCGCGGCGGCAGTGGCCGTCATCGCCGGAACCCTGGTCGCCGTGGACGCGGTGACCGATCGCACGGTGAGCCCGAAGGCCCTGCCGGCCCAGCACAGCGCCACCGTCGCCCTCGACGACGAGTTGTCCTCCGAGGCCGTGCTGAGTGCCATGGGCCGCAACGACGTCACCGGCGCGCTCTCGGGCCCGGGGGCCATGGCCGGCTGCGTGAAAGCCGCGGTTCCGGACCGCACGGTGCTCGGCTCGACGAATGTCACATATCGCGGTGAATCGGCCGTGCTGATCCTGCTCACCGGCCCGCGTCCGCCCAAGATCACCGCATTGGTCGTCCGGACCGGCTGCAGCGCAGCGGATCCGCAGATCCTCGAGATGCGCGATATCGGCTGACGGCGCTCGAGGTGCGCGAACGCCTCGTCGACGGCGATGTTTCCGGGCGCGGTCTCGAGTACGGCCGGTCGGCGGCGGGAACATCTACGTTTACCCTGTTGTTGACCGACACGCCTGTTGAACACACTTCGGAAGGGCATCATGAGCACGCCTGTACGCGATCTGATCATTGTCGGCTCCGGCCCCGCCGGCTACACCGCCGCGGTCTACGCTGCCCGGGCCGAGCTCGAACCGCTGCTGTTCGAGGGCACCCAGTTCGGTGGCGCGCTGATGACGACGACCGAGGTGGAGAACTTCCCCGGCTTCCGCGACGGCATCATGGGCCCCGATCTCATGGAAGAGATGCGTGAGCAGGCCAAGCGCTTCGGCGCGGATATCCGTACCGAGGATGTCGAGGCGATCGATCTTTCCGGCCCGATCAAGTCGGTCACGGTCGGCGGCGAGGTCTACCAGGCCTACGCGATCATCCTGGCCATGGGCTCGGCGGCCCGCTACCTCGGTGTACCGGGTGAGCAGGAGCTGCTCGGCCGCGGTGTCAGCGCGTGCGCGACCTGTGACGGCTTCTTCTTCAAGGGCCAGGACATCGTCGTGGTCGGCGGTGGCGACTCCGCGATGGAGGAGGCGACCTTCCTCACCAAATTCGCCTCCAGCGTCACCATCGTGCATCGCCGCGAGGAATTCCGCGCCTCCCGCATCATGCTCGAGCGCGCGAAGGCGAACGAGAAGATCCGCTTCCGCCTCAACTCCGAGGTGGTCCAGGTGCACGGCGACACGGCCGTGACGAGTCTCACCCTGCGCGACACCAAGACCGGTGAAACCTCCGAACTGGCGGCCACCGGTCTGTTCGTGGCGATCGGCCACGACCCGCGCAGCGAATTGGTCCGTGGTCAGGTCGATCTCGATGCCGAGGGCTACGTGAAGGTTCGCGAGCCCGGTACCGCGACCTCGGTGGACGGCGTCTTCGCGGCCGGCGATCTGGTCGATCACACCTACCGCCAGGCCATTACCGCCGCCGGTACCGGTTGCCGTTCGGCGATCGACGCCGAGCGCTGGCTCGCCGAGAAGGGCGACATCACCAGCAACACCCTCGATCACGCCGGCAACCCGGTGGAAGTGACCGCCGGCTGATCCGCCCCCCGAAGCCTCTCGAATATCGCGTCACCGCACACCGCTAGGAGTTCCGCCATGTCCGAAACAGCCACCAAGACCGTCACCGACGCCACCTTCGAACAGGATGTGCTCGGCAGCGACAAGCCGGTGCTCGTCGACTTCTGGGCCTCCTGGTGTGGCCCGTGCAAGATGGTCGCACCGGTGCTGGAGGAGATCGCCGCGGCGCACGGCGACAAGCTCACCGTGGCGAAGGTCGACGCCGACGCCAACCCCACGAGCTCCCGCGACTACGGTGTGATGGCATTGCCGACGATGATCCTGTTCTCCGGCGGTAAGGAGGCCAAGCGCATCGTGGGTGCCAAGGGTAAGGCCGCGCTGTTGCGCGAACTCGAGGGCATCATCTGAGTTCTCCCGGTCGAGGCCCCGGGTCAGGGTACGTCGCGAGCGTGCCCGGTCCGGGGCCCCGATGCGGTTTCACCAGGAGGCACTCCGGGACCCGATGGCTGTGTACTATTTCGGCACCCGGAGAATTGCCGAAATACGGCTCGGGTCTGAGACAATCGACCGACGCTCCGGTCGTGCGAGGGTGTGTGCCATCGCATAAGTGGGTACCCGGGTTGGCGGAAGGAAAGGGCTCTCACGCATGCACCGACTTCGTCACGGCGATACTGGTCCAGCCGTCGCTGAGGTCCGGAGCACCCTGGCAAGTCTCGGATTCCATCCACACCCGCACGGGACCGACCGGTCCGGTGGGCAGGGGGAGTACTGGAAGGACTCCGACGCCGTCTTCGATCGTGAACTCGATTCGGCCGTACGCGCTTTCCAGCAGCAGCGCGGCCTGTTGGTCGACGGCGTCGTCGGACCCGCCACCTATCGCGCGTTGAAGGAGGCCTCCTATCGCCTCGGCGCCCGCACCCTGATCTATCAGCTCTCGGCGCCGCTGTACGGCGACGACGTCGCCACTCTGCAACGCCGCCTGCAGGATCTGGGCTTCTACGTTCATCGCATCGACGGCTATTTCGGCCCGCACACCCACGATGCGCTCACCGCCTTCCAGCGTGAGATCGGCCTGTCCGCCGACGGCATCTGTGGTCCGGACACCCTGCGTTCGCTGGAACTGCTCGGCGCGCGGGTCACCGGTGGCAATCCGCATCGCATCGCCGAGGAGGAGGTCGTCCACCGGGCCGGCCCGCAGCTGACCGGGAAGCGCATCGTCATCGACCCCGGAATGGGCGGCGAGGACAAGGGTTTGGCCGTGCCGACGGAATTCGGCGACGTATACGAATCGGAGATCCTCTGGGATCTGGCGAGCCGCCTGGAGGGCCGGATGGCCGCCACCGGCATGGAGACGTTCCTGTCCCGCCCGTGGGGTGCCAACCCGACCGACGCCGAACGCGCCGAGACCTCGAACACCTTCGATGCGGATCTGATGATCTCGCTGCGCTGTGCGGCGAATCTCAGTTCGTCCGCGGGCGGTGTGGCCAGTTTCCACTTCGGGAATTCGCACGGTTCGGTGTCGATGATCGGCCAGGTGCTGGCGGGATTCATCCAGCGTGAGATCGTGGCACGAACCTCGTTGCAGGACTGCCGCACCCACGCCCGCACCTGGGACCTGCTGCGACTGACGAAGATGCCGACCGTCCAGGTCGATATCGGATACCTGACAAACGATTACGACGCCTCGGTATTGACCAATCCCCGGATGCGCGATGTGATCGCGGAGGCCATTCTGATCTCGGTCAAGCGGCTGTATCTGCTCGGCCAGGACGATCAGCCCACCGGCACTTATACCTTCGCCGAGCTGTTGGCCGAGGAATTGGCCGCGGCCGATCGGATGTAGGTCCCGAAATACCACAGGAAGGCGCCCCCGGAATTCGATCCCGGGGGCGCCTTCCTTTTCCTGTCAGTGGCCCTTTTTCGTGTCAGTGGCAGGGAACGCCCGGCTGGGCCTGCATGGCGGCGGCGGCCAGCAGCTGGTCCAGAGCGCGCTCGACGTCTTCCTTCCACAGATGATCGCTGTCGAGTTCCAGCCGCAGGCGCGGGAATCGATGGTGTTGTGCCACCACCGAGAATCCGACGTCCTCGAGGAAGTCCGCGTCGATCATGCAGCTTTCGGGCGAACAGGCGCTGTTGGCCTTCTGCCGCGGGGCGGAGGCGATACCGTGCCCCGGCGAGTCGATGCGCTCCATGAAGAACATGGACCGCACTCCGCGGGCCGGCAGCGCGGTCGCGGCCGGATCGGTGCGAATTCCGAAGGCCTCGATCGCTCGCACACCTCGGCGCATCAGATCGCCGACGACGGCCTGAATCAACCGATGGGCAATATCCCCGTCATTGTGCGGCGGTTCGGCCCGCAGCGTGGTCAGCAGGACCGCATCCGGGCTCACGGGGGAGGTGGGGAACAATGCCGCGCGCGGCACCACACTCGGCGGCGAATACAGCGCACATCCGGCCGGCTGGCCGTCGACCACAGCGATCTGCCCGCAGGATCCCCATTCGAGCATCACCGTCGACAACCACGCCTCTTTTTCGAAGACGGGGTCGCTGAATTCCCGGGAATCTGCCGCCACGGCCGGGTCGATCTCCCAGAACACGCATCGACGCGCGTGCGCCGGAAGTTTGTCCAGTCCGCCGAGGGTTAGTGCGGTCACGCTGGTCGACACCGCTCTGCTCAGCCTCCAGCTTTCCGATTCATCTATGCTCACGCCGCATCAACATCTTCTCGCCAGCAAGAATATGCGATCAAAGCGAACGCCTCATTTCCCATCCCTTATCGATCGCGGCACATTCGGATCGGCGCGAAAAACAGCGGTGTCACAGTGACGTTTCTCGCCGAACCCCAGGGGTCTGTCTCGTCAGAGCTGTTGTTGCTCCATCAGCCCGACGATGCGCTCCAGATCGTCGACCGAACCGAACTCGACGACGATCTTGCCCTTCTTCTTGCCCATACTCACCGTCACCCTGGTGTCGAACGAATTGGCCAATCGCTCGGCGACCTTGTCCAACCCCGGTGCGTAAATCTGCCTCCGCTTGGGCGTCGGCTTCACTTCGTCTTCGGGGTAGCGGTTAGCGAGAGTGACGGCCTCCTCGGTCGCACGAACCGACAACCCCTCGGCGACGATGCGTTCGGCCAATCGCTCCTGCGCCTCGGCGCCCGCTTCCAACCCGAGCAGGGCACGAGCATGTCCGGCGGAGAGCACGCCGGCCGCGACCCGTCGCTGCACCGGAATCGGCAACTTCAACAGGCGAATCATATTCGTGACGACCGGTCGGGATCGGCCGATTCGGTTCGCCAGTTCCTCGTGGGTGACGCCGAATTCCTCCAGCAGCTGCTGATAGGCCGCCGCCTCTTCGAGCGGATTCAGCTGCACCCGGTGGATGTTCTCCAGCAGCGCATCGCGCAGCATGGCGTCGTCGGTGGTCTCCCGCACGATCGCCGGGATGGTCTCCAGGCCGGCTTCCTGGCAGGCTCGCCATCGCCGTTCACCCATCACCAGCTGATAGCGCGGAGTGGGGGAGGACTCCAGCACCCGCACCACGATCGGCTGCATCAGGCCGAATTCCCGCACCGAATGGACGAGTTCGGCGAGCGCATCCTCTTCGAAGACCTGCCGCGGCTGCTTCGGATTGCGCTCGATCTGTTCCGGCGGAATCTCCCGATACACCGCACCGGCACCCGATTCCTCGGCCGCATCGGGAACCCGATGCAGATAGGCCGACGCGGGATGCGGGCCGATCGGATCGAGTCCGATCACCGCATTGGCTGCCGCACTTCCGAGTCCCTGCACATCGGCAGGACCGGTCGGAATCAACGCGGCCAGTCCGCGCCCCAAGCCACCCTTCTTCGCCTGACTCATCGGCCTACCGACCCCTTTCCTGTGCTGCACCAGCCGTACCGACCGCAGCGCCTTCTTGGCCCGGCGTCGCTCGGCTCTGGACGACGGCCGAGCGGGCCGCGATCTCCCGCCCCGCGTCGAGATAGCTCATCGCGCCGCGGGAACCAGGATCGTAATCGAGCACGGTCATGCCGTAGCCCGGCGCCTCGGAAACCTTGACGCTGCGCGGAATCACCGAGCGCAGCACCGCGTCACCGAAGTGACCGCGCACCTCTTCGGCAACCTGGTCGGCGAGTTTGGTCCGGCCGTCGTACATGGTGAGGACGACGGTCGAGACGTGCAACTCCGGATTCAGATGTGCCTGCACCAGACCGATATTGCGCAGCAACTGGCCGACGCCCTCCAGCGCGTAGTACTCACACTGGATCGGGATCATCACTTCCTTGGCCGCCACCATCGCGTTGACGGTCAGCAGGCCGAGAGAAGGCGGGCAGTCGATCATGACGTAATCGATGTCGTAGCCCGCCAGGTTGGCCTCTTGGATGGCGGCTTTCAATCGGCCCTCACGGGCGACCATGGAGACCAATTCGATTTCGGCGCCTGCGAGATCGATCGTCGCCGGAATGCACAGCAGGCGTTCGTTGTGCGGGCTGCGCTGGATCGCGTCCTGCACCGAGATCTCACCGATCAGCAGTTCATAGCTCGACGGCACACCGGAGTGGTGTTCGACGCCGAGCGCGGTGCTGGCATTGCCCTGGGGGTCGAGATCGATGACGAGCACCGTCATTCCCTGCAGCGCCAGTGCGGCAGCGAGATTCACGGCCGTCGTCGTCTTGCCGACGCCGCCCTTCTGATTGGCGATGGTGATGATGCGTTGTTCGCGAGGCTTGGGGATGCTGAGCGAGCCGGGGTGCAGGACCTGGCTGGCGCGATGCGCCTCGGCCGCGATAGGGGTTTCGGCGGCGGAGATATTTCCGAATGCGGTCTTGGCGAATTCATCTCCCTCGAGGCCGCCGCTGTCCAGCATTCCGGGCACCCGGGATGTTGTTTCCCGTGAAACATTCGCCGGACGGTTCGACATACAGGCTCCTAACCCCGAGAACTTCAGACACGTGCCCAGGCAGCACCGGCGCCGCATGGCTCGAACAAGCAGAACGCGGAGCTGCCGGGAACCGCGAAACCGCGCGCTCACGCTCGACGACAACTAGCTTGCCAGCACCGGCCAGAATACGGAAGTTGAACCGCGGCAATCACTATGCGACACGCGCGGAATGACTCGTCGCGACCGCCGAATGCGGCTTCGCTGGGCGTTGTTTCACATGAAACAACGAAAGTTACTGTGCGCGTCGGGCGCGTCGATTCGCTTCCTTGTTCGCCCGCTTCTCCGCGCGCGGGACACGCTCCACGCTGAGCACCACGGTCGGCGGCGTCACGATGCCGACGCCGCATTCGAGGATCGCCGCGTGGCCGGCGCCGGCCCGCGCCAATTCCCCCCGATCGCGCTCGAGCTCCTCGGCGACGCTGGATCCCTTGAGTGCCAACATATGGCCGTGCTCGTGGATCAGCGGCAGGGACCACTTCGCCAATTTCCCGAGGGGAGCGACCGCACGAGAAGTCACGTAATCCGCGCCGCCCGCTTCCTTCCGGACGTCCGGCTGTTCGGCACGACCGCGGACCACGGTGATCTCGAGACCCGCCGATTCGACGAACTCCGCCAGGAACTTGGTGCGCCGCAGCAACGGCTCGACGAGTGTGATGCGCAGATCCGGACGCGCGATGCCGAGGGGAATTCCGGGAAGCCCGGCACCGCTGCCGATATCGACAACAGAGGCACCGAGGGGAATCAACTCGCCCAACACCGCACAGTTCAGGATGTGTCGATCCCAGAGTCGCGGCACCTCTCGCGGTCCGATCAGACCGCGTTCGACGCCCGCGGTCGCCAGCGCGGCGCAGTATTGCTCGGCCAGCGGAAGGCGATCGCCGAATACCTCGGCCGCCACCGCGGGCGGCGTCAGATCGACAGAGTCACCGCCGGGGGAGTGCTGAGGTGTGGCACCCGCGCCTCGTTCCACGTGAAACATCCTTCCGGACCGTCGAAATCCATCAACACAAAGAGTAGGGCCCCCGGTCCGATGAACCGGGGGCCCTACCTTACCCATTCGACATTCTCAGGCCGGGATCACGACCACGTGCCGGTTGGGCTCGACACCTTCACTCTCACTCGCGACACCGTCCACGGCCGCCACGGCATCGTGAACGATCTTGCGTTCGAACGGAGTCATCGCAGTCAGCGATTCGGGCTTACCCGACTCCGCCACGCGCCGCGCCGCCTCGGTTCCGAGCGCGCTCAACTCCTCGCGACGCTTCGCCCGCCACCCGGCCACATCGAGCATCAGGCGGCTGCGCACACCGGTCGCCTGCTGCACGGCCAGTCGGGTCAACTCCTGCAGCGCGTCCAGAACCTCTCCGCGCCGGCCGACGAGCTTCGACAGATCCCGCCCGCCGTCGATGCTCACGACCGCGCGGTCGCCCTCGACATCCAGATCGATATCGCCGTCGAAGTCGAGAACGTCCAGCAGCTGCTCCAGATAGTCGCCCGCGATCTCACCCTCTTCGATCAACGCCTCTTCGGCATCGGTCGGATCCGGTTCGGTCGCCTCGTCGCGGTCGTCCACCGCCGCCGCATCATCCTGCACACCGAGGGCCACAGTGGCGTCCCCTCCATCGGTCTCAACAGTCATATGTCGTTTCCTTCAATCTGAATCATCCGTCGTATCGGATCCGCTAGCGACGTCGCTTCTGATTCGCTCGACCTCTGTTGCCGGATCGCTTGCGATTACCCGGCCCCGGTGACTTACCCGACGAGCCCGACTTGCCGGAGGCCGAACCGGCCTTGGCCGAAGAACTCGTGGAGTCCGAAGTCGTGGAGGCGGCAATGCCGTTGGTCGCGGCCGCGGGCTTGTCCGCGTCGGCGGCCGACGTCTCGGCGGCGCCGGATTTCTTCTTGGCGGTCGGCTTGGCGCCGGGCTTCGGCGCGTTCTGCGCCTTCCGCTCGATCGCCTCTTCCTTCTTCTGCTGCTCTTCCTTGTCGATGCGCCCGAAGACCAGATGCTGCTGCCCGTAGGTCCAGATGTTGTTGGACACCCAGTAGAGCAGGATCGCGATGGGCAGGAAGGGGCCACCGACGACGACACCGAGCGGGAAGACCCACAGCGCCAACTTGTTCATCAGCGCGGCTTGCGGATTCGCCGCCGCCTCCGCGCTCTGGCGTGCCACCGAAGCGCGGGCGTTGAAGTGGGTCGCGAGGCCGGCGATGACCATCAGCGGAACCGCGACGACGACCATGTTCCACACATGCGGGATGCCGCCGAAATCCGCGTAGGCGTCCAGGGTCGCCTTGGGGGAGGTGATCGCGGCGGAGATCGGTGCACCGAAGATACGGGCGCTCAGGAACGACTGCACATCGTGCGCGCTGAACACGTAGTTCGGCGTCATCGCGTTCTGCTCGGGCGTCATGTGCAGCTGGCCGATACCGCTACCGGTGCGGTTGAACGACCGCAGCACGTGGTACAGACCGATGAACACCGGCACCTGAGCCAGCACCGGCAGACAGCCCATCAGCGGGTTGAAGCCGTGTTCCTTCTGCAGCTTCTGCATCTCGACGGCCATCTTCTGGCGGTCGTTCTTGTACTTGCGCTGCAGTTCCTTGATCTGCGGCTGCAGTTCCTGCATCTGCCGCGTGGTGCGCACCTGTTTGACGAAGGGCTTGTACAGCACCAAGCGCAGGGTGAACACCAGGAACACCACTGCCAGCGCCCAGGCGAACCCGTTGCTGGCGCCCTTGTCGAAATCTCCGAGTCCGAAGACGAACCCGAAGATCCGGTGCCAGAACCAAAGGATCCAGGACACCGGGTAATAGATGAAGTCGAGCACGGCTCTATGTACTCCCGTCGGTCGTGTCGCCGGTCACCGCGCGCGGCGACCCTTTACAAGACTTGTGTTCAGCCGCCTCGTCATGGGCCCGGCTCGTCTCGTGAGCCGCTTCGGCAGCAGCCCGTTTCCGTTCCGGAACCGGGTCCCACCCACCAGGGTGCCAGGGCGCACATTTGGCCAGACGCACGGCCGTCAATCCGAGACCGACGAACAGCCCGCGAGTACGCAGGGCCGTCACCGCGTACTCGCTACAGGTCGGGGTGAATCGGCACACCGGCATGCGGGTGGGGGAGACGTAGGTCCGGTACAGCTCGATCAGAAAGATCACGAGTTTCGCCGGAAGCCGCGTCACCACGCGCAGGCGGTTCATGACGCATCACTCGAAGCCACCCGCGCGGCGGAGGGATCGAAGGACATCTTCCGCAACGCGGAACGCAATTGCTGGTCCAGCTCCGCCGAAGTCGCGGTCGCGGCACCGGGGAGGGCGCGGATCACGACATCGGCCTCCGCCGGAAGGTCGGCGACGACCCCGGCGCAGATATGACGCAGGCGGCGGGCGACGCGGTGTCGTACCACCGCGGTGCCCACCGCCTTGCTGACGATCAATCCGAAACGAGGACCACCGAAGCGTGCGAGCGATCGGGCCGCCGCATCGTCGGACCTCGCGGCATCGTCGGAGCTCATGTCCGCCGATGCCGACGGCACCACCACATGCACGACGATGTCCCGTCTCCCGACTCGTCGGCCACGTCGCACCGTCCGGGAGAAGTCGGCACGATGATGCAGCCGGTACGGCTCAGGCAACACCCGAGTGTCCGAGCACGTAACGGGTGAACGGAAGCAGCGAGACGATCGACGAGTCAGGCATGGCGGCGATGCCGATGCCGTGCGATCAGGCCGTCAGAGAAGCGCGGCCCTTGCGACGGCGCGCCGACACGATCGCGCGCCCGGCACGGGTGCGCATCCGGAGGCGGAAGCCGTGGACCCGCGCACGACGACGGTTGTTCGGCTGGAACGTCCGCTTGCCCTTGGCCACGGTCAACACTCCTCGAGTTGGTGGGCGCCAGGCGGCGCCCGAAGCTGTTCGGTGAAACGTATGTGGTCGCGATGAAAACTGGTCTTCATCGGCACAACGCCCATTGCGTGGTGGTCCCGCTGGATCGACTATTCGACCAGGCAGCAGGCAGCCAACACCGCGTCAACGGGTGACTGTACGAGGGTACTGATCAGCCAGGAGAGGGTCAAACTCGGGGTCCCTCATGAGACGCCCGCCACTGAATCCGGGCCCGCGACATCCGTTCACCCCAGGCGACTCACCGTGCTGCCGCGACGCGCCGTGTGGACGGCGCACTCGTGAACCACCCTTGTCACAGCCACCGGAGACCCACTACGATTCATAGCTAGAAGATAGCTGCAGAAGCGCAGGTCCAAGCGCTGACCGGGGGGTTGTTGCAGCGAACCACGTATCATCCCAGTTCTCCACATCTGTGGATAATTGTGTGGAAAGACCCCTGGAGTGGCATATTCGTATGGCTGACGGCCAGGCATGTCAGTGGTCGCCGACCGTTGGAGCTCCTGTCGAGTTGCTCCGGGGAGGAAATAATACGTGGACGACGAGCAGAACGTGTTGACCGCGGTCTGGCCCGAAGTGGTCGCCGAGCTCACCGCCGGCTCCACCGACGGAGCCATCCCGCCGGTGACCAACGCCCAGAAGGCGTGGCTCGGCCTGGTCAAACCGCTCACGGTCGCACAAGGGTTTGCCCTGCTCTCGGTGCCTTCTTCCCTGGCCCAGGAGGCCATCGAACGCGATCTGCGCGAACCGATCCTGCGGTCGCTGGCCCGTCGGCTGGGCCCGCAGGTGGAGGGTCTCGGCGTCCGGATCGCCGCGCCGGCCAACCCGCCGCCGGACCGTCCCGGCGCCGGCGCCCGCCATGCTCGCCTCACCTCACGCCCCGAGCGGATGCGCGACAAGCCCCGCGAACCGGTCGGGTTCCCGGCGCCGCCGCAGTATCCCGACGCCGACGATTTCCCCACCCCACGCTATCTTTCCCCAGCCGACTACCAGGCTCGGACCGCCTATCCCCAGGGTGAGTATCCGTCCGCTCCGATGGCCGGGGAATTGCCGGACAGCCTCGGACCTTCCTCGCCGCTGCGCCGGGACCCGGAAGCGCATCTGCACGACGAAGCGCTGGTCCGGCATCCGGACAGTCTGCGGCGCGATCCCGACGATCTGCGCCGGGACCCCGACGCCTTCCGCCACGATCCGGACGCACTCCGGCGCGATACCGACGCCCTGCGGCGGGACGCCGACACGCTGTCCGGCCGGGACGGATTGCACGGTCCGGATTCGCTGCGGCGTGAGGCGGACGCACTGCGCCGCGACCACGAACTGCACCATCCACAGGAGGCGCTGCGCCGGGAGCCCGAGCCACTGCGGCACGACCAGGAGCTGCCCCGGACGGGCGGACATCCCGGACAGGAGTCGCTGTTCGCGCCGGAACCGGAGGTCGGACAGCGCCCGGGCGTGGCCGAGGACTCCGACGAACCGGTGGTGAGCGCACGCAATTCCTGGCCGACGTATTTCGCGAAGTCGCCCGAACCGCCGGCGCCGGCGCCCGCGTCGTCCTCGGCCAGTTTGAACGCCAAGTACACCTTCGAGACCTTCGTCATCGGCGCCTCGAACCGGTTCGCGCACGCGGCGGCGGTGGCGATCGCCGAGGCGCCGGCCCGCGCGTACAACCCGCTGTTCGTCTGGGGGGCCTCCGGTCTGGGGAAGACACATCTGCTGCACGCGGCCGGGCACTATGCCCAGCGGCTGTTTCCCGGGATGCGCGTCAAATACGTCTCGACCGAGGAATTCACCAACGACTTCATCAACAGCCTGCGCGACGACCGGAAGGTGGCGTTCAAACGCCGCTACCGCGAGACCGACATCCTGCTGGTGGACGACATCCAGTTCATCGAGGGTAAGGAAGGTATCCAGGAGGAGTTCTTCCACACCTTCAACACCCTGCACAACGCGAACAAGCAGATCGTCGTCTCCTCCGACCGGCCGCCGAAGCAGCTGGCGACGCTGGAGGAACGCCTGCGCACCCGGTTCGAATGGGGTCTGATCACCGATGTGCAGCCGCCGGAGCTGGAGACCCGGATCGCGATCCTGCGCAAGAAGGCGCGGATGGATCGCCTCGATGTGCCGCACGACGTGCTGGAACTGATCGCCAGCCGGGTCGAGCGCAATATCCGTGAACTCGAGGGTGCGTTGATCCGGGTGACGGCCTTCGCCTCCCTCAACGGCCAGCCGCTGGATCTGTCGCTGGCCGAGGTCGTGCTGCGCGATCTGATGCCGGACACCACGACCATCGAGATCACGGCGTCGACGATCATGGCCGTGACCGCGGAGTACTTCAACACCACGCTGGAGGAACTGACCGGTCCTGGTAAGGCCCGGCCGCTGGCTCAGGCTCGTCAGATCGCGATGTACCTGTGCCGGGAACTGACCGATCTTTCCCTGCCGAAGATCGGCCAGGCCTTCGGTCGCGACCACACGACGGTCATGTACGCGGAGAAGAAAGTGCGCAAGGAGATGACCGAGCGCCGCCGGGTCTACGACCAGGTTCAAGAACTCACAGCCCGAATCAAACAGCGCTCGCGCTGAATCCCTCCACAAGCCGATCCACCCGGTTGACCTGGGTGGATCGGCTTTTTCGTGTTGTGGATTCCTCGAGGAGTCCTTGTGGAGTCCTCGAGGAATCCCAGGTTTGTCCTCGAGGTTGCGCACAGTCGACGCGTGAGCCTGTGCACGCATTCGCTCACAGCCCTCGGTCCACAGTTCCCACAGCCGAATTCGTCCACGGGGTCCGAACTGCGAAGACGGCCGAATCGGCATGTGGATTCCTCGAGGACTCCCTGTCAGGTCCTCGAGGAATCCCCCGGTAGTGCACCGATCGGCACACACGTGTGTACAACAGGCCTCGAGCCATGGAAGAACTCGAGGATGGCTCGAGGATGGAGGTTGAACAGTTTTCCGGCCTCCACAGCGGCCCACCGTTCATCCTCGAGTCACCCGCCGGACATCCCCACGCCGCCACGCCTCCTGAACTGGGCGGACGGCCCGCGTCCACAGAATCCACAGTGCCTACTACTACTTCAGTTCTTCTTCTTTAGATTTCTTCTTGAAAACAGGGTGTGTGGAAACTCGGCTCGGGGACCGACGGATCGATTCGCGGCAGTCCACATCCGAACGGAGCAGCGAGCAGAACGGATCCGGCCCTCCGGCGACGACGCACCGGGTGAGGGGGTGACGTAGTCATCGCCCGCTTGCGCGGGTACGGTTTGATGTCGGTCGCCTGTGCCACACTGCGGTGCGTACGGGCGAGCCGTTCCGACCGCATTGCCGCGCGAACCACGCTGTTGTATGAACCACGCTGATCACCACGGCGTCGCACAGATCACGACCGATCGAGACTGGGAGAGGACATACCGAGCGATGGAGCTTGCAAGTATGAAGTTTCGGGTCGCTCGCGAGGATTTCGCGGAATCCGTCGCCTGGGTGGCCCGTAGCCTGCCGTCTCGCCCGCCCGTGCCCGTCCTGGGCGGTGTGCTGCTGGTGGCCGACGAGGACGGCCTCACGGTCTCCGGATTCGACTACGAGGTCTCCGCGCAGATGCGTGTCGCCGCCGAGGTGGCCGGCCCGGGACAGGTGCTGGTCTCCGGCCGCCTGCTGGCCGACATCACCAAGGCACTGTCCAACAAGCCCGTCGACGTCTCGGTCGACGGCACCCGCGTGCTGATCGCCTGTGGCAGCGCCAAGTTCTCGCTGCCGACCATGCCGGTCGAGGACTATCCCCAGTTGCCCGAACTGCCCCCGCAGACCGGTGAACTGGGTGTGGATCTGTTCTCCGAGGCCGTGGGCCAGGTGGCGGTCGCCGCCGGTCGCGACGACACGCTGCCCATGCTCACCGGTATCCGTGTGGAAATCGACGGCTCCCAGGTGGTTCTGGCGGCCACCGACCGCTTCCGCCTCGCGGTGCGGCATCTGGAGTGGCAGCCCGGTCGCTCGGATGTGGAGACCGCGGTGCTGGTCCCGGCGCGCACGCTCTCGGAATCGGCGAAGACGCTCGGCGCCTCCGATGCGCCCGTCCAGCTGGCCTTCGGCACCGGCACCGACGGACTGCTGGGGATCGTCAACGGCGGCCGCCGGACCACCACCCGGCTGCTCGACGCGGAATTCCCCAAGTTCCGCCAATTGCTCCCCAAGGAGCACACCTCGATCGCGACCCTCCAGGTGAGCGCGCTGATCGAGGCCATCAAGCGCGTAGCACTGGTGGCCGAGCGCGGCGCCCAGGTGCGGCTCGAGTTCTCCGATCAGGGTCTGCAGCTCTCCGCCGGTGGCGACGACGCCGGTCGCGCCGAGGAATGGCTGGAGGCCGAGTTCCGCGGTGAACCGCTGACCATCGCGTTCAACCCGGGCTACCTCAACGACGGTCTGTCGGCGTTGCATTCGGACCGGGTCACCTTCGGCTTCACCACTCCCAGCCGCCCGGCGGTGATGTGCCCGACCACCGATGACGAACCGGAACCGTCGGACTCCGGCGCGTTCGCGGCGCTGTCGAGCAACTACATCTACCTGTTGATGCCGGTTCGTTTGCCCGGCTGATCGATTCGATCCCCATGTTTCCCGCCTCGCCGGCCGCGATACGACCGGCGAGGCGGCATTCGTTCACTCCGACCTGTGGAGATGTTGATAAACCTGTGAAAAACCCCGGGCGCGTGTGCATTTCGACCCGTCCGTCACAAAGTGCCTGGTGACGGCGGGTTCAGCTATGCACATCCGGACGCTCACACTGCGTGATTTCCGCTCCTGGGAGCACGCCGATCTCGAATTACCCACAGGCAGAACCGTTTTCCTGGGGTCGAACGGCAACGGTAAGACCAATCTCGTCGAGGCCGTCGGATATCTGTCCACACTCGGTTCCCACCGGGTTGCCGGTGATGCCCCGCTGATCAGGTTGGGGCAGCAGCGATCTCGGATCGGCGCGACCGTCGTCAACGCCGGCCGCGAACTGCGCATCGATGTTGAGTTGAACCAGGGCTCCGCCAATCGCGCGCAGATCAATCGGTCGCCGGTCCGCCGCACGCGCGAGATCCTCGGCATCCTGCAGACCGTGTTGTTCGCGCCGGAGGATCTGGCGCTGGTCCGCGGCGACCCCGCCGAACGCCGCCGTTTCCTGGACGAACTGGCCACCGCCCGGCTGCCACGCTTGGCCGCGGTCCGTTCGGACTACGACCGCGTGCTGCGGCAGCGCTCGGCGCTGTTGAAAACGGCTGGACGGCAGGCTCGTTCGCGCGCCGGTGCGCCGGCCGAACTGAGCACCCTCGACGTCTGGGACGGACATCTGGCCGCACACGGTGCGGAACTACTGGCCCAGCGACTGCGGCTGGTGCACGAACTACACCCCTATCTCGAGCAGGCCTACCGGTCCATCGCACCCGAATCGCGGACCGCCGCCATCCGCTACCGCAGTTCCGCGCTGCCCGAGGAATTCCTGGATCCACAGCGTTCTCCACAGCCCGGGGATGTCGAGGCGCTGGAGGCGAATATGTTGAGCGAGTTGGCTTCCGCGCGCGGCAAGGAACTCGAGCGCGGCGTCTGCCTGGTCGGCCCGCATCGCGACGATCTGGATCTGATGCTCGGTTCGGCGCCCGCGAAAGGTTTTGCCAGCCACGGGGAATCGTGGTCGTTCGCCTTGGCCCTGCGACTTGGCGCCTTCGAACTGCTGCGCAGCGCGGGGACGGATCCGGTCCTGCTGCTCGACGACGTCTTCGCGGAATTGGATCGCCGCCGCCGCACCGCGTTGGCGGCGGTGGCCGCGGGCGCCGAACAGGTACTGATCACGGCCGCGGTGCCCGAGGACGTGCCGCCGGAACTCGAGGCGAATCCGGTCCGGGTCGAGACCGACGGCGTCGCGGACGGGCGGACCTCGCACATCGTCGAGCCGCCGTCCCTCACGGACGAGCCCCGTGCGGACGAGCCCACCGAAGGCCGGCACATCGGGTGACGCCGATCGGCGTCACCTGGGCCGAATTGCCCAGGGCACAAGGGGCGCGAGTTGTCGGACCCAGCGGCTAGCCTTGCCGCAATGCAGTGACAGGACGGGAAAGGAGTCGAAGGTGGCCGCAGAACCCGGGCGCGAAGACGGCTCCCCGCCGTCCGCCGGCCCCGAACCGGAACTGCGCGGTGTGGACCTGGCACGCCGTGCCCTGGAGGAGGCCCGCGCCGCGGCCCGTGCCAGCGGTAAGGCGGTCGGCCAGGGGCGAGCCTCACCGCGTAAGGGCGGGGTACGAGCATTGCGCCGCCGCTCCGGCTGGTCCGGTGCGCGGCCCGACGACCGGGATCCGCAACTGCTCTCCGCACTGACCGGATCGCTGGCCAAGAGTCGCGGATGGTCGGGAAAGGTCGCCGAGGGAATGGTTTTCGGCCGGTGGTCGGCCGTGGTCGGCGACGATATCGCGGCACATGCCGACCCGGTATCGCTCACCGACGGCGTGCTGAGTATCCAGGCCGAATCCACCGCCTGGGCCACCCAGTTGCGAATGCTGCAGTCGCAGATATTGGCGAAGATCAACGCCGCGGTCGGTCAGGGCGTGGTCACCTCGCTGAAGATCAGTGGTCCCGCCGCACCGAGCTGGCGCAAGGGCGAGCGGCATATCAAGGGGCGCGGTCCGCGCGACACCTACGGCTGATCCGGGTCCGTGAGTTTCACGTGGAACCGGTGCGGAGCATCGTCTTGTGCGGAACCACATCGGCGTAACTTCCCGGCGCGGGATCCGAGTGCCCGTCGCTGTCCGCTGAGGCTCACGGGAGCGGGTTCGCCTATAACCGGACCCGGTGGCGACCGATTTCACGCACTCACGACGCTCTCAGGGGTGTCATAGGTGCATCCTGTGCCGGGGGTACCAGTAGGATGGAAGAGTAACTAGCGGCGATACCTTCGGCGCGTTCCGTGCAGCACGCGCGAGGACCCGTAATTCTCGAGCAGTTCGAACATCTCGAGCAGAGGCCATACGGGGCTCGGTCTGTGTGTGTTGTCCGACGTCGCATCGAGGGATCAGCAAGTAAGGAGAGCTACCGAGCAGTGGCTGCCAACGACTCCAACGCAAGCGGCTCGTCCAAGGCGAAAGCGGGCAACAAGGACTACGGTGCCTCCAACATCACCGTTCTCGAAGGACTCGAGGCGGTCCGCAAACGCCCCGGTATGTACATCGGTTCCACCGGTGAGCGCGGTCTGCACCACCTGATCTGGGAGGTTGTGGACAACTCCGTCGACGAGGCGATGGCCGGTTACGCCAGCCGGGTCGACGTGACGCTGCTGGCCGACGGCGGCGTCGAGGTCGTCGACGACGGCCGCGGTATCCCGGTGGCGATGCACGCCACGGGTGTGCCCACCATCGAGGTCGTCATGACCCAGCTGCACGCCGGCGGCAAGTTCGACTCGGACGCCTACGCCGTGTCCGGTGGTCTGCACGGTGTCGGTATCTCCGTGGTGAACGCGCTGTCCAGCCGGATGGTCACCGAGATCGACCGCGACGGCTTCCATTGGAGCCAGGAGTACAAGGACGCCAAGCCCGGCAAGCTCGTCAAGGGCGAGCCCACCGACCGGACCGGCACCACGCAGCGCTTCTGGGCGGATCCGGACGTCTTCGAGACCACGACCTACAACTTCGAGACGATCTCGCGCCGGTTGCAGGAGATGGCCTTCCTGAACAAGGGCCTGACCATCACCCTCACCGACCAGCGGGTCAGCGAGGCCGAGGTCACCGACGAGGTGGTCAGCGAGACCGCCGAGGCGCCCAAGCACGACGAGGGCACCGCCGCGCCGCCGGAGCCGAAGGTCAAGACTCGCACCTACCACTACCCGGGCGGGCTCGAGGATTTCGTCAAGCACATCAACCGCACCAAGCAGGCGATCCACAACACCGTCGTCTCGTTCACCAGCAAGGGCACCGGCCACGAACTCGAGGTCGCGATGCAGTGGAATTCGGGGTACTCCGAATCCGTCCACACCTTCGCCAACACCATCAACACCCACGAGGGTGGTACCCACGAAGAGGGCTTCCGCGCGGCGCTGACCACCGTGGTCAACAAGTACGCCAAGGACAAGAAGCTCCTCAAGGAGAAGGACGGCAACCTCACCGGTGACGACATCCGCGAGGGTCTGGCCGCCATCGTGAGCGTCAAGGTCAGCGAGCCGCAGTTCGAGGGCCAGACCAAGACGAAGCTCGGCAACACCGAGGTGAAGTCGTTCGTCCAGCGCACCTGCAACGAACATCTCGCGCACTGGTTCGAGGCCAATCCGGCCGATGCCAAGACGATCGTGCAGAAGGCGGTGTCCTCCGCGCAGGCCCGCGTCGCCGCCCGCAAGGCTCGTGAGCTGGTGCGGCGCAAGAGCGCCACCGACCTGGGCGGGCTGCCGGGCAAGCTGGCCGACTGCCGGTCCAAGGATCCGAGCAAGTCCGAGATCTACATCGTCGAGGGTGACTCCGCCGGTGGCTCGGCGAAATCCGGTCGCGACTCGATGTACCAGGCGATCCTGCCGCTGCGCGGAAAGATCATCAACGTCGAGAAGGCGCGTATCGACCGAGTCCTCAAGAACAACGAGGTCCAGTCGATCATCACCGCCTTCGGCACCGGTATCCACGACGAGTTCGACATCTCGAAGCTGCGGTATCACAAGATCGTGCTGATGGCCGACGCCGACGTCGACGGCCAGCACATCTCGACCCTGCTGCTCACCCTGCTGTTCCGCTTCATGCGCCCGCTGGTCGAACACGGGCACGTGTACCTCGCCCAGCCGCCGCTGTACAAGCTGAAGTGGCAGCGCTCGGATCCGGAATTCGCCTACTCGGACCGCGAGCGCGACGGTCTGCTGGAGGCCGGTCTGGCCGCCGGTAAGAAGATCAACAAGGACGACGGCGTCCAGCGCTACAAGGGTCTCGGCGAGATGAACGCCAAGGAGCTGTGGGAAACCACCATGGATCCTTCGGTGCGGGTGCTTCGTCAGGTGACGTTGGACGACGCGGCCGCGGCCGACGAGTTGTTCTCCGTGCTGATGGGTGAAGACGTCGAGGCGCGTCGCAGCTTCATCACCCGCAACGCCAAGGACGTCCGCTTCCTCGATGTGTAACCGGTGCTGCGCGGTCTGCCCGCGCGCCCGTCACACCGCCCAGGCCTGTTAAGGAGAATTCATGACTGAGACCACCCTGCCGCCCGAAGGTGGTGCGGGCGACCGGATCGAGCCGGTCGACATCCAGAACGAAATGCAGAGCAGCTACATCGATTACGCGATGAGCGTGATCGTGGGCCGCGCGCTGCCCGATGTGCGCGACGGTCTCAAGCCGGTGCACCGGCGCGTGCTCTACGCGATGTACGACAACGGGTATCGGCCCGACCGCGGTTACGTGAAATCCGCGCGTCCGGTCGCCGAGACCATGGGTAACTACCACCCGCACGGCGACGCCTCGATCTACGACACCCTGGTGCGCATGGCGCAGCCGTGGTCGCTGCGGTATCCGCTGGTCGACGGGCAGGGCAACTTCGGTTCCCGCGGTAACGACGGCGCGGCCGCCATGCGGTACACCGAGTGCCGGCTCACCCCGCTGGCGATGGAGCTGCTCCGCGAAATCGACCACGAGACGGTCGATTTCACGCCGAACTACGACGGCCGCTCCCAGGAGCCCGTGGTTCTCCCCAGCCGGGTGCCGAACCTGTTGATGAACGGGTCCAACGGCATCGCCGTCGGTATGGCGACCAATATCCCGCCGCACAACCTGAACGAGTTGGCCGACGCCATCTACTGGGCGCTGGACAACTACGACGCCGACGAGGAGACCACCCTCGCCGCGTGTATGGAGCGCGTCAAGGGTCCGGACTTCCCGACCTACGGCCTGATCGTCGGAAACCAGGGCATCCACGACGCCTACACCACCGGACGCGGTTCCATCCGGATGCGCGGTGTGGTGGAGATCGAGGAGGACAATCGCGGTCGCACCACGATCGTCATCACCGAGCTGCCGTACCAGGTCAACACCGACAACTTCATCAACTCGATCGCCGAGCAGGTCAAGGACGGCAAGATCGCGGGTATCTCCGATATCCACGACGAGTCCTCCGACCGCGCGGGTATGCGGATCGTGGTCACGGTCAAGCGCGATGCCGTGGCCAAGGTGGTGCTGAACAACCTCTACAAGCACACCCAGCTGCAGACCAGCTTCGGCGCCAACATGCTGTCGATCGTCGACGGTGTGCCGCGCACGCTGCGGTTGGACCAGATGATCCGGCTCTACGTCGATCACCAGTTGGACGTCATCGTCCGGCGCACCCGCTACCTGTTGCGCAAGGCCGAGGAGCGGGCGCACATCCTGCGCGGCCTGGTCAAGGCCCTGGACATGCTGGACGAGGTCATCGCCCTGATCCGGCGTTCGGCCAATACCGACACCGCGCGCACCGGCCTGATGGAACTGCTCGAGATCGACGAGATCCAGGCGACCGCCATCCTGGATATGCAGCTGCGGCGCCTGTCGGCCCTGGAGCGGCAGAAGATCATCGACGAATTGGCCCGCATCGAGGCCGAGATCGCCGATTTGAAGGACATCCTGGAGAAGCCGGAACGTCAGCGTGCCATCGTGCGCGACGAACTGGCCGAGATCGTCGAGAAGTACGGCGACGACCGCCGCACCAAGATCGTCGCGGCCGACGGCGACGTCGCCGACGAGGATCTGATCGCTCGCGAGGACGTCGTGGTCACCATCACCGCGACCGGCTACGCCAAGCGCACCAAGACCGATCTGTACCGCAGCCAGAAGCGCGGCGGTAAGGGTGTGCAGGGTGCGGGCCTCAAGCAGGACGATCTGGTCAAGCACTTCTTCGTCACCTCGACCCACGACTGGCTGCTGTTCTTCACCAACCTCGGCCGGGTCTACCGGGCCAAGGCCTACGAGTTGCCCGAGGCCAACCGCACCGCGCGCGGCCAGCACGTGGCCAACCTGCTGGCTTTCCAGCCGGAGGAGAAGATCGCCCAGGTCATCCGGATCAAGACCTACGAGGACGCTCCGTATCTGGTGCTGGCCACCCGCAACGGCCTGGTGAAGAAGTCGAAACTGACCGACTTCGACTCCAACCGCACTGGCGGCATCGTCGCGGTGAATCTGCGCGACGGTGACGAATTGGTCGGCGCCGCACTGTGTTCGGCCGAGGAGGATCTGCTGCTGGTGTCCGCGCACGGGCAGTCGATCCGGTTCACCGCCAACGACGAGGTGCTGCGTCCCATGGGCCGCGCGACCTCGGGCGTGCAGGGTATGAGGTTCAACGCCGACGATGAGCTGTTGTCGCTCAACGTCGTTCGCGACGGCACCTATCTGCTGGTCGCGACCGCGGGCGGATACTCCAAGCGCACCGCGATCGAGGAGTACACCGCACAGGGCCGCGGCGGTAAAGGTGTGTTGACGATTCAGTACGACCCGAAGCGTGGCAGTCTGGTAGGAGCGCTCATCGTCGACGACGATGACGAGCTCTATGCCATCACGTCCGGCGGCGGTGTCATCCGGACGGCGGCGAATCAGGTACGCAAGGCGGGCCGGCAGACCAAGGGCGTGCGTTTGATGAACCTCGGCGAGGGCGATACCTTGCTGGCGATCGCTCGTAACGCTGATGAGCCCGACCAGGTTTCCGGTGAAGAAGAGGCCTGAGGCTCGGATTAGCGTTAGGTTCTGGAAGCGGTAATTTCTCCACAAGCAGCGGCGCCACGACGGATCGAAGGATTCTGCATTGACCACTCCGAATCAGCCGAACGACGAGCGAAACCACGCCAACGGTGTGACCGAGCGGATCGCACCGTCACCGATTCCGCCGCGGCCGGCGCCGCGGTCGGGGTCGTCGGCCGACAACGGCTCGGGTAGTTCGCCCGCAAACCCCGAGTCGCAAGGCGATTCCGCGAAATCCGGCGGTTCGGCGCCGGAGGCCGCCGAGGCCGGTGACGGTCGTGGTTCTCGCTTCGAGGAGGGGTGGTCGCAGCTGCCGCAGCGGGAGCCGCAGTCGAATCTGAATCGCCCCGGCCAGGCCCCGGTGCAGGGCCGGGCGAATTCGCAGACCGGACTCGGTGGCGGGGTGAAGAACGCCCGCACCACCACCGACCTCGCGGCCAAGGCCGCGCGCAAGGAAGCGGCGATGGTGAAGTCCGTCGGCATCGACGGACCCACCCGCAGCATCGCCCGCCCGGAACTGATCAAGGATCTGCCCGATCTGTCGGATCTGCGTCATCCGATGCCGCAGGCGGACCCCGGTGCGGCACAGTCGGTTCCGATGGCGGTGAAGACCGCGGCGCCGACCGTCTCCCCGGCGGCGCAGGCGGCGGTCGCCCAGGCGGTCACCAGCGGTGAGCCGTTGCGCGCGACCGTGCAGGTGCGCCATATCGACCCGTGGTCGACGTTGAAGGTGTCGCTGGTGATCAGCGTCGCCATGTTCTTCGTGTGGATGCTGGCCGTCGGATTCCTCTACATCGTGCTGTCCGGCATGGGTGTGTGGGACCGCCTGAACAGCACCTTCACCGACATGGTGAACGACAACAACTCCTCGGCGACGACGATCATCGACGCCGGCAGCGTCTTCGGATACGCGGCCGTCATCGGCCTGATCAACGTGGTGCTGTTCACCGCGCTGTCGACGGTGGGCGTATTCATCTACAACCAGTGCACCGATCTGGTGGGCGGCGTGCAGGTGACGCTGGCCGATCCGGACTGACGACTCGCGACGCACGGCCGGCCGGTTCTCACCGGACCGGCCGTTCGTGCTTTACGGGCGCTCTGACCAGGCGTTTTGGAGAGCAATCGGAGGGTTGTGTAGTCTCTACCGAGTCAGTCACGACAACATGTCGAGACGAACACCACGGGCCTATAGCTCAGGCGGTTAGAGCGCTTCGCTGATAACGAAGAGGTCGGAGGTTCAAGTCCTCCTAGGCCCACATTCACACACCTGGTCGTCATCGACGGCCGAGGGGGCCTTAGCTCAATTGGCAGAGCACTGCCTTTGCAAGGCAGGGGTTAGGGGTTCGATTCCCCTAGGCTCCACTTCTTCTTCTCACGATCGGGCGGATCCGATCACTGTCTGCCGGGGCAGTCGCGGCACAGTAGGGTGGACGGCATGAAACTTCTTCTGACGATCGGTGTCATTGCCGCAGTTGTCTTCGCTGTCACCAAGGTTCGCAAGCGGAGCGAGGCGGATCTGTGGCACGAGGTGACCGCGCGCTGAGCCGTCACGCTCGACCGGGGCCTTAGCTCAATTGGCAGAGCACTGCCTTTGCAAGGCAGGGGTTAGGGGTTCGATTCCCCTAGGCTCCACAACGTTCACAGCTCCACAAAATCACGGCCGGGCCAGCAGGTCGATGACCGCCTGTACTTCCTCCGGCGTCGGGGTCGGCAGATTGTCGCGGCCGTGGATCAGCCCGATTCCCAGATACACCATCGCGCCGGCGCGCAGCCGCGCCTGAACCGGCTCGAAACCCAGATCGAGCATGGCTGTCTGCACGGTGCGGAAGATGCGCTGATCCAGCGCCCGGACCGCCGCCGCCACGGTGTCGTCGGTGCGTGACCACTCCCGCACCGATGCCTCGACCATCCAGTGCTTCGGATCCACCAGCATGGCCGCCATCTGTTCGATGCGGGACTCGACCGGAATCGAATCCAAGGCGGCGAGGGCACGCACGGCTTCGCTCTGCATGTCGCCCCACCGGTCGGCCATCGCGGCCATCAGTTGTTCGAGATCGTCGAAATGCCAGTAGAAACTGCCCTTGGTGACGCCCAGTTCCTCGCACAGCCGGGGAATCCGGATCGCGGTCACACCCTCGCGCCCGAGCAGGTCCAAGGCGCCGTTCACCCAGTCGTCGTACGACAGCCGCGCCGTTCGTGGGCGGTTGCGATGTTGTGCCTCCGCCTTTTTGGACACCGCCTTCTTCGACACCGCCTTCTCGGACGTGACCGGGGCCTTCTTCGGTGTCGTCATCCATTCACCGCCGAGTCGCCCAGATCCATGACCCGATCGTAGGGGAGCCGGTCGGCTGGGGATTCGACGCGCATCCGGCGCACCTCCTCGGACCATTCAAACGAGTACCGTCTACTGTACTCAATGGTATGGTCGCTGCGACGGGTGACGATCGGTGTCACCTCGGAAGGTGCGAGGGATGTATCGACCGATCGGCCGCCGCGCGATGCTGCGCGGTTTCGGCGCAGGTCTGACGGCCGCGGTGGCCGGGCGCGCGGCGACGGCCACCGCCGATCCCGCACCCGGCGGGTTCGAGAGTCCGCTGATATTCCATTCGCCGCCGATGCGGCCCTTCGTCGATGAACTTCCGCGGCCACCCGTCGTCACCGGGAGTCACCTGGACCTCGTGGCGACCACCACCAGCCATCGCTTTCACCGCGATATGCCCGCGGTGCCCGCGTTCGGGTACAACGACCGGACGTACCTGGGCCCGACCATCGAACACGAGGCCGGCCGCCCCCTCACCGTCCGGTTCCACAACCGGCTCGGCGACCATCCGTTCGCGGCCGATATCGACACCACGCTGCACGGGGTGCCGGAGAGTTACCGGACCACGGTCCCGGCCTCGCTGCATCTGCACGGCGCAGTGACGCCGCCCGCCAGTGACGGACATCCCGAACGCCTGGTCATGCCGGGACAGCACCTCGATTACGACTTCCCGCTGCGCCAGTCGGCCGGTCACCTCTGGTACCACGACCACGCGATGGGGATCACCCGCGCGAACGTCTACGCCGGATTGACGGGCATGATGCTGCTGCGCGACGAATTCGACACGGGAGCTTCGGGCAATCCGCTCGGGCTGCCGGCGGGAGAGTTCGAAATACCTCTGGTGCTGCAGGAGAAATTGTTCTCCCCCGACGGCCGCCAGAGTCTGCGTTCGACCGCGGTGGTCCCACCGGGTTCGTGGGAGGGCGGTGCGGTCGGCGACGTCGGGGTGGTGAACGGGGCGGTGTGGCCGCTGCTGCCGGTCGCGCGCGGGCTGTATCGGTTCCGTGCGATCAATGCCGCCTCGTTCAGCACGTGGAATCTGTTCTTCGGCAATCGGATGCGGTTCTGGGTGATCGGAAACGACCACGGACTCCTCGATGCGCCGGTGCCGGTGCGTAATCTGCGGCTCGCCCCGGCCGAACGGATCGATCTCCTGGTGGATTTCGCCGATCTCGCGCCGGGGGAGACGGTCGACCTGTGCAACGACGAACAACCGGTGTTCCAGGCAGCGATCCTCGGGGAGGTCGCGATGCCGGTGTTCTGCCGCTTCCGCGCCGAGGATCGCGCGGGATTGCGCGGACCGGTGCCGCAGACGCTGCGCGGCGGGCCGCGACAGCCCGCGGCGCTGCCGCCGGTGCCGGTTCCGGCGCTGTCGCGCACCCTCACCATCAGCCAGCCCTATGAACTGCGGATGCCGCCCGCGATCATGTCGCTGAACAACCTGCGCTATTCGGATCCGGATATCGACATGCCGCGGCAGGGCACGACCGAGGTGTGGAACATCGTCAACATCACACCCGATCCCCATCCCATCCACATCCACCTGGTGGATTTCCGCATCCTGAGCAGGACGCCGCTACGGACTGTGGATTATCAACTCGCTCATCCCCAACCGCCGATCGGCACCCGCTGGACTCCCGACCCGGAGGGTTTCCTCGCGGGCCCGGCGCAGCCGCCGGCGCCGTGGGAGAGCGGCCGCAAGGATGTGGTGCGAGTCGACGGCGGCACCGTCACCCGCATCGTGGTGCGATTTCCCACCGCCGACGAACTCGGCTTCGATCCCGACGCCTCGTTCCCCAGGATCGGCCCGCCGATGCCGGGTGCGGCGCATTCGGCGGAACATGCCGCGCATCAGGATTCGGATCTACGCGGTTTCGTCTGGCACTGCCATCTGCTCGATCACGAGGACCACGACATGATGCTGCGATTCCGAACGGTGCGGTGAATGCGAATGACGACACAGCTGCGAACCCTGAAATGCCCCAGCGCTTTCCGGTACTGGGAGGCCAAGCAGCAGCCCGCCGTCCAGCGGCTGGAAGCGATCGTGCGGAAGGTGACCGGCGCTGAACTCTTTCCGACCGACGACCAGGCGCGGGCCCTCACCGAGGATCTGTTCGCCGGTGATCCGGTCGCCGAACGATTCGTCGCCGAGGTGATGCACGGTCCCGGCGGCTCGGCGGCCGGCCGGGCTCTGCTGGACCGGGCGTTGGCCGAAGGGATCGATGCCGTTCCCGAGGCACCGGATTCGATGCGCGAACTGTTCGCCGAATTCGACACCGTGCCCGAATGGGTGCGTCCGGAGCTGGTCGAACAGGGTGCGGCCATTTGGCGGCGGTGGGGCACCATGTTGTTCAGCTTCGCGGGTGCGGAAACGCTGGAGATGTACACCGAATCCGCGGTCGCCACCCCGCTGTCGCTCGCGGGCGGTTACGCCGGAAACAGTGCGCTGCGAAGGTATTTGGAGACCTGCCGATTCTGGATGGACGTCTCACAGCCGAATGCGCTGCTGACGCCGGGGTCCACCGGGCGCGCCACCGCGCTGAAGGTCCGAGTGATGCACGTGTCGGTGCGGGCGCGGGTGGCCGGCCATCCCGAATGGGATACCGACAAGTGGGGACTGCCGATCAGCCAGACCTATCAGTTGCTGACCCTGATCGCGGGCAGTGTGACACCCGGCCTCGGGCTGTGGGCGCTGGGCTATCAGACCACGCCGTCGGAAATCCGTGCGCTGCTGCACTTTCAGAGGTACATGGGTTATCTGCTGGGCGTGCGATTGCAGTGGCATCCCGAAACGGTGATCGACTCGCTGCGGGTGCTGGCGATGACGATCGCCTCGCGTTCCTACGACGCCGGTGTGCACGGCGCGGAATTGATCGAGTCCTATCCCGCCGCCTTCGCCCCGCGTCCCGAACACCGCGGCGCGAGCCGGTTGCGGGCGGCCTACAACTACCGCATCAACTCGGTGTATTCGGCGATGTACATGGCGCCCGGCACACGGCGCAAATACCGTATGCCCCCGGCCTTTCCCTGGCTGCTGATTCCGGTGCTGCGGCTCCCGTTGATCACCGCCATGGAATTCGTGCGCCGGATACCGCCGGTCGGCCGGCTGCACGAGACGGTGATGGTCCGGCACCGGGAGAACTGGTACCGCGCCCAAATGCAGGGCCGGGAAGCGGAATTCGATGCGAGCGGAGCGTTGCGGCGATGAACGACACAGCCATTGTCGAGGCATGGAACGGTCCCGGCCGCCGGGACGGCGATCTCACCACGGTCGAGCCGCGGCACAACGCACTCCATCCCGCGGCGAGTTCGCTCGCCTTCGAGCACTGGTATTTCGACGCACATCTCGACAGCGGGCACACCGTCGTCGGATTTCTCACCAAACGCCGTCCCGAGGATTTCCCGCACGCGCGTCCCTGGGTCGAGTTGATGGTCTACGAACCGGACGGCACCCGCCGGCAGGTCTCGCGGAAGTATCCCCGCAAGCAGGCGTCGTTCGATGCGCGATCCTGCGATGTGCGGATCGGAAACAACCGCGCCTATACCGAATTCCGGCCCGGCGGGTTGCCGACACACCATCTGCGACTGGCCGAGGACGGTCTGGAATTCGACCTGCGCTTCGACAACGAACTGCCCAGCTGGATGCCGGGACAGGGCGAAACGCATTTCGGCGGCGGTGATTCCTTCGGCTGGGTGGTCGGCGCGCCGCGAGCCCGGGTGAGCGGCACCGTGACCATCGACGGCGTCGAGCGGTCCGTGACCGGTCGCGGTTACGCCGACCACAACTGGGGCGTCGGCGATATGCGCAAGATCATCGAGCGCTGGCACTGGGGCCGGCTGTATGTCGAGGACTATTCGCTGCTGTTCGCCGACGTGCTGACCCAGCAGCGGCGCGGAGCGCACGAGATCGCGCCGCTCATGCTGGCTCATCGGGACCGCATTGTCCTCTCGACCGGCGAGACGACCTTGCGGGAGGGGCCGGCGCGGTTCGACGCCACCGCCGGGCGCGGCTATCCGGAGTGGATCGAACTGCGCGTACCCGATCAGGTCGAGTTGCGGCTGACCGTGGATCGGGTGATTCACGCCCACGATCTCCTCGACGATATTCCGGTGGTCGGCACGCGATTGCTGAAACCGCTGGCGCACAGGTTGGTCGGTCGTCCGGGCTATTTCCGATTCGAATCCACCTTCGAACTCACCGTGCTCGGCGGGGCCGAACCGGTCCGGCGTACCGGCACCACCTTGCACGAACTGGTGGCGCTCACCTGAGCCTTGCGTAGGCCGCATTCGCGGTGCAAGGGAGCTGCAAGCGACCGGCGGCAGGGTCGATGCCATGAGCGAGACATTCGATGTGGTGATCGCCGGTGCGGGCCCGGTCGGGCTGATGCTGGCATGTGAACTGCGGCTGGCCGGCGTCGAGGTGCTGGTCGTGGAGCGGCTGACGGAGATCGATCGGACCATCAAGGCCGGCGCGATCAATGTGCCGACGGCACAGGCCTTCGATCGGCGCGGACTGTTGCCCGAGTTGCTGTCGCATCAGCAGGCGGCGGTCGAGCGGATGAAGGCGTTCACCGGTTCGACGGCGGGCCCTGCGAACCGGCCGCCGATCGCGGGCCATTTCGCGGGAATCATGTTGTCGTTCGACCTGATCGACGCGGAAGATCCGGCCTTCGCGGGCGTGGGGCCGGCGGGGCGAGCCGTGCTGGTGAGCCAGCAGGGCATCGAGGAGATTCTCGGTGCGCGCGCGGCGGAACTCGGCGTGGTGGTGCGCCGGGGCGTGCACCTGATCGATCTGACCGACCACGGCGACGCGGTGACGGTGCGTTGCCGTGCCGGCGAGAGCAGCGGCGGCGAAGAGAGCGGCCGTTCCGACGAGATCCGTGCTTCGTGGCTGGTGGGTTGCGACGGCGGACGCAGCACCGTCCGCAGACTCGCCGGCTTCGATTTCCCGGGTATCGGGCCGGAGATCACCGGGCGGCAGGCGGTGGTGGAGATGTCGGAAACCGAAGGGCTGCGGCCCGGTTGGCACGACACCGACCATGGCATCTATGTCTACGGGCCGACCCCCGGCCGTTTTCTGACGGTCGAACTCGACGGACCGCCCGTCGATCGTGACGCGCCGATCACGGCCGCCGAGCTGGAGGCGAGCCTGCGCCGGGTCGCCGGGGTACCCGTGCGGGTCTCGGCGGTGCATTCGGCGACCCGGTTCACCGACAACACCCGTCAGGTCCCGGACTATCGCAAGGGCCGCGTGCTGCTCGCCGGCGATGCGGCGCACGTGCATTCGCCGTTCGGCGGACAGGGCCTGAATCTGGGAATCGGCGATGCGGTCTGTCTCGGCTGGAAGCTGGCCGCGGTCGTCGACGGCCGGATGGACGAGCGGCTCCTGGACACCTACACCGCCGAGCGGTATCCGATCGGCGCCTGGGTGCTGGAATGGACTCGGGCGCAGGTCGCGCTGATGCGGCTGGATCGGCGCAGTAAGGCACTGCGGGCGGTGATGTCCGAACTGCTGTCCACCGGCGACGGCGCGACCACCGTGTTCAAACGGATCTCCGGCGTCCTGCACCGTTACCACCTGGGCGGCGACCACGAACTGGTCGGCACCATCGTTCCCGATCGCGATCTCTCCGACGGGACTCGCGTGGCCGAACACTTCGCCTCCGGCCAGGGCGTGCTGTTCGACTTCGCCGACTCCGTGGAGCTGCGCGCCGCGGCGGCGCCGTGGCAGGACCGGATACGGATCGTCACGGCGAAGCCGCTGAACGCCTCGGACGGGACCGGTGCCGGCGAGGCGGCCGGGGTGCTCGTCCGTCCGGACGGATATGTCGCGTGGGCAGCCACCGAGGGTGTCGAGGGTGTGACGACGGCCCTGACTCGCTGGTTCGGTCGGTGAGCGCGATTCCCGCCGACCTTACCGAACGTGTTATATGTAACTTCGCGTAGCGGGCAGATGTGCTGCCTGCCTACCATCGAATAGCTATCGTTCGTCGAGGTGCCGGTGTGGACCGGCGTGCTGCGGGAATCGCGGCCGGGAGTGGAAGGGAACAGCCCGTGGTCGCGATCGTTGCGGATCTGCCGCGCGCGGCGCGCAATATCTGGGCGGTGTCGTTCGGCGACGGAATTGAGCCCTACCGGCCGGCGTCGTCCACACCGATCAGCGAGCAGCCGCACAATCGACTGCTGCGCTACGACCGCGACGAACCCGGTACCGGGAATCCGGTGCTGCTGGTACCACCGCTCGCGGTCACGCCGGCCTGCTTCGACCTGCGGGACGGCCAGAGCCTCGTGCGCTACCTGCTCGCCATCGGCAAGCAGCCGTATGTGGTCGACTACGGCGATTTCGATTACGGCGACCGGGATCTCGGCCTCGAGCACTGGACCCACGGCATCGTGCCGGACGCGGTGCGCCGCGTCGCCGCCGAACACGGGCGACCCGTGGACGTGATC
Source organism: Nocardia sp. MDA0666 (assembly GCF_003023875.1). Lineage (NCBI taxonomy): Bacteria > Bacillati > Actinomycetota > Actinomycetes > Mycobacteriales > Nocardiaceae > Nocardia > Nocardia sp. MDA0666. The sequence continues at coordinate 252,800 of NZ_PYHT01000006.1, forward strand.
GGCTGGTCGCTGGGTGGCGCGCTCGCGATGATCGCCGCGGCGGCCCATGCGGATCTGCCGATCGCGTCGGTCACCGGCCTGGCTGCACCGTTCGACCAGCGCCGCACCCCGTTCCTGGTGCCGGTCCGGATGGCGGGGAAGCTGACCGGTGGACGAGGCGTCGCCCTGGCGACGAAATTGCTCGGCGGGGCCCCGCGCGAGCTGGTCCGGCTCGGCTTCCGGTTACAGGCCTTCGATCGCGAGCTGACCCGTCCGCTGTTCATCGCCCGGCACGCCGCCGACACCGAGGCGCTGGCCCGCATGGAAGCGGTCGACCGCTTCATGGCGACCATGCCCGGCTATCCCGGACGTTCGCTGTGGCAGATCTATCGCAGTCTGGTGTTGCGAAACGAATTGGCGGACGGCGTGATTCGACTGCGCTCGGATCTCGTCGTGGATCTGTCGAAACTGACCTGCCGGGTGCTGCTGATCGGCAGCCGCACCGACATGCTGGTGCCCGCCGGTTCCACCCGCCGCGGTGTGGACCTGCTCACCGGCGCCGCCGAGGTGCGGTTCGTGGAGGTGTCCGGCGGACATCTGGGCCTGATGGTGGGTCCCGACGCGGCCGGCTCGACCTGGCCCGCGATCGGCGATTTTCTCGGCGACCCTTCGGACGGCTCGGCCGATTCCGATCAGATCAAACCGAGTTCGCGCGCCCGTGCGATGGCCTCGGCCCGGGATCCGCTACCCAGTTTGTGATAGATCCCGCGCAAATGTGTTTTGACGGTGTTGATCGAAACACCCATGCCCTCGGCGATATTCAGCGTCGTCATCCCGGACGGCAGCTGGCGCAACACCGACATCTCGGTTTCGGTCAGCCCGGGGTTGTGCGCCGCGCCGCGAGCCGACGGATGGGACCGGATCAGATCGACCAGCCGGTCGTGGTGACCGAAACGGCCGACCGAACCGTCCAGTAACGCAACGATTCCCGGCACCTCCAGGAACGGTCGCACGATCCGGTCGTCGGCCGCGTGATTCAGCGCCCGCGCCAGTGCCTCGTAGGCCTTGACCGGACGGTCCAGATGGTCGGATGCGGAGGCGTACAAGAGCCAGCCGGTGACGGCGGTGAGCGCGGGCAGTCCCTCGGTCCGGCGCAGCAATGGCTGCAGCAGTTCGAGTGTCGTCGACGAGGTCTGCGCGTACTCCGACAGGCAGGCCTGCGCCAGCACGACATCGGGTGTGTGGCCCAGCACCGCGATCGCTCGCTCGACCAGAGTCTGTGCGCCGACGCGGGATTGGATCCGCAGCAGTGCCGACACCGTGTGCAGGACCAGATTGCCCGCGGAGCGCGGCGGTGTCGGCTCGGCGAACATGTCCAGCAGTTGCATCCGCAGCGTATCGGCGGCCAGGAAACGATCTGTGGCGGAATCGAATTCGATCAGCCGGAGCAACGCCAGCGCCTGCCGGTCGGCGGTCGGCGCGGGGGAGAGGCCGCTCGTCGTGGCGGGCGGGAGCTGCCCGTGGGCCTCGATCGGATCACCCTGCAGGTAGTGCGCGTAGGCGATCATCGCCTGTGCGTGCGTCATCGCGGAATGTGTTCGCAGTCCGTACTTCTCGGCGAGTTCCACGGCGTGTTCGGCCCGCTTGCACATCACCGTGAGATGGCCGCCGATACCGCCGCACAGCGCCAATCGCGTCGCCGCCGGCACGACGAAGCGGCCCAGTCCGGCGTGTTCGGCCAGCGCGAGCGCCTGCCACAGTCCCGATTCGGCGCGCGCCACATCGCCGCGGTGCAGATGCGCATTCGCCACCTGCGCGACGATGTAGCAGTCCAGTTCGGCGTGACCGGTCGGCGTGGGCGTCGCCGGCTCGGGCGCAGCGGGTTCGGCGCCCGTCAACACCGCGACATCCACGACCACCGCGGTGCGCAGTGCGATCAGCCAGGACGCGGGCACCAGGGCGGAGGCCGAACAGGGTTCTGCTTCGAGTCGATCCAGATATGCCGTGCACGCCGCCACGTCCCCGCGGCTCACGGCCTCGGCGATGCGCAGTAGCTGGACGAATTGATCGTCGGCGAGTTCGCCGACATCGTCGAGCCGGGCGAAGAAGGACGGCCCGTCCCCGCCGAACACCAACCTCGGGCCGTGTTCGCGGATGAACCGCGACAGCTGCGGGTGCCCCGGCACGGCGAGCACATGATGCAGTGCCGCGGAGGGCATCCGGGCATCGACGAACCATGCGGAACAACTGCGGTGAATGCGTGGCAGCCGGTTCGCAAGCGTGCGCGCGGCCTCGGCGAGCAGGTAGGCCCGCAGCATCGGGTGATAGCTGTGCCACAGTTCGCCGTAGCGTGCCACGCACGTGATCGGCAGGTTGTTGCGCAGCAGATATTCCAGTGTGGCCGGGGCGGATTCGCCGACCAGCTCGGTGGCCAGCGCGACACTGAACTCCTCGGGTACCGCGGTCGCGAGCAGGAAGTGCAGCGCATCGTCGGGCAGCGCGCCCAGCAATTCGCCGACGAGGAAGTCGCTGATGGCGTGGGGCGCGCGGGCCAATGCCGCCAACGCGGTCGGCCGGTCCTGCGGATTCGCGGCCAGGTAGATCGCGGCGATCCGTACGAGTGCGGCCCAGCCGCAGGTCAGCCGTTGGATTCCGGCGATATCGGCAGCGCTCAGGTGGAGGTCGTGCTGGCCGAGCAGGGCCGCGGTGCGTTCGTCGTCGAGCGCGAGTTCGCGCGCGGTCAGACGGGTGAGCCGGCCACTCAGCTCGAGCCCGTGCCATCGCAGCGGCGGATCGAACCGGCCGGTGACGATCGTCGTGAGGGTCGGCGGTGCGTTTTCGACGACATACTCCAGACCCGCCAGGGCCAAGGGGTCGGTGAGTAGGTGGGCGTCGTCGAGGACGAGCACCGTCGGTTCGGCTCGGTCGGTCAACCGGTCCACCAGTGTCGCCGGTTCGGCGAGCGGACCGGTGGGGTCCCGGTCCGGTGATCCGACGGGGAGGTCGAGCACTCCGGCGATCGCACGCCACAGATCGGCCGATTCGCCGCGGCGGCCGGTGAAGGTCAGCCAGCCCACCCGGCAGTCGGAATGCCGGGTCGCCAGTCGCGTCACCCAGTCGGCGGCCAGGACGGTCTTGCCGGTTCCCGCGGGGGCGCAGATCAATACGGCCTGTCCGGCGCCGGTCGTCGCCGCCTCGTCGATGCGGGCGTGAGCGGCGGGAAGCGACAGCGGTACGAAGGAGAGTTCCGGCACGCCGAGTTGGAGGCCACTGCGGATGGTGGCAATGTTTGAGCTATCGGCTAGCGATCGTGTTGTTCTGGGCGAAGCGTTCAAAGCGCCTCCCGGAGCTGTGCCTTCGCCGAAGGCAGTGTCGGTGAAGCCTGCTTTCTCCAAACTGAAACGTACACTAATCATTTGCTGAAATCGGTCAAAATGTGCGTTCCATCATGATTTCGAATCGGTCTCGGGCCGTCGAATTCGGCCGTGGCGCAGGACCTGCCGGGCCGGTCGGAGCCGTAGTGTCGGTCGGAGAATCGACAGTCCGGTCTGCGGCGGCGAGGTAATTCCGATGCAATTGCGACGAGATCGGCCCGCGCGGGCCGAACGAGCAGCTCCGCCACCCGCTTCCGGGGGAACATGGCCGCTTCCGCGGGGACTGATCGTGATGCTGTCCGTTGCCGGCGCCGTGGTGGCAGTCCTGGGAATGAGGGCGTTCGCCGGTGTGCTCGGTCCCACCTTCCTGGCGCTGATGCTGACCATGGCCGTTCAGCCGGTGCAGACCTGGGTACAGCGGCGCGGCTGGCGGCCGTGGATCGGGATGGTGGCGGCGCTGATCCTGGTTGTACTGATCCTGCTCGTCCTGCTCGGCGCGCTGGTGCTCTCGATCGCGCAATTGGCATCCGAACTGCCGAAATACTCCGACAAACTCGACGACATGCTCAACGGCGTGCGGGATACCCTCGCCGATCTGGGGGTGGATACCGAGCAGATCCACAACGCGCTCAACGGCCTGGATGTGGGCAAGGTCGTCGATGTCCTGTCCGTCGCGCTGAGCAATGCGCTCGGAATCTTCTCCAATCTGTTCTTCGTGCTGGCACTGCTGCTGTTCATGGCGATCGACGGCATGATGATCGATCGGAAACTGGCGGTGGTCGCCAAGGCTCGACCCGAAATCGCGTATGCGCTGGGCGTATTCGCCAGCGGCACCCGGAAGTACCTGGTGGTTTCCACGGTATTCGGCTTGATCGTCGCCGTCTTCGACGGCGGTGCGCTGTGGCTGATGGGCGTGCCGCTTCCGCTTTTGTGGGCGCTGCTGTCGTTCATCACCAACTACATTCCGAATATCGGTTTCGTCATCGGCTTGATTCCGCCGGCGCTGCTGGCGCTGCTCGACAGCGGGCCGATCCTGATGGTGTGGGTGATCGTCGTCTACTCGGTGATCAATTTCGTCATTCAGTCGATCATCCAGCCCAAATTCGTCGGGGATGCGGTCGGCCTCAGCGTGACCGTGACGTTCCTGTCGCTGGTCTTCTGGTCGTGGGTCCTGGGAGCGCTCGGTGCGCTGCTGGCGATTCCGCTGACCCTGTTGATGAAGGCGCTGCTGCTCGATATCGATCCGACCACCCGGTGGGTCGGCGTGCTGATCCAGGACCGGGCGCCCGAACCGGACGAGGAACCGTAGCCGGCGGCGACCTCAGCCGGCGGAGTCGGGCAGTTGTGCCATTCCCAGCAGTGTCAGGCCGAGCGAATCGATCCGCGCGAGCACACCCCGCATGGCCGTGGCATCGGAGAGTGCGCCGAACAGCGTGGTCGTGCCCGCCGAGGAATGCTCGCTGCGGCTCAACTCCGGAAATGCCGCCAGGGCCCGCTCGGACAATTCACCATCGATGACGAACTGATAGCGGATCGACAACGACCAACTCACCTCCTCGGCCGGGTTGCCTGCTCGCCTCCAGGCTCGTGCACCACCGCTGGTGGTCGCCTCATCCGCCCGGGATGAGCTCGAGATCCGGCCGCGAACCGGTCCGGCGGAACGACCGCGCCCGATACTCACCCGCCACGGGTGAAGTCACGGCGCGTCGCGATGGGCACATTCATGGGAAAGCCCCTCGGCTGGGAAGGAGTTCTGCCATGACCACAACCCCGCAGGAGCATCCGGTACGTCAGGGCATCGCCGCCGGAACATCGATCGGCGCGGCGATCCTGCTGGTCACCGTCGGTGTGCTCTCGATTCTGGAAGGAATTTCGGCGGTCGCCAACGACAACCTGTTCGTCGTGGGGATCGACTACGTCTACCAGTTCGACACCACGACCTGGGGATGGATCCACATCGTGCTGGGGATCCTGCTGGTCATCGCCGCCCTCGGTCTGATGGCCGGCACCACGTGGGGCCGGATCGTGGCAATCACGTTGGCGGCGTTGTCGATTCTCGCGAACTTTTTGTGGCTGCCGTACTACCCGGCGTGGTCGATCCTGGTGATCGCGTTGAATGTCGTGGTGATCTGGGCGGTCGCGACCTGGCAGCCCGGCCCGGACCGCGTGTGACCGACCGGGTCGCTCGGCTGTGACAAGTCATCGGCGGGCGACCCGGCTCCGGCGGGATCCGTATCGTCGGAATTATGGCCTCCCCGGAGCTGTCGAAGCTGGTCCAGTCGGTCGTCGAGCCGTATCTACTGGAGGGACCTCGCCGCTACAACCGGGTCGAGGTCGCGGAACTGTCGGGTGTGCCGGCCGATCTGTCCCGGCGGCTGTGGGTTTCGCTCGGCTTTCCGGCTCATGACGACGACGCCGCGGTGGAATTCACCGACGGCGATGTGAACGCGGTCCGGAACTTCCGCAGTCTCGACGCGCTGGCCGGCGCCGATGTGCGCCGGCAGCAGGCGGCCGCGCGCACCCTCGGGCAGTCGATGGCGCGATTGGCGGAATGGCAGGTCGATCTGGTCGCGGAGGAGATCGCCGACCGGATCCGGTCGATCACGGCGGGCGATCCCGGGGTGGACCAGGACAAGGTGGCCCGGGAGGCGACCGCCGAGGTGGTGTCGGCGCTGCAGCAACTGCAGGCATATGCGTGGCGGCGGCATCTCGCGGCGGCGCTGACACGGTCCCTGGCCGGCGACGGTACGGGAGAAACGTTGCGGGAGTTGGCCGTCGGATTCGCGGATATGGTCGGCTACACCCGGCTGACCCGGCATCTGGAAGCCGATGAACTGGACGATCTGCTCGAGTCGTTCGAATCCGTCACCACGGATGCGATCACCGCGAACGGTGGCTGGACCATCAAGAACGTCGGCGACGAGGTCATGTTCGCGGCCGAATCCGCGGTGGCCGCCGGCCGGATCGCATTGGCGATCCAGGAAGCCACGACGAGTGCCGGAACCACCCCTGAACTGCGGGTCGGGCTGGCCTATGGGCAAGTGTTGCAACGGTTCGGTGATCTCTACGGTTCGGTGGTGAATACCGCGGCGCGGCTGACCGGTGTCGCGCGGCCGGGCACCGTCCTGGTGGACGACGGCGCGGCAACACAATTGGCGGACGAACCCGAGTTCTCGCTGCGGAATCTGCGCAGTGTGCGAGTGCGTGGAATCAACCGTCTGGGTTCCCATGTGCTGCGGCGGAACGGGAGCTGAAAGTGCTGTCGCACAACGGGGGAAGCGGTCCGTGTGCCGCTCGGAAAAGTCCGGGAATTGGAAGCGGGCCTCGGCGAAGGGGGGGAGTTAGCCGAGGCCCGCGTAGGGTCGGCCCGGGGGGGAGGGGCCGACGTGACTGATCCTACGCGACGATTCTCGTTTGTGTCTGCATGAGGGGCGCTAGTTTCGAAATTTTTTTCTCTGGCGTGTTGCGGGGCGGCTCGTCCGGTTTGCCGAGAGCCGGATAGCCGTCACGGTGGCAATCGCGAATTATGTTGCGACGCAGCGGAATAAACTTGTTCCACGTGAAACGATCGGCGGTGGCGAGGCCTCGTCGCCGGCGTCGAATTCGGTAGCTGTGCGGGTGTGGCGCCGCCCAGTCGTGGGCGTTTTCACACCTTTGGGGCTTTACGCGAGCGACGGTAGGTAGCCGCGCGGGACGTACTCGAGTAGTGCACTACTCGCGACCTTCGAGTGCGGGCGCGGGACTATCGAATCGGTCGCATCCCGCCGGCACCCCCGAGCACCGCCGGATCCCGGGATGCGACCACCTCCGTTTCCCGGCCGGTCGAGCCGGTGCGCGATGTGGGCTTATTCGGATGAACTTGTCGGTGGTGTGGGCAATACTGCACGGCAGTAGCAAACCTCACATCCACATCGAACGGCAGGGGAAAAGCATGCCCGACGCCATCATCGCCGAGGGTTTGGTCAAGAAATACGGTCGGCTCGTCGCCCTCGACGGGCTCGATCTCGCGGTTCCCGAGGGAACGGTGACCGCACTGCTCGGCCCCAACGGCGCCGGGAAGACCACGACCGTCCGGGTGCTGACCACGCTGCTCACACCCGATGCCGGCCGCGCCACCGTCGCCGGTATCGATGTCCTGCGCGAACCGCAGCGGTTACGCGCGCACATCGGCGCCTCCGGCCAGTACGCGGCCGTGGACGAATACCTCACCGGCTTCGAGAATCTGGAGATGGTGGGGCGGCTCTACCACCTGGGCATCCAGCGCAGTAAACAGCGTGCCCGGGAACTGCTCGAACGCTTCCGGCTCAGCGAGGCGGCCGATCGGCCGGTGAAGGGTTACTCCGGCGGGATGCGCCGCCGCCTGGACCTGGCCGGCGCCCTGGTGGCGAATCCGCCGGTGTTGTTCCTCGACGAGCCCACCACCGGCCTCGACCCGCGGGCCCGGCTGGATCTGTGGGATGTGATCGAGGAACTGGTCGCCGGCGGTACCACCCTGCTGCTGACCACGCAGTACATGGAGGAAGCGGACCGGCTGGCCGATGCGATCGCGGTGATCGACCACGGCAGGGTCATCGCGCGCGGCACCGCCGACGAGCTCAAGACCCTGGTCGGGGGCGACCGGATCGAGCTGACCGTCGAACACGCCGACGTCCTCGCCGTCGCGCAGCAGGCCCTGGCCGGGCTCGCCGTCGGCGATATCCACGTCGAACCGGGATTGCGGCGGCTCACCATCCCCGTCGACGACGGCTCACAGGCGCTGGTCGACACCATCGAGCGGCTGTCCGCGCACCGGGTGCGCATCCAGGACGTGGGCCTGCGGCGGCCCTCGCTCGACGACGTCTTCCTCACCCTGACCGGGCACGAGGCCGCCGACTCCATCGACCCGGCCGATGCCGCGCAGACCCTCGAACAAGCCACGGAAGGACACAGCAGATGATCACCGCGGCGATCGATACCCGCAGACCGACGCTGGCCGAACGCGCGGCCATCGTTGCCGGTGACAGCCTGACCATCGCCAAGCGCAACGTCATCAAGATCAAACGAGTGCCCGACGTGCTGATCTTCTCGACGCTGTCGCCGATCATGTTCGTCCTGCTGTTCGCCTACATCTTCGGATCGGCGATCAGCGTGCAGGGCACCTCGTATCGCGAATTCCTGATCGCCGGCATCTTCGCCCAGACCTCGGTCTTCGGCGCCACGTTCACCGGCACCAGCCTGGCCGAGGATATGCAGCGTGGAATCATCGACCGGTTCCGCTCGCTGCCGATGGCGCCCTCGGCGGTCCTGGTCGGGCGCACCGTGGCCGACGTCGCCATCAATGTGGTGAGCCTGGTGGTGATGTCGGTGACCGGACTGCTCGTCGGCTGGCGCATCCACGGCTCCTTCCTCGAGGCCGTGCTGGCCTACGTACTGCTGCTGCTGTTCGCCTACGCGATTTCCTGGATCATGGCCGTGGTCGGTCTGCTGGTGCGGGCGCCGGAAGTGTTCAACAACGCCAGTTTCATGGTGATCTTCCCGCTGACCTTCATCGCCAACACTTTCGTGCCCAGCGAGGTGCTACCCACGCCGCTGCGCGTGGTCGCGGAATGGAATCCGGTCTCGGCGGTGACGCAGGCGACGCGCGATCTGTTCGGCAACACGAGTCCGGCGAATCCCACGCCCGACGTGTGGTCGCTGCAGCATCCGGTGGCGACGACATTGATCTGGGTGGTGGCGATTCTGGTGATCTTCGTGCCACTGGCACTTCGTCAGTTCAAGCGGTCCGTCAGCCGGTGAGGCTCTCACCTGGCGCTACTGCGGCCGGCCCGGGGCTGTGACAGCATGGGGGCATGCAGTTGGGCAGTTCCCGGAAATCCGGTCGGTTGCGTAATCGGCTCATCGCGGCGGGCGTTGCCGCGGCCGCGGGCGGTGCCGCATGGGCGGCCGCCTCACGTCGCCCGCAGCCGCCGGAGCCGGCCGCGGAACCGCCGCGGCTGGGATATGCGGGCGGAGCGACCGCACCTGGGACGGCGGCGCAGCCGGCCGACGACGCGGCGCACACCGGCTAGGCGCGCCCTGCGAGTACGGACAGCCGACATGGCACGATATTCGGCGTGACCTCACCGAATCAGACCGCCGTGGCCGTCCTGCACACCAACCTCGGCGATATCAAGATCTCGCTCTTCGGTAACCACGCCCCGAAGACGGTGCGCAACTTCGTCGGCCTCGCCGACGGCAGCGCGGCCTACACGACGAAGAACGCCGGCGGCGGCACCTCCGGACCGTTCTACGACGGCAGCGTATTCCACCGCGTGATCGACGGTTTCATGATTCAGGGCGGTGACCCGACGGGTACCGGCCGTGGTGGGCCGGGCTACGAATTCGCCGACGAATTCCACCCCGAACTGCGCTTCGACCGCGGCTACCTGCTGGCCATGGCCAACGCCGGGCCCGGCACCAACGGTTCGCAGTTCTTCATCACCGTCGGTGCGCAGCCGCACCTGAACCGCCGCCACACCATCTTCGGCGAAGTGGTGGACGCCGATTCGCGCAAGGTCGTCGACGCCATCGCGACCACCGCGACCGACCGCAACGACCGGCCGAAGGAGCCGGTCGTCATCTCGAGCATCACCCTGAGCTGACCCATCGGAGTTTCGTGAATCCGCAACCGCCCGCACCGACCTGCTACCGCCATCCCGATCGCACCACCGGCCTGGCATGCACGCGGTGCGGGCGGCCGGCGTGCCCCCAATGTCTGCAACCGGCCGCCGTCGGACAGCACTGTGCGGAGTGTGTCGCGCAGGGGCGCAGCGATATTCGTTCCGGCCGGCCGGCCGTCAGCGGTCCGTCCGCCACCGCAGGTCGCACGCCGTATGTCACCTACGCGTTGATCGCGATCAATGTCGCGGTCTTCGCGGTCACCGCGAGCCAAGCCCACAGTGTCACCGACAATCATCTGTCGCAGCTGTTCTACGACTGGGTGCTCGCACCGAAGTGGGTCGCACAGGGGCAGTGGATTCGCGTCCTCGGTTCCGGGTTCCTGCACTACGGGCCGTTGCACCTGGTGGTCAACATGTTCGCCCTCTACATTCTCGGCCGCGATATCGAACTCGTGCTGGGACGTGCGCGATTCCTCGCGATCTATCTGGTTTCGCTGCTCGGCGGATCGGCGGCGGTCATGTGGCTGGCGACCGATTCCGCCACGGCCGGTGCGTCCGGCGCCATCTACGGCCTGTTCGGCGCGATGACCGTCATTCTGCTGCGGCTGCGGCAGAGTCCCGTGCAGATGCTGGTGTTGATCGCGATCAACCTGCTCATCAGCGTGTCCCTGCCGGGTATCTCGCTGTGGGGCCATCTCGGTGGGCTGGTGGCGGGCACGCTCGCCGCCGCCGGAATCCTGTTCCTACCGGAATGGCTGCGGGCGCGGACCCGGGATTCGATCCGATGGATCGGATGGAGTTCGGTGGCCGGCCTCGCGGCGCTGACGATCGCGCTGATCGGCGCGGGTGCGGCCGTTCTCGCCTGATTCGGTCCCCGGCGGATCCCGGTGTCAGTTGTTGCGGGGTTCGGGGGGGACGAGACCGTGCACGCTCATCACATCCAGGACGTCCTGGGGGTGGGTACCGAGGTCCCAGCGGCCGAAGATCACCAGCCGCTCCTCGCCCTTGTGGTCGACGTCGAGTTCCAGATTGGGGATGCTGCGGCCCAGGCGCCGGAACCCGACGACTCGGGCCCGCAGAATCTGGTCGGGACCGTAGCCGACCGGCCCGAGCAGGCCACGAATCACCAGCTGGGCCGGTTTTCCGGGAACGACAGTCAGGCGTGGGCGCTGTCGGAAGCCCAGTCCGGCCAGGCACAGCAGCAGCGCCGCGGCCAAGCCGATCAACAGCCGGCTCGGTGCGTCGGAGGCGAACGCGGCGGCCACGGCCAGCGCCACTCCGCCGAGGGAGACAGCGGCCAGGGCGGGCGCCGGCGTGGACCACTCGAGCCGGGGCGCCGGCTCCGAACTACCGAATTCCCCAGCGGACCCCGGACGATCGGACTCGGGGTGTTCGGGCGGTGTGCTCACGGTCCCCAATTGCTCCTCGAGTTGTCCACAGAATCATCCACAGGTGTGCATGAATCACACGCGTGTAATAAGCGCAAACGCCGCGCGATCAGCGCCACCGTGCGACAGAACGCTCAGCGCCACCGCATCGTCATGATCAGGCCGATCACCATCAGTCCGAAGCCGATCAGGAAGTTCCAGGCGTTGAGATCGCTCATCCACTGGATGTGGTCGGCGCCCAGGTAGTAGACCAGCAACCACGCCAGACCGGCCAGCATGAAGCCGAGCATGATCGCCACATACCAGACCGGCGACGGACCGCCCTTCACCTTCACCGGAGTGCGGCTGGTCGGGTTGATCGTGTAGTCGGTCTTCTTGCGGACCTTCGACTTGGGCATGACGTCCTCGTATTCGGCGTGCAGGTCTGCCTAAAGGCTATCTCAGCTGCGTATCGATGGTGGCGCCACGTACTCTCGAACCATGCGTGTTCTGGTCGTCGACAATTACGACAGCTTCGTATTCAACCTGGTCCAATATCTGGGCCAGCTGGGTGCCGAGGCGACCGTCTGGCGCAACGACGACTCCCGGCTGCAGGACACCGACGCCGTGGCCGCCGATTTCGACGGCCTGTTGATCAGCCCGGGCCCGGGCACCCCGGACCGTGCCGGCGCGAGTATCGAACTGGTCCGCGCCTGCGCCAGGACCCGGACTCCGCTGCTCGGCGTGTGCCTGGGACATCAGGCGATCGGAGAGGCGTTCGGCGCGACCGTGACCCGCGCCCCCGAGCTGCTGCACGGTAAGACGAGTTCGGTCTTCCACATCGGTGCCGGAGTGCTGGCGGGGCTGCCCGACCCGTTCACCGCCACCCGCTATCACTCGCTGACCGTGCTCGAGGACACTTTGCCCGGTGATATCGAGGTGATCGGACGCACCGAGAGCGGCATCGTGATGGCCGTACGGCACCGCGACCTGCCCATCCACGGCGTGCAGTTCCACCCCGAATCGGTGCTCACCCAGGGTGGGCACCGGATGCTGGCGAACTGGCTCGAGGTGTGCGGCGAGCGTCCGGCCGAGGGCCTGGTCCAGACGCTCGAATCCGAGGTCGCCGCGCTGGTGTGACCGGGCCGCCGCGCCGGGGCACGCGAAAGCCTCACCGTGACAAGGAGTTTGCGCATGCATGAGCTCGGCGCGGTCATCGTGCCCCGGCGGCGCTGATGGCCCGGCCGTACGTCGTGCTCTCGGTGGCCACCAGCATCGACGGATATATCGATGACGCCGGTCCGCAACGATTGCTGCTGTCCAACGCCGAGGATTTCGATCGTGTCGACCAGGTGCGTGCCGAGTCCGACGCGATTCTGATCGGAGCCGAGACCCTGCGACGCGACGATCCTCGGTTGTCGCTGAACAGTGAGCGGCGACGCGAGGCGCGGATCGCGGCGGGAAAACCCGAATTCCCGGTGCGCGTCGTCGTCACCGCGAGCGGTGAACTCGATCCCGGGCAGCGGTTGTGGAATCAGGGTGGCCGGCGGCTGGTCTATACGACCACGGCCGGGCGGGAGCGGCTGGGCGATCGGCTCACCGGCCGAGCCGAGGTCGTCGCCCTCGGCAGCTCCGTCGACTTCGGCGCGCTGCTCGACGATCTGGGCGAGCGCGGGATCGCCCGCCTGATGGTCGAGGGCGGTGGCCGCATCCACACCGCCTTCCTGGCGGCGGATCTGGCCGACGAACTGCTGATGGCGGTCGCCCCGGTACTGGTCGGTGACAGCGCGGCCCCGAAATTTTTGCATCCGGCCGACTTTCCCGGCGGTTCTCGGCGCAGAATGGCTTTGGTGGATATCACTCGCCTCGGAGATATCGCAGTCCTGCGGTATCTGCCGCGGCCGGCACCGTCCGATGGGAGTTCGGCGACGATGAAAGACGCACAGTGACAACCGAATCCGATGCGTGGGAGTCGGTCGAGTCGGGCAGCCGTATCCCCGGCCGGCCCGGGGCGCACCGGTTCTGGATGCATCACGCGATCGGCCTGGCCCGGCTGTGCCCGCCCAGTGCCACCGCCTTCTCGGTCGGCGCGGTGATCGTCGGCCCGGACGGCGTCGAACTCGCCCACGGCTACTCCCGTGAAACCGAGGCGAAGGTGCACGCCGAGGAATCGGCACTGAACAAACTCGGCGCCGATCCCCGGCTCGCGCAGGCCACCATCTACAGCACGCTCGAACCGTGTTCCACCCGGGCCTCGGTCGGCCGCGTCCCGTGTGCCGACCGCATCCTGGCCGCCGGAATTCCGCGCGTCGTCATCGCATGGCGTGAACCGCGCACCTTCGTGGAGAACTGTGTCGGCGTGGAGAATCTGCGCGACCACGGAGTCGAGGTGGTCGAACTTCCCGACCTGGCCGAGGAGGCCATGTCGATGAATCGCCACCTCGCGCTGTGATCACCGGCCCGCGTCAGGGCGGGCCGAGCACTCCCGTGACGATCGTGATGGTCGCGTTGCGTGCCACCGACGAACCGGGCCGCGGCTGCTGATCGATCACCCGGCCGACATTGCTCGCGTCGAACGTGCCCTGGGTGCTCTGGCTGATCTGGCCCACACCACCGGTCCAGCCCACCGAGCGCAGTTTGTCCACGGCCTGCGACGGGGTGAGACCGGTCAGCGACGGCATGGTGATCTGATCGCTGGACACCTGCACGGTGATGGTCGAGCCCTTGTCGGCCATCGAACCGCCGGCCGGATCGGTGGACAGCACCTCACCGGCGGGCCGCGACGAGCTGACCTTCTGGATCACGACCTTGAACCCCGCGCTGTCGGCCAGATTCGGTTCCGCCACATCGATCGACTGGCCCACCACATCCGGCACGCGAACCTGGTCCGGCCCCTTGCCGAGGGTGATCGTCACCTTCGAACCGGCATCGATCTTGGTTCCGGCGGCGGGTGATTCGGCGATCACCTTGTCCTTGTCCTCCGGACTGGAGGCGCCGCGCTGGATCTGCGGATCCAGGAGCAGCCCGGCCGCGTTCAAATTCTGCTCGGCCTGTTGCTGGGTCAGTTTCGTCAGCTGTGGCACCGGCACCTGCTGCGGACCGGTCGAAATCTGCAGGGTCACCGTGGACCCCTTGTCGACGCGCGCACCGCCCAGGGGCTGGGTGGCGACCACATTGCCGCTGGCGACCTTGCCGTCCGGTTTCGGCTGGACGGCGACATTGAATCCCAGCTTCTGGAGATCGTTGCGCGCCTGCTCCGCCGGCTGATTGGACAGATCGGGGATCGCGACCTGATCGGGTCTGCTGCCCGGACCGATCAACACCCAGAACAGCGCGACCAGCACCGCGACCACCGCGGCGGCACCGATGCCGATCCACACCTTGCGCCTCGAACCGTCGGATTCGGGTTCCGGCTCGTCGTCGCCGTCGTTGCGTTCGACCGTGCGGTAGCTGCGAGGTTCGGGATCCATACTGCCGAGGAAGGTGGTGCGGTCCTCCTCGGTCATCACCATCGGCGCCTGCGGCTTCTGGCCACCCAGCACCCGGATCAGATCGGCGCGCATCTCGGCGGCGGACTGATACCGGTTGGCCGGATTCTTGCTCATCGCCTTGAGGATGACCGAATCGAGTTCGCGCGGTACGCCCGGATGAACCAGCGAGGGCAGCTTCGGATCCTCGCGGACATGCTGGTAGGCGACCGCGACCGGTGAATCACCGGTGAAAGGCGGCTGTCCCGTGAGGATTTCGTACAGCACACAGCCGACGGAGTACACGTCGGACCGGGCGTCGACCTGTTCGCCGCGCGCCTGTTCCGGTGACAGATACTGCGCGGTGCCGATCACCGCGGCGGTCTGGGTCATCGGATTCGAGCTGTCCGCGATGGCACGCGCGATACCGAAGTCCATCACCTTCACCGCACCCTGGCGGTTGATCATGATGTTGGCCGGCTTCATATCGCGATGCACGATGCCGTTCTTGTGGCTGAAATCCAGTGCGGCACAGACATCGGCGATGATCTCCATCGCCCGGCGCGGCGGCAGCGGACCCTTGCCGCGCACGATATCGCGCAGCGTCTCGCCGTCGACGTACTCCATCACGATGTAGGGCAGCGGGCCGCCGTCGATCTCGGCCTCGCCGGTGTCGTATACCGCGACGATCGCCGGGTGGTTCAACGCCGCCGCGTTCTGTGCCTCGCGCTTGAAGCGCAGATAGAACGTGGGGTCGCGGGCGAGATCCGCGCGCAGCACCTTGATCGCCACGTCGCGCCCGAGCCGCAGGTCGCGAGCCTTGTGCACCTCCGACATACCACCGAATCCGATGATCTCGCCCAGTTCGTAGCGAGAAGACAGATTCTTCGGGGTCGTCATGGCAGTCCTTGTGAGGAGGTGTCAGGGTGTCTACTGCTGTCGGCTTCGTGCGTACCGCCGGCCCCCGGTAGTGAATCGCCGGCCCCCGGCAATGGTAGGTCGAGCGAGGGGACGGACGGGCGTGTTGTGGGACGCGTGGTGCGGGTCGGCCGCTCCCGGGTGGTGGTCGTCGGCGGTGCCGTGGTGGTTGTGGTCGGCGGGGGTGTGGTGGTCGTCGTCGGCTCGGGAGTCGTCGTCACCACCGGCGGCGGGGCCGGTTGGATGGTGGTCGTCGGCTCTTCGTTCGTGGTCCACACCGTGGTCGGCGGCGGGGGCGCGACCACGGAGGTGGTCGACTTCACCGGCGACACCGTCGAATCCGGGGCCTTACCGCTGAGCAGCACCCAGGCGGCCAGGCCGCCGAGCAGAACCGCGCCCGCGCCGAGTCCGGCCATCACCTTCTGACCGGTGGTGAATCCCGGCTTCTCGGTGTCGCCGGCCGGGCCGGGGCCCGGCATCATGGCCGTCGAACCGCCCGCCGCGCCCACCCGGGCCGGTTCAGCGGTCGAATAACGGGCGGTCGCGCCGTCGTAATCACCGCGAGGGATGATCGCGGTCGGGCCGGGCGGGAGGACACGAGTGGCGCCGGTCTGCGGGACCGCACCTCCGCGCGGCGGCGGTGGACGGCGACCGGCCCGGACCGCGGCCACGGCATCGGCGAATTCGCCGCCGCTGTGGTAGCGCCGCGTCGGATCCTTGGTCATCGTGATGTCGATCAGTTCGCGCACGTTCGGCGGCAGATCGGCCGGCATCGGCGGCGGCGCCTCGCGCACATGCTTCATCGCCACCGTCAGGGCACCGTCACCGGTGAACGGCCGATGGCCCGACAGCGCCTCGTAGCCGACGACGCCGAGCGAGTACACGTCACTGGCCGAGGTGGCATCCTCGCCGGTGGCCTGCTCGGGAGCGATGTACTGGGCGGTGCCCATCACCATGCCGGTCTTGGTCACCGGTGAGGCGTCGACCGCCTTCGCGATGCCGAAGTCGGTGATCTTCACCTGGCCGGTGGGGGTGACCAGGATATTGCCGGGCTTCACGTCGCGGTGGACCACGCCCGCGGCATGGGCGACCTCGAGGGCGCGGCTGGTCTGCTCCAGCATGTCCAGACCCTGGCCGACCGAGAGCCGGCCGAGCCGGTTCAGCACCGCGTTGAGCGGTTCGCCCTGGACGAGCTCCATCACCAGATAGGCGGTTTCACCGCCCTGCGGGTCGTAGGTCTCGCCGTAGTCGTAGACCCCCGCGATGCCGGGGTGGTTGAGCTGCGCGGTGGTCTTGGCCTCGGTCTTGAACCGATGCCGGAACGTCGGATCCGCAGAGAATTCGGCCTTGAGGACCTTCACCGCGACCCGGCGGTCCAGGCGGGTGTCCAACGCCTCCCACACCTGGCCCATACCGCCCGTGGCGATCAGACGTTGCAGCCGATACCGATCGGCGATCAGGGCACCGTTGTTCAGCATGGCCGCCCCCGACGGTAGGTTCGCCGATCACGACGTTGTTGCATATCCACCTGGGGTCCTGGTCCTCGCTTACTCATCGTCCTCAGCCCCCCTGCAATCCGGCATCCAGCACCGCCCGTGCCACCGGCGCCGCCACCGATCCGCCGGTCGCGGCCAGCGCGCGGTCGCCGCCGTTCTCCACGATGACCGCGATCGCGATCTTCGGGTTCTGCGCCGGCGCGAACGCGATGTACCAGGCGTGCGGCGGGGTGTTGCGCGGGTCGCTGCCGTGTTCGGCGGTGCCGGTCTTGGAGGCGATCTGGTACGGCCGCGGCTGGGTGCCCCCGGCCGTCGCCTTCTCCGAATCGATCATCAGCCCGGTCAGCTGGCTGGCCACCGGGGCGCTGATCGCCTGCCCGACCGACACCGGTTTGGTGGTGGACAGATCGCGCAGGTCGGGACCCTGGGTCCGGTCGACCAGATGCGGCTCCATCCGCACACCGCCATTGGCTACGGTAGCCGCGATCACCGCATCGTCGAGTGGGGTGAGAGCTACGTCTCGCTGGCCGATGCTGGTCTGGGCCAGCGCCGCGTTGTCCGGAATCGGGCCGACCGTGCTGTCGGCCACCGGGATCGGGATGCCCGAATGCGGGCCGATGCCGAAGGCCGTGGCCTCGTCCTTCAGTTTGGCCGCGCCCACCTTCATGCCGATCTCGGCGAAGGCGGTGTTGCACGAGAGCCGGAACGCGTCGTGCATGGTCGCGGTCGCACCCCCGCCGCAGGGGGTGCCGTTGTAGTTCTCCAGCGTGGTGTTCGTCCCGGGCAGGGTGATGTTCGGCGCCGCGGTGAACGCGTCCTCCGGCTTGATCCCCATCGACAGTGCGGCCGCCGCGACGACGACCTTGAAGGTCGAACCGGGTGGATACGTCTGCGACACCGCACGATTCAACATCGGCTGACTCGGGTCCGCGCTCAGCGATTCCCAGGCCTGGGTGGCGCGCGCGCCGTCGTGCGTGGACAGCTGGTTGGGGTCGTAGCTCGGTGTCGACACCATGGTCAGAATTCGGCCGGTACCCGGTTCGATCGCGACGACGGAGCCGGTGTAACCCTTGCTGGTGAGCTGGTCGTAGGCGACCTTCTGCATCATCGGATTGATGGTGGTCACCACGTTGCCGCCGCGCGGATCGCGGCCGGAGATCATGTCGATCAGGCGGCGGCCGAACAGCGCGCTGTCGGAACCGTTGAGCACCGAATCCTCGGAACGCTCCAGACCGGTGCTGCCGTACTGCATCGAATAGAAGCCGGTCACCGGGGCGTAGGCGGAGGGATCGGTGGGATAGGTGCGCAGGTATTTGTAGCGGTCGTCGGTGGCCACCGAACTGGCGAGCACCGTGCCGCCGGCCGAGATCTGACCGCGCTGGCGGCTGTATTCGTCGAGCAGCACCCGGGAGTTGCGGGGATCGTTGCGCAGGCTGTCGGCCTTGATGACCTGGACGTAGGTCGCGTTCACCAGCAGCGCGACGATCATCACCATGACCGCCATCGCGACCCGGCGGAGCGGGGTGTTCATGCCGGCTCTCCCTTCTCGGGTCGGGGCGTCTCGGCGCGGATCATCTCGGTCTGTGCTTCGGCGATCGGTGCGGCTTCCCGGCGGCGAGCCGGCGCCGGCGCCCGAGCGGCGTCGGAGATCTTCACCAGTAACGCCAGCAGGGCGTAGTTCGCGAGCAGCGAGGAGCCGCCGTAGGACACGAAGGGGGTGGTGAGTCCGGTCAGGGGAATCAGTTTGGTGACGCCACCCACCACCACGAATACCTGAATGGCGATGGTGAACGCCAATCCGGCGGCGAGCAGCTTGCCGAAACTGTCGCGGACCGCCAGGGCCGTGCGCAATCCGCGCACCACGAAGACGGCGAACAGCATCAGCACCACGGTGAGCCCGATCAGGCCCAGCTCCTCACCGATGGTGGCGATGATGAAGTCGGTCTTGGCGAACGGCACCTGGGAAGGCCGGCCGCTGCCGAGTCCGGTCCCGGCCAGGCCGCCGGTCGCGAGCCCGAACAGCGATTGCGAGATCTGGTAGCCGGTGCTGTTGTAGTCGTCGAACGGGTGCAACCACGTCGACACTCGTACCCGCACGTGGCCGAAGGCGTTGTAGGCGAGGAAGAATCCGAGCGCCAGCAGTCCGGCGCCGACGATCAGCCAGCCCACCCGCTCGGTCGCGATGTAGAGCATCGCCAGCACGGTGGCGAAGATCAGCAGCGAGGTGCCGAGGTCCTTCTCGAAGAACAACACGACCAGGCAGGCCGCCCACACCAGCAGAATCGGGCCGAGGTCGCGCGGTCGCGGCAACTCCATTCCCAGGACATGGCGCCCGGCCGCGGTGAACAGATCCCGCTTGGCGACCAGTACCGACGCGAAGAAGATGATCAGCAGGATCTTCGCGAACTCACCCGGCTGCACACTGAAACCGGGCAACCGGATCCAGATCTTGGCGCCGTTGGTTTCGGAGAACCTCCCCGGCAGCAGCGCGGGGATCATCAACGCCACCAGGCCGAGCAGCCCGAGGGTATAGCCGTAGCGGGCCAGGGTGCGGTAGTCGCGCAGCAGCACCAGCACCGCGATGAACAGAGTGATCCCCAGCGCTGTCCACAGCACCTGTTGATTGGCGTCGGGGGAGGGGATCGACCACGAGTTGTGGATCGCGGTCTGCTCGTCGGCGAGATCCAGGCGATGGATCAGCACCAGCCCGAGTCCGTTGAGCAGTGCCGCGATCGGTAACAGCAGCGGATCGGCGAACGGGGCGAAGCGCCGCACCGCGAGATGGGCGACACCGAACAGCGCCAGATAGGCGAAACCCAATTTGGCCAGATCCCAGGTGATTTCCTGATCCTGACTGGCCTCCACCAGCACCAGCGCAACCGTGGTGATGACCACCGCGAAACCCAGCAGCAACAGTTCGACGTTGCGGCGGGTCGAGGGTGGCGGCGCGGGAGCGAACCCGCCCGGTGGACTGGGGAACGCTCCAGCGGACGGCGGTGCCGGTGCGGACATCAGTCCGCCTTCCTGCAGTTCTCCCCCGGAGTCTGAGGGGCCGGCGCCGCGGTGGTGGGTGCCGGCTGCTCGGAATGGGCGGGGGCATTGGTCGGGTTCGGCGCGGACGTACCCGGGGTGTTGGGC
>NZ_PYHT01000007.1:0-264207 GCF_003023875.1 Nocardia sp. MDA0666
TGTGTATAAGAGACAGGATTCGGAATCTCCCGCCCCCACCTGCTAAAGTTCTCCTCCGTTGGCCCGGAAACGAGCCACGGGGCTATAGCGCAGTTGGTAGCGCGTCTCGTTCGCATCGAGAAGGTCAGGGGTTCGATTCCCCTTAGCTCCACTTTGATCGCAGGTCAGGGCGGGTTTCCTCCGCCCGAATACCTACCTCGTTGGTCGGATCTTCCAACGAAGTCCCAACTAATTCGCCGTGCGTGGCGCGGCAGAACTGTCCGCTGACGGCTCGGTCCAGCGCATCCGCAGCTGCTCGGTGGGCTCGGCATCGGCCCATGTAGTGGCGTTGGGTCATGGCAGGGTCGACGTGCATCAGAACGTCGGCAGTGGCGTGGGCCGACAGACCGGCGTCGTCGAGGATCGTGCGACCGCGCCGCGGAAACTGTGGGTGGTGAGGCCCTCCGGGATGCCTTTCGACCACGGGGCCGATATTCAGCCACGCCCACATCCTGATCACCGCGGCCATCACGACAGCGATCACCCTCGGCTGGGCGATCTGGCGGCTGGGCCGCACCGTGGCCGGTGGGGTCGGTGGTGTGGTCGCGCTGCACGCGACGGCGCACTTCGGGCCTGCCACGGCCTCGACGTTCCCTTCACCTTCGATACGCCCCACGGCCCGCTCGCCGCGCAGCTCATCGGGCCGGAGATCCCGCCGGACTTCGGCGACCTCTCGGCGGCGATGCGCAACGCATTCATCGCCTTCGCCACGACCGGCGACCCCGGATGGCCGCGTTTCGACACCACCGAACGGATTCGCCGAATCTGGGCGGCCCCGCCGGAGCTGGGCAGCGACACGCTGCCGACGTCCCGCCGGATCTGGGAGCGCGACCGCGTCCCCGGCCGGCCGAGCTCGGACCACGTCTGAAAGCCGAATAACTCGAAAGGCATACCCATCCGGCATTGAGCGAGTTTGATGGTGATGTGGACGGCACCACGATGTCGAGGCCGGTGAACCTGGTGGTCGGCGCCGCCGCGAAGGTCGGCGGAGCTGCCGGGCGCGTGCTGGGGTTCGGATTCGATGTCGCCCAGCACGTGCCGGGCGTCGAGCCGGTGCTCGCGGAGCTCGGACAGCGAGGCGCCGAGACGCTGGAAGCCGTCGATGATCTCACCGAGCGGGTGCTGCAGGCGGTGATCGGCCGGATCGTGCGGACCGCGGTCGGCGCCGTCGACCTCACGGCGATCGTCGTCGACAACGTGGATCTCGACGCGGTGGCCGAACGAATCGATGTCGACAAGATCATCGGGCGGGTCGACCTGGTCGGGCTGGCCGATACCGTGATCGACGGCGTCGATCTCCCCCGGATCATCCGGGAATCCACCGATTCGATGTCCGCGGAGGCGGTTCTCGGCATCCGAAGCCAAGGGATGCATGCGGACGACGCGGTCGCGGGGTTCGTCGGAAAACTGCTCCGGCGAACACCGTCCGAATCGGGCGCGGAGTGAGCGCGCCTGCCCATCGCCCCGCCGGAATCGTGACCCGGTCGATCGCCTCGGGGGTCGATATCGCCGTCGTCCTGGCGATCATGGCCGGGATCTACCTGTGTCTGGCGTTCGCTCGACTGCTGTTCTCGCCGCAGGACTTCGCGTGGCCGGACACCGGCGCGGTCATGTCGACGGGCATATTCATCGTGGTGTCGGTGCTGTACCTCACCGGATGCTGGGCCGTGAGCGGCCGGACCGTCGGCGCCGTAATGATGGGACTGCGGGTGGTGAGCCGCGACGGCGAACTCGTGGGATGGCCGCGGGCCTTGCTGCGGGCGGTGTTCTGCGTGATGTTCGCCGTCGGATTGTTCTGGGCGGCGGTCGATTCGCGCCGGCATTCACTTCAGGACATCGTTCTGCGCACCACAGTCGTCTACGACTGGCAGCCGGAGTCCCATCCGGCGACGTAGATGCGGGCAGTGGACCATTCGTCGACAACCACGGATGCTCGAGTGCGCCAAGCCCCCGCGTGACCGCTTATCCCCCAGCGACTTTCGGTGATGTGGCGGGAGGATGCGCGAGCGACGGAGCCGTCGGGAGCGCCGACTTCGTGTGCGGCGGAGGCGCGGTCGTCTTCGGCGCCATCGTCGTCGTAGATCGCGTCGCCGGGGTTGTCGGTGACCCGGATGTCGTGACCACCTCCGGTGACGGGGATGGCGTGGTATTCGCCGCAACGGTGGTCGTCGTGGTGCGTGGGGATACCGTCGTGGTCTTGGCCGGAGTGCCGGTAGGTGCCGCGGTCGCTGCGTCGGTAGGTGTCGCCGGCGTGATGGTCGGCCGTGCCGTGGTCGGCACTGCGGTGGCGAGCACCGTCGTAGTCGGTGCCGTCGTAGTCGGTGCTGGCGGCGGGGTGGTCGGCCGTGCCGTCGTCGGCGCTGCGGTGGCGGGCACGGTGGTAGTCGGCACCGTCGTCATCGGTGTCGTCGGCGTGGTCGGCGGCAGTGTCGTGGTCGCCATAGTCGGGTCGGCCGTCACCGTGACCGTCGACGTCTCCGCCGGGGTCGTCGGCGCCGTGGATATCGGAGGCGGGACGACCAGGCCCGAGTCCGGCACGCCGGGCATGAGCTGGATCGAAAGGCTCGCCGTGGCAGAGAAACTCGCGCCGAGCGAACCGGCCGTCGAACTCGGAGGCGAGGGATCCGTCGTGGTGGGCGGCGTGGATTCCGTCGCAGTGGCGGGGCCGGAACTCGGGTCGGCGGGATCGGCGGCCGGTGGGGCGGTTCCGGGATCGGCAGCAGCGTCGGTATCGCCCGAAACGTCGACCGGTACGGGGAGCTCGCTCGAGGCGTCGAAAGCCGTACCCCCGTTCGCCGCGGCGGTTTCGCTTCGCGAGGCACCGCCGTCGAGGGTCTGCACGGTGGGGTCACCCGAGTACGCCCGAGAATCGTTCACACGCACCGGCGGACCGGAATCCGCTCGTACCACGAGCGTTATCCCGATTGCCGTGGTTACCAACGCGGCGACCACACCCGCGCGCGAGAGCCGCCGCCGGAACCGATCGGCCGGAGGCTCCGCGGACTGCCGCCCGAACCACCGCGGAATCAGAGTCCGCGGCTCACCTGCTGGGTTTTCGCTGTTGTCGACGGTTCGCATCCCACTATCGCTTTCTTCGTCCGGATGCGCCACCGCCGGAAAACGGTGATCACACCGTCTGCACCACCGCAGAACGCTCCCGAGAAGCGGACATCGAATTGCGGCAGTTCGGCGAACAACTCGAACGGGCATCCATACGTCAATGTCTTGCCGAGAAGAGCAGCGCCCGGACGGCGCGCGACCGGACTTCACTGCAAGGTCTGGGCGCCGAATATCCCAGCGCCTCGAATTTCTGTCGATGTGGACGAGGCTTCGTGGTCGAGGTTTCAGGCCCTGGAGAAGGGATCCACGTCGCGCAGCCGTTGCCGGTGGATTCGTTGCAATTCACCGGCGCGGGTGAGAAAGTCGGCGATTATCTCGAGTTCGGCAGAGTCGTACCAGCTCAACAACATCTTGTAACTCTCGACGATCATGGGTACGACGAGTTGCTGTATGCGATAGGCCGCGAGGTCGGTCGCCATCACGATCACGCGACGACGATCGGTCGGATGCAGGGAACGGGTGATATAGCCCTGCTTCTCCAGCCGGTTCAGCATGATCGTGACGCCGGCCGCGGTGATGCCGAGCCGTTCGGCCAGCATCCCCGGCGTCGTGGATTTCTCGTCGTCGGCCAGGACGATCTCCAGTGCCCGCCGGTCGGTCTCGTTCACGCCCAGCACCCGGATCAATTCGCGGGTCAGATCCTCGACGGTTCCGTGGTAGAACCCCAGGGCCCTTTTGAGTTCGGCCGAGATCCGGGCGGGTTCGATTGGTCTCGGGCACACGAGCTTTCCCCTCGATCACTGTGAAACATGAAACCGCTCAAGAGAAGTCGCCGATCAGGGTGTGTGCACCATCATTTCCCCTGCGTACGGTAGGGATCGCCGCCGGTCGCGTGAAGCGGGCATATGTGCTCCTGTCAATCGATTTGGCCGGCAACCCGAACCGCGGCTGCCGAACATCACGAAAGCTGGCACAGCTCCGGCCGCCGAAGCGACCGCGGCTGTGTCGGACATGCACTGTACGACACACCGACTCATGCGATACGGTGCATCACAAAATTCGGTGCGAGTGGCTGCCCCCGCGCCAAACGTGAAGCGGGGCAATCACTATGAGGAACCGTGGCCACCTGGCCGCCCCGGGTGAGACCTGGACCGGGCTGCTGACACAACCCGGCCCAGGCATGTTCACCACCGGCCGCCGGTGCGGACACCGGCCGTCACGCCGTGGCGTCTGCCCGCGGAATCAGCTGACGGCAGTGGTGGTGAGGGTCGGCGACGGGTTCGGATAACACGAGGTCGCGACATTGCCGACCAGTGCGACATTGGTCGTCATGGTCATACCGGGACTGGTGTAACTGGTTCCCGCGTACTTGCTGGTGATCGGCGTTCCGGGGGTTCCGGCGGTGACATTGATGGTCACCGCCGGCGGCGTGAAACTGGTGCCGCCGGCGATCGGACCCGGCACGGTCAGAACGACATTCCCACCCGACGTGGCGACGGTGCCGGCCACGGTACCCCCGGAGGCGGTAGCGGAGACCAATGTCGAATTCGCGGGAGTCGGAAACGTCATCTTCAGGTTGCTGATGTTGTTCACGGTGAAGCCGGACGCCGAGCTGGGCACCGACGACGAACCCGGCGTGAGGGTGATGGCCACCGCGGAACCCGACGCCGCCGAACCCGGCGCGGTGCCGGTGACCGATGTGGTCATGCTCGAGGTCTGGCCGATCCCGAAAATGGTGCCCTTACAGCTCCAGTTCACGCTGACCGGGGCGGCATTCGCCGGTGCCGCCATACAAAAGACGGTGGCGACCGCCACCGGAGCGAGAACGCCGGCACGAACCAGGGAAGAGATGGATCTCATGACTGACTCCAGAAAATGTAGAGCAACGTTACGACCGAATACCGGACCGCAACACCGAGTTTCTAAAATATAGCCTCTTCTCATCTTTTCATGGCCGAAATCACACAAACGAATCGAGAAGAAAATATCATTATCAGCAATTAATTATTCAGCCTGGAAAGTTAATTACGGCAAGATTCTTTTAATTAGTCACTCATTTCCATGGCACCTTCCGGCCGGGCCATCGATGCGACCGATCCCGCAATTCCCCCGAATACAAGGCTCGACCTGAGAATATATCCACGCGTACCGATGGTCAGCGTTCGGGTGGTTACCGTCCGTGGCATTCACCCCCGCCGGGCCCGCATGCCAGTGGGACGTCAGGGCGGTGCAAGAGCGCCGCGGCAGAGTTGCCGGTATGACATGGCACAGCGGCTGTCGAGCCGAAGGGAAGACGATTCTGGTCACCGGCGCCAGTGCGGGCATCGGATACTTCGTCGCGGAGCAACTCGCGGCCGCGGGCGCGACCGTTGCGCTGGGGTGCCGGGACACCGCCAAGGCCGACCTCGCGATGCGGGCGATCCGAGCACGAGTTCCGGCCGCGCGAACGATGTCGGTGCACGTGGACCTCGCGGATCCGTCCTCGCTGCCGGCGACGGTCGACGCCCTCGGCGTCGAGCGCCTGGACGCGGTCGTGCTCAACGCTGGAATACTTCTCTCAGGCCCCGAGCGTCAGGTGAACGCGCGAGGACACGAATCGATGTTCGCGACGAACCATCTCGGGCATTTCGCGTTGGTCGCACATCTGGCGCCGATGCTGACGGCCGCCTCGCACGGCCGGGTGATCACGGTGGGCAGTTTCGCCGCCCGGTCGGAACGGCTGGATCTCACCGATCTGCAGTCGGAGCGCGATTACCGGCCCAAGCGCACCTACGGACGATCGAAACTGGCGCAGATTCTGTTCGGCTTCGAACTGGATCGCCGACTGCGGGCATCCGGCGCCGACACCGCGAGCATCGTCGCCCACCCCGGTGGCGCCCTGGACTCGCTCACCCCGTCGCGGCCACCGTTGTTGGTCCGCACCCCGGCCCAGCGCCTGCGCGGGCTGCCCGCGGGCGTTGTGCTGCACAGCAAAAACGCGGGGGCCGACAGCATCGTCCGAGCCGCCCTCGACGCCGAGATCGTCGGCGGTGAGCTGTGGGGGCCGAGGGTGCTCGGCCTCCGCGGCCGGCCACACCGCGAAACACCCCACGCGCATATGACCGATCCGGACGTCGCGGCCGAGTTGTGGGCGGCCAGTGCCGAGCTCACGGGCGTGGATCCTCTGAAGTGTCCGGCTACGCCGATCCGGTGACCGCGTGCGGTATTCGCCGACCTCAGCGAGCAGAAACGCGATCGGAAATGTGACGGTAAACCGCGAATTGCTTCACGCCTGTAGTAGCTTGACGATTACCGTTGCTCGTCTGAGAAGAGCGGAGGGGCCGATGCCGAACCTGCCCGCGGGAGGTTTGCGATGGCTCACTACGGCGCGAACCCGCTCGACATGCGGTGCCCGCCGTCGGGCCGGAGTGAGCCGCCAACGATCCGACACCGTACGCGGACAGCCTGCGCGGCACGCAGCTGTATGTGTCGGCAGGGACCGGCGCGGATTGCTTTCGGGCCCAGAGCAACTCACGCACGGCGATATCGGCAAGTCGCCGTGCACGATTCGTGGCCGATGTTCGCGGCCGCGATCGACGCCTGATGATCAGTGAAGGCGCTATGAACAATTCGGCCGAAAGGCGACAGATCGGACAGCGAAAACCATCGTTTTCCGGACAACCCGTTTCACTTTCGCGAGCGCCCTCGGGAAGCACCGAATTGTCACCTGAAATTCCGCCGAATGTATTGCGGGAAGCCGTCTTCTACTTTATCCTCGCCGGCCTTGCCGATTTGTTTGCTGAAAATCGCCGGGGGTACTCGCGCACACAGAACGCACCTATTGTCAGCGCCGATCGATTCCGAGTGGTGATGACCTGCGCAACTTAGGCAACTCGAGGAGAGGATTGATTGCGATGACGGTTGGTCTGGACGTCCGGTCCGAGCGGGAGCGGGTCGCCCGCGCGTGCCGCCCGGGGCAGCCTCTGCCCGAATTCCTGTACAGCAGTGACGAAGACATCTTGTGGTCCCGCGTTTTCGCGACGCTTCGCGCCATGCACGAACAGCTCGCCTGCGCGGACTATCGGTGCGCGGCTCGCCTCGTTCAGCTGCCCGCCGAGCGGGTACCGCAGATGAGCGAGGTGTCGCGTATGCTTCGTTCGCTGACCGGTTTCGCGTTGGCGCCGGCCATCGGAAGCCAACCCGGCCGCCTGTTCTACGGGCCGATGGCCGACGGGATCCTGCACGCCACGCCGGACGTGCGGCCGGTGACCGAGCAATCGTTCTCGCCCGATCCGGACGTCATCCACGAACTGGTCGGACATGCGGTGATACTGGCCGACCCCGAATTTGCGGAGCTGTATCGCTGTTTCGGCCGTGCCGCCAACCGCGCCACCTCCGACGAGGAGCGGGCCGCGATAGCGCGGTTGTTCTGGTTCACCCTGGAGGTCGGCGTGGTCGCCGAGAAAGGTCACCCGCGAGCGTACGGAGCCGCGATCCTGTCCTCGGTGACGGAGATGGAGTCCTTCGTGAACGCGGATCTGCGGGAGTTCCGGGTGGACGACATACTCGCCGCCGATATCGACGACAGCATTTGTCAACCGCTCCTCTTCGTCGCCGATTCGGTCAGCCGGATGATGGCGGAGGTAACGAGCTTCCTCCGGACGAGGATCGGTTCGTGACGACGCCGTATCGCCCACTCCCCCGGACGACATCCTCGCCGGCGATGATGAAGGAATTGCGGTGGTAGACCTTTCGAGTACCACGCGTCGTCACGACGACGCGACTCCGGACGCGGACTTCTTCGACTTGTCGGTGGCGCAGTACGAACTGTGGCTGGCTCAGCAATTACATCCCACGGTTCCGTTCTCCATCTCGCAATACACCGATGTGCAAGGCGATCTCGACCTGGAACTGCTCCAGCGGTGTGCCCGCCGCGCCGCACGCGAATTACAGTCACCGCATGTACGATTCACTATCGTCGATGGCCGGCCCCGCCAATATCTCGACCACGATGTGGACACCGGATTCGACTGCATAGATCTCAGTGATCACCCCGATCCCGAACGCGCCGCACAGGAGTGGATGAGCCGGGATCATCACGCGGGCATCGATCTGACCCGAGACGACGTCACGAAGACGGTGCTGTTCACCCTCGGCCCCGGCCGATATCGCTGCTACGCGCGCAGCCACCACATCGCCGTCGACGGCTTCGGCGCCGCCCAGGTGTTGCAGCGCACAGCCGAATTGCATTCCGCCGCAACCGAAGGACGGCCACCGGCGGCGTGCCGGGCGGTATCGCTGGCCGAGATCGTGGCGGCCGAGCAGCGGTATCGGTCCTCGTCTCGGTTCGCGGCCGACCGCGAGTACTGGGGTCGGCAGCTCGCCGGCCTCGACCATACGACCCGCCTCAGTGAGCGGTACGCCGCACCTTCGGCCCGGCCGCATATCGCGCACGCGACCGTCGACGCGGAGGTCATGGCACGGCTCGGCGACGCAGCCCGCCGGTACGGCACCGGAATGGCCGAGGTGCTGGTCGCGGCGGTGACCGCGTTTCTGGCGCAGATGACGGGCGATACCGATGTGACGGTGTCGCTGCCCGTCGCCGGGCGTACCACCGGAGCGCTGCGGCAGTCGGCGGGAATGGTCTCGAACGTGGTGCCCCTGCGGGTGCGCGGTGTGGCCGAAAGCACGGTCGGTGAGCTGGTTCGCGAGGTGCGCCTGAGCATGATCGGCGCGTTGCGTCATCAGTTGTACCGGCACGAAGACCTGCTCCGCGACCACGGCGTGGGGCAGGCCGGCCGGCACGGCTACGGGCCCCTGGTCAACGTCCTCAGCCTGCCCGAGAGCATCGACTTCGGCGCCGTTCGCGGTCGGACGCAATTGCTTTCGGCCGGACCGGTGGAGGATTTGGCGATCAGTTGCTACCGGTTCGGCACCGAGCCGTTCGTCATCGACTTTCATGCAAACCCGGAGCTGTACCGAGCAGAGGAAGTGGAGGCGTATCGGCAGCAGTTCGTCGACTGCCTGATCCGGTTCCTGCGGGCCGACGGCGCGGACACGGTGTTCACGGCCGTCGCCGGCACGCACACGATCGCCGCCCCGCAGCGGCGACACCACCAGCGATTGCTGCCGGACCTGCTCGCGGGTGGAATCGATGCCGGTGACCGGATCGCGCTGAGCGGGCCTGATCGTTCGGTGACCTATCGCGAACTGGACGAGACGACCGCCCGGTGGGCGCGCGAGCTGATCGCGCACGGCGCCGGGCCGGAAGTCGTTGTCGCGGTGGCATTGTCACGGTCGGTGGAATCGGTCATGGCGTTGTGGGCGGTCGCCCGGGCGGGCGCGGTGTTCTTCCCGGTCAATCCCACCGACCCGCCGGCCCGCGTCTCGAAGCTGATCGCCGATTCCGGTGCGACGGTGGGCATCACCCTCACCAGGTGGCGCACACCGCAGGAGACCACGACGGTCGACTGGTTGATGCTCGACAGCGACGAGTTCACCCGCGCCGCCGCCTCCCGGTCCGCCGAAGCGGTGACCGACGCGGATCGGATACGACCGTTGCGGGCCGCGCACCCGGCCTATCTGATCTACACCTCCGGATCCACCGGCGAGCCCAAGGGGGTGCTGAGTACCCACGAGGGGCTGGCGACCCTGGCCGACGATCTGCGCACCCGCAACGGAATCGGCAGCGATGCCGTTGTGCTGCAAGCACATTCGCCATTCTGCGATGCGTCGATGCTCGAATATCTCTCCGCGTTCGCCCCCGGCGCGAAGCTGGTCGCCCTGGCGCCGGACATTGTTGCGGGACAACGGCTTTCGCAAGTGATGGAGGAGGAGGCCGTCACGCAGCTGATCGTGACGCCGGCCATCCTGGCCACGCTCGACCCGGATCGACTGCCCTCGCTGCGGACCGTCACCGTCGGCGGAGACAAATGTCCGCCCGCACTGGCGCAACGCTGGGCGGGCCGGTTACCGATGTTCAACTCCTACGGGCCCACCGAAGCCACCGTCGTGGTGACCCAGACCGAACCGCTCGCCCCCGGCTCGCCGATCACGATCGGGCGCGGACTGCCGGGCGTGCAGACTCTCGTCCTGGACGCCCGGCTACGGCCGGCTCCCCGTGGCGCCCGCGGCGAACTGTATCTCGCCGGTGACGCGTTGGCGCGGGGATATCTGGGGCGGCCCGGGATCACCGCGCAGAGTTTCGTGGCGAATCCCTACGGGCAGCCGGGAATCCGGATGTATCGCACCGGTGACATGGTCCGCGAGCAACCCGACGGCACGCTGGAGTACCTCGGCCGAGGCGATGTTCAGATCTCGTTGCGCGGACAGCGCATCGAGCCGTCCGAGGTGGAGCGCGCCCTGGCCTCCGACGCGACGGTCGATCAGGCCGTGGTGCGGGTGTGGACGTCCGAGACACTCGGCGATCGGCTGATCGGCTATGTCGTGCCCGCGGCTGCCGGGAAAGATTTCGACCGGGCCGCCGTCTTGGCGCGATTGCGGACCGTGCTGCCGCCCGGCATGGTTCCGGCGATGCTGATTCCGCTGCCCGAGATACCGATCAATCCGAGCAGCGGCAAGACCGATCGATCCGCGTTGCCGGATCCACAGACGCTGCCGCGCCCGGCGTTCCGCGCGCCGGCCTCGGAGATCGAGCGTACGGTGGCGGAGACGATCGCCGAGGTGACCGGGCAGACTCGAATCGGTCTGGACGACAACTTCTTCGAACTCGGCGGCAACTCGTTGCTGGGCGTCGAACTGTGCCGGCAATTGTCGGAGCGGACCGGGACCACGGTGACGATCTCGTCGCTGTTCACCCCGACGGTGCAGACCTTGGCCGCCGCCATCGAAGCCACCGCGGCCGGTGGGAACAGCGAGGCGGCAGTCGGCGGTTCGGCGTTGCAGCCGGTTCTTCCGTTGCGCGGCAGTGGTTCCGGGACGCCGCTGATCTGCCTGCATTCGGCGGTCCCGCTGTCGTGGTGCTATTCGGGCCTGTTGCGCTACATCACCGACCGGCCCGTCTACGGCCTGCAGTCGCCGGCCGTCTCCGGGCAATCGCGGCGGTACCACAGCGTCGACGAGCTCGCGGAGGTGTACCTGCGGGAACTCACGCGCGTGCAGCCGGAAGGGCCGTACCACCTGCTGGGCTGGTCCCTGGGCGGCCAGCTCGCGCACGCGCTCGCCGCCCGGCTGCGCGCCCGGGGGCACGACGTGGGATTGCTCGTCATGCTCGACAGCGTGGCCTTCGGGGAGGGTGCGCCGCAGCCGGAGCCGCCCACCGTCCGTGATCTGGTCACCCATCTGCAGGGCAACGAGTCGGCCACTCCCGATACGCGGCCGCTCACGCTGGACGAAGCGGTGGACGTGCTCGCCGACAGCCCCGGCCCCGGGCGCGGGCTGACCCGCGAGCAGCTCGAACGCCTACACCAGGGCTACGTCGACAGCGTCGCCATGTCCACGAGCTACCGGCCGGCATCCTATGACGGCGATCTGCTGTATTTCACGGCGACCGAGGGCATCACCGGCGAACTGACCGGCGAGATGTGGCGGCCCTGGGTTTCCGGACGGATCGCCGAGCACCGCGTCGACGTCACCCACGCCCAGATGACCAACCCCGAGGCGCTCGCGGTCATCGGGCCGATCCTGGAGGCCGAACTGAATCGGCACGGCGAAGGGAAGAGCATGTGAGCAAGCATTCCGCTGCGATCGTGGCATCCGCGGTATCGGCCGCGTCGTCGATCATGCTGACCGCACGACGGCCGGCGGTATTCGGTCTCCGTCTCCCGCGCGCGGTGTTGGCCGCCGTCGCCGCGATCGCCCTGGCGATCGCCGCCAACGAGAGCGTGGGCAAACCAGTGATGTTCCTGCGCTGGTCGTATGTGCGGTTTCTGTTCGGCCTCCGGCATATGGGCGCCACCTGGCAGGTCGGTGACGGCCGCGAACAGGCGCTGGCCGACTACGTGTGCGCGCATGCGCGACGCAACGACATCGACGACGTGATCCGGGCGATCGACGAGTTCTGCTACACCAAGAGCTACCTGATCAACATCGGTGACGAGAAGGGCCGGATCCTCGACCGGGCCGTCGCCGCCGCGCGGCCGCGCCGCCTGCTGGAACTCGGAACCTATTGCGGCTACAGCGCATTGCGCATGGCGCGGGTCATGCCAGCCGACGCCGTGCTGTACTCGATCGAGTTCAATGCTGCCAATGCCGCCGTGGCCCGGCGGATCTGGGATCACGCGGGCGTCGGTGACCGCATCGTCGTCATCGTCGGCACGTTGGGCGACGACGGAAAGACACTCCGCGCGCTGAGCGAAGACCACGAATTCTCCCCCGGCGCATTGGATTTCGCCTTCCTCGACCACGAGAAGGACGAATATCTTCCCGATCTCCACCGGATCCTGGACCAGGCGTGGCTGCGCCCCGGCGCGGTCGTCGTGGCGGACAACGTGAAATATCCGGGCGCCCCGGAATATCTAGCGTTCATGCGTCGCCACGAGGGCACCCGGTGGACGACCCGCGAGCATCGGACGCACGCCGAATACCAGAAGGTTCTCAAGGACCTCGTACTCGAATCGACCTATCTCGGCTGAGCGGATGTTAATCATCGGTAATGGCGGGTAGCCGAAGATATGGTGCAACGTTGCGCCCCGACCGGATGCTGTCTATACGCCGAAGGACGAGATTCGCATGAGCACTCTTGATACGTCCACCCTGCTGGCCCAGCTGCGAGCACTGCTGACGTTGACCAATACCGAGATACAAGTGGCCGAGACCCGGATCGCGCAGGCGCGGACCGAGGCTGTCCGCAAGGAGCTCTCGGAGAACGCCGACAAGGGCCGCGCCCGCGCCGAGGCCATCGAGGCCGCCATCCGCGATCTGGGCAGTGTGCCCGAGGTGGTCGGCCCGTTCCTCGGCCGTGCGGTCGCCGCCATCAAGGCGATGGCCGAACAGGCCCAGCCGTTCGACGAGGCCCTGCTCGGCGATCTGGCGCTGGAGCACCAGCTGCTCGACCGCTCCCGCTACATCAAGGCCCTCGCGACCGCCGCGGGTCAGCGAGAGATCGTGACGTTGGCCGACCGCTTGATCACCGCGCATTCGGCCACGGTGGAATGGCTGACCACCGTCCTGGCCGAGGATGCCCTCGGGGGGCCGGCCGCGTTGCGCCGCACCGTGCTGCAGGCGGCGACCGGCACCGCGGTGAAACTGTTCAACCTGCCCGTCACCTGGTCGGCTCGCGGCCTGGACCGCGCGTTGGACACCGTCCGCACCACCCCGCCCGCGCTCGGGGAGCTGCTCGCCCGAGGCGCGCACGCGGGTGATGTCGCGGTCAAGACTCTCTCGGCCTCCCGGGACGCCGCACTCGAGACCGCCGAACAGGTCACGCGCCACGAAGGCGCCGGCGCGGCCGCCGACGCCCTGCATTCGATCCGCGCGACCACCGGCGTCCTCGAACCCGGTGAGTTGCCGGTCGGCGACTACGACGAGCTGAACGTGTCCCAGGCCGTCGCCGCGGTGAAGGAGCTCACCGAGCCGGCCGACATCCGCGCGATCGTCGCCTACGAGGAAGCCCACAAGAAGCGCCACGGCGTCGTGTCGGCCGCCCAGACCCGGCTCGCCGCGATCGCCCAGGAAGTGGCCGGCCTCAGCTGACCGGTGATTATTCGACCGGCCGGTCCCCATCCGGGGGCCGGCCGGTCGTCGTCTGAATCAGCCTGACGATCTCGACGGCCTGATCGTCGGCGATGCCTTCGTTCTCGCCTCTACGAGGCGTTCCACCAGCCCTCGAGGGCAGCTTCGCACTTCTCGCCACAGCAGGGTTGCCATATACCCATAGGGGGTATATGTTTTTCGATGTCGGACGAGAACAAGATCGGAAAGGCCGGAGCGATGACCGCGCACACTGACATCAATCACCATGGGGCACAAGGCAATCACGGAACCCACGACCCGCATGCGCATCACGGCGGTCACGAGGGCCACGGTGGACACGAGGGGCACAGCGCGCACGAAAACCATGGCGGGCACGCCGCGCACGGTGGCGGACTGCCGGGCGGGCTCCAGATCACCCAGGACGGGTACACCTTGGCGCTCGCCGAGCCGATCCTCACACCGGGCGAGGTCGATTTCCGGTTCCGGATCCTGGGTCCGGACGGCGCACCGGTAACCGAGTACACCGCGATCCATGATCGGCAGCTGCACCTCATCGTGGTGCAGCGGGAACTGACCGGGTTCTGGCATGTGCATCCGGAACTCACCGCCGACGGCATCTGGACGGTGCGGCTGAACCTGCCGGAAGCGGGCGCGTATCGCGTGTTCACCGACATCGCCCCGCGGGCCCTCGGCAAGACCATCACCCTCGGCGCGGACCTGGCCGTCGCCGGCACGTACGCACCGCGCCCGACACCCGCGGCCGCCCGGACCGCCGACATCGACGGCTACGAGGTGACTCTCGACGGCGATCTGGTGTCCGGCGACGGCCGCCTGCTCACCCTGACCGTGCGGAAGCACGGCGAGCCGGTCACCGACCTACAGCCGTACCTGGCGGCCTACGGACATCTGGTGATCCTGCGGGCGGGCGACCTGGCCTACGTGCATGTCCACCCCAACGGCGAACCCGGCGACGGCGTCATCGCCCCGGGCCCGGACGTCACCTTCCACACCGCCGTCCCCGGCCCTGGAATCTACCGGCTGTTCCTGGATTTCAAGCACGGCGACGTCGTCCGCACCGCCGCGTTCACCCTGCCGACGACACGGTGAGTGCTCTCGCAGGTATCGCGGTGTTATTTCGCGTCTGCGCGGCGGGCGGTTCGGTTTCGTGACTCGGCCGAGGCGTCCGGCGCGGCGGAGAAGGTCGGTCGCAGGTCCCCTCGCGCCACGACGTCGGACGGGCTGTCGGTGACAGCGTCTCGGTGGCTGAAGAGTTGGGGGCCCAAGGGTTGTTTTTCACTCACAGGCAGTGTCTTTCGATAGTTGGATGGATGCGGCCGGCCACTGCCGACTCACAGCCGGTCGCGCCGTTGCGCCACCGGCGAAGGGCGGCGGCCCGCCCGGTGCGGCCGGGCAATTGGGCCAGGAGTTCGTCTACCGTCGATTCGTCGTTCGCACGACACGCGAGAGCCATGACAGCGCAGGCGCGATGGGTATCGGTGCGCGGCGGGATGAGCAGCAGTACTCGACGCCGGTCGCGCGCCCCGAGCACCTCGACGGTGTGGGCTGTGCCGTGCCGGGTCCCGTCGAGACGCACCGCTTCGCCGCCGACGACCGGGTTCCATTCGGCGGCGTTGTACACGACCCGGTGGATCGAGCCGAGCGCGGGCGATACGGCCGCGAGCAGGCCGGGAAGTTCGGTGGCGAGATCCGGGCTACGGGGCCACCAGGCGCCGTCGACATATCCGGTTTTCGTCTCGTAATCCTTGAACTGCACACGTGCGGCGGGCTCGACGACGGGCCGCGCGGGGCCGTGCACAAGGTGGTTCGGTCGGTTCATGCCGACGCTCCTGACTCGGCCGAAGATCGGCCGTGTAAATGACAGTGTCCGGGACCTGCGGAAACAGGTGCCGGGGCCGACATCACCGGTGGACGACACATCCAGATCAGTGTCTGCATCGACTGCGATACGTTCGTATCGACATGATCGAGAACACCGGCGACACAGCCTGTGCAGCTCGCGAAATTTCGTCGCAGCGCACTCGTATCCGGTTGCCTGCGCGGTGTTCGAGGGACTGTCCCGAAACGAAAGAACGTTTGTTCGCGCTGCCATTCCGATGGCAGCCATACGCCAGTGGGACCGGATATCTATTTCGACTGTACGCGACCAGGCCATCCCTGTCCACGTGGCCTCGCGGGGCTGGGGGGAAAAGCCGCAGAAAAAGCACGAAACCCGTGCCGCAGGCACGGGTTTCGCTGGTTTGTCAGCTCCTAGATGGCGCGGACGTTCTGAGCTTGGGGACCCTTCTGGCCCTGGCCTACCTCGAACTCGACACGCTGGCCCTCATCGAGGGACTTGAAGCCGGAACCGGAAATTTCGGAATAGTGGACGAAAACGTCAGGACCGCCCTCATCCTGGGCGATGAATCCGAAGCCCTTTTCGCCGTTGAACCACTTCACACTGCCTTGCGACATTCTTTTGATTTACTTCCTGTTGCGAGCCGGGCGATCACTGCAACAACCCGTGCTCACCATCCAGTCTGGCACACCGTCGCGGTTCGGCACGAACTGCCGGCCGGAAACGCCACTATCTCCCGGTGAACGCCGCGAGGTCGGCGTTCTCGTCGTTCGCATCGCCGTGGGTGAAGGCGGCGATCGCGAAGCCCGGGCCGAAGGACGCCGAGGCGACGTAGGAGCCGTCGTCCGACCACCCCCATTTGGTGCCGACGGTCGCCGGGACGTGCGCGGTCCCCCAGTTCTGCGCGGTACCGTCGGCGGCGATCGGGCTCGCGGTGGCCATCCACCACAGCAGCAGCGAGCCGGGATCGGTGCGCTGCTCGGCGACGAGGAATTCGGCGACGTCCCGGGCGCTGGTGTAGGAGTCGCCCCAGAACGAACCGCGACCGGTGTCGGCCGAACCGAATTCCGCGGCGGCGGCATCGATGGCGTGCGGATACTTGGTATCCAGCTCAGTCGCGGCATCACTGTCGGAGAGCTGGATCGCCCGCTGAGCCGCCTGCCGATCCGAGCGGGATCCGTCGCCGTGGCGCAGTACGTAATCGACCAGATACAGCTTGATGATCGACAGGGCGGGCCGCCTTTCGCCCGAATTCCCTGTGCCGGTATCTGTTCCGGGAATCAGCGAGACCATAGCGAACGATGTGCGCGGGTTCATCGGAATCGGCTCGGACTCCCCGCGGGCCGGACGTGGCGTCGCGGCACCGCCCGCTATCAGTAGAGCGAGCAGGGGCGCCACGAGAGTTGTTCGCACGAGTGAGTCCTCCCTCTTCGGTCCGAGCCACAGTGCTGCGCATCGATTCCACTACAGCCGGCGGTGCGCGGGCGCCACGCCACGCCGGAGGCGAATCGCTCCGGCGCGCCTCCGGTGAATCGTCGCGCGTGAACCGCACAATCGCTGGTCATGGCGATGGGACGCAGATCCGCACTCGCACTGCTGGCCGGTCTGCCCCTGCTGGTCCCGGGAACGGCACGCGCGCAGTCGGCGCTACCGGGAATCGGCGCCGATCCCCAGCGCGCGCCCACCCGCTACACGATGGCGGCCTTTCGAGCCGACAGCGACTCCACCGTGGCCGTGTACGAATCAGTGGACGGGACGCGGTTCACGCCGGTCGCCGAACACGCCTTCACGCCGCGGACCGGGCTGGCTCGCGATCCCAGCGTGATGCTGCACACCGACGGCTGGTACTACCTCACCTACACCGGAGCCCCCGACGCGACCTCGATCGGCCTGGCGCGTAGCCGGGACCGAATCGCCTGGACGGAGATGGCCCCGGCGCCGATGCTGGTACCGGGCCGCCTGGAAGGGACATGGGCCCCGGAGTGGTACGTCGACGCGGCGGGCCGAGTCGCGATCATCGTTTCGCTGACCTGGGGGCACGGTTTCACCCCGCATCTGCTGCTACCGGTCGGCGCGGGGTTGTCCACCTGGGCGCCGCCGATTCCGCTGTTCGGTGTGGGCCCGAGCGGTCCGGGTTCGCTGGGATTCATCGACACACAGCTGGTGCGGTGGAACGGGCGGGTGTACGCCTTCGTGAAGAACGAGGACACCAAACTGGTCGAACTGGCGGTCACGGACAACCCCTTGGGCCCGTATACCTTTGTCGCCAAGGGTGATTGGGCCGGATGGGGCGGTCCGAGGGAGGGTCCGTCGGTGGTGCCGCTCCCCGACGGCGGACATCGCATCTATCTCGACGCCTACACCGAGGGCCGCTATCTCTACAGCGACAGCTACGACGGCTTCCGCACGTGGTCGGCACCCACCGAGCTGCCCAGACTCTCCGGAGTCATCCGGCACGGCACGGTGCTGGCCGAATTCGGTTCCGCCGCATAGGTTTCGGAGGCCGGACGGATCACTCGTCGCCGGGCGCCCAGTTGTCGGCGGTTTCACCGGTGGTGAGGAAGATGGTGCGACGTCCCACTTCCACCGCATTGTCGGCGAAGCGCTCGTAGTACCGTCCCAGCAGCGTGAGGTCGACCGCGGCCGTGATGCCGTGCGCCCATTCGTGGTCCAGCACGGCGGCCAGCAACTGCTCGTGCAGATTGTCCAGTGCGTCGTCCTGGGCGTCGAGACCGGCCGCGTCGTACGGATCGCCGGTCTCGAGCACCGCCGCGGCGCTGGTGGCGATCGCGCAGGCGGTGGAGCCGAGACGTTCGACCAACGGTCGCACCGGTTCGGGAACGACGTGTTCGGGATGGCGCCGGCGTGCGCTCGTGGCGATATGCCCGGCGAGGGCGCCCATGCGCTGCAGATGACCGGTGAGCTGGATGGCGGTCACCACGCGCCGCAACTCGCTGGCGACCGGAGCTTGCAGTGCCAGCAGGCGCAGCGCTTCCTGTTCGGCCTGCTGCGCCATCTCCTCGACCTGGCCGACGATGTCCAGTGCGGCCTCGGCCTGTTCGATATCGGCGTTCACCACCGCGTAGGTGGCCGCCGAAATGACGGTCCGGTCCTGTTCACACATGGCATGCAGCAACTCGGCGAGCTGCCGCAGGTTCGCGTGATAGTCCGACCGCATATCCCGATTCAACCCCAGCGGGACGCACATTGCGAATCCCGCCCCGACCGGATCGATCGCCGCGAAATAGCCGGTAGCCGCCTCCGCACGTTCGATCGGGGCGATCCGTCGCTCACCCGAGCCGATAGTTGTAACTCGCGTAGCGGTGCGAATCGGCGCCCGCTTCCTCCCAGCTGTAGCTGTAGGTGCCCACATGCCCCAGCCGGAACGAGCTGTCGGCCATGATTCGGTAGCCGCTGCGCCGCGCTCGCTCACAGAATGCGTAGTCCTCGCCCAGGTACCAGGTGTGTTCACCGTCGGGCACCAGCATGGGCAGGAAATACGGGACGGTCGGGCGGTCGAACCGCAGGTTGCACACCGGAAGTTGTTCGTGTTCGGCGACGGTCTCGTAGACGTCGCGGTGGGTGAAGAGGAATCCGGTAGCGGCATACTTGATCTCCAGCAGTCCCCCGCCCTCGCCGAAGAGGATGTTCCCGGTGCCGGGCAGCACGTGGCAGGCCAGGCCGCGCACCCCCTTCTTCGCATAGATCCCGCAGACGACCGGCAGATCGTGTTCGCGTAACCGATCCACCGAATCCACCTCGAACGCGATATCGGAATCGATCCACATCAGGCCCTCGAACCCGTCGCGCAACGCGTCGGTGGCCATCTGACTGCGTCCTTGATCGATCGCGGCGAATCCCGTGACGGTCCGGACCTCGTAACCCCGATGCTCCAGCCGGGCCAGATTGCGGGCGAAATCCGGTGCGATCGATCCGTGGGTCGGGACCAGCACAACACAGCGCGAGGGCTCCATGACCGCAGCCTGCCATGCCCGCGAAGGGTCCGCGCGGCGTGGGACGGACCTGATCGCCGGGCCCACGCCGCCGGTATCCCTACGCGGGCAGCGGGTTCTGTCCCAGGAAGCGGTGGCCGTTCGCGGCCCCGGCGCGGACGGCGGTGAATCCGTACTCGATCAGGCGTTGTTCGTAGTCGTGCAGCGCGCTGCGCAGATCACGGCCTGCCACAACGGAATCGATGGTTTCGGACAGGTCGGCCGCGTCCCGTAACGCGGTGCAGGCGCCGGATCCCGCCGCGGGACTCATGGCGTGCACGGCATCACCCAACAGGGTCGTCGGTGTGGTCGGCCATGCCGGGATCGGCACACTCGTGCGCAGCGGGAGTGCGAACATGGTGTCGGGATCGCAGGCGGCGACGATCTCGCGAATCCGTGGATGCCAGGTCCGGACCGCGGCGGCGACGATATCTTTCAGGCGGTCGCCGTCCAGGTCGCCCAGTGCCTGTTCCCTCGTGCCGAACCACTCGGCGCGAGCACCGAACGAGCAGGTCATGTAGTCCGGGACGGACGGCAGTTCCGCAGCCGGAACGAGGCGTGCCGCCGCGGTCGCCGGGTCCTGCGGAAATTCGACCGGTGCGACACCGACGAAACTCCCGTCCGGGCCCGTGAGCATGGTGAAGATGCCGAACATGCTGTCGTCGAACAAGTTCCGAGTCCGCGAGTTCAGCGGTATCGCGCCGTAGAGCTGGCGCACTCCGGTGTCGACGATGCGCGCATGCGGCAGATACTGCTGACGCACAACGGAATTGATCCCGTCGGCGCCGATCAGAACGTCGGCGCCGGCACTGTCACCGTCGGCGAAGTGAACGACGATGCGATCGCCCTCGGTACGGAAACCGCTGACCGCCCTGCCGAATACGACGTGGTCGTCGAGACCGGTGAGCAGGATGCGGCGCAGCGTCAGGCGGTCGACCGCGAAGGCCGGTTCCGCCGAATCCTGGGTGAACCGTTCGTTCAGCGCACTGTCCAGCACGGTGAATCGGGGTTTCGGGGTGCCCGTCGTCGCGTCGAGCAGTGCGCGCAGCGGCGCGGGCAGCACCCGATGGAGCGCACGTCGCGCCGCGGCGTCCAGATGCAGCCGGTAGCCCTGGCGGCGGGCATCCACCGTGGAATCGCGTTCGTACACAACGACATCGATGCCTCGGCGGCGCAAACCCTGCGCCAACGCCAGCCCGCCCAGCCCGGCGCCGGCAATGATGACCTTGAATCTCGACATGACCGAGTCCCTTCGCATGCAACATCATCGGAAGGGACGTACAGGTCACACCTGCGGAAGGTGCGGTGTTCAACGGTTCGCGTCACCGGGACTAACCCATACCCGGCCGGGTCTTCGCACGTCCGGAAGTCAGTTTACGCGGGTTCGGCCGGGCGCAGTCCGGCATCCGCCGCGGCGGCGGTGAGCGAGTCCAGGCCGAAGGCTTCGACCGGGCCGAGGGCTCCGGTGCCGAGGAGCCCACCGGCGAGCGCGGTCTGCGCACCCCAGGCGAGGATCTCGGCGGTGAAGTCGTAGGGGTCGACGCCCGTCAGCGTGGCCGAGGACAGGACGCGGCCGGTGGCGTCGCGGGTTTCGGCGACCGCCCAGGTGCGGGTGCGGGCCCTGGTTGCCGCATCGGGTCCCCCGGTCGAGCCCTTGACCAGGGCGCTCAACGCGTTCTCGGCCAGCCGCTTCACGGGCGCCACCCGGGCGACGGTGTCCGCGACGAGCGAGGTCGCCTGCAGCGCGCGAGCGGCATTGCCGGGCATGCCGAGATAGACGTCGACCTCGCGCAGGTTCGGGTGGGCGCGGTGCAGGACGAGATGTTCCGACCCCGGAATCGAGGCGCCGGTGAGCGCGCGGCCCGCCACATCGAAGGTGTGGGTCCGCGCACCGGTCCGCTCCGGCACGATATCGCCGTCGCGGAGGGCGAAGCCCCGTTCGAACAACATGCCGACCATGGACGCGCGGGTACCGCCGCTGGTGCCGGGGGAGGCGATGAAGTAGCCGATGTCGACGCGGGCGGCGTCCGGCGCGTCGCGCAACGCGAGAGCCGCGGCCACATTGCCTGGGACGTAATCGAATCCGAAGGCCGTCAGCAGACCGGCGCCCGCCCGGCGCGCCTCGGCGTCGCGATCGAACACCTCGCGGATGAACGGACCCTCGCCGGTCGAGTCGAAGTAGTGCGCGCCCGCCTCGAGCGCCGCGCCCAGCGCCGGGCCGCCGTACCGCAGGAAGGGGCCCACGGTCGTCACCAGCACATCGCCCCGCCCCAGCAGGGCGCGCACCGATGCGGGATCGGCCACGTCGGCCACGGCGGTCTCGGCACCGCCGAGGTCGGCCGCGAGTTGCCGCAGCGCGGTGGCGTTACGGGCGGCCAGTACCGGCTCGGCACCACGAGCCAGCAGGGCCCGAGCCGTCAGGCGGCCCGTGTAGCCGGTCGCTCCGAACAGCACGATCTTTGCCATTGCCATCACCTGTGTTTCGTTGGTTGCCGGCGGTGCGCGCCGGTTCTGGTCGACGTCGGCACCGTATCCGACGATAGGGCCGTCGAGCCGCACCTCGCCACGGTGCGCGTACCTAGCCGGCCGCGGGGCCCTGGTCCTGGAACTGTGCCAGCGACTCCCACGACCAGGTGAGCGTGCCGTCGGCGAGGTCGGCGACAACGCCTTCCAGCCACCGTATTTCGGCCTCGGTGACGGCACGCTGATATTCGTCCTCGAGCATGGTGACCCGCGGCAGGCCGAACCGCACGGCTTGGGCGATGCCGGTCTCCAGCTCGGAATTCCCGGCGCGCAACGCTTTCAGCCGGCGATCCAGTTCCACCCGGGCGCCATCCGGACCGAGAAGCATCAGAAATGACAGGGCCGCAGGGAATTCGGGAAATTCGTTGCGGGGCACGGCGAGCATGTCGGTGATCCAGGCTGCGCAGGCATCGCGGCCGGTGTCGGTGATCTCGTAGACCGTACGTTCCGGATACTGCTGGTCGCGACCCGTCGCGCGGACCGCCACCAAACCGGCGTCCTGCAGTCGCGCGATCGTCTTGTACAGCTGGGCGCGCTGCCCCACGTTGACGACCTTGTCCTTCCCCCACTCCTTGATGCGGCGCTGAATGGCGTACGGGTGCATCGGCTCCAGGTGCAGGATGCCGAGCACCGCCATGGCGAGCGGGGATCGCTTGAACCGGTCGGGGGTGGGCATGCGGCTCATCCTACTAGGTGCCGCACAACTAGTCCTTAAATAACTAGTTGCTTCGACACTAGTTTGTGTGCCACTATCGAAGAGCAGGCGAACCCGTCCACTGCGATCCGGAAGGACCAGAACAATGACCGTCACGACCGATACCGTCCGCATTCACGCCGACCACGAGACGACCAAGCGTCTCGGCGATTGGACCCGCGCCACCGACTTCGCGGTGAAGGCCCGCTATGCGAGCGTCGTCATCGACCTGCGCTCGCCGTGGATCGAGGGCGACGACCCGATCGTGGTCCACGCCGACCTCGACCACGCCATGGTCAAAGTCCTCGTTCCCGACGACGCGATCATCGAGCACAGCGACCTGGAGTGGACCGGGCGTGGCCGGGTGAAGGATTTCGCGCGGCCGCAGGACGCCGCCGGCCGGATCGTCCGGCTGACCGGGACCAGCGTCAAGAGCGAGTTCCGCGTTCACCGCGGGGGCATCGCGATCCTCTCGGCACTGTGCAGCCGTGAGTTCTTCGACGACGCCAGGCAGGCCCACCGGCAGGGACGCATCCCGACCCTCGCCGATCCGGCCAACGCGCCGCGGTGATCACAGGTTGCGCCGGGCGGCGGCAAACGCCCGGCGCAGCCTCTCAGCGAGCAGGCAGCGGTTCGATCCGCGCCAATGTACGGGCGCTACCGTCGACTTCGAGCTGCACATGCAGCCCGACCTCGTCCCGCCGGGCGCGGATCAGCACCTCGTCGGCGCCCAGCACCGGCCCTGCGTGTTCGAGAATCACCCGATAGGGCGGCGCAGATGCGTCGCGGAACCGCGCGAGTGCCTCCTCCACGGCCCCCCAGTGCACCGCGTTGTTCACATGTCCGTAGCGGTCCACATCGGTGACCCGCAGCGGGAACGGCCGCACTTCGCCGCCGTCTCCGGACTGTTCGCGCAGGGCGGCGCGCCACCGCAAGCGGTGCTCGTCGGTGGCCGCGCGCATCGGCGCCATGAACCGTTCGGTCATCCGCGCCGGCCGCCCGGCTTCGATATCGACGTGGATGAGGAACATCTCGGTCTCGATCAGACCGCCGTTCTCG
Source organism: Nocardia sp. MDA0666 (assembly GCF_003023875.1). Lineage (NCBI taxonomy): Bacteria > Bacillati > Actinomycetota > Actinomycetes > Mycobacteriales > Nocardiaceae > Nocardia > Nocardia sp. MDA0666. The sequence goes on from NZ_PYHT01000007.1 coordinate 23,855, forward strand.
CTGCGCACCTGAATGCGCATGTTGCACCACCGATTCGACAGGGCCGACGGCCAGCGCCGCAGATGGACCTGATCCCCGAACTCGATGGGCCGCAGCACGTCGATCACGGTCCGGCGCACGATCCACCCCGGATGCAGATCCCCGTCCTCGACCACCTTCAGATGGTCGTAGCCGATGTCCTGCAGATACCGCGCCACCGCATCGAGCCGCAGCCGCTGATCCCCATCGGTGTCCCCGAGCCGCACCGGCCACTGCTCGTGAAACGCCCGGCTCTCGTCCGGGCACGCCGGCAACGGAAACGCGATCTCGGCCAACCGATCGACAGCGGCACTCATGAACGCTCCTTCTCCCGGGGTCCGCGCCAGCGTAGCGACCCCACACCGGACCACCGGCGTCAACACGGCGAGCGGGACGGACGGGCACACTGGTTCCATGGGTGCCTACGCCGGAGTCGATGCGTGATCGAACTTCCGGAATCACTCATAACCGGCGAGACAGCCGGGCTGGGGCCGTGCACAAGCCGGGTGGGACCGCCTGCACGGCGGCCCCACCTGGTTGATCGACGTTACCGATCGGCTTGCCGTGGCGTCGGCGTGAGCGGAGTGCCGAGTTCCTCGGCGAGGATGGGGATGCCGAGGTTGCAGGCGTGGATGCCGAGGACGCTGACCATCTGGAGGACGGTCACGATCTGTTCGGGTGGTACACCCAGATCCAGTGCGGCGCGGATGTGGCGGCGTACACCGGGGGCGTACATGTGGGTGCAGGCCGCGTCGATGGCGATGCTCAGCAGTTCGACGAATTCCGGCGGGAAGATGTGGCGCGCGATCGGTGTGGCGTTCATGGCCATGAACCGTTCGGTCCATTCGGGGTCCCACTCGTAGAGCTGATCCCAGAGCGGATTCCAGCTTCCGCCGGCCCGCATGGCGTCGACGACCGGCGTGGAAATCGGTGTGGGCGAATCGAACACGATGTCTCCTCAGAGGTGGTCGAAGACCTGGCGGACGACTACTTGGCGGGTGCGGGCTGTGCGGGGTCCTTGCAGTAGGGCAGCTCGGGCGGGCACGGTGCCAGCACGGTCGAGAAGTACTGGATGGCGGAGAAGAGAGTGATCGGGCCACCGGCCAGGATGAGGCCGGCCATCGATCCCACGGCGCCGAGCGTGGCGGCGCCGAGGACACAGCCGGCGACGGTCGCTCCGACGAACGGCGCCAAAAGCATGATCACCGGGCTGGAGATCGCCGCGCCGACGGCGCCGCCGACCAGGCAGCCGATTCCGCCGCCGATGACCGCACCGAGGACCGCGCTGACTCCGGCCGCGATGGCGATGCGCTGACCGAATGCGCCCAGCGCTTGCGAATCGCGCGGCGTGAACGACTCCGCCGCCTGCCGGACGGAGACGACATCGCGTCGTGCCTGGGTGGGCCGCCCGTTACCGCGGTCCGGGGTGAGTGTGGCGGTGGAGCCGTCGACGTGAGCGGTGATCGGATACGCGGTGTCGTCGACGGCGAAGGTCAGCGGTACAGCGGCGACCGGCCGATCGTCACGGGTGGTGAGAATCAGTTGGTCCGCAATCACTTTCAGCTTGCCGTCGGGGGTCGTCACCAGGGCCGAATCCGCCCGGCGCCCGATCTCGTAGTGCACCGCGGTGCGATCGGGCTCCGCGTGCGCGGTACCGGTGGTGACGGCGGCGGCCGTGACCCCGAGAACCGTGATCAGTGCGGGTGTCATGAATTTCATCGGATTCCTCATCATCGGTTGTGAACAGCGGCGAGTGCGCGCAGCCCGGCCGGGTACAGGCAGCGACCGGCCACCAGGGCGGCGATCGCGACCAGATAGGCGAGCGGGGCCAGTCGTAGTGCGGCGGTCAGGCCGTAGCGGTCGGCGAGCACGCCGACGACGAAGGGGCCCAGCGCCATTCCGAGCAGACTGTTGGACAGCGTCAGGGTCCCCATCGCGGAGGCGCGGACCGACGAATGGGTGAGGTTGGCCACCATCGCGGCGGTGGGGCCCGAGGAACCACCCGAGAACCAGGCCCCGACGCCAATCAGAATCAGTTGCGCCGCACCGTGTTCGACGCTGAATCCGAGCGTCAGGCAGATCAGCGAGATCGAGCAGAACGCGATGGCGGCGAGCCATTTGCGTGACAGGTCGCGGCGGCCGATCCGGTCGGTGACGATGCCGCAGCACACCATTCCGGCGCCGACCAGCAGGACGACACCGGCGGCGGCGACGGCCGCGGTATCGGGCGCCAGACCGTAGACCCGATTGAAGAAGCTCGGCGTCCACGCCAGCAGCACCGCGGCGGCGAACAGTTGTACGCCACCACCGATATAAGCGCACAGCACCGCCGGATTGGTGAACAGCGACGACACCGGTGCGCGAAACCCGTTGCGCGTCGCGGGTTCGGCCGATTCCGGGTCGGCGTGCCGAGCCAGTTTCCGCTCGTCGACCAGCGCCGCGAAGAGCGCGGCGAGCAGCAGGCCCACCACCGCCATGGTGACGAACGACCACCGCCACCCGAGGTGTACCGCGATCGCACCGCCGGCCGCGACGCCGAGAACCGAACCGAACGACCCGCCGGCCATGAACGCGCCGCTCAGCGCGGCATGGACTCGCGGCGCGAAGACACCGAGGACCACCGCGATCCCGACGCTGCCGTAGGCCGCTTCACCGACCCCCACCAGGAACCGCGCGCCGAGCATCTGGTGATAGTTCGACGCGAGCGCGCACAGCAGCGTGGCGATACTCCACAGCGTCGCCATCAGCACCAGGCTCTTCACCCGCCCCCACCGATCGGCCAGCAGCGACAGCGGGAACGTCAGCAGCCCCACCATCAGCGCCACCACGCTGTTCAGCGATCCGAGTTGCGAATCGGTCAGACCCCATTCGGTTTTCAGCAGGGGAAAGACCGCGCTGAGGACCTGCCGGGACATGTAGTCGGCGAGCAACAGTCCGAAGGCGAGGGCGAAGACCAGCCAGGAGTATCGCCGCGCCCGGCCGGGCAGACCGGTCGATGCGACCGAATCCCGCGCCGCTGGACGCTCAGGGGTGGTGTTCAACTGCATGGGTGCTCCTACGAACGCGGCGGGCGATGGACCACCCGCCGGAGCTGGGAAGGTGGGCGCCGGACCGCTCGGGCCCGGTGGCCGCTCGGCGAAATCGGGGCGCCCGCCTCGATGTGATGGAGACAACAGTAGGGACGCCGACTCTATCGTGCTTTACTCTCGGGGACACGGATGTGAACAATCTGGGACAGCGAGGCGCTGATGAAACCCTTGGCGCGGTACGCGGCACTGAACGATTACGTGGATTTGGGCAGATCTCTCGGGCTCGATCCGGCCCGTCTGATTCGCGAGGCCGGGCTCGATCCCGCGGGCCTGAGCCTGCAGGACCGCTGGGTGCCCGCCGCGGCCGTCACCGAACTTCTCGAGCGCTCGGCCGCCGAATCCGGACGGCAGGACTTCGGCCTGCTGCTCGCGGAGCGGCGGCGATTGTCCAATCTGGGGCCGCTGAGTCTGGTGATCCGCGAGGAGCCCGATGTGCGCAGCGCCCTCGAACTGATGGTGCGCCATCAGCACACCTACAACGAATCCCTGCACATCCGGCTCACCGAACGCAACGGCATCGCCCACGTCCGTCTGAGTCTGGACATCGGCGAGCACCGCAGTACCCGGCAGGCCACCGAGCTGGCCATGGGCGCGATGCAGGGAATTCTGCGTGCGTTCCTCGGCGCGGCATGGCAACCGGCGGAAACCACCTTTACCCATTCCGCGCCGCGGGATCGCAGCACGCATCTGCGCCTGTTCGGACCCCAGTTGAGATTCGAGCACGAATTCAGCGGAATAACGCTCTACACAAGCGATCTCGATACCCCGAATCCGATGTCGGACCCGCTGTTGCGGCCGTACACGCAACAATTGCTCGGCGCCGTGGACACCGCCCATGGAACGGCCATGCGCGACCGGGTGCAGGAACTCGTCGAAATGCTGCTGCCCACCGGCCGCTGCTCCGCCGACCAGATTGCGCGCAGTCTCGGCGTGGACCGCCGCACCGTCCACCGTCGGCTGGCAGACGAGGGACACACCTACTCGGAGATCGTGAACACCACCCGGCTGGATCTGGCCCGCCGGGTGGTGGGAAATCAGGGGCGTTCACTCACCGAGATCGCGGATATGCTCGGTTTCTCCAGCCCTGCCAGTTTCACGCGCTGGTTCCGCAGCCATCACGGATGCAGCCCGAGCCAATGGCGTCGGGCCGCATCGAAAAACAATGGTGAACGCGGCGATACCGCTCAATGATCCGAACCCGCGGGCACGCCGGTTCGCTCCCGCCGGTCGCCCACGCGCAATTCGCGTTTGAGAATTTTGCCGCTCGCGGTCATGGGCAAGGTGTCGGTGAACTCGATCCGGCGCGGATATTTGTAGGCGGCCAGGCGTTCTCGGCACCAGGCGACAATCTCGTCGGGGTCCGGACGCGCATTCCGTTCGGGGACGACGAACGCCACGATCTCCTCCCCGTACCGGTCGTCGGGAACGCCGATCACCGCGGCGAGCGAGACACCCGGGTGGGTCAGCAGGACTTCTTCGATCTCACGGGGATAGACGTTGAAACCGCCGCGCACGATCATGTCCTTGGCCCGGTCGACGATGTAGTAGAAGCCGTCGCGGTCGCGCCGGGCGAGGTCCCCGGTCCGCAACCAGCCGTCGCGCATCGTCTCCCGATTCGCCTCCGGCCGGCCGAGATAGCCTTTCATCACATTGTGGCCGCGAATCGCGATCTCACCGACGGCATCGTCGTCGGGCAGCGTATTCCAGTCCGAATCGATCAGCCGCGCTTCGATTCCCCAGACCGGTACACCGATGGAACCGGGCCGCGGCTCTCGCTCGGGATCCGCGAAGATCGCCAGCGGGGACGTTTCCGACATGCCGTATCCCTCGAGGATGCGGACACCGAAGCGCTGCGCGAAACGCGAGTGAATCTCGATCGGTAAGGCGGCACCGCCCGATACCGCCCGTCGCAAGGTGGCGGCCAACCTCTCGGTGTCGATGTCGTCGTCGATCGCATGCAGCAGGCTCCAATACATGGTCGGAACACCGGCGAAGAATGTGATGTGCTCGTCGGCCATCAGCCGGAGGGCGGCCGCGGCGTCGAACCGCGGCATCATCACCAATGTCGCGCCGGTGGCCAGGCCGGCGTTCATATCGATGGTCTGTCCGAACGAATGGAACAGCGGCAACGTCACCAGATGGGTGTCGGGCCGGTCCGGTGCGGAGTCGAACAATCGAGTGGCAGTCAGCGCGTTCAGCACCATATTCGCGTGAGTGAGCTCCGCGCCCTTGGGTTTTCCGGTCGTGCCGCTCGTGTAGAGGATGACCGCGGTGTCGTCCGGGCGGCGCACCGCCGTATCGAAGGTCGTGGGTTGCGACGCGAGCGCCCGGTCCAATGTTTCGATACCCGGATACCTGGAGGCCGCCGCGGAATCGGTGGTGATGACGAACATTTCGCGGCAACCGGAAACTCGTGCGAAGGCGTCCACACCGAATTCGCCGGTCGGCAGGTCCGCGGTTCCCTCGAAACAGATATAGACGGCGGCGCCGGAATCCTTCAGATGATAGGCGATCTCGGCCGGCCTGAGCAGGATGTTGAGCGGCACGACCACCGCGCCCGCCTTCAGTATCCCGAAGTAGACCGCGGCGAAATCGGGGAGATTCGGGCAGGTGAGGGCGACCGCGTCGCCCGGTTGCACACCCCATTCGACCAGCAGGTTGGCCACCTGCGCCGCGCGGGCGTTCAGATCGGCGTAGGTCGTGCGCAGCGCACCGAGCCGCACCGCATCGGTATCCGGGCGGCGGCGCGCGGAATCCTCCAGCAGCATCGCGAGATTGAGCACGGTCAGTGTCCTCCGATGTCGATGCGGACGGGCGCGCCGGTCGCGGCGACGACGTCGTCCTCGGTCACGCCCGGTGCGCATTCGCGCAGCACCGGACCGGATGCGGTGATGTCGAGAACGGCAAGGTCGGTGATGACGCGATGGACCACACCCACACCGGTCAGCGGTAATGTGCAGCGGCTCACCAGTTTCGGAGCGCCGGATTTGTCGGTGTGCTCCATCAGCACGATCACGCGGCGGGCGCCGTGTACCAGGTCCATCGCTCCGCCCATGCCCTTGACCAGGTGACCCGGCACCATCCAATTGGCGAGGTCACCGGTCGCCGACACCTGCATACCGCCGAGGATCGCGGTATCGATGTGGCCACCCCGGATCATCGCGAAACTGGTGGCGGAATCGAAGAAGGACGCACCGGGAAGCACCGTGACGGTCTCCTTGCCGGCATTGATCAGATTCGCGTCGACCTCGGACTCGCCCGGATAGGGCCCGGTGCCGAGGATGCCGTTCTCCGAGTGCAGGGTGACCCGGATATCGGCGGGCAGGTGGTCGGGAATCAGCGTGGGCAGGCCGATGCCGAGATTGACGTATTCACCCGAGCGCAGTTCTCGCGCCGCCCGCGCCGCCATCGCGGAGCGATCCCATCCGGAACGGGCGATGACGCCGCTCATTTCTTCTCCTCGCCGCGCACGGTCCGCTTCTCGATGAGACCCCGCGCCGGGCCGGTCGCCACGATGCGGTCGACGAAGATTCCGGGCAGGTGGACGCGGTCGGGATCGAGATCGCCTGCGGGCACGAGTGTTTCGACCTCGGCGATACAGATCCGGCCCGCCGCCGCGACCAGTGGATTGAAGTTGCGCGCCGATTTGTCGAAGACCAGATTGCCGGCGGTGTCACCGATGAGCGCGTGCACCAGGGCGAAGTCGGTGGTGATCGCCTCCTCCAGCACATAGCGTTTCGGCCCGGCGGGACCGGCGAAGGTGGCCACCGGTTTCGGCGGCGACGCGACCGCAACGCTGCCGTTCGGCCCGAAGCGCCACGGCATTCCGCCGTCGGCGATCAGCGTGCCGACCCCGGCCGGTGTGTAGAAGGCGGCGATACCGGCTCCGCCGGCCCGCAGCCGTTCGGCGAGGGTGCCCTGCGGAGTGAGCTCGACTTCGAGTTCGCCCGACAGATACTGCCGGGCGAACTCCGCGTTCTCACCGACATAGGAGGCGGTGACGCGTCGTACTCGCTTGTCCGCCAATAGGATTCCCGTGCCGTGCGTCGCCGTGCCGCAGTTGTTGGAGACGAGGGCGAGTTCATCCGCTCCCGCGGCGGCGAGCGCCTCGATCAGCGTGTCCGGGATACCGCACACGCCGAATCCACCCACCGCCACCGACGATCCGGACGAGATATCGGCGACCGCGGCGGCCGCCGACGTCATCACCTCGGTCATCACACCTCCCGCCCGACAGCGGACGGACGGCCCAGATCGACGGTTTCCCGCAGCAGTTCCCGGGCGCGGTCCCACCGGCCGAATCCCGAGGCGGGGTTGAGATGCCCGACATCACCCAGGTCGACCAGCCGGCTGCCCCACGCCTCCGCCATACCGGCGACCCGCCGGAAGGATGCCAGCGGATCGGTGGTGCTGGCCGCGACGATGCTCGGGAACGGGAGGCGTCGACGCGGAATCGGCAGCCAGCCGTGTCGATTCAGCTCGTCCGAAGTCGGATAGCCAGGGGGAAACGGCTTTTCGACATCGGCGGGCGTCGCGAGCAGCGCACTGTGGATGTCGCGGCCGGCCCGTTGCGCCCAGTGCACGGTGATCATGACACCCGCGCTGTGCGCCACGAGGACGACCGGGCCGTCCACCTCGGCCAGCACCCGGTCCAACGCCGCCACTCGGGCCGGCAGACCGAGTTTGTTGTGCTCGAGCGGCGGTACCGTGCGCACCCGGTCCAGATCCTCGGCCAACCTGGTCTGCCAGTGATCGGGTACGTGATCGCGCAGGCCGGGCACGATCACCACGGTCGGTTCGATGGCGCATTGCACTGTGCGGCAATCCCTTCTGTGCTCAGGCGTGGTGAGTGAATCCGACCTGACCGGGCTTCCGGTTCGGCGCGAACCCGATCTTCGCCAGCGTCTCGTCGGCGTCGGCGTAGGTGGTGCCGATCTTGTAGATATCGCGCGCCTCCTTGCCGGTGGCGACCTCGCGGCCCAGCTCGCCGGCGATGCGGACCAGCTGCTGGATCTGCTCGACCGAGGTCGCCTTGCGGCCCTTGCGCCCCCAGATGGTGTCCTCGTTACCGCAGCGGGTGTGCAAACCCAGGGCGATCGCCATCGCATTGACCGGCAACACCGAGCGCATCAGCGTCTCGAGGGTCAGGCACGCCCCGTCAGGGACGCGCTGGATGAAATTCATGATGTTGTACGGATTCGGTCCGTCGAAGCCGCCACCGATGCCCACCCACGTCAGATTCAGCGGACCGGTGTACACGCCGCGACGGATCAGCCGCTCGACCGTCTCGAGCTGTGGAATGCTCGACAGCTGGAAATGCGGCTGGATCCCCGCGGCCTGCAGGCGACGCAGATGTTCGGCGACCCACGCCGGTCCGGCCGGGACGGTCATCTCGCGGTAGGCCTCGGCCAGTTCCGGCCGCTGCATCGAGGTGCCGGCGATATCGTCGGCGGTCATCAACTCCATGATGTTCATCTGGCTGGTGTTGATCGCGATCGTCACCTGATCCGGTGCGGGATCGAGTTCGGCCAGCATGTGACGGGTGTCGTCGGACAACCACTTCGCCTCGGCGCCTTCGCCTTCGGGCGCGAACGAGATCGATCCGCCCACCTGCAGGATCATCTCCGGAACGGCTTCGCGCAGCCCGGCGAGCAATTCGTTGAACTTCGACAGGCGCTTGGAGCCCTTGCCGTCGAGCTCACGCACGTGGATGTGCAGTACGGTGGCGCCGGCCTCGTAGCAGTCGACCGCCTGCTGAATATGTTCCTCCATGGTCAGCGGCAGATCTTCGCGGAAATCGTCGGGCTCCCATTCCGGCCCGTACGGCGCGCTGGTGATGACCAGCTTGTCCTGGCTCTCCGGGAACAAGGCGTCGTCGTGAAAGAACATGGCTGTACTCCGATCGAAACAAATTGTGGTGAAACGACTTTCAGAACGGCTTGTCGCCGATGACGCCCGCGCGTTCCATCTTGCGAACGTCGGGAAAGTAGTCCTGCACGGCATAGTGCTGGGTGCAGCGGTTGTCCCAGATGGCGAAGCTGTTCTCGGACCACCGCCAGCGGACCTGATATTCGGGGACACTCGCCTGCCGGACCAGATAGTTCAGCAGTTCCGAGGCACCGGGCGCGTAGTCGATGCCGAAGCGCACATTCTCCGGCGTGTGGTAATTGACGAAATGTGTGGTGAAGGCGTTGACGAACAACACCTTTTCGCCGGTTTCCGGATGTGTGCGCACCACCGGGTGCTCCGCGTCCGGGAACTGCTCGTGCAACCGCAGGCGTTCGGCGTCCGGACGCATCGCGCCGAAGCTGGCCTCGATGGAATGGCGCGCCCGCAAACCCGCGATCCGCGAGCGCACCGACTCGGGCAGCCGGCGATACGCCTCGGCCATATTCACCCAGATGGTGTCGCCGCCGACCGCCGGCGTCTCGACGCAGCGGAGCACACACCCCATCGGCGGGGCCTCACGCCAGGTCGCATCGCAATGGAAGGCGTTCTCGTAGTGTTCCGGCGCGCTGTCGAGATCCTTGTAGATGCGAACCAGCCCGGGATGTTCGGGGTCACTGCCCAGTACGGGATGGTCCTCCAGCGGCCCGAAACGTTGTGCGAGAGCGACATGTTCGGCGCGGCTGATGTTCTGATTCCGGAAGAACAGCACCTTGTGTTCGAGGAGCAGGTCCTTCAGTGCGGCGAACAGCGTGTCGTCGCGTGCCACCTCGGCCAGGTCCAGATCGAACAACTCCGCGCCGATGGTGCAGGTGAGCGGTCGCACGCCGAACGGCGCCGAGCGCGCCGAATGACGCACGGGGGCAATGCTTGTCATGACTGTCCTTCCCGGCCCACGGTGAAGACCGACGATCCGATGCTCGTGCCCTGCTCCAGATCGCGGTGTGCGGCCACCGCGTCCGCGAGCTCGTAGCGTTGATTGATGTCGATGCGAATGCGGCCCGCGGCGACGTGGGCGAACAACTCACCGGCCAGTTCGGCGCGCTCGGCCGGGTCGGCGATGTAGTCGGCCAGTGCCGGCCGGGTGACGAACAGCGAACCCTTGACGGCCAGTGTCATGGCGTCGATCGGCGGCACCGGGCCCGACGCCGTGCCGAAGCACACCAGCAGCCCGCGTCGCGCCAGCGAATCCAGCGAGGATTCGAAGGTCGTCTTGCCGATGCTGTCGTAGACCACGCGGACACCGGCGCCGTCGGTGAGTTCGCGCACGCGCTCCGCGACGTCCTCCCGGGTGTACACGATGACGTGATCGCAACCGTGGGCCCGCGCGATCTCGCCCTTCCGTTCGGAGGAGACGGTGCCGATCACGGTGACGCCCAGCAGTTTCGCCCATTGCGTGAAGATCAGCCCGACCCCGCCCGCGGCGGCGTGCACCAGCACCGTATCGCCGGGGCGCAGCGGGTGGATCCGGCGCAGCAGATACGCCGCGGTCAGGCCGCGCATGGTCATCGCGGCCGCGGTATCGAAGCCGATCCCGTCCGGAAGTGCGATCAGATGTTCGGCCGGCATCACGCGCTCCGTGCTGTAGGCGCCGAGCGGACTGCCCGTGTAGGTCACCCGGTCGCCCGGGGCGAAGCCGGTGACACCGGGCCCCACGGCCTCGATCACGCCCGCGCCCTCGACGCCCATTCCCGCGGGCAGGGGCGCCGGGTACAGCCCCGTACGGAAATAGGTGTCGGCGAAGTTCAGGCCCACCGCTCGGTGGCTGATCCGCACCTCGTCCGGACCCGGTTCGCCGACTTCCACGTGCTCCCAGCGCAGCACCTCCGGCGCACCGGTCTCGTAATAGCGAAAGGCTTGTGGCACAGCACATCTCCTCTTTCTGCGGGGCCGGAGCATCGGCCCCGCACCGGGTGATGCACTCAACGGTAGGCACAGAATGGCTCAATTGCTTATCTGCACGGGACTTGAAACTTGATATTTCGGGACATTGCCTAACCGATGCGCCGGCCGATCACCCAGCCGGACGCGGCGCCACCGCATCGCTGGTTTCGTTTGCGGGAGCGGGGAATCCTCCCCTCAGAGCGACCCGGATGCCGAGGCGACTCTCGACATCCGGCCGATTTCGATGGATCGACCGATGGGAGCCGGACCATGAACGTTCGACGCGCCGCGGCCGGAGCCGCACTGGCCGCCGCCACCCTTTCCGCGGTGCCGGCCGCCGCCTCCGCCGACAACCCGGAAGACCCCGCCAACGGGATCATTCCGGCCGGGATCTACCACATCACGCAACACCCCGACAATACGATCGGCTCGCCCGTGCACAACTGCGACCTGCAGGTATTTATCGACAGCACGGCCGTGACCCTGGTGTGCGGGAACTCCTCGAAGACCGGCCGGCAGAACGCGGCCGGCCCCGATGAGACCTATGTGACGTTCGAGGGCGTGCCGGTCGGATTGGATCTGCGGGATATCGACGCGCGACAGGGGTATTGGGAAGGCACCCTGAACGCCGCCGGAACCTCGATCGACGCCCCGTATCCGATCGCGGGAATCACCCTCCAGCGACGCTGACCGGGCCTTCGCGCCGGCATGTCACACTCTTGGCCACGGCGTCGTCATACCGGCATGAACATCGCGTATTACATCGTCGGCACGGCAGCGGCACTGTGGATCGGATTCTCCGGCTATTCACTGTTCAACAAGAGCGAATTCGTCGTGGCACCGCTGAATCAGTACGGGGTGCCGCGAAGCTGGTGGAACCGGCTCGCCCTCGCCAAATCCGCCGGGGCGCTGGGGCTCGTGGTGGGCTTCTTCGTCCCGGCGATCGGGGTGGCGGCGGCCGTAGGCTTGATTCTATATTTCCTCGGCGCGATGGCGACCACCGTGCGCGCCCATTCCTACGGGACCACGATCTTCCCGGCTCTGTATCTGATTCCGGCCGCGGCGACGCTGGCATTGCAATTGACCCGCTGAGCAGCGGGATCTTCGCAACCACGCGGGCCACGGCGATCCGATCGTATTCATCCACAACGCGGGCGCCCAGCGGCGGATCTGGGACGACCAGGTGGCGTCGCTGCGGGGCCGGTACGAGGTATTCGCACTGGATCTGCCCGGATACGGGGAATCGGAACAGCCGCAGGGATATCGGCTCGCCGACTATGTGGCGATGCTTCGGGCCTTCCTCGACGAGCACCGGCTGCACCGGGTGGTGCTGGTCGGAAATTGCCTGGGCAGCGCGACGTCGCTGAGTTTCGCGATCGGCGATCCGGCACGGGTGCGCGGACTGGTACTGATCAATCCGCTCACCTGGAATACCGTGCGGCACGGAGATCAGGCGCCGCTGATGTGGTTCAACCGGTTCGCACCGCTCGCGCCGTTGGCCCGGCGGCTCGCGCTGCCGCAGGCACTCGTCGCACTGATCGTCGCCCATCAGCTGAGACCGCGCGGGCGCGACCGGGGATTACAGAAAGACCCACGCCTGCAGGCGCATTGGGCCGATCGCGGCCGACTGCTCGCCCTCGACCGGCTGGTGCAGGACTTCCCCGCCTTCGCCGCGCTCGACGAATTCACTCCGGGCCCCGAGTTCCCGCCGATATGTACCGTCTGGGGTCGGCGCAATCGGATCCTGTCGGCGACCGCCGGCGCGCGGCTCGACGAAACATTGTGTTCCCGTGAACGTTTCGTACTCAGCGACTGCGGACATCTGGCGATGGTCGAGGATCCGGAGACGGTGAACTCGGCGATCACCACCTTCCTGACCGGACTCCCGGCCACGAAGGAACATCTGTCTCGCTGAGCGAGACGCCTTCGGACGCTTCCGAATCCGCCGCGCTACGGTCCGGCTTCCCGCACGTCGCGTGTGACACACCGCACCCGAACCGGGGGCCGGGCGTCACGAGCGCCCGGTGGATCGAGACGAGGGGGCGCCCCATGAAGATTCGGATCTCGACGATCGCGGCAGTCTGCGCCGCAACACTGGCCGCGGCGGGGACGGCAGCGGCCGATCCGGCCCCGGCGGTCGTCACCTACCACGCCGAAGCAACCGACAGCGGTTCGGTGACAGTCGAATTGACGCACGGCACCTTCGCCGTCGACCCTGGCGTCACCGCAGTCGCCATCCGGGACGAGGCGGGACGCGTGCTCGATGCCCTGCCGCTGGCGTACGCGATCGGCGACCAGCGCATGCCGATCCGCGAGCAGATCGGCGGGGATGCGACGACTCTCACGCTGACACCGGACACCGCGGGCCTGCGCCGCGCTGCCCTGACCCCGGTCGCCTCCCCGCTGGAGAACCAGCTCGCGATGAACGACCTGGTCAATGCGGTCAGTATCGGCACGTCCGTCGGCGCGCTGATCGGCACGGCGGTGGGCGCGGTCCTCGGCGTCGGGCTCGGAATCGCGCTCGCGGGCGCCTCGTGTGCGGTACTGAGCGTCGCCTGTGTGGTCGCCGTGCTGCCGATCGTCAGCCTCGCGGGGGCCGCGGGCGGTGTCGCGGGCCTGGTCCTGGGCGGCGGTCCCACCACCGCCGTGGGGCTCTACCGCTATGTCACGACGCTGCTGGCACCGCCCGGAACCAGCGAATACGCCCCTGATCTTCGTGGCCGGCCCGGCGTGCCGGACACCGGTCGCTGAGGGCGGAGGGCGAAGATGTCCCACCGTACGATCGCCGCGCTCACCGCGGCCACCGCGGCCCTGACCGCAGCCGTCACCGTCGCCACCTCGTCCGCCGAGCCGCCCGCACCGAGTATCGAAACCGTCTCGGGTGCAGTCCTTCTCAGCGGTTTCGACTCCGGGGCATTCAGCGCTGGCGCCGACGGTTCCGTCCGCGTGACCGTGGGCGGCACTCCCGTCGCGACGCTGCCCGCGAGCTTCACCATGGACGGCGTCGCCCACCCCATCGACATCCGCATCGGCGACGGCGGGCGAACCCTCATGATGAGACCGGATATCGCGAAGCGCCCCGCGGCTTCCGCGATGGAGAACCAGTTGGCGCTCAACGATTTCGCGACCATCATGTCGCGCGGCCCGGTGATCGGGACGGTCGTCGGCACCGTGCTGGGCGCCCTCGTCGGCGCCGCGGTCGGAGCGAGCACCTGCCTGGTGGTGGGTCCCGGCTGTCTGGCGACGATTCCGGCGGCCGTCCTGGCATTCGCCGGCGCGGGCGGTGTCGCGGGCACGGTGCTGGTCGGCGGCGGTGCGCTCGCGGCCGGATTGTGGAACTACCTCACGGTGCTGCAGGCGCCACCGGGCCAGAGCTCCTACGCCGGGCAGGGCGGAATGCTCGACCCGAACGGCACCGGCGCGCCGGACGCACAGCTGCAACTACCCAGCGGATCCGCGAACGGCCTCGGCGCCGGATCGGCGTCCGGATCCGGCGGTTGAGCGGCGTACCGAATGGATAACTTGGCCGTCGCGCACGGCGGGCGACTCCTACCATCGGTACATGTCCGAGGTAGCCGCAGCTCAGCTGCCTCTGACCATGCTCGAGCGCGCCACCCTGGTGATGGACCTGTTCCAGGCGCCGGATCGGCATCTGACGCTCGGCCAGATCGCCGTCCGCACCCGGCTGCCGCGCGCCACCGTGCATCGAATCGTGCGGCAGCTCATCGCACTGGAGTGGCTCACCCACGGCACGGACGGTTACGCGCTGGGCCGGCGCGTCCGCACGTGGAACGCCGATACCGCGCGACTGTCCCGGTTACGTGCCTGCGCGGCGCCGATACTGCACGAATTGCTGCTGGCCACGGCGGCCGTGGTCCATCTCGGGGCGTTGGACGGCGGAGAGGTGCTCTACCTGGACAAACTCGGCGGCCGCGCGGCGACCGCGGTGCCCACCCGAGTCGGGACCCGGGTGGCGGCCCATCGCAGCACCCTCGGCCGGGTCGCGCTGGCGCAACTGCCGCCGGAGGACGTCGAAGCGCGGGTGACCGATGTCGAGCCCGGATTCGATCTCGCGGCCCTGCATCGCCGTCTACATCGAATAAGCTGTCGCGCAACCGATTACGACGACGACGAATTCGGATCGGGGTTGGCTGCGGTTGCCGTGGCCGTCGACGCGTCGGCGGCGGTGGGTGTCGTCTGTGATCGTCCGGCGGCGCTGCGGCGGATCGCACCGCGGGTGCGGGCAGCGGCCGCCGAGATCCGCGGCGGGCTGACGCCGCGGTCGCGGCAGGTGAGCGATCACCATCGCCCGCGACCTTCACGGTGACGGAGTTGTCTCGATTTGCGCCGACACGCCTCACCGCCGCTAACACCCACCGGCCGGGCGCGGATCACACGATGACGGCACCGATCGCAGCAGGAGACCGCCCATGCGTTCCCACACCCGACTCCCTCGTATTTCCGGCCACCGGCAGATCCGGGCCACGGAGATACTCCGCGTCGTCACCGTCACGACCGGGGTCGCGGTCGCCGCCACCCTCGTCGCCTGCTCGACCGACTCACCGGCTTCGGAAGGACCGAATACCGTCGGATATCGGTCGATGACGCAAGCGCCCGCCGCGAACACCTCCGGCGAAACCGACGACGGCTCCGGAGGTTTCGAGCGGACACCGTCCGGACCCGCCGAAATACCCTCCGCACCGACGTCCGACCTTCCCATCGTCTCTCCGTCCAGCGCGGCCGCCGGCGACCGTCCACCCGCCGGCACCGCCTTCCCCGGCGAAGGCATCAGCGGCGATGCGGCCGAACAGTTGCAGCAGTCGGCCGACGCCGGTCACCAGCCGTGGCGGCTGGACGAGGATGCCGTCGCGCGCGCCTTCGTCTCCGGGCGCTTCGGCTGGTCGCGGCCGGCTGTCACCCACGACGGCGGCTACCTCGCGGTCGCGACCGGGCCGAACGGACAGCGCGTCTCCCTGCAGTTGTCCCAGCCCGCCCGCAAGAACAACGGCGGCGTGTGGGTCGTCGAATCGGGCATCTGGTTGTAGTGCCCGCGCGAGAGGCGATACGCGTCGGGCATGCTGGGGAGATGCGTGTGCTGGTGGTGGAGGACGAGCCCCGGCTCGCCGCGACCCTGCGGCGCGGCCTGGAACTGGAGGGTTTCGTCGTCCAGCAGGCTCATACCGGGACCGACGGCCTGTGGTGGGCGACCGAGGACGACTTCGACGTCATCGTGCTCGACATCATGCTGCCCGAAGTGAGCGGCTACGAGGTGCTGCGCCGGCTGCGGGAACGCGACATCTCCACCCCGGTACTGATGCTCACCGCCAAGGACGGCGACTACGACCAGGTCGACGCGCTGGATCTGGGCGCCGACGACTATCTCACCAAGCCGTTCTCCTTCGTCGTGCTCACCGCGCGTCTGCGCGCCCTGCTGCGCCGCCGCGCACCACAGCAGCCCGACATTCTGGCCGCCGGTGACCTGCGACTGGACCCGCGGCGGCGCTCGGCCTCCCGCGCCGGTGCCGAATTGGCCCTGACGCCCAGGGAATTCGGGCTGCTCGAATATCTGTTGCGGCACAAGGGCAGCGCCCTCACCAAAACCGAGATCCTGCGCAACGTCTGGGATGCGCACTACGACGGCCCGGAGAATGTCGTCGAGGTCTATATCGGCTATCTGCGCAAGAAGATCGATACGCCGTTCGGCAGCAACAGCATCGAAACCCTGCGCGGAGTCGGCTACCGGCTGATCGACTCGGAGGTCGCGGCCGCACCGGACTGAGTCATCGGTCCGGCGGTCCCGCCAGCGGCAGGTCGACAATGAATCGCGCCCCGCCCCAAGGGGATTCGGCCACGCGCACCGCGCCCCCGTGGGCCGCCACGATCTCCGCGACGATCGCCAGCCCCAGACCCGAACCTCCGGTCGTCCGGGACCGATCGGCCTCGAGTCGCAGGAAACGATCGAATACCCGCATGCGGTCCGCCGCGGGAATGCCCGGTCCGTCGTCGTCCACGACGATGCGGGCGGCGGACGCTCCCGGCTCGGAATTCTCCGCGACCGCGATCAGGATCCACGAACGCGCATGGGCGAGCGCGTTGTCGACGATATTGCGCAGCGCCCGCGCCAACCGCTCCGGATCACCGACGATGCGGGTCGGGCGGATGTCCGTCTCGACCGTCCTCTCCCCGCGCAGGCGAGCGGCGGCGGCCGCGGACTGGGCGATATCGTCGAGATCGACGTCACCTGTGCGTAATTCGAGTCCCTGCTCGTCGGCCGCGGCCAGGGTCAGCAGATCGTCGATCAGCTGCCGCATGCGCTCGGCTTCCGGGAGCAGGGTGCCGTCGATCAGTTCCGCGTCCACGATTTCGGGGCGGTCACGCGCCAATTCCAGTGCGGCCGTGACCGTGGCGAGCGGACTGCGCAATTCGTGGGAGGCGTCGCCGACGAAGCGGCGCTGGGCCCGGTGCCCGGACTCGACGCGCGCGAGCATATCGTTCATCGTCTCGGCCAGCCGGGCGATCTCGTCGCGCGGCGCCGGCACCGGCACCCGCTCGGACAGTTCGGTGGCGCCGATGCGAGCCACACGCTCGCGGATCGCCTCCACCGATCGCAGCGACCGGCCGACCAGCAGATACGTTGCCGCGGCGGCGGCCAGCACCACGATCGGCGCCCCCACCGCCAGCAATGCACCGACCCGGGCGACCGCCCGCTCGACCGATTCGGTGTCGACCGCGACCAGCACCTGATACCGGCCCGACGGTGTCTCGGCGACACGGCTCGCGACCCGCAGGTCCTCGTCGTATCCGGATGAGGCCGACAGCCCGGCGGCACGTCGCGCTCCCGCCGGTGGCGTGGCGAGTATTCCGTGCGGATCGTCGAATCCCCAGATCACCGATCCGTCGGGGGCGACGACCTGGGCCGCCGCGATGCGCCCGTCCTCCGCACGCGTGAGCTCGCGCACCCGAGCCGGGTCGTGTTCGAGCGTTTCCGCGATCTCGGCGGCGCGGGCCTGTGCGGCACCGTCGAGTTCGTCGATCAGCGAACGGTGCAACAACCAGACCATCGCGCCCGCGGCGACGAGCAACACGACACCGACCGCCAGGGCCGACACGAGGGCAGACCGGATCCGCACCCCCCACCGCGACGGATGTGTCCAACGCCGGAACCGATGCACCCACTCATCATCGACCACGACGACCCATCATCGACCACGACGGCGGCGAGCCCGTCACGATCTCAGCGTCGTCTCAGCGACGGGCGGGCAGAATGCCGCCGTCCCTGTGTCGAGACGGTCGCCGGCTCGCGGCCCGGAAAGGACTACCACGTGACCAACCCGGCACCGGCCCGGACCGGATATAAACTCCCCCAGGTCACGGCATTGTTCTGGGTTCTGAAGATCGCCGCGACCACCCTGGGCGAGACCGGCGGCGATCTGCTGGCGCAGACCCTGAAGCTGGGCTACGCGACGGCATCGCTGCTGTTTCTCGCCATCTTCGTGGTCAGCCTCGTCGCGCAGTTGCGCGCCCGTCGCTTCCATCCCGCCCTGTATTGGACGGTGATCGCCGCGACCAGCACGGCCGGCACCACCATGTCCGATCTGATCAACCGCGGCCCGGGCTCGGACACCTCGACCGACGGCGGACTCGGCTACGGCGCGGGTGCGGCGTTGCTGATCAGCGGCCTGGCGATCGTCTTCGTGATCTGGCGGTTCAGCGGGCAGACCTACGACGTCTCGAATATCCGGACGCTGCGCGGCGAGATGCTGTACTGGGCGGCGATCCTGCTGTCGAACACCCTCGGCACCTCGCTCGGCGACTACCTGTCCGACAACTCCGGCCTCGGTTACGGCGGTGGTGCGGCACTGATCGGCACGATCATGGTGGTCATCCTGCTGGCGCACTACTTCACGCCGATCTCGGGTGTCGTCCTGTTCTGGATGGCCTTCATCCTCACCCGGCCGCTCGGCGCCACCGCGGGTGATCTGCTGTCCAAATCGCACAGCAGCGGCGGACTGGGGTTCGGCACCTACGGCACCTCGGCGGTCCTGCTGGCCATTCTGGTCGCCGGCATCGCCTACAGCCACGCGAAGGCCGCCCGGACCGCACCGGAGCAGGCCGACGACGATCTGGTCCGGGTCATCGAATAAGCCCTGGGAGAACATCGCGTCCGGGCTCGTAACCTGGATTCATGCCCGAGCTCGCGACCCTGCCGACGACAACCGGCCTCGATCGTGCGGTGCAGGTGCTGACGGGTCGGCGGATCGTGGTCCTGACCGGGGCCGGCATGTCCACCGACAGCGGTATCCCCGATTATCGCGGACCGGATTCGCCGCCCCGCAATCCGATGACCTATCAGCAGTTCGTCGGTGATCCGGTGTTCCGGCAGCGCTACTGGGCGCGCAATCACGTCGGCTGGCGGCGGATGGACGCCGCGCGGCCCAATCTCGGCCATCGCGCGCTGGCCCGGCTCGAACGTGCGGGCGTGGTCGGCGGGCTGATCACGCAGAACGTGGACCTGCTGCACACCAAGGCCGGGCATCGCGCCGTCATCGATCTGCACGGCACCTATGCGCGGGTGCGCTGCCTGTCGTGCCACGGCCTGATCTCGCGTATGACGCTCGCCGACCGGCTGGAGGCGGCCAATCCCGGCTTCGCCGAACTGGCGACGGCGACGGGTATCGAGGTGGCGCCGGACGCCGATGCCGTGGTCCGCGAGACCGACAGTTTCCGCATGGTCGACTGTGACCACTGTGGCGGGATGTTGAAGCCCGATATCGTGTACTTCGGCGAGAACGTCCCGAAAGACCGTGTGGCCGAGGCATTCTCGATGGTCGACGCGGCCGATGCGATGGTGGTCGCGGGTTCCTCGCTGACGGTGATGTCGGGGCTGCGATTCGTCCGCCGCGCGGCGAGAGACGGTAAGCCGGTCGTGATCGTGAACCGCGGCGCCACGCGAGGTGACGAATCGGCCACCGTCCGTATCGATTCCGGCTGCTCGCCCACCCTCGCGGCGCTCGCCGACGCGCTGATCCCGCCCGCCGGCGTCTCCGTATGAAACGGGTAGCCGGTGGACCGTGGTCCACCGGCTACCCGCACACGATGTTCAGTTCCAGCCCGGTTGGGCCTGCCGTTTGACCGACGACGAGTTCGCCAGGATCTCCAGGTCCTCGAGGAACCGTTCGATACTGTCCGACTTCGCCTCGGGGGTGGCCACCTGGTCGCGCACCTTCTCCTCGGTGATCGCCAGCATCGCGGCCGCCAGATCCGTTTCCAGATCGCGCACCATCTGGCGACGCAGCTGGGCGACCTGATCGCGGCCCTGCCGTCGCACCCGTTCGACCTCCGCCGCGGCCGCTTCTCGCATCTGCGCCACGATGTACTCGGCGTCGGCGCGCGCGTCGGCGCGAATCTGCTCGAGTTCGGTGTGCGCTTCGGTGAGGGCGTTCGCGTAGGAGCGCTTGGCCTCCTCCAACTGCTGTGCGGCGTGATCGCTTTCGGTGAGCTGCTTGGCGATCGCGTCCTGGCTCTTGGCCATCAACCTCTTCACCGGCGGGACGACCCATTTCCAGATGATGTAGATGATGACGGCGAACCCGAACAGCTGACTGAAGAAAACCGGCCAGTCGAAGGTGATCTGGTATCCGCCTGCGGCAAGCACACCGCCGCTGGTGTCAATCATTACGAATCCCTGCCCCTCCTACGCCCGGCGGTGCCGGCGTGGCGACTGTCACCGATCACCTGATCGGCGAGCGATTGGGCCAGCGGCTCGACCTCGAGTCGCAGCTCGGACTTGACGCGGTCGGCCTCGGCGCGCAGATGGGCAGCGGATTCGGCGACGATGCCGTCGACCTCCTGCTGTGCCTGCGTCCGCAGGTCGTCCATGATCGCCCGGCCCTGGGCCCGTGCCTCGTTGCGGATGTCGGCCGCCTCGGTACGGGCCTGTTCCAGCGCCGTCTGATATTTCGCCTGGGCGTCGGCGAAGACCTGTTTCGCCTCTTTGGCGTTGGCGGCGGTCGCCTCCACCCGCTCCTCGCGTTCGGTCAGCACCTTGCGGATCGGCGGAACGACGAAGAACCAGATGACTCCGAGCACGATCAGGAAAATGATCAGCTCGACGAAGAAGGTGCCGTTGGGGATGAGGAAGTTCCCCTCGGCCACCACATCGGTTCGCGCGGACATCTCGCCGATTACTTACCGGGAGTTGCGAATACGAACAGCGCCATGAACGCGAGGTTGATGAAGTAAGCGGCCTCGACCAGACCGACGGTCAGGAAGAAGTTACCGCGCAACCGGCCCTCGGCCTCGGGCTGCCGGGTGACGCCGTTGATCAGTGCCGAACCGGCCAGACCGTCACCGATACCCGCGCCGATGGCGCCACCGGCCATGATGAGGCCACCGCCGATGAGGGCACCCTGGACGATTGCTGGATCTGCTGCCATTTTCTCTTCCTGTTCTCCAACGTTGACCGATCGGTGGGGCCGATCGGGACTGCCGTTCAGTGGTTTTCGTGCTCCAGCGTCATGGATTGGCTGAAGTAGAGGACGGTCAAAAGCGCGAAGATGAACGCCTGAATGGCGCCGACGAACAAGTCGAACAACTTCCAAATGGCGTTGGGGCCCCACGCGATCCAGTACGGGAACAGTGCGATCACCGCGACCATGACGCCGCCGGCGAACATATTTCCGAACAATCGCAGCGACAGCGACAACGGCTTGGCGATCTCTTCGATGAT
This sequence comes from Nocardia sp. MDA0666, assembly GCF_003023875.1. Taxonomy (NCBI): domain Bacteria; kingdom Bacillati; phylum Actinomycetota; class Actinomycetes; order Mycobacteriales; family Nocardiaceae; genus Nocardia; species Nocardia sp. MDA0666. Next base: position 45,521 of record NZ_PYHT01000007.1, read on the forward strand.
GTTGATCAACACCATCGGCCCCCACCCCGTGTGGCCCTTCAGCAACTGTTTCACGTGCGTCACCGGACCGCGGCGTCTGACACCCGCGGCGTGGTAGAAGACGAAGACGAACAATGCCAGGGCGTAGACGAAATTGACATCGGAGGCCGGCGGGAAGATGAATTCGCCGCGGCCGTACTGCATCGGCAGCACCGATATCCAGTTCGACAGCAGGATGAAGGTGAAAAGCGTTACCGCCAACGGCAATACGAAGGGCGCGATACGCATGCCGATCGCGGACTCCACCTGCCCGCGCATCTGCACGGTGACGGTTTCGAAGAACAACTGGACGCCGTTCGGTACGCCCGAGGTGATCTTCATGCGAAGGAAGAGAGCCAAGGCGATGACGATCACCGCGGCGACCGCCGTCGAGAGGATGGTGTCGACGTTGAACGTCAATCCCCAGAGTTCGGTGGTGGCGTGGTGACCTACTTCGATCTTCGGCTCTTCATCGGCCAGGATCATCGTCGCGATAGTGCTGCTCATGACTGCTGACGGAGCCCTCTCCACTCGGGCACGACGGTATGCAAGACGAGGATCACCTGGAACAACGCGAGTCCGAAGAAGATGCCCACACCGTTCGGGCGCGTCAGGAACGCCACGATGATCGCCAGCACGGTGACGATGATCAGCCGCGCGGCCGTCGACAAAGCCAGCGCCTGCTTATTAGGCGATTCCGAGCGGGTGATGCCGGTGACCGATCGCAATGTCAATTGCGCGTTCAGCCATCCCAGCCCCAGCCCGATACAGATGAAAACACCCAACATCAACCGATCCAGCGGACCGGTCACCACCAAAGCCAGCACACCGAATGCGGCTACCATGTAGCTCGCACGGCGCAGCCGGAGTTTGTCGATACTCACTGCGACACCACCATCGCCGCCATCCCACCTCGTAGTAGGTCGTGATCGAGGTCAGCTTACACAGACCAACCTTCTTGCGTAGCAACATTTTTGATCTTCATATACTTGATCTTGAATTTTGCGCCGGACACTCCGGGCGAATAGGCTCAGTCATCGACCGGCTATCGTCTTCTACGCCGCACGACCTGCAAATGAGAGCGTTTTCCGGAACATTCGGACGCCGCTCGCAGCGGCGCGGCAATGGTAAATCAACGGTCAATACTCTGCCGTGAAACGGTAAAATCATCGGCGCGTCGCAATTGCAATTTGTCTATATTGCCCGAATTGTCGAGATTTCGATTCGTCGATCCATCTATGCCTTATATATGTGCGCCCCGGGCGTCCGAGGGCGGTGCGGCCGAGGCCCGCCGCTGACCCCGGACACCCCGGCAGGGGCGGCGACACGGTCCGCCGCGATGTCCTACCGCTCGGCAATCCGACCCGTCGGCCCAGGTCGGGTCGCACAAATTTCGCGTTCTACCAGGCATTCCCGGACAATTTACTGCCGAGGGGTTACCGTGACGTCTGCTGGGTACATCACCCACCGGGTCGCTCCGGCCCGCCCGATGAGGGAAACCGAAGTCCCGAGAGACGCCTGGTGGTTTCTGGTCTCTCGCCATGCTTGGTCGCAGCTTCACACGTTGAGGAGGCAGTACCATGAGCAGTAACCCGTCAGGCTCGGATTCCTCGGGTCCGTCCGGCTCCAGTCCCGTCGAGTACGACGACTCCCTGCACTACCCGGAATCGGCGTACTCGGCCTCGTTGGAGGACGCTTCACTGGCGGACTCGGAATCCTTGATCTACCGGCTCCACGAATCCGGCGCGCCCTTGCACATCGTGATGGTCGCACCGCCGTACTTCGAAGTGCCGCCTGCCGGTTACGGCGGCGTCGAAGCCGTGGTGGCTCAACTGGCGGACGCACTGGTAGCACGTGGGCACAAGGTGACCCTGCTGGGCGCCGGCCGCTCCGGGACTACCGCCCGGTTCATCCGGGTATGGGACGACATCCTCGCCGATCGCCTCGGCGATCCGTTCCCGGAGGTGCTCAACGCGCTCAAGGTTCGTCGCATCATCACCGAACTGGCGCAGACCGAACGGATCGATGTCGTCCACGACCACACCTTCGCGGGGCCGCTGAACGCTCCGATGTACACCGCCCTCGGCATTCCGACCGTGGTCACGGTGCACGGTCCGGTCGACGGGGAAGCACAGGAGTACTACACCTCGCTGACCGATACCGCGCAGTTCGTCGCGATCAGCGATCGGCAGCGCTCACTCGCGGAGAATCTCAACTGGGTCGGCCGCGTCTACAACACGGTCCGCCCGGCCGAATGGCCGTTCCAGACCCGCAAACAGGACTTCGGCCTGTTCCTGGGGCGCTACGCCCCGTACAAGGGTCCCGATCTGGCCCTGCACGCCGCGCACGAGGCGGGGATCCCGCTGGTGCTGGCGGCGAAGATGAACGAGCCCCCGGAGAAGGCCTACTTCGAGAACGCGGTGCGGCCGCTGCTGCGCGACACCGATTTCGTCTTCGGCGAGGCCGATCAGATCGCGAAACGGCTGCTGCTCGCCTCGGCGCGCTGCCTGCTGTTCCCGATCCGCTGGGAGGAGCCGTTCGGCATCGTGATGATCGAGGCGATGGCCTGCGGCACCCCGGTGGTGGCTCTGCGTGGCGGCGCGGTCGAAGAAGTCGTCGACCACGGGGTCACGGGCATCATCTGCGACGATCCCGCCGAACTGCCCGCGGCCATCGCCGCGGCCGACGAGATCGACCCGGCCGCCTGCCGGCGTCGGGTGGTGGAGAAGTTCTCCGTCGACCAGTTGGGCGCCGGATACGAATCCGCCTATTACGCGGCGATCGACAAACTCGCCGGTGTCCCGGTACCCGTCGCATCCGACGGCGTTCCCATGATTCGCCCGCTCTCGGCCGTCGGAAACGGCTGATTCGCAGGCGAATCCACCCGCATCCGGTCCGCGTCTCGCACGACCGGATGCGGGCGTTTTCGGGCCGAGCAGCCGCGGGCATCAGCGGGGCAAGCCGCCGAAGCGCCCTTCCCATCGCACCAGCACATCGGCCAGGATGCGGGCGAGTTCGCGCTGGTCGTCTTCCGGTAGTCCGGACAGCAATCCCGCCTCGTAGGCCAGCTGTCGCGGCATCAGCCGATCGATCAGCGCACGGCCGTCCGCGCTCAGCGCGATATGGGAGACCCGCCGGTCTCTGGTATCGGCCCGCCGGCCGACGAGCCCGCGCTCTTCCAGCCCCCGCAGCCGTTTGGTGACAGCCGCGGGCGAGGCGAACGTTTCGCGTGCCAGCCGGCCCGGCGTGAGTTCACCGCCGACGCGCCGCAGCGCCAGCAGAATGTCGAATTCCGGTCGGGCCAGGTCCTCGTCGCCGAGCGGTGCGTCGGCGACCTGTTGCAGCAGCGCCGCACAGCGAGTGATGCGGCCGATCACCGCGATCGGACTCAGATCGAGCTCGGGCGCGGCCTGCGCCCACTGCCGCATCACCTCGGCGACGGCATCGTCTGCGGTGCCGGCGACGGCGCCGCGCGTTCCGGCCGGAGTCCGCGCGGTCATCACGACACCGCCGCGAGGGTCCGGACCGGCAACCGATCCAGCAGCTGATGGCCGGTGCGTTCCGCGGCGACGATGCGTTCGTCGGGAAGCGGCGCGCTCCACCACTCCCCCGCGGCGGTGTCGGCGCAGGTGCGCACCTCGATCAGGGCGGCCGCGAGCCGAGCCCGGTCGGCGGGACCGCCGGTACCGGAGTCCACCGCCCGGCGGGCGCGGTCGATCGCGGCATCGAGTTCGCCCAGCGCCGCCGCCACCCGGTCGGTGACCCGGCGATTGGGTACGGCGAAACAGATCAGGACGGCGATCACCGCACCCACGCAGGTGTCGAGCCAGCGATCGAGTCCGAGTTCGGAGGCCGGCCGCGGAGTGGCGAACTCCACCATCGCGAGAGCCATCGGTGTGATGAACACCGAAGCGACCCAATAGTTCCGGGAGATGGTGGCCTCGACGATCACCTGACAGACCAGAGCCATCACCACCAGTGCGACGGCGCTGTGCGCCCACGGCGCCACCGCCGTGAACAGCGCGACACCCACCAGATTGCCCAGCACGCGTTGCACAGTACGCTGCCACGACTGCGCGGTGTTGGCGACGATCAGAACGGCGGCGGTCATCACCGCCCAGTACGGGCGATTCACGCCCAGCGCCAACGAGATCCAGCCCGCGGCCGCGGAACCGAGGGTGACGCGGGTGGCGAGCGGCAGTCCGGCGGCGCCGGGCAGGAAGGCACGGCCCACGCGCCGCAACGCCGCACCGCGGACGCCACCGGTTCGGCCGAGGCCCATACCGCGAATCTCTGACTCTTCGGCTGCGGCGCAATGGATCCGGGGGATGTCGCGGCCGCGGCGCAGGGTGCGGGCGTACTGCTCGAGGGTGCCGGCGTCGATTCGGGTTCGCTCCGGGGTTGCGGTGAAATCTGTTTCCGCCCCGGCACTTCCGGCATCGGAGGGATACCGGGCCAACTCGGAATCGGCGGGCCGGGTGGTGGCGGCGAGGGTTTCGGCGCGGGCCAGCAGACCGGCCAGCGCGGTGCGTTGTGCCGCGGTGCGGGCGGTAGCGGGCACCCGGACCAGCGCGGTCCATCCGGCCTGCACGGCGACCGCGGCGTCGTGCCGGGCACGCGGCACTCCGGCATCGTCGAGCGGCACCCGCAGCAGCCGAGCGGTCGACTCGAGGGCGCGCGCCACGGCGAGGCGCTGCGGCCCGTGCGGGCGGATCAGCGCCGGGGCCATACACACACACCACGCCAGGAGGCCGCCAAGAAGGATCAGGGCGAGGTGGCCGGGGAGTTGCTCAGTGCGCTGCGGGATGAAGGCCGCGCTGGAGACCACGAAGGTGAAGATGATGTTGCCGGGCGGGCTCATCCGGGAGGCATCGCAGACCAGCTTGTACAGCCCGGCGAGCACCGCGATCACCAGGACCCGCACCGCCGCGGATTCGATCAGCGCCGAAGCGGTCAACGCGACCGCGGTGCCGGCGAACATTGCGAGCACCACCCAGGCCAGCGTGCGGCCGCGGGCGGCATACGGCAGGCCGTGCCCGTACAGGGCGCACAGGCCGCCCGCGCTGGTGTAGAAGGCCAGCTGCACCTGCCCGGTGGCCAGCAGCACGACCTCCGGCCCGCCGATGGCGATCACCGCGCACAACGCCGCCTGATACCAGGTGTCGGCGACCGGTCGCATCCGGAACACGCCTCGCAGCGACAGCATCCGCAGGGTGGTACGGAAACCGGCAGCTGGGGAGGAGGGGGCACGATGCGACACCCAAGAAGATTAACAGGTATTTTACTAGGAAACTATATGACAGGCAGCACTCACGCCGCGGAAGGTGGGGCGACGGACCGGACAGCAGACGACCCGAGCGCGCCGCCGGGTCGAGCGTGGACGTCGGCGGCCGGGCAGCGCAATTCTTCGGCATTCGGTCGCCATATTGCGAATGCAGAATGTGGGCGGCGAAAAATGCGGCAGCGAGTTAACCGGGACACGGTGCCACACATTGTTTCGGGCACCGAAAATCACGGACTCCCGAAATCCGAATACGGGTCAGGACACGATTCGCTATCGATTTCGAGTCAGCGACCGGCGGTATGCCCGCGGCGACATCCCCATCCACCGCGTGAAGGCATGAGTGAAATTGGCCGTTTCCGCATATCCGAGCCGGCGGGCCACATCCTCGACCGTCGACCCGGCGCGCAGCAGTTCCGCCGCGGTGCTCTCCCGCACGGTGTTGAGCAGGCCACGGAAGCTGGCGCCCTCGGCGGCGAGCTGCCGGCGCAGCGTACGGACGTTGATGTGCAGTTCAGCGGCTACTTCGGCCATCGACGGCACCGAACCCGGTTCGCGCAGCAGACGCTCACGGACCAACGTCGACAACTTCCAGCCGCCGTCCAGCAGCACCTGCAGCGCCTCGCGGCACTGCCGTTCGATCAGGTTCGCGGTATGCGAATCGGCATGTGGCATGCGCAGATCCAGGAACGAGCGCGGCAGTACCAGCGCGGTCCGCGGACAGTCGCTGAGGATGTTGTCGACCGAGGTGAACTCGGCCAGTGCGGCGGCCCGATCGGCACCCAGCTCCAGTTCCAGGCGTATGGCGGGGATGGTCACATCGAGCGCCCGCTCAGCGACGAAGATCAGCGCCACCTCGCGTTCGACGAAGTATCCGCGCAGGTCCGCCGGTATTCCCGAGCCGTCGGCCACCAGTGCGACCTCGTCACCGTCGGACTCCTCCAGGTGATAGCGCGCCGAGACCGAGACCAGATCCTGATAGCGGACCGCGATGTTGAGCACATCGCGCATGGTCGCGCTGGCCAGGGCCGCGAGGCCGACCAGACCGGCCTTACCGAGGGAGGCCTGCGCGGCGGTCTGCACGCCGAGACCGGGCCGGTCGCCGAGCGCGCGAATCAGATTGCGCGCGACAGCGAATTCTTGATCCGGCCAAATTCGCACCTGTTCATCGGCCAGATCCGCGGGTTCGATTCCGGTGCCCGCCAATAACTGCGGTTCGTCCAATCCATGCGCGAGCCCGACACTGACCATCATTCGCACACTGACGCTGCCGTGCGGCAACACATCGGACGGCGTACCGATCCCAACCACAGTCCGAAATTACCAATATTCGGTCCGCTCGGCACATTCCGGCCCCCGAAAGTGGGGGCATAACCTCGACAGACCGACATCGGCACGGGATGGCCGATGGGCAGGCAGGGATCGAGGAGGGCGACTACACCGTGGATATGTTCAGCACCTGTTGGATGGAACCGCTCGACCTCACCCCGCAGAAGGCGCATCAGATCATGCAGATGCACCGGGGCTGCCGGACCGACGAGTGCCCGCGGCGGCGCGCCGCGCTGCGAGTGCTGGTCGAGGAAGGCCGGCTGATTCCGGATTCCTCACGGGTGCACTGACAACGCACGAGCGGTGGTCGCTAGCCCGCCCAGCGACCGGTCCAGCCACGCGCGATCCGGCGCGCCCGGGCAGGCGGCATGCGATCCGGTTCGGTGAGGACCGCGAGCGTCAGCCCGTCGAGCAGCGCCAGCAGTTCCGCTGCGGCATTACCGGATTCGGCGGCCCGCTCCGGATTCACGGCGACCAGCGCCCGGGCGATCAGATCCTCCGTGCGCTGCCACTGGGCACGATGCAGCGCCGCGATCTCGGGGTCGTGGGCGGCGCGGGCGACCAGCGCGAACCACACCCGGGCGAGGCGATCCTCGCTGTCGGGAGCGATGAGCAGGTCGACCAGGCGGGACAAACGCTGCGCCGGCGGGAGTTGCGCCACCGCCGCCGCATCGAAACGGTGGGCCGCCTCGTCCCGCACGTACTCCCAAACCCGCTGCAGGAGTTCGTTTTTCGTCGAGAAGTAGTACTGCACCGTACCGATCGACACCTCGGCGCGCGCGGCCAGCGTGCGGATGCTGACGCCCTCGATACCGTCCTCGGCGATGACATCGGCCAGCCGGTCGAGCAGGTGGCCACGGCGGTCCGTCGCGGTTGCGTCCGCCGCTGTCCCGGTCCGCTCAACGCCCACCGCGTCGACTCCTCTCCCGCTGATCGCGAGCCCGATAGTAGTGCCACGCCTGTGCCCCCACTCGACGCGCCAGCGCCACGGGTTCCCGGCGGCCGTCGCCTCGGGAGGTCCGCTCCACGACGGCCGCGAAGAACAGCAGCAGCACCCCGGCACCGCCCAGACCGAAGTAGACGGTGTCGCCGAGCAGGGTGACGAGCATGCGGGCCGATTCGTGGTCCGGCCCCGGCAAGGCGGGCAGGACCGCTTCGAGTTGCACCAGGCGTACGCCCTCGGCAACCAGCCACAGCACCGCCGCCGCGGCCAGCGACCACCCGGCGATGCGATAGCTGCGCGCCAATCGCGTCGCGGCCACCAGCGAGGCCCCCGCCAGTACCACCACCGCCAGTTCACCGGCGCCGAACACCACTTGCGCGCCGCTCATCGCACCTGCTCCGGCCGCGCCGGACGGCGCAGGATGGCGACCAGCAGCAGCGCCCAGGCCAGCACCAGCAGGAGATTGCGGACGCCGGCGCCGAACTCCATGCGATGCGTCATGCCCTCGGCGCCACCGGATCCGAACCACATCGCCCGGCTCGTGACCAGCCCGGCCACCGAACCGATCATTGCCACCACGGCGGCGAGTACCGCACTGCCGAAGGCGCGTCCGAGCCGCCGGCGGTAGTACAGCACGAGCGCCGCTCCCAGCAGCGGCGCGCACAGGCCGAGCAGTTCCACGAGACGAAACATCGGGGCCCACCCCTTTCATACGTTCGTATGAGCTCTACCATACGAACGTATGAGGCTTCGGTCAATACGACCGTATGAGACCGATCAGGGCGCGGCGAAGCTCCACTCGTCGCCATCGGGCCAGATGACGCGGGAGCCGTCGCGGCGGCGCATGGTCCCGGACGGGTCGACGATCCAGTCCGCCGGGTCGAAGCCGTCACCGCCGGTGGCCGGGTGCTCGACGGCAGTGTGGTCGCGGCGCACATAGGCCCCGTCCTCGCGCGGCGTCCAGACGGCCGGATCGTAGGTGCGCAGCGTGTTGTCCGCCGTGATCACCGCCATCGGGCCGTAGCGACGCAGACGCGAGCCGTCGGAACGGGTCGTCCAGGCCGCGCCGGTCATCGTCTCGGCTTCGTCGGTACCGGCCCAGACGATCTCGGAGGTACCGGGTGCGTACAGGTCGCCGCGGTCACCGTGCTGCCAGTACCCGGGCTCGTGCCGCAGCCACGGCCGGTCACCGACGAGAGCGACGACGGCGTCGAGATCCTGCGGCTCACCGAAATGCGCTGTGCCGATGCCCTTTTCCGATCGGCGCAGCATGGATGTAAGACGTGCGCCGGGCCCGGCTTCGATCACGTATCGAACACCGCGGGCCGCCAGTCCGGCCATCACCACATCCCAGCGCACCGGTGCGCAGATCTGCGCGGACAGCGAGTCGACCGAGTCGGCGTCAGTTCGCCACCGCCCGGATGTGCTTTCCACCACCGGAATTCGGGGCGGCGTGAATTCGGCGCGGGCGAGTTCGGATCGGAACGCGGCGGCGGCCGGTGCCATGAGTGCGCAGTGGAACGGCGCGCTGACGTCGAGCGCACGGGTGATCGCCCCGCGTTCCTCGGCGAGTTGCCGGGCCCTGCCGACGGCGCCGGTGTGTCCGGAGATCACCACCTGACTCGCGCCGTTGTAGTTGGCGACCGCGACGACCTCGGATTGCGCCGCGGCGGTGCAGATCCGGTCGACCTCGTCGGCGGCGAGACCCATCACCGCCACCATCGCGCCCGCCCTCGGCGGCACCGCTTCCTGCATCAGGGCGCCCCGGCGACGCACCAGGCGTACCGCGGTCTCGACGTCGAGGGCGCCGGCGCAGACGTGAGCGGTGATCTCACCGAGGCTGTGTCCGGCCACGACCGTCGGATGAATGCCGGTCTCCGACACCAGCACTCGATAGGCCGCCACACTGGTGGCCAGGATCGCGGGCTGGGCGTATTCGGTCCGCGCCAGCTCCGCCGGGTCGCCGGCGAAGCACAGCTCGCTCAGGCCGAAGTCGATCGCCGCGTCGGCACGGTCGAATATCTCGCGCGCGACCGGGTAGGTGTCGGCCAGCGCCTTGCCCATGCCGGGGAATTGCGCGCCCTGACCGGGGAATACGAATGCGAGCATGTCAGGCGATCCTCAACAGTGCGACGCCCCAGGTGCCGAACCCGTGGCTGATGGTCATGACGATCTCCCCCGGCGCGACGCCGTCCTCCAGATACGTCTGCAGATTGATCAGGTTGTCGGCCGAATGCACATGCGCGTAGTCGGCGATGTTGTCGAGGTAGCACAGGTCGTGGTCGAGTCCGGCCGAATCGGCCATGAATCGCACGGCCTCCTCGTTGACGTTGTTGGCGATGATGCGCCGCACGTCGCCGCGGTCCAGGCCGGCGCGGTCGAGCATATCGGCGACGGCGCGGGACAGGCCCCGCTTGGTCAGCCCGGCCAGGGCCGGCATCTTCGCTACCCGGATCAGCTGGTTGGTGCCCTGGTTCGAGCCGAGCACCTCGATCCGCGACGGTTCGGCGGAGGTGATCAGACAGGCGGCGGCGCCGTCGCTCAGTACCGAGAGCGCGTCGCGCAGAATGCGGGCGTGCGGGTCCGGGCAGGCGTCGGAGGTCACCACCAGGACGTTGCGGGCCGATCCGGCGGCTACCAGGCTGTGCGCGATGCGCAGGGCACTGCCGAAATTCGCACATTCGGCCAGCGTGACACCGATCGGAGTGGCGCGGGTGAGGCCGAAACGCTCACAGAAGCGCAGGAAGTCACCACCGGCCAGGGCGCCGGTTTCGGGGCTCGACGACGCGTAGACCAGCAGGTCGATCTCGGCGGCATTTACCGGGATCCGGTCGAGGGTGCTCGCGACCACTTCCGCCGCCAGTTGCAGAGGCGTCTGTTCGGTGCGGCAGTAGTGGTACAGGCCGAGGCCGTGCATATCGCGCAGCATGGCCGGGTCGTCCCGCAGCGGTTCGAGGCCGGCGATCGGCTCGCGGGCGCCGACCGCGTAGGAGATCCCGTGCAGATAGACGCTCATCGGGACTCCTCCTCGCGTAGGCGGACGGACAGATAGCGGTGCATCGCCCGTACGGTCGGATGTTCCCAGTGCACCGCGCCGGGCAGGTCGATGCCCAGGGCGGCCGACAGTCCGTTCTTGAACTCGAGCAGCGCCAACGAACTCATGCCGAGCTCCAGAAACGGTGTGGCCGGGTCGATTTCGTCGGTGTCGATGCGCAGAACCGCCGCCGTCCTGCTCAGCAGCAGCTCCCACAGCGCGGCCTCGCGCTCCTCGGCCGGGAGGCGGCGCAACTCGTCCGCCAAGGCCGAGGTGGCGCCGGAACCCATGGCACGCAACGGTTCGTACAGCGGAACGGCACGCGCGAAGGGGTGCGCGCCGAGCCAGGCGTCGGCATCGAGACCGATGATCGCGGCGCGCAGGCGGCCGTCGTCGAGCAGCGTCTCCAGCAGTGTGTACCCCGCCGCCGGTGTCAGCGAGCGGATTCCGCGGCCGGCCAGAAACTCCTCCGTCGCGGTGCTACGCGCGGCGAGTCCCGTATCGCGGAACGGGCCCCACGCCACCGCGGTGGCCGCCAGCCCCTGGGCGCGCCGGTAATGGGCCAGGCCGTCGAGAAACGCGTTGGCGGCGGCATAGTTCAATTGACCGCCCGAGGGCAGCACCGTCGCGGTGGAGGAGTACATCACGAAGTACTCGACGGGATCACCCGCCACCGCGCGGTGAACATTCCACGCTCCCAACGCCTTCGGGCGCAGCACCGGATCGAACTGGGCCCAGCTCTGATTGGTCAGTACGCCGTCACGCAGAACGGCCGCGAGATGGAACACACCGCGCACGGGACCCACCCGGGAGCGCAGCCGCGCGACGGCGGCGCCGACCTCGGCCGCATCGGCGACGTCGGCGCGCTCCACCCGGACCCGTTCTCCCGCGGCATTGAGTTCGTCGATGATCGCGCGTTCCTCGGCATTCGGGTCGCGGCGGGCCAGCAGCCCGATCTGCGCGCCGCCGCGTTCGACCAGGGTGCGGGCCAGGTCGAGACCGAGCCCGCCCAGGCCGCCGGTGATCAGGATGCAGCCGGGTTCGGCCAGTCCCTGGGCGGCGCCGCGCACGATGTCGGTGGTGGCCGCGTCGTCGGTCACCAGCACCAGTTTCCCGGTGTGCGCGCCGGTGCTCATGAGACGAAAGACCTCGGGCGCCGCGGCGATCGGATAGGTCTGCGCCGGAAGCGGTGTCAGTTCGCCGGAGACGACGCGGTCGAGGGTGTGGTGCAGCAGTTCGGCGAAGACGGCGGGACGTTCGCGATGCAGTCCGGCCATATCGACGGCGGCGTAGGTGATGCGGCGTTTGAAATGTTGCAGCGGGAGCCGCCCCGAGCCGTAGATATCGCGTTTGCCGAGCTCGAGGAAAATTCCGTCGGCGGCGACCGTGCGCAGACTCGCCTCGGCGGCCGCGCCGGTGAGGGAGTTGAGCACGATGTCCACGCCCGCACCGGCGGTGACATCGAGGACCTGCTGCTCGAATTCGATACTGCGCGAATCGAAGACGTGCTCGATGCCCAGCTCACGCAGGTAGCGGCGCTTGTCCTCGGTACCCGCGGTGGCGATGATCTCCAGCCCGTGTCGCCGCGCCACCGCGATGGCCGCCGAACCCGTTCCCCCCGTACCCGAGTGGATCAGGATGCGCATGCCCGGGCGCACCCGGGCGAGATGTTCGAGCGCGTAGCACGCGGTGGTGTAGGCGGTGGGCAGCGCCGCGGCGTCGGTGAGCGGGAACGTCTCCGGCAGCCGATGGACCAGCGCCGAGTCGGCGACGGCATGGGTGGCCAGGCTGTTCAGTGCCACCGCCACCACTCGGTCGCCCAGGCGCACCGTATCGACCTCGGCGCCCACGGCGACGACGGTGCCGGCGCATTCCGATCCGAGTGGCACCTCGTCGAGATCGGAGAAGAAGCCCATGGCCCACATGACGTCGGCGAAGTTGAGACCGGCCGCGGCCACGGCGATGACGACCTCGCGCGGGCCCGGTCGTGGCAGGCCGCGTCCGCGCAGCGTCAGCGTCTGCAATCGGCCCGGCTCGTCGATATCCACCCCGAACCCGCGGGTTCCGGCGGCGACGACGGGCGGATCCGGATTCAGCCGGACCCGGTCGAGGCGCGCGACCCAGCGCATTCCGGCGCGCAGCGCGATATGTCGCTCACTGCCGTCGGCGAGTTCCGCGACCAGGTCGGCCGCGTCGTCGCCGTCCACGCCCGCATCGGCGGCGAGGTCGATGAGCGTGGTTCGCAATTCGGGGTGTTCGGCGGCCAAGGCCGTGCCGAAACCCCACAGACTGGCCTGCCACGGGTCGACGCATTCTCGCGCCACCGCCTGTCCGCCACGCGTGACCACCCACAGGCGTGGCGCGGAGGGCATCCGCACGAGGGTGCGCGCGAGGCCGAGCAGGGCGGCGAGATCGGCGAAAGCCGTTGCGCCGTCCTCGGTTCCGGCGAGGTAGAGGATGTGGTCCGCGTGTTCGGCGAAGGTCGCGGCCTCCGATTCGCTCTCCTCGGCGCTCGGCGCGACGGCTGCGGTGGCGGTCTCGGCGCCCGCTGCGACGAGCGCTCGGATCAGCGTCGCGGATCCCAGCGGTGCGTCGTCGTCCGCGTCGCCGCCGACGACCCCCCAGCGCCCCGAGAGCCGGCCGGTGGTGCGCGGGCGCTGCTGCCAATCGACCGCGAGGACGGCGGCCTCGGCGGTATCCGCGCCGTCGACGCGGGTCGCGGTCAACTCGCGCACCGTGGCGACGAGGGAACCGTCGTCGGCGTAGATGTCGAGATCGGCGGTCTGCAGGCGTCCCGCACGGGAGTAGCGGCGCACATGGGCGTGGACCTGCGGCGGAATGTGATCGGCGACGGACAGGGCGCCGATCGCGGACGGCAGGAACAGTTCGTCCCCGGCCAGGGCGCCGACCACCTGGAAACATCCGTCCAGCACCGCGGCCGCCGTCACCCCCTGCTCGGGATCACGCGCGCCGGTGACCGCGCTCACCCGGCCGAGCGCCTCGCCGTCGCCGACCGACAATTCCGTCACGGTGCGGAACGCGGGCCCGTAGCGGGTGCCGTTGCGGGTGTAGGCCGCGTAGAGATCCTGCGGGTCGACCGCGGTGCGGCAGCGCCGCTGTGCCGCGCTCAGGCCCGGCGCCTCGGGAAGGTGCTCGCCCGCGACGATCCGTCCGCGAGCGTGCTCGGTCCACACCGTGGCCGCGGCGCTCGACTCGCCCGAACGGGCGCTGATCCGGAACTCGTTGTCGCGCAGCACCACCTGCACCCGGCGGCCGGACTCGGGCAGGGTGAGCACCCGTTCGAACCGGATATCGGCGAAATGGCATCCCGATCCGAAACCGTGCTGCAGACGCGCCGCGGCGGCGAGATTGACCAGCCAGGCACCGGCGGCGACCGGGGTGTCGCCCACAGCGTGGTCGAGCAGCCAGGGCGAGCGGGCGGGATCGACCACCCGCTGCAAAAGGCGTTCGCCGCTGACGGACGATTCGACCACCGCCTGGCCGCCGTGCTGTTCGGCGGCCACGTCCCAATCGGAGCGCGCCCAGAACCGCTTGTGCTGCCACGGATACGACGGCAGGTCGACGATCCGGCCGCGCACCCCGGCAGCCGCCCAGTCCACGGGGAGTCCGTGCACGTACAACCGGGCGATCAGCTCCAGGATGTCGCGGCGCGCGTACCCGTTGCGTTTCAGTGAACCGGCCACCGCGCCCCGGTCGTTCGAGGCGTCGATGCGGGCACGGATACCGTCGACCAGAACAGGATTCGGCCCGATCTCGACGAAGGTCGCGGGGCCCTCCGCGAGCACCCGCTCGACCGTCTCGTCGAGCCGGACCGTGCTGCGCAGATTGCGGGCCCAGTAGTCGGCGGTCAGCGCACCGGTGGGGACGTAATCGGCCTCGACGGTGGACAGGAATGCGGCCCGGCCACCCGGGATCGCGGTGATGCCGGCGATCCGCTCGGCGAAGGCGTCCAGGTGCGGATCCAGCTGGCGACTGTGCGCGGCCGACTCGATCTTCACCCGGCGCGGGTCGTAACCCGCTGCGGCGAGCGCCTTTTCGAGCCGATCCAGATCGGCGACCGTGCCGGAGACGACGACCTGCGCGGGACCGTTCACCGCGGCGAGGTCGAATTCGCCTTCGATCCGTTCCAGCCATCCGTCGAGCTCGCCGACGCTCATCGGCACCGACAGCATGCCGCCGGTTCCCTCGATCGCGCGCAGCACCCGGTTGCGGTGGACGATGACCTCGGCCGCGTCCGAGAGGCTCAGTGCCCCCGCGACACGTGCGGCCGCGATCTCACCGACACTGTGGCCGATGACGGCATCGGGGCGGAATCCGTTCGCCGCCAGCAACTCCGCCAATCCGATCTGCACGGCGAAGGACATGGGCTGGGCGAGATCGATACGGCCGCCGTCGGATTCTCCGGCGGCCAGCAGTTCCGCGATATCGATGCCCAGATGGGGCTCGAACGCGGCCGCGCATCGCCGCACCGACTCCGCGAAGACCGGATGATCGGCCATCAGCTGGGCGCCCATCCCGGGCCAGTGCCCACCGAATCCGGCGAAGACGAAGACCAGCGCGCCCGGTTCGCCGCGGCGGCCGCGGATCACGCCCGCGCGGTCACGGTCCTCGGCGATGGCGGTAAGGCCGCGTTGCAGCGCGGCGGCGGTTTCGCCGATCACCACGGCACGATGGTCGAGGGCGGCGCGGCGGGACGCGGTGAAGCACAGGTCGCGCGCCGGCGTACCGGCTCCCAATTCGTCGCGCAGGCGAAGTGCCGTCTCTCGCAGTGCCTGCCCGGTGGCCGCCGACAGCGGCAGGACCAGCAGTTCCCGCGCCGGTTCGGCGGCTTCCTCGGGTACCGGTCCGGTTCCGGGGGCCGCGGTGATGATCGTATGCGCGTTGGTCCCGCTGAATCCGAACGCGCTGACCCCCGCGTACACCGGTTCGGCGCCGGGGATCTCCTGCGCCTCGGCGGGGATCACGATCGGCGTGGCATCCCAGTCGATCAGCGGATTCGGCGCATCGAAATGCACTGTGGGCGGGACGATCCGGTCGCGGACGACCGTGATGGCCTTGAGCAGTCCGGCGATTCCGGCGGCCGGTTCCAGATGCCCCAGGTTGCCCTTGACCGATCCGACGAGCAGCGGACGGTCGCGTCCGGCGCCGAAAACCGCAGAGAGCGCGCGTAATTCGATCGGATCGCCGAGCGGGGTGCCGGTGCCGTGTGCCTCGATGTAGTCGATACGGCCCGCCTCCACCTTGGCCTCGCGCAGCGCATCCCGCAGCACCTGTTCCTGGGCGCGGCCGTTGGGGGCGGTGAGGCCGTTGCTGCGACCGTCCTGATCGACGGCGGTAGCCACGATCGAGGCGAGCACGCGGTCGCCGGCGGCGTGGGCGGCGGATTCGCGCTTCAGCACGACGACGCCGCAGCCCTCGCCGCGTACCAGTCCGTCGGCGGCCGCGGAGAAGGGTGCGCAGCGATTGCTCGGCGAGGGCGCCCGCAGTTTCGACATCGAGATCATCGACTGCGGGGAGACGATCAGATTGACTCCGGCCACCAGGGCCAGATCGCACTCGCCCGACCGCAGGCTCTGCACCGCCAGATGCAGCGCGACCAGCGCGGACGAGCATGCGGTGTCGACGACCAGGGCGGGGCCCTGCAGTCCGAGGTGATAGGCGATCCGCCCGGCCGCCACCGACGGCGCCAGACCGGTCGCGGAGTAGATGTCGATCGCCGCCGGGTCGGTGGCCGCGGCACCGTAATCGTTGGGGCACATGCCGACGAAGACGCCGGTTCGGCTCTCGCGCAGGGTTTCCGGTGCGACAGCGGCGTGTTCGAGCGCCTCCCAGGTGACCTCGAGCAGCAGCCGCTGCTGCGGGTCCATGGCCTCGGCCTCGCGCGGTGAGATACCGAAGAAGGCGGCATCGAAATCGCCGATATCGGTGAGGGCGCCCATCTTCGCGATGAAGGATCGGCCGGGTGCGTCGGCATCGGCGTCGTAGTAGTGCTCGACGTCCCAGCGGTCCGGCGGAATGTCGACCACACCGTCGCCGCCCGCGCGCAGGAATTCGGCGAATCCCTCCAGCGAATCGACCCCGCCGGGCAGGCGGCAGCCCGCACCGATCACGGCGACCGGCTCACTGCGCTGGGCCAACGCCCCACGGGCGGTACGCAACGCGGCGATGGCGCCGCGTAAGGCCTCGCTGCTGTCGCCGCCCTCGGGCAGCGCACTCGGATTCGTCGCGGTCGGGGTCAACGCAGCACCTCTTCCAGGGCGGCCACTTCCGCGCGAGCCAGCGCGATGAGATCGGATTCGCTCAGCCCGTCGAGCGGAGTGCGGGTCGTGCTGACCGGGATGTCGAACGGCGCGGGGTGCGGGTCCGCCGCGGCGTCGTGGTGCTCCGGGCCCGGCTCGATCGTCGTCGGTGCCGCCGCCGCGGTCGCCGGTTCCGCAACCGGTTCGGGCGGAATCGTCGGCGCGACGGTCAATCGAGCGGTGAGTTCGGTGATTTGCGCCGTCGCCGTGGGGAATTCGAAGGCGAACGCCGCCTCGATCGGCAGCGCGAGGGCACGGCCCAGGACGGTGCGCAGTTCTATCGCCATCAACGAGTCGAAACCGAGTTCCTGCAGCGGGGTGTGCAGATCGACGGGATCGGACTCCGGCATCTGGAACACCTGCCGGATACTCGCCACGACGACCGCGCTCACCCGGCGGCGCAGGAGAAACAGGTCCGCGTCCGACCGCGCGGGTTCGACGGCCGCGATCGCCGGGGCGTCCGGCACGGTCGCACCGGCTCCGGTGCGCGCGGGTGATTCGGTGACGGTGGAATCGGTGGCAGCTCCCCGGACTTCGCCCGATGCGGACGTGGCCGGATGCGCCGCGTCGGCCGCGTCGTGTGTGGCCGTCCGGGCGGCGTCGCGGGCGTCCACGCCGAGCGCTTCGGCATGCGCAGGGAGCGCCGTCGCGGTTTGTGCACTCGGTTCACCGTGGGTCGAGCCGGGTGCTTCCACCCAGAACCGGCGGCGTTGGAATGGATAGGTGGGCAGCGTGATCCGGGGGTAGTGGGTGCCGTGCAGGTCACGCAGGTCGTCGACGGCGCCGGCCGCGAACAGTCCGGCCGTGCACCGGGTCAGCTCGCCGCGGGTGGTACCCGTGGTGAGCCGGCGGTGCTCGGATTCGGACAGGCGGTTGCCGCCGAGGTCGGTCAGCGTCGCCCCCGCGACTTCGGCGACGACGGTGCAGTCGAGTTCCCGCAGGGTGTCGAAGGCTCGGTCCAGGTGTGCGGGCCACAGCGGGCGGGCCGACCAGTAGGCGGGATCGGCTGCTTCGCGGCCGAGGCGCATCCCGGTGTGCGCGGAGACGACGGTGAGTTCAGGCTCGCCCGGCTGCCCCAGGTCGGGCACGGCCGTTCCCAGGTGGTCGCGCAGTTCGGCGTTGGTCGTGGCGGCGATACCGGCGGCGCGCAGGCGGTGCAGCAGCGGCTCGCGGCCGCCGGGACCGGCCTCCAGCAGGTAGCGGTTGCCGGTGTGACCGCACAGGCGCGCACCGGTTTCGCGCAGCACCGCGTCGAGCAGCTCACCGTCGTCGGTGCGTGCCACCGCACGCTCGCCGAACAGGGCCGCGGTCGACACCGAAGCGCGCAGTGCCACAGCGGGTTCCAGAATTCCGGCGATCGCGCCGACGACGTACTCCCCCACCCCGACGCCCAGGACGGCGGCCGGGCGCAGTCCGAATGCCAGCAGTTGACGAGTGATGGCGTAGCGGTGGACGAAGGCCAGCGCATCCGCCAGGCCGGGTACTCGCTGCGCCTGATGGGGTGCGAGCCCCGCGAACAAGGCGGTGCGGAAACTCTCCCGGGACGAGGTCGCGTCCAGGCATTCGTCGACTGCGGCGCGGAAAACGCCGGAGCCGGTGTAGTTCTCGCGATCGAGCGGCTCCACACCGGGTTCGCGATGGCCGATCAGCAGGGCGGTGCGCACGGCGCGACCGCGCGGCACATGGCCGGTCACGACCGCCGGCTGCCACTGCCCGGCGGAATGGGCGTCCAAGGCGGCCGCCATCGCGGTCGTACTCCCGGCCACGACGGCGAGCCGGTATTCGAACGTATTCCGGCCGAGATTGGCTGTCGCACAGACGGATTCGAGCTGCGCGGGCTCGGCCGTGCGCAGCGCCAGCGCGAAACGCCGCGACTGCGCCCGCAACGCTTCGTCGGTCCGCGCGGACAGCGTCAGCAGACCCGAGGGCACGGCGGTGCCGGATGCAACGGCCACCGGCGGCTGTTCGACCACCACGTGCGCATTGGTCCCGCTGAACCCGAACGAACTGACACCCGCGATCCGCGATCCCGCCGGCCACGGTGTGGTCTCGGTGACCACCCGCGCCGAGCCGGACGCCCAATCGATGCGCGGATTCGGCTCCCGCACATGCAGGGTCGGCGGCAGCACACCGCGTTGTACGGCCAGGGCCGCTTTGATCAGGCCGGCGATCCCCGCAGCCGTCTCGGCGTGCCCGAAATTCGATTTGATCGACCCGACCCACAGCGGCGCTCGGGCGGCGCCGAAGACCGAATTCAGCGCGCCGATTTCGATCGGATCGCCCAGGGCGGTGCCCGTGCCGTGCGCCTCGATGTAGTTCACCTGCGCCGGTTCGACATTCGCTGTCCGCAGCGCGGCCCGCACCACCGCCTCCTGGGCACGGGCGCTCGGCACGGTGAGCCCGCCGGTCCGGCCGTCGTGGTTGACCGCGGAGCCACGGATCACCGCGTAGATCCGGTCGCCGTCGCGCTGGGCCTGCGACAACCGCTTGAGCACCACCAGACCGGCCCCCTCGGCGCGGCCGTACCCGTCGGCGGAGGCATCGAAGGCCTTGCAGCGGCCGTCCGGCGACAGCGCGCGTATGCGGCAGCAGAACATCGTCGAAAACGGCGAGAGGATCAGATTCACGCCACCGGCCAGCGCGGTCGAACAGTCGCCGTTGCGCAGGCTCTGCACCGCCTGATGCACCGCCACCAGCGACGACGAGCACGCGGTGTCGACCAGCGACACCGGTCCGTGCAGATCGAGGGTGTACGCCACCCGGCCCACCGCGATACTCGGCGTATTGCCCAGTCCCGCATAGGCGTTCATGGCCTCGGGGACATCGGCGACGGCGACGCGGTCGTAGTCGCGCCAGCTCAATCCGACGAACAGCCCGGTATCGGATCCGCGCAGCCGCTGGGGCGCGATACCCGCGTTCTCCACCGCCTCCCACGCGATCTCCAGCAGGAGCCGCTGCTGCGGATCCATCGCGTGCGCTTCCCGCGGCGAGATGCCGAAGAAGTCGGCGTCGAACATGTCCGCGGCGTCGAGGAATCCGCCGCGGGTGGTGTAGATGGTGCCGGGCTTGTCCGGGTCCGGATCGTAGAACCGCTGCACATCCCATCGATCGCCGGGCTGTTCGCCGGTGGCGTCGACACCGCCGGCGACGATGTCCCACAGGCTGTCCGGATCGGTGATGCCGCCGGGGAACCGGCAGCCGATGCCGACGATCGCGATCGGTTCCGCCGGGCGGGGTTCGGCCAGCCGCTCGCGGGCCGCGCGCAGGGCCGCGGCGATGCGCTGTTCGCGGTCGGGTGTCGCACCGCCGGTGCCGGCGGCTTCGGAAGGTGCTGCGGACATATCCCTCACCACTGTGCGTCGCTGTGTAATGCCGCCTCCAGCAGAGCCAGCTCGGCGGCGATCGGATCCTCCGGCGGGGGTGCCGCGGGCGGGGCCGACGGAGCTGGTGACGACTCGGCCGAAGCCGGACCGGCCGGACCCGAGAAAGGCGGAGCTGTCCCGACCAGGGTCGGTTCACTCGAAGCCGTCGCGTCCGAATACGCCTCGGCCGGCGCGTCCGACGTGCCCGCTTCCCCGGAACCGATTGCGGCCGAGAGATATTCGGCCGCTTTATCAACGGTCGGATAGTCGAATCCGAAGGTCGCGGGCAACGCGAGCCCGAAACCGTCCTGCAGGCGCGAGCGCAGTTCGACGACCGCGAGGGAGTCCATGCCGAGCTGGGTGAACCCCTCCTCCGGGTCGATCAGATGCCCGTCGTCGAGTCCCAGCACCGCCTTCACCTGGGTGGCCGTCAGATCACGGACGAGGGCCGGCCGGTCGGTCCGGGCAGTGGCCAGGACCCGTTCCCGCAGCGAGGCGGCCGGTCCGGCAGCGGCGGGAGTGGCGGCGATACTTCCGTACCACGGGTCACCGCCCGCGGACGCGGCCAGTTTCGGCCAGTCCAGATCCGCGGCGACGACGGTCGGTCCGGCTGCCACCAGATTGCCGGCGAGCAACCGCAGCCCCTGTTCCGGCGAGAGTGGGCGATAACCGCGCAGCCGGGCCCGCTCGCGCTCCTCGGCGTCGAGACGGGCCGCCATCCCGATCTCCCCCCACGGACCCCACGCGATGCTGGTGGCGGGAATGCCCTGGGCCCGCAGCGCGGACGCGTACCCGTCCAGATAGGCATTGGCCGCGGCGTAGTTGGCTTGACCGCCCGCACCCACGGTCGCCGTCAGCGACGAGAAGCACACCACGAAATCGGTTTCCGCGCCGATGATGTCGCGCAGCGAACGAATCCCGCCGACCTTGGGCGCGAGGACCTTTTCGAACCGGCCGGCGTCCAGCCCGGCGATCGTCGCATCGTCCAGCACACCGGCCGCGTGCACGATCCCGCCGAGCGGATGCGGCGCGGCGGCGACCACGCCGGCGAGCGATTCGGCGCCGATGTCGGCGGTGTGCACGGTGACCGGGCAACCACCGTCGCGGATCTCGTCCAGCAGCTGCGCGGTCTCCGGATCGGGGGCGGTGCGGCCGACGAGTACGAGGTGGCCCGCGCCCTGTTCGGCCAGCAGCTGCGCCACGCGCGGGCCGATGCCCCGGAGACCGCCCGTGACGAGATAGCTGCGATCGGGCCGGATACGCACATCCGTCCCCGGATGTGCACGGCGAAGCCGCGCGACGTAGCGATCCCGCCCGCGATGCGCGATCCGCATCTCCGGCGACCACCGGTGGATCTCTTCTGCCAGACGCGCCAGCGACGAATCCGCGTCGTCGTCCAGATCGACTGTGCTGCATCGTAATTCCGGATACTCGCGACGCACGACCGTGGCGATACCCCACAGCATGGTCGCGGCCGGATCGGTGACGTCGGCGTCGCCGGTCACCGGCTGAGCGCCACGAGTCGGCCACCACACGCGGACGCGTTCGGACGCCAGCGCCGGTAGCGGGCGCACGGCCGCGGCACACCGCTGGGCGGCCTCGCCGACGAAGTGCGCGCTCTCGCCGTCCGTCGCGGAAAGGCCGCGGAGGTCGACGAAGCCGCGACGATCCGCAGCGGCGAATTCCCCCGGCCACGAGACTGTTTCGGCATCGGTGACCGCGTGGCGGGTGATGCCCGATCCCGGCGGTACCTCCGCGCCGATCAGCACGGTCACCGCCGGAATCGCCCGCTCGCGCAGCACCCGCGCGAACCGGCTCAACCGGTCGGGCTCGTCGTCGACCACGAGCAGCGACACCGGCTCGGCGCCCGCCCCGGCCGCCACGGTGCGCTGCCAATGCTGTTCGTGGGTGATATCGGCCGTCTTGTGAACGAGCGCCCGCTCCACCTGCGCGCGGCTGATGCGCCGCGATTCGAATCCGTCCACGGCGACCACCAATTCGCCGGTGACGTCGTACATCCGGATATGCGCGGTGAACGCCTCGTCGCCCGCGCCGTGCCCGCCCGCCAATCGGGCGTGGATCCACAACGGACCCTCGGTGCGGCGACCGGAGAAGTAGTAGCGGTCGATACTGAACGGAACGTAGATGTTCTCCTGTGCCCGCAGCAGCGCGTTGTCGTATTTCCAGCAGCTGTTGAGCACCTGGAACGCGGCTTCGACCAGCCCCGCGTGCAGCGGTTCCGGTCCGATCTCCACCCCCTCGGGGCGGGTGGTCAGGCACAGTGCCTCGTTGTCGCCGCGCCAGATGGTCTCGATCCAGTGGAAGGAGTTCCCGGTGTCGAGCCCCGGCACCCAGACGTCCCGATAGAACTCGAGTCCGGACAGCTCCTGTGGACAGCGGGCGAGAACATCGCCGCGATCGGCGTCACCGAAGGTCGAATCCGATTCGGCGGGAGCGCTGTCCAGTGCGGTGCGAAACAGGGCCGGCCAGGCCGCGCCCGCACCGGATTCCTCCTCCGCCACGAGGGTCACGTCCCAGCCCGAAGCGTTCGGGCGCAGCACCAACTGTGCGCGGCGGCTCCCGCTGTCGGACACGGCGAACGGATTGAGGAACAACGTGTCCCGCAGCGCGTACGGCCCGTCGATGTGGTGGGCCGCCGCGGCCAGCACCATCGCGATATGCGAGGCGCCGGGCACGACCGCGGTGCCGAACAGCCGATGATCGGTCACATACGACGGGGAGTCGCAGGCGAAACTTCGCTCGTAGCGGATCTCCTCCGAAAGCGGCAGATCCACCGGACGGCCGGGCAACCCGGCGTCCTCGGCGGCGCCGACGGTACGGCGAAGCGCACGTTCCGGTTCGACCCAGAAGCGGCTGCGCTGGAAGGCGTAGGTGGGCAGCGGGATTCGGCGCCCAAGGGCGAACGGGCCCCACGGCGTCGGGCAGATGTCCATACCGCCCGCATAGAGTTTCGCCGCAGCGATCAGCAGCGTCCGCTGGAAATCGTGCGGCCCGTCGGCCGCGAGCACGGTGTGCACCCCGTGCCGATCGGCGGCCAGCCGCAGCCGGGCGCGTTCATCGCTGCGCCGGCCCAGTACCAGCATCCGATCGCAACCCGCGGCCGTCACACACGACTCGACGTCCGATGCTTGCGAGACGAGCCACAGTTCGCGGCGATCACCACCCGTCGTCAGCGGTGTCGCGGCGGCGGCGTCTCCCATCGCGGTCGCCAGATCCACGACACCGGATATCACCGACGCCACGTATTCGCCTGTGCCGTAACCGATCACCGCATCCCACTGCAGACCACACGCCCGCCACACCTGCACCAGGACATACAGCCGGGCCAAATCCGCTTGTACTCCGGTGGGTTCGGCCCCGCCGAGCGCGGCGGTCACCTCCGCCCGCGCCGTCCGCACCACCGAATCGTCGGCGTACAGGTCGAGGAATGTGTCGACGCCGGCTTCGGGAGCGTCGCCCAGGACCAGGCACAGCCGCCGGTCCGCAGGCTGTTCCGCCTCGGTGAACAATGCCGCCGCGGGTTCCCCACGCAGGTACGCTGCCAGCGCCGCCCGCAACTCCGGCAGCGAGGAGATCACCGCGGCCACTCGACGCTGGTGCTGCTCGCGACCGAAACCTGTTGTGTAGCAGATATCTTCGACGTCCGTATCGTCGGTCAGCCGATCGAGGTAGCGTTGCGCCAGGTCGCGCAGGGCCGCATCGGAACGCGCCGACAACCGGAACAGCCCGGTCCAGCCCGCGGGTAAGTCGGTGGCGGCGCGCGGCGGCGCGGCCTCGAGCACCGCGTGCGCGTTGGTGCCGCCGATGCCGAACGCCGACACGGTGGCGATCCGCGGCCGATCCGACGGCCACGCCCGCGACCGCGGCGAAACCTGGAACGGCGTCTCGGACCACGGGATCCGGCTACTGGGCCGCTCCAGATTCGCCAGTCCCGGCAGAACCGCGTGATCCAATGCCAGCACGGCCTTGACGAATCCCGCGACTCCGGCCGCGGTATCGAGATGGCCGATATTGGCCTTCACCGACCCGACGTCGCATCGATCCTCGCGCGGGCCCCCGAAAGCTTCGGTGAGCGCGGCGATCTCCATCGGATCGCCCATCGGGGTGGCCGTTCCGTGCGCCTCGACGTATCCGATCTCCGCGGGCGCGACCCCGGCCACTCGGTGGGCCCGGCGGATGACCTCGACCTGCCCGTCGACACTCGGCGCGGTGAAGCCGACCTTCGCCGCGCCGTCGTTGTTGATCGCGGTGCCGCGCACCACGGCGAAGATCCGGTCACCGTCGCGCACCGCGTCGTCGAGCCGTTTGAGGACGACCACGCCCGCACCGTTGCCGAAGATGGTGCCGCCGGCCTGTTCGTCGAATGCGCGGCAGTGCCCGTCGGGCGAGGCGACCATCCCCTCCTGATGCAGGTACCCGACCCGATCCGGCACGCGCACGGCGACGCCACCGGCCACCGCGATCTCGCATTCGCCGCGGCCGATGGATTGGCAGGCCAGATGGACCGCGACCAGCGAGGTCGAACACGCGCTCTGCACGGTGACGGCAGGTCCGTGCAGGTCGAGGCGGTAGGCGATCGAGGTGGGCAGGAAGTCCGGTTCGTTGCCCACCTTGATCTGGTAATGCTGAGTGGAGGGCAGTTGGGTGAAGTCGTCGGCGAAATAGCGATGGAAGTAGCTGCTGGGCAGTCCGCCCACGAACACCCCGGTGCGCGGCCGCTGCGGCGCACCGCCGTAACCCGCGTGTTCGAGCGCCTCGACCGCGCATTCCAGCAGCAGCCGGTGCTGCGGATCGGTGACCTGCGCCTCGCGGGCGGTGAAACCGAAGTAGTCGGCGTCGAATCCGGCGATATCGTCCAGGACCGCCGCGGTACGCACGTAATTCGGCGCGGCGATGCGCTCGGCCGATTCGCCCGCGGCCCGGAGTTGCTCGTCGTCGAGCTCGGTCATCGTCGTGCGCGCCCCCGCGATGACATCCCAGAATTCGTCGAGATCGGCCGCGCCCGGCACGCGCACGGCCATCCCGATCACCGCGAACGGGCCGCTGTGGTCGGCGGCCTCGTCGGCCACGTCTCGGGCGGCCACCGAGCCGGCGAGGGCCGCGGCCAGCGCGGCCACGGTCGGATAGCGGAACAGGTCCGTGCGCGCGATCGAGATGCCGAGCGCCTCTTCCAAGGCCAGATGCACCCGGGCGACGAGCAGTGAATTGCCGCCGAGATCGAAGAAATTCGCGGTGGCGGGGACCGAGTCGCATTCGAGCACGCGCGCCCACACCGCCGCTATCGCGTCGGAGAGTTCGTCCGGCGACGCCGTGGTGGTGCCGCGGACCGTCGTGACGGGTGCGGGCAAACTCCTGCGATCGATCTTCCCGGCTGCGTTGCGCGGAAACTCTTCGAGCACAACGATTCTCGCTGGCACCATATAGGCCGGCAGCAGCGCACGGGCATGCTCACGCAACACATCGGCGTCGACCTCCGCGTCGTCCGCGGAGCTCACGTAGCCGACCAGTTCGCTGCGCTGCGGATCATCACCGAAGACCGTGACCACGGCCTCGTGCACCCCGTCCGCGGTGCGCAACACCGCCTCGACTTCACCCGCCTCGATGCGCAGGCCACGCAATTTCAGCTGATGGTCGGCCCGGCCGAGGTATTCCAACCGTCCGTCCGGTAGCCGCCGCACCCGATCGCCGGTGGCGTACAGCCGTTCTCCGGTCCGCCGGTCGGCCACGAAGCGGCCGATCTCGTCGGCGGGATCGACATAGCCACGCGCCAGGCAGACTCCGGCCAGATGCAGCTGACCCGGAACTCCCACGGGTACAAGCTGTCCCGCTGCGTCGAGGATGAGGGCGCGCACATTCTCGATCGGCCGGCCGAGGGTGACCGCCGATCCCGGAAGTACCTGTTCCCAGGTGACGTCGACGGCCGCTTCGGTCGGCCCGTAATAGTTGCAGAGCGCGGTATCCGGCAGCAGCCGATGGAATTCGGCGGCCACATCCGCGGGCAGCGCCTCACCGCTGGTGGTCACATAGCGCAGCGAGGTGCACGCCTCGACTCCCGGCTCGGCCAGCCACGTGCGCAACATCGAGGGCACGAAGTGAGCGACGGTGATCTTCTGCGCGCGAACGGTTTCCAGCAGGTAGCGCGAATCCCGATGTCCCTCCGCATCGCACAGTACCGACTGCGCGCCGTGCACCAGCGGATAGAACAGATCCCATACCGAGACGTCGAAGGTCAGCGGCGTCTTCTGCAGCACCCGATCCGATTCGTCGACGCGAATCGCGGCGTGCAGCAGGCGATTACAGATCGCCGCGTGTTCTATCAGCACACCTTTGGGCCGGCCGGTCGAGCCGGAGGTGTAGATGACGTAGGCCAGATCCGTCGGCGCTCCGACGCGCGCGGGTGCGGGCTCGACCTGTTCCAGGCCGTCCCATACCGCATCCAGATCGATCGCCGTGACGCCCTCGACCGATAAGCGTCCGGCGATGTCGGCGTCGTCGCACAGCACCACCGACGCACCGGAATCCGCGAGGATCGTCGCCAGCCGCGCATCCGGATCCGCGGGATCCAGCGGCAGATAGGCCGCACCGGCCTTCATCACGCCCAGCGCCAGCACCGGTACCCGGGGCGAGCGCCGCAGGCACAGCGCGACGATCTGCCGGGGCCGCACACCCACGGCGCTCAGATATCCGGCGGCCCTCGCGGCGCGGTCGTCGAGTTCGCCGTAACTCAGCGTGCCCGCCTCGGAAATCACGGCGGGACTGTGCGGCCGGCGCGCCGCTCGTTCGGCGATCAGTGCGTGCAGAGTGGTCGCGGGGCGGGCCACCAGCGGCCCGGTCGACCATTCGTCGAGGGCCGCCCGGTCGTCGTCCGACAGCATCGGCAATGCCGCGAGCGCGGTATCCGGATGTGCGGTGAACGCGTCGATCAGCAGCGCCCACTGCGCGAGGAGCCGGCGCACCGTCTGCGGCTCGAACAGCTCGGCATCGTATTCGCAGCGCAGTTCACCGGCGCCGCGATCGTCGACGAAGACCAGATCGCAGCCGACGACGGCCTCGAGCGCATCCTCCACCGTGTCCGGATCGTGGTCGCCGGTGAGCTCGCAGTAGGCGATCTGGAACAGCGGATGCCGATCGAAGATCGGTGTGGGGCAGAGTTTCCCGATCAACTCGTCGATGTCGAAGCCGGCGCGCGCGGCCACCAGCCGCGACCGGGCGTCGTCGACCTCGGCGGCCAGCGCTTCCGCCGTGCGATCCGATTCGACGGCGATCCGCAGCGGAATCGGTGAATCATCCTCTGGCGCAATCACACCGAGTGTGACCTCGGTGTGTTCGGAATACCTGTGGATCAGGGCGACCAGCGCCGCCACCGCCGGACCCGGCGCGCCGGGACGATACTCCTCCCGGGCACGCAGATATCGCTGCACCGGTGCGCGGCGGAAATCGGTGGCGATGGCGAGGATGCCGGGAAGAAAGTCGGCTTGCACAGTAACTCGATCCCACTTATCCGGCGCGAACCGGCTCTACCAGGTAATTGCCGATGGCCAGCACGTCCAGTCCGGCGGTGACGAAGGTGTCCAGGCCCTCGGCCGGCGTGCACACGATCGGCTGGCCCTTGACGTTGAACGAGGTGTTCAGCAGGATCGGCGTACCGGTCTCCTGCCGGAAGGCGTCGATCACCGTCCAGAACCGTTCGTTGCGCTCCCGCGACACCGTCTGCACCCGGGCCGATCCGTCGACATGGGTGACCGCCGGCAGCCCCTCGCGGAATTCCGGCCGCACCGAGGTGATGAACAACATCCAGGCGTAGGTGTCGACCTCGGTGTCCTTGATGTCGAAATACGTGGTCGCGTATTCGTCGAGGACCGCGGGAGCGAAGGGCCGGAAGCCCTCCCGCTTCTTCACCTTCGCGTTGATGATGTCGCGCATCCGCGGATGGCGCGGGTCACCGAGAATGCTGCGATTGCCCAGGGCGCGCGGGCCGTACTCCAGGCGCCCCTGGAACAGCGCCCCGATCTGCCCGGCGGCCAACCGGCGGCCCAGTTCCCCGGCCAGCGCCGCGAAGTCGTCGAATCGTGTTGCGGTGCAATCGGTCCGGCCCGCCAGTGCCGCCGCGATCTCGTCGTCGGAGTATTCCGGGCCGTTCAGCGGGGTCTCGATGCCCGCGATGGGGGCGGCCGGCTCACGCTGATGGTGGACGTACAGCGCGGCGCCCAGCGCGGTGCCGTCGTCGCCGGCCGCGGACTGGATGAACATGCGCTTGAACTGGCGGCTGCGCAGAATCACGCCGTTCGCTGTGCAGTTGAGCGCGACCCCGCCGGCCATGCAGAGATTCTTCGCACCGGTCTGTTTGCGGAAGTGGCGCAGCGTATGCAGCAGCGTCGCCTCGAGCGCCGCCTGCAGGGCGGCCGCGATATCGCGGTGGTGGTCGGTCAGTTCGTCCTCGGGGCCGCGGGCCGGCCCGAAGATCTCCTCGACGGCTTTCAGTGTGCCGCGGTAGGTTTCCCGGTCCAGATCGGTTTCGTTGCGGTACAGGATGGGAATCGTGAAAGTACCGTCCGGCCGCAGATGAATGAGATCCATCATCGCCGCGAAGTGTTTGCGGTGGTCACCGTAGGGCGCCAGCCCCATGATCTTGTATTCGTCGAGGCCGAACGCGAAGCCCAGATAGTAGGTGAAGACGCCGTAGAGAATTCCCAGGGAATTCAGCTCCGAGACCGTCGCGATCGGTTCGATGCCCGCATCCGTTCCGAGCGCGACGGTCGCGCTGTGCTGCTCTCCCATGCCGTCGGCCACCAGGATCAGCGCCGAATCGAATCCGCTCGGATAGAACGTGCTGGCCGCGTGGGCCAGGTGATGCGGTACCTGCACCAGCCGGTCGTCCCAGTCACCGCCGAAGGTTTCCGCGAGCGTGTCCAGCAGCACCTGGCGGGCGAAGACCTCGCGGAAGCGCGCGCGCCCGAGTTCACTGTGGTCGAATTCGGCGCGCAGCGGCTCGTAGGAGAAGCCGTGCGCCAGGACGTCGAGCGCATCGACCGAGATCCCGGCCCGCTCGCAGCCGAAACGGATGGCGTGTTCGGGAAAGGCGCCGGTCGCCTTCTCGCCGGTGAAACGCTCCTCGGCGACCGCGCTGACCAGCTCGCCCGCGTGCAACAGCGCCGCCGCGGAATCGAAGCCTTGGGTGATGCGATAGTCCCGCCAGTCCAGTCCCGGGAAGCGGGCCTGTTTGAACGGCACACTGTTGTGCAGGCCGCTGATCCCCATGATCGACTTCGGTTGCGCGGCTGGTGTTCTCACCATGGCGAAGGCTCACAATCTTCGTGCCCGCGGACGTTTGCGGGCGAAATACTGGCTGGTCGCATACAGTTCGACGGCGATGTCGGTATCCGGGACGACGCGCTGCAGGAAGGCGCGATGGGCATCGATGGCCGCCGGGTCGGCGCCGGCGTGTTCCAGGTAGGCGGGCACGCACTGTTCGAAACCCAAGGCGTGCAACATCTTCGCCTCCGGCATCGCCGATACCGGCTGGAAGCGGTCACGGCGCGCGATGATGAAGCCGGCCTCGGTGAGCAGCTGCGGAGTGCGGTCGTAGATGTCGTGCGCGGCGCCGCGCGCCCGGCCGAGGGCGAACCACCACTGCCGCCACAGATCCGCGGCGGGATCGTCGGCGGGGACGAATCGCAGTGCCCCCACGTCGGACATCTCGAGCAGCAGCGCACCGTCGTCGGCGAGCATGCGCTCCATCGCGGAGAGCGCGGCGGCGGCATCGGCCACGTGCATCAGCAGGAAGCGGCTGTACACCCAGTCGATCGAACCGGGTTCCAGCGGTGCGTCCTCGATGCGCGCGTGCACGTAACGCACCTGCGGCAGATCCCCGACCAGCCGGCGGGCGATCTCGAGCTGTTCGGCGGAGGCGTCGACGGCGTAGACGATGCCGTCCGGCCCGACCCGTTCGGCCAGCCAGGCCGTCATCGCGCCGTGCCCGCAGCCGATATCGGCCACCGTCGCACCGGCACAGACTCCCACCGACTCGAGGAAGGCCCGGGAACTCGGGTTGTAATGCTGATCCAGCAGGGCCAGGCGCGCCGCGTCGCGATCGCCGACGGCCATGCTGTAGGTCATCGCTGCAGCCATATCGGATTCGTCTCTCTACGAACGCGCGGCCGGTTCGTGCTCGAGCGTGGAGGCCCATTGCAGGCTGTGCGCCCGCTCCGGATCGGGCAGCAGATAGGCCCCGTCCTGGCGCGGCCGGCGGCCCGGTGTCACCAGACCGACCGGCGGCCCGGCGCCGAAATCCAGCCAGGAGGCGGGGATCCGGGACAGATTGCTGACCAGGAAGCCCGACTGCGGCGGATATCCCCATACCCGGTCGAGTCCCGCGATGCCGTGCACCTGCAGGAACGCCTCGAGTTCGGCGATCGCGTCGTCGATGCGCTCGGGCGCGGAAGCGACCGCGTCCCGCACCCAGCCGGCGATCTCCGGAACCGAGGCGTTGCGCACCCGCTCGGTGTCGACATCGACCAGTACCTGCACGAAGGCGTTACCGAAATACGTGGGGCCCAGCTCGCGGACGAAGCGACGGATGTCGACCGGGCAGGCCAGGGTCACCCGCTCGGTGTCCTTGGTCGCCGCGTAGTCGCGAAACAGGCCCGCCGCCACCAGATCCGCGGTCGACAGCCCCGAGACCTCCGCCTGCGCCTCACATTCGGTGAGATCGAGCCGGCCGGTGTGGACGTCGAGTTCGGGCAGTTCCAGATCCGGCTCGACGGTGACGAAACCCGCCCGGCGCAACGCATCCGGATCGACGCTGTCGCGTTCGCGGGCCTGCGGCCGCGTCAGCACCTCGCGGTCGCAGCGCGGCGACAGGAAGCGAGCACCGCGTGCCCGAGCCGCCCATGCGGCCAGGAAGAAGAACATGCCGTAGCCGTCGGCCAGGCCGTGCGACATCGACAGCCCGACGGCCGTGCGATCGCCGCGGGTCACCACCCGGCCGCGTGCGAGCACATGGCCCACCCCGATCTCGACCGGGTCGAGGCATTCGCTCAGCGGCACGGTGGATTCAGCGACCGTGGCCCGGATCGCGGGGCGCGGGTCGTCCACGTCGAGCGCCAGGGTGCGCTCGTCGAGCTGCACCAGTGCCGCATCCACACCGACGAATTCCCGGGCGGTCTCGACATAGGCCGCGACGATCCGATCGGCGTCGAGCACCTCGCCGAACTCCACCACGAACTGCAGCGGACCGGCCATATTCGCCGTCCACATGTGGTCGACGGTCGACAGCGGTACCGGCGCCATCGTCAACTCCTCTCCAGGGCGTCGAATTCGCCCTGCAGCAACTGGTTCCACATCACCCTCCGCCGCGGCTTACCGCTGGTGGTGCGCGCGATGAGTCCCCGGTCGCCGATGAACAAACGCAGCGACGTCTCCGCCCCGAGCTGCCCGGCCAAAACCTGCCGCAGCCGCACGGCCTCCACCGGCTTGTCCTCGACCAGCACCGCGACGCGTGCGGAGCCGAAGGCGTTGCCGGCCAGGGCGACCACACGATTGGCGGGCACACCGAACGCTTCCACCACGGCCGCCTCGATGTCCTCGGCATAGACCGTGCGCCCGCGCACCTTCACCGCGTCGCCGACCCGGCCGATCGGATACAGTTGCCCACCCACCAGCAGGCCCGCGTCACCGGTCGCCAGAGCGCCGTCCTCGGCACGCGACAGGTCGCGAGTGCCCTCGGCCGTCTGGTACTCCCGAGCGACGCTCGGACCACCGACGATCAATTCGCCCGGCGCTCCGGCGTATTCGTCGGTCGACGCGGTCCGCACCGTCACCCCGTCCAGCGGTGCGCCGCAACCGACCAGCCAGCGCCGGCCGTCCTCGAGCGGGGCGGTCATCAGGTCGAACGGACCGTCCACGGCGCCGGTGTCGGGTGTCACCGCGGCGGCTTGCACCGGCTCCGAGGGCCGCAGACCGGATACCGCGAGCGTGCCCTCGGCGAGCCCGTAGGCGGGACACGGTGTGCGCGAATCGAATCCATAGGGCGCCAGCCGCTCGGCGAAGCCGCGCAGAATCGCCGGATCGATCCGTTCGGCGCCCACGATCATCACCCGCCAGGGATCGAAATCCATTCCGGCCAAAGCTTCGTCGGTCATCTTTCGCAGCAGATACGCCAGCGCGAAGTTCGGCGTCGCCGTGATCGTCGCACCGTCGCGGCCGAAACAGGACAGCCACGACAGCGGATCTCGAATGAAATCGATCGGCGTCATGGCCTGAATGTCCAGATTCAGAATGGTCGGCGTGATGATGCAGCCGATCAGCCCCATATCGTGATACGGCGGCAGCCAGGTGGCGATCCGGTCCGTCGGCCGAAACTCCAGCCACCGGTCGATCGCGGCGCAATTGGCCTCCAGATTCGCCACCGATACCCGCACCGCTTTGGGCGAACCGCTACTGCCGGAGGTGAATTGGAGCAGCGCGATCCGGTCGGGCTCGCAGCCCGGCAGTTCCGTCACGGCGGGAGTCTCATTCGACGTCCCGACAATTGTGACCCCGCCCAGGGATTCGAGCACCGGATGAACCACGGCCGCGAGTTCCTCGGCCACGATGATCGCCGACGGTGCGGCCGCGGCCAGCAATGCCGACAGTTGCTGCTGATACGCCGACTCGTTCTGCAGCGGTAGCGGCGGCGCCAGCGGATTCGGTGTCGCCCCCGCGGCCAGCACGCCGAAGAAATTCGTCATGAACCGTTCCGGAGCCGATTCCACGATGGAAACCACCGCACCCGGACGCACCCCGGCGTCGATACAGGCCGCGGCCACCCGCCGCACCTGCTCACTCAGCCGGGGGTAGCCGACGCGCCGCCATTCGCCCTCGTCGGCGATGGTCCAGCCCCGGTCCTCGCCCTCGTAGGCCAGCCAGTCGAGCAGGCCCGTCACGGCTGTTTCGCCCGCAGCGCGTCGCACACCATCTGCTCGATATCGCCGACGGTCACCACATTCGTCGCACCGGAGTCACCGCCGGCGTCGATTCCGAAACGCACCTGCAGGCCGAGCGCGAGTTCGATCAGGGCCAGCGAGTCGTAACCCAGCTGTTCGGCCAGCACATCATCGGAAGCCAATTCCGCCGAAGGCTGGGGGGCGTGCCGACGGACCAGTTCCCGTACCTGGTCGCGCACTTCATTTTCGTCCACGAAATGCTCCCGAATTGTTTGTGTTCACCGCACGAGGTACGTGATCGGATGTGGTTCGCCGTGTAGTTCGGCATATTCTCCGGCGGCCGCCGCGCAGGATTCCCGCCAGTTTTCCTCGAGTTCCGAAATTATGTCGCGCGGTATTCCGATGGACGTCATTCTCCGGCCGAGAGAACTTTCCGCGAATGCCCATTGTTCGTGAAGTATCTCGGCGCGTTTCTGCAAAACCGGAACCAATCGCGGAAACGGATCCCGGGTTTCCGGATCGACCAGAGTCCGGGCCGCCGCCGGAAGATGTCCGCGAATCATCTCCACAATATGTTCGCGATATCCGCCGCGGACTCCGTTGCGCAATGCCAGCACACCGAAGGAAATATGCCGCGATTCGTCACGAGCGACATTCGTGATGCCGGTCCGCAGGATGTCGAAGCGCGGCAGCGCCCGCACGGTGCCCAGGACGGTGTGCAGACCGGTCATCGCCACCGCACCCTCGACCAGCAGGTGGTAGACCACCACCCCCTCGTACCAGGCGGCGATGTCGGCCGGGTCCTCCCGCACCCGCTCGACCGCGTCCACGAGCGCCTTCTCGAACAGGTCACCCACCCGATCGACGCCGCTGACCTGCGACAACTCCTCGTTGCCGAGGGTTTCGGAGAGGAAGGACAGGTAGCGCCGGAAGAAGACTGTGTGGCGCGCCTCGTCGGCCAGCTGCGTGGCCAGATACATCTTGTAGTCGACCTCGGGCGCGGCGTAGGCCAGCGGCGCCAAGGTCTCGGTGACGGTCGTCTCGCCGATCAGGAAGCGGGCGAGGGTGACCAGCAGCGGCAACCGCGCGAAGGCCGGCAGCTGGGTCCACCCCTCGGCATCGCGCTCGTATTCCAGGCTCTGCGCCTGCCATTGCTGCATTTCCCAGCGGCGATAGAGATCGAGCGCGGTGACCCGTTCGGCAAGATCGATCTCGATCTCGTCGATGACCGTTGAATTGTTCATCGCGATTTCTCGATCTGTTACGACGGCAGGCCGGTGAAAATCGATAGCAGAGTGCTTTCATACACGTCGATCAACCCTTCCAACCGCCCAGCTACCCCACGCGCAGCGTCCTCACCTGCTGCGGCGTGTCAATACCCGTGACCACGCATCCGTACCGGAAGGATTAAATCCTTCGATCTTGTGGACAGCGATTCTGCACGGTGCCCGAGCTTACTCCCGAAATAGCCCGCGAGCCACTCGTAACGGGCAGATCACAACGGCAAAATGTTACCTATGAATTTGCCGCCTTCTCGGCACTCCCGGTGAGTGGACACGGGCGTTTCACATTCCGGCTGACAGCTCACCACACCCCACCCCCCAGGTGGGATGCGGGAAGTTAGCCACCGATGCCGATTCGCCCGCTCACAGCGGCGAAAAATCGCCCCATCACGCCGAAACGGCCGCCGCTCCCAGCCCCTGGCTACGATGCGGCGGCCGTCGTCGACCGGCTGTCGGCTCCTATTCGCCTGCGGCGCGGCGGATTTCGCCACCTGCCGCCCGGTTCCGGGTGGCCCGGGCAGCGGCGGCGTCGAAGTGCTCCAGATGGTCGAACAGTGGGTCCTCGTCGTCGACGTCGAGCACCACCGCGCGGCGGCGCAGGGCACGAGCGGCGTCGCGATCCATACCCGGGCGCCGCTCGGCCCGGACCTGGTCCTGCGCAACGGGTTCGGCGTTGCCGGCCGGGCGCTGCCGCGCCCCGGGCAGCCGCGCCGCGCGTCGCCGGCGGATGTCCTCCTCGAAGCGCACCTGCCGCCGCAGATACGCCAGATAGGCCCCGAACGCCACCACCGAGAGCGCACACCCCCACCACAGGGTCGCGCTCACGACGATCGCGAAGGCGCCGAAAAGCAGTGTGCTCAGGATCAATCCGAGTGCAGTGCGCTGCCGGAAGCGATACCGGGCCGCGCGCGCGATCGCGTCGGCCTCCGGATCGAACCCGCCGCGGCCACGCCGGGACGGGACGAAATCGCGTGCGGTCGATCCGGGTTCGTCGCCGGCGCGGTCGTCGAGGTCGTCGGAGTCGTCGAGGTCGTCATCGAGATCGTCGTCGGGATCCACGTCGCCGCGCCGGGCCGGAACCGCCGCGCTGGGCGCGGGTGGGATACGGGCCATGCTCGTCTGCGGGCGATCCTCGGTCCCGGCCGGTACGTCGTCGGCCTCCTCACGATCCTCGACATCGTCGGGATCACCGGTGTGGGCGTCTTCAGCGAGGTCGCGGTCGCCCTCGCCTTCGGCTGTGCCGTCGACGTCGGCGCGTGCGTCGCCGCCCGGCTCGGCATCGACGGCGTCCACGGGGGTTTCGGGGGCGTGCTCTTCGCCCGCGTCGGCGCGACCGGGCGGATCACCGGCACTCCGGCGGGCCCGCGTCACCTCCGATTCGGCGCGCTCGGGTGCGTTCCGGTCGTCCTCGATGACGGGCTCATCGGCCGATGTCGTCATCCGGTCCTCCGCATCATCGCCGTGGGAAAGCCTTTTCTGCCGAGGGGCCGGCACCCAGTCCGGATCGGTCTCATGTCCGGTGGCCGGCCCTTTCTTCGCACGTCGTCTGGTACCGCCTCGATGCAGCACCCGGGTTGCCAGGGCCACGTCCGTAGTGCGGCGGATCCGCGGATGCCGATCCGCGAGCATCGGGAACAGCACGAAGACCCAGAGCACGACCAGCGCGATCCACAAGATCGAATTCGGCATCGCGCTCCCACCTCCGTCCCCGCCTGACCACTGTCCCTTCTCGACCACTGGGCAGGTTCTCGCCACCTGTTCCGTCCTGGCACCGGACGCACCACCGACGTCCGTAGGTTAATCCGGCGTCACAGGAATATCCCGCAGGCGCGCCGCCCACACCCGTCCCACCCGTCACAAGCCGGTCATCACCCGGTCCGGGTGCGTCGGCGCGGGACACGCCGCGTGACGGGGCCACTCACGGCGGCGTGGCACGACCGGAGCGGATGAGGCGATCGACGACCGTGCCGGATACCTCCTCGGCGGTCATCGCGACCAGCAGATGGTCCCGCCACGCGCCGTCGACGTCCAGATAGCGCCGCAATGTGCCCTCCTCGCGGAAGCCCACATTGCGCAGGACCGCCTGGCTGGGCAGATTCTCCGGGCGCACCGTCGCCTCCACCCGGTGCAGGCCCACGGGCCCGAAACAGTGGTCCAGGCCCATCGCCAGCGCGGCGGTGGCCACCCCTTGGCCGCCGACGTCCTTGGCGACCCAGTAGCCGATCCACGCCGAACGCAGCGCCCCACGCACGATGTTGCCGATGGTCAGCTGGCCGCCGAAGGATCCGTCGACCTCGATCACCAACGGCACCATCGCACCCCGCCGCGCCTCGGCCTTCAGACTCGACCACAGCGCGGGCCAGTTGGAGGCGTGATTGCGCGCCTCCCAGCTACCCCGGCCGGTCGGCTCCCACGGCTCCAGATGTTCGCGGTCGCGCAAGCGGATGCGCGACCAGGCGGCCGCGTCGCGCAGCCGGATCGGGCGCAGGGTCACCCGCCCGCCCGCGACACGAACCGGACCGAGATGGGCGGGCCAGCCGGGATGCTGGGCGGCCCGGAATACGTTCATGTCCACAGATCACCCGCGCTGTGCGAGAAATGCGACCTGGACCTCGTCACCGGTGCGAATATCGGTGACCTCCGGGTCGATGACGATCAGGCTGTTGGCCTCGGCCAGGGTCGAGAGCAGATGCGACGAGCCGTTGACCCCCAGCGGCTGAACCAGGTACTCGCCGGTCTGCTCGTCGCGCATCAACTGGGCGCGCAGGTAGCCGCGGCGGCCCTCCATCGAGGTGATCGGCATGATCGTGCGGGCCCGCACCACGCGGCGCATCGGATGCCGGCGACCCAGCGCGATCCGGATCAGCGGCCGCACCATGATCTCGAAAACCACGAGTGCGCCAACGGGATTCGACGGCAGGAGGAACGTCGGGACCTCGTCGCGGCCGAGCCGGCCGAAACCCTGCACGGAACCGGGATGCATGGCGACCCGATCGATGGTCAGCTCGCCCAGCCCCTCCAGGGCCTCGCGGATCTGATCGGAGGCCCAGCCGCCGACCGCGCCCGCGATCACGACCACCTCCGAACGCACCAGCTGTCCCTCGACCACATCGCGCAGGCGCTTGGGATCGGCACTGACGATGCCGACCCGATTCACATCGGCGCCGGCGTCGCGGGCGGCGGCGGCCAGGGCGTAGGAGTTCACGTCGTAGACCTGTCCCGGACCGGGCGTGCGGTCGATGTCGACCAGTTCGCCACCGATCGAGATGACCGACAGCCGCGGCCGCGGATGCACCAGCACCTTGTCCCGCCCGACCGCCGCCAGCAGGCCGACCTGCGCCGCGCCGATGATGGTGCCCGCCCGGACCGCGATATCGCCGGGCTGCACATCGTCACCGATGCGCCGCACGTAATCGCCGGACCGGACCGGCTCGTAGATCTTGATCCGGGCCCGGCCGCCGTCGGTGAAATCCAGCGGCAACACCGCATCCGCCAGCGTGGGCAGCGGCGCACCGGTATCGATCCGCACCGATTGCCGCGGCTGCAACCGGATCGGCTGGCGCGAACCGGCGGCGACCTCGCCGACCACCGGCAGCGTCAGATCGATCGGATCGCCGTCCTCGGTGCGGATGTCGGCGCCCGCGCCCTGCACATCCACACTGCGCACGGCATATCCGTCGATGGCGGCCTGATCGAATCCGGG
This sequence comes from Nocardia sp. MDA0666, assembly GCF_003023875.1. NCBI lineage: Bacteria > Bacillati > Actinomycetota > Actinomycetes > Mycobacteriales > Nocardiaceae > Nocardia > Nocardia sp. MDA0666. The sequence goes on from NZ_PYHT01000007.1 coordinate 83,738, forward strand.
CAGCGGACGCTCGGTGACCACATCCTCGGCGCACAGCAGACCCTGGGCCTCGGAAATCGCGACCCGGACCGGCCGCGGGGCGACGGCCGCCGCGGTCACCTTGATCTGCTGGTCCTCAACCGAGCGCATGCCGCCCTTCCCCTTTACTCCGACTGATCACCCGGTCCCGCGGTGACGAGACCCGGCCGACCCCGCCGTCACGACGAGATCAGCTGCGGGTTCCAATCCGGAGCAAGCCGACGCTGCAACCACTCGCGCAAGGCGGGGCCGTATTCGTCTCGCTCCAAAGCGAAATCGACCGCAGCACGAAGATAACCGCCAGGGTTGCCGAGGTCGTGGCGCGACCCACGGTGGACGACGACATGAACCGGATGTCCCTCCGCGATCAGCAGCGATACGGCGTCGGTGAGCTGGAGTTCACCGCCCGCACCCGGCTCGATGCGGCGCAGCGCGTCGAAGATCGCGCGATCGAGCAGATACCGGCCCGCGGCGGTGAAGGTCGACGGCGCCTCCTCGAGCGCCGGCTTCTCCACCATGCCGACCACGCGCAGCACGTCGGGGTTCGTGCTGTCGGTCACCGGCTCCACGTCGAAGACGCCGTAGGCGCCGACCTCCTGCTTCGGGACGTCGATCGCGCAGAGCACCGTGCCGCCGCGTTTGCGCCGGACGCGGCTCATCACGTCGAGGACGCCGCAGGGCAGCACCAGGTCGTCGGGCAGCAGTACCGCGATGGCGTCCTCGTCGGGATCGAGCGCCTGCTCGGCCTGGGCGACGGCGTGGCCCAGTCCGAGCGGCTCGTCCTGTACGACCGAGGTCACATCGAGCAGGCCGGGAGCCTTGCGCACCTTTTCCAGCAGCTGGAATTTCCCGCGTTCGGCGAGCGTGCTCTCCAGCACCAGATCCTCGACGAAGTGGGCGACGACCCCGTCCTTTCCGGGCGAGGTCACGATGACCAGCCGCTGGGCGCCCGAGCCGGCGGCCTCGGCGGCCACCAATTCGATACCGGGTGTGTCCACCACCGGCAGCAGCTCTTTCGGCACGGTCTTGGTCGCGGGCAGGAACCGTGTCCCGAGTCCGGCCGCGGGAACCACCGCGGTGCGGAAGCAGGAACTCACGGCCTGCGTCGCGTCCGATCCGGCGTCAGCTGTCATAAGTGCACACCCTATCCATCGCTCTTGTCGTCGGACCGGCTCAACACCGGCCCGGCATCTGGGAAGCCTAGGCGGCCGCGGCGGCGCCGTCGCACCGAAACGGTGCGGCAGCAACCCTCACCAGCGAGTTCGCGGTACCGCGTCGGGTCAGCGATTCCCCGCCGAGGGCACCTGGAAACACGGGAGCGGGCAAACTCACCGTTCGCCCACCTAGGGTGAGCCCTGTGGAGATCGCCGGTCAGCGGGACAAGGGGCGGTGGCGAGCGGAATTGCTGGCCGCCCGGGCGGCGGTGCCGCCGGAGACCAGGGCCGCGGAGGCCGAGGCGCTGAGCCGGTCCGTGGCGCGGGTACTGGACATCGACCAGCCGCGTACCGATGGGCCGCACAGCGACGATCGCCGCCCGGCGGGAGGATCCGGCACGGAGGCTCCCGGCTCGCGGTGGGTGGCGGGGTATATCCCGGTCGCGGGTGAGCCCGGTTCGGTCGCGATGCTCGACGCACTGCGGGTCGCTGGGGCTCGAGTGATGGTCCCCGTGACGGGACCGCCCGGTCCGCTGGGGTGGGCAGAATACACGGGAATCGAGGGGCTGCGGCGCGCCCGCTACGGACTGCTCGAGCCCGACGGGCCGCCGTTGGGCGTGGCGGCGATCGAATGGCCGGAGGTGATCGTGATCCCGGCACTCGCGGTCGATCGGCGCGGTGTGCGGCTGGGGCGAGGCGCCGGGTATTACGACCGGACGCTGCCCGCGGCGCGACCGGACGCACATCTGGTGGCGGTCGTTCGAGACCCGGAGCTGTTGGATGCGCTGCCGGAGGAACCCCATGATCGCCGGATGGGGTGGGCATTGCTGCCGGAGGCCGGGCTGTGCAGGCTCGATGCCGGCGATCGCGAGATCGGCGGTCGATACTCGAGCGTATGAAGCGGGCGCCGGGCGCCCGGACTCGGTGGCGCCGGTGCGACCTCACGCGCACCATGGGAATCAAGACCGGATTGGCACTGTTGGCACTGTCGGCTGTAGAGTGCTAAAAGACGAAAACCGTGGAGGTTCGCAGGTGCCTACTTACTCGTATCAGTGCACGCAGTGTGGCGACAAGTTCGACATCGTGCAGTCGTTCTCCGATGACGCCCTGACCACCTGCGAGAAGTGCAACGGCAAGCTGCGCAAGCTGTTCAACTCGGTCGGCATCGTCTTCAAGGGCAGCGGCTTCTACCGCACCGACAGCCGCAGCGGCTCGTCGTCGGCCAGTGAGCCCGCCGCGAAGTCGAGCGAATCCAAGTCGAGCGATTCGGCCGGCTCCAGCAGTTCGTCCAGCTCGTCGAGCAGCTCGGGTTCGTCGTCGACCTCCTCGTCGACCAGCACCGCCGTCGCCTGACCCATCGCCGCACCGGGCGGCCACGCACCGCCCGGCCGGTTATGCACCTCCGGCCGTGCCGTCCTCAGTTGTCCACAGCCTTTCCGTTATCCACAGAAAAGTTCTGACCTGCTCTTTTCCTGGATGACCGACCTGTCGTGGGCCCTACGGTGGCCGGTATGCGGACCTTGCGATTCGATCGGCTACGCACCGGCGATACCGATCTCGGCCATGCTCGTGGCACCGAATTCCTGTCCCGGATACGGCCACCCTGGCTCGACCTGACCCTGCTCCGCCGGCTGTCCGCCGTCGGACTGGCCGCCGCGGCAGCCGTCGTCGCCCTGCGCGGCGGTCCCGCCGGGCATCGCGCACCGGTGGTGGTCGCGGCACGGGACGTGCAACCCGGACAGGTGCTGGCTCCCGCGGATCTGCGGTACGCGGACCTGCCACCGGACGCGGTACCGGAAGGCGCCGTCACCGATCCCGCGACACTGCTCGGCGCGACCTCGACCGGCGCTGTGCACGCCGGGGAGATACTCACCGATCTCCGGATCGTCGGCCCACGCCTGGCAGCCGCGGCGGCCGGCACGCCGAATGCCCGAATCGTGCCGATGCGTCTGGCGGACAACGCGATTGCCGATATTCTGCGACCCGGCGACCGGGTGGACGTGGTCGCCGCGGAGGACACCGGCGCGCACGGCGATCCGGAGGCGACTGCGCCACGGGAGCGTTCACCGTCCGCACATACCCTCGCCACCGATGCCGCGGTCGTCCTCATTTCCGGTGCCGCCGACACCGGTTCCCGGACCCGCGCGTCCCCCGAACGAATCGTGCTGCTGGCACTCGATCCGGGGCATGCGACCACCGTCGCGGCCGCCTCGTTGCACACTGCCCTGACCGTGGTGTTTCACTGATGTTCGCTGTGTTCGCCAAGCATTTGCCACAACTGTCCGTTAGCATCCCGAGTACCTCATTCGATAGCGGAAAGCAATCGCATCGGATGCCACGACCAGACCGAACGGCGAGGCGCGGGCACGCCGGATGAGACAGGAGCCGCAATGCTGAAAGGTTTCAGGGATTTCCTGCTCCGCGGGAACGTGATCGATCTGGCGGTCGCGGTCGTCATCGGTACCGCGTTCACCGCGGTCGTCACCGCCATCGTGACCGGAATCGTCAATCCCCTCTTGGATGTGTTCGGCGGCGCGAACGAACACGGCTGGGGCTTCTATCTGGATTCCAGTAAACCGTCCACATTCATCGCACTCGGCCCCATCGTCACCGCCGTGGTCAACTTCATTCTCATCGCGGCGATCCTGTACTTCATTCTGGTGCTGCCGGCGGGCCGGCTGATGAAGCGCTACGGCACCGAGAAGGAAGCCGTGATGACCGAGGTCGCACTGCTCACCGAGATCCGCGATCTGCTCTCGGAGGGCAGTCAGAGCGCCGGCGGCCGGCACGAGTTCGCCGACGTCGATTCCCTACGCCGACAGGGTGATACGCAGCGGAGTCGGTGACGGCACCGGCCCTGCCGCATATCCGGAACGGCTCAGCCCAGGCTGAACGCCTTACCCCACAGCGTCACCCAGGAGATGACGTTGTCGGTCTCGACCTCGACGCTGACGAATGCGCGCGCCTGCGCGTAACCGCCACATCCGGTCAGGCCGATGGTCTCGTCGGACCAGGCCACCGAACCGCCGGCACCCTGGAACTTGTTGCGGGTCTTGTGCACGTCCTGTCCGAAGTCGTCCTTCTCCTCGGTGTCGAGGACATAGAACGACTTCGCCTGGCCCGGAACGAGAGTCAGGTTGCCGCCGATATTTCCGCCGGCATCCGGCTTGGCGTTCTCGCCGTCGCTCCAGTCCATGCTCGCGCTGGGACCGCCGTCGACGCCGCCGCCGGAGATGTCGACCTGGCAGCCCACGGTGTATCCGGGGTAGATGCTGCCTCCCACGACGGTGGTGTCGCCGGACAGTTCGACATGGGCGTTGCCGGAGACCCACGCATTGCGGTGCACCGGCGTCGCGTCGAGCGACGGATCGATATTCGCGGATTCGCCGTCCAGCCAGACGTGCACCACGGTGCCGTCGGACAGCGTCTTGGACAGATCGCCGCCGGGCAGCGCGACGAAGGTGTCGGCGTTGGCGGCGCCGGTGGAGAACAGGCCGAGCGCCACGGCCGCGGCGGCGCCGAGGCCCGAGACGCGCACACCCCACCGCCGACCGTTCGCACGGTTCGTATTCATATGTCCCCTCATCAGGTTCTTGCGGGCGGCCTCGAACTCCACCGGGCGGCGCGACCCGCACGCCTATCCGGAGCCTTCGAGAACCGCAGGTGAAGCAGCCCGAACGGGACAATAAACGGCACGCCTCACCGCCGCCAACATCGGACGGCGAAATGCCTCATGATCTGGGACACAGCCGATAACCGCATGTATCGGCATCAACGTCACGAGTTATCCGTGATGAGGGGGCACCTGCGCGCGCAGCCAATCGTCCGAGGAGCTGGGGAGCTCACCGTCGGGTGCGCGCTCGTCGCTGCTGGTGCGCGGCAGCGTCTCGCCGAAGACCCGCGCCAGGCGCGCGGCCTCCGCGGCCGACCGGGCGCGGCCCTTCGCCGGGCGATCCGCGGAGTGCGAATCGCCCGGACGCTGCGCCCTTGCCGGCCGATCGGTCATACCGTGATTATTCCGCCAAGCCGGACAGTTCGTCGACGACCCGGCTCACCAGCGGGCCGAGCGTCGCCATACCGTCGCGCACGGCATCGCGGGTGCCGGGCAGATTGACCACGAGGGTGCTGCCCGAGACTCCGGCCAGACCACGCGAGAGACCGGCGTCGAGGGAACCGGCCGCGAGTCCGGAGGCGCGCAGCGCCTCGCTGATGCCGGGCAATTCGCGATCGAGCACCTCGAGGGTCGCCTCCGGGGTGACATCGCGCGGCGACATACCGGTGCCGCCCACGGAGATCACCAGGTCGACCCCGCCGATCACGGCGGTGTTGAGGGCGTTGCGAATCTCGATCTCGTCGCCGGCCACCGACACCGTGGCGTCGACGAGGAAGCCGAATTCGGTGAGCAGTTCGGTCACCAGTGGCCCCAGCGAGTCCACCCCGCCATGCGCGGTTCGATCGTCCACGACCACAACAAGTGCCCGGCCCGCAACGGGAGCATCGATTTCCATGTTGCTCACCGTAGCGTCCGTGGGCGACAACCACTCCGGTCCCCCGGGCTCGTCGGCGTCGGGTGTCGGGAGCACTGTCAAAGGACGCGGTTCACGGATCATCGGCCACCCTCCGCCGGTGCGGCGCCGAGGGTCACCTCGACGGTTTTCGGATTCTGTCCTTGTGGATCGGTGTAGGTGACCTTCACCTTGTCACCAGGTTGGTGCGACCGCACGGCGGCGATCAGCGAATTGCCCGAGTCGATGACCTGATCGTCGACCCGGGTGACGATCGCACCCGACGGAATGCCCGCCTTGGCGGCCGGACCGTCCGGTGTCACGTCCAGGACCCGGGCGCCGTTGACGTCGTCCTGCGCGCGCACCGAGATCCCGATCTGAGCATAGGTGGCGTGGCCGGACTTGGTCAGCTCATCGGCGACGCGACGGGCCTGATCGACCGGAATCGCGAAGCCCAGGCCGATCGAACCGCTCTGCGAACCGGGCATCTCCGAGGCGCCGAGGGTGGCGATCGCGGTGTTGATGCCGATCAGCTTGCCGTTCGTATCGACCAGCGCGCCACCGGAATTGCCGGGGTTGATCGCGGCATCGGTCTGGATCGCGGAGATGACCGTGCCCTGCGAGCCTGCCTCACCACTGGTCGACACCGGGCGGCTGAGCGCCGACACGATGCCGGTGGTGACGGTTCCGGCCAGGCCCAGCGGCGAGCCGACCGCCACCACGGGCTGGCCGACCATCAGGTTGCGCGAGGTGCCGAGTTCGATCGGCGTCAGGTTGGTCTTGCCGGCCGCTTTGATGACGGCCAGATCCGACACCGGATCGACGCCGACGACCGAGGCGTTGGCGGTCGTGCCGTCCTGGAACGCGACCACCATCTTGGCGTTGGGGCCGGCACCGCTGGCCACGTGGTTGTTGGTCAGGATCAGCCCGTCCGAGGACAGCACCACACCCGAGCCCTCACCCTCCGCCTTGGCGCCCGCGACGCGGATCATCACGACGCTGGGCAGGACCTTCTGCGCGACCGCGGGCACCGATCCGGGTGGTGCGCTCGCCGAGGCGGGATCGACCGGCGCGGGCGCGTTCAGGGCGTTGTTGGCCGGAGCGTTGTTGTCGTCCGAGCGCGTGGCGAGGGTGCCGACCGCACCGCCGATACCACCCGCGACGAGCGCCAGCACGACGGCGCCGGCGAGCAGCCCCGCGCGGCCGCGGCGGCGCGGAGTCCCGGCGTAAGCGCCGGTGGAATCGGCACCCGGACCGGCGGGATACGGTTCACCGGCGCGGTGCTCGCCGGTGGCGTAGGGCGTGCCGGAGGGGTACGAGCCCGGCTGCTGATAGCCCTGGCCCGAGGTGTGGCCCGCGGCGTACGGGTTGTACGGCGGCATCGGCGCGGTGTGACCGGCCGCGAACCCCGGGTGTTGTCCCGGTCCGTACCCTTGCCCCGGTCGGTCGGGCCCGCCCTGTCCGGGATTCGTGAACTGCTCGGTCCGATGCTCGCCGGACGCTTGCTCGCCGGGCTGTCCCTGCGGGCCCCTGCTCGAACCGGCCGGTCCCGATCCCGGCGACTGCGCACCCGTGTCGGCCCCACCGGCCTGCGACGACGGCCCTGCCCATTGCGACGGTTGCCCCCACCCGCGCGAGGCGTTCCCGGCATCCCCCGACTGCGAAGCGGTCCCACCGGCCCCCGACTGCGCAGCCGTCTCGCCGGCCCCCGACTGCGAAGCGGTCTCATCAGCCCCCGACTGCGAAGCGGTTCCGGAACCTGTCGACGGCGGAGTCGGCTCGGCCCCGCCCGACTGGGGAGTCGAACCGGTCGGCTCGTCGCGCCTGTCCCTCGAATCCTCGGTCATATTTCTCGTTTCTCCTCGAGTCTGTCGCCCAGCCTGGTGACAGCGACTGAGAGCGGACTGAGACCGTGCTTTCAGTTCTCCGTGACTCCGTGCCGTATCCGGGTTTCCGCGGGATCGGGACGCCGCACGGGTCACAGTTTATGGGGCGCCCCTGCGCGCGCCCGGCGATTCCGGATCGCCGGTGATCACGCCCGGCGCTCTCCGGCGACCGGCGGTTCGCCGGGAAGGACGATGCGCACCAGTGTGCCGCCGCGCTCGGAGGTGTCCACGGTGATCGTGCCGCCGTGTTTGGACACCACCTGTTTCACGATCGCCAGACCGAGCCCGGAGCCGGGCATCGATCGCGACGCCGTGGTGCGGTAGAAGCGTTCGAAGACCAGCTCCCGTTCCTCCGGCGGAATACCCGGCCCGGCATCGTCGATGGCGATTTCCATGAGCCCGGGCCCGGTTTCGCGCATGGTCAGAATGACCTGCGCCTCCGGCGGACTCCACTTCGCGGCATTGTCGAGCACGTTCAGGATGGCTCGCTCCAGTCCGGCGTCGTGGCCGTAGACGAACCACGGCCGCAGCTGCGCCGAGAATTGGACGTCCACGCGCCGCCGCCGCGCCCGTTCCAGTGCGCGCTCGGCGACCTCGCCGAGATCGACACGCTCGTAGACGGTTTCGGGCGCGTCCTCGCGGGCCAGGTCCACGAGGTCTCCCACCAGCGTGGACAGCTCCTCGATCTGGGCGATCACATCCGCGCGCAGCCCGGCCATGTCCTCCTCGGGAATCGGCGGCGCGTCCGGTCGCGAGGAGGCGATGAGCAGTTCCATATTGGTGCGCAGCGAGGTCAGCGGGGTGCGCAGTTCGTGTCCGGCGTCGGCCACCAGTCGCCGCTGCCGATCGCGAGATTCGGCCAGCGCCCGCAACATCAGATTGAAACTCTCGGTGAGCCGCGCCAATTCGTCGTCACCGGTGACCGGAATCGGCGCCAGATCGTCGGTGCGCGCGACGCGTTCGGTGGCCGCGGTCAATCGCGCGATGGGCCGCAGCCCCGTTCGGCCGACCGTGGCACCGGCGGCTCCGGCGACCAGCACGCCGCAGCCGCCGATCGTGAACAGCAGCCACGCGAGCCGGTCGAGCACTTCACGGGTGGGTTCCAGTGATCGCGAGATAACCAGCGTGGCACCGGATTTCGTGCGCCGGGCGAGGACGCGCTGATTGTTCGCCGTCCGCAGCGAGACATCCGCCTTATCGTGCGCCACCGCCATCTCGGCCGGGCCGATCGGCGGATCCATCGGCTGCGGCGGGGCATAGGGCACATCGACGTCGGGATAGATCAGCGCGATGCCGATATCGTTGGAGTACAGGCTGCTGAACATGATGATCGCCTGAAATCCCTGCAGGTCGATGTTGTTCTTGACCATCACCTCCGAGCGGCTGCGCAACTGACTGTCCACATCGGCGTACAGGGCGCGGGCGACCAGTGCGTAGGCGGCGATCGAGGTTACCGCGACGGCGATGGCCACCACCGAGGCGGCCAGCAGCGTCACCCGCCAGCGCAGCGACACCGATCGGGTCAGCGGCATCGGCGGGCGCATTTCGTGCGGATCGGGACGCGGCCCCAGCCGGGCCACGCGATCGGGACGGCCACCGTGCCCCGGATGAGCTCTTGCCACGACGACCCGGCCTACGGAGGAGTCTCGCGCAGCACGTAACCCACCCCGCGCACGGTGTGGATCAATCGTGGCTCCCCCTCGGCCTCGGTTTTGCGGCGCAGATAGCCGATATAGACCTCGAGCGCATTACCGGAGGTCGGAAAGTCGTAGCCCCAGACCTCTTCCAGAATGCGGCTGCGCGTCAACACCCGGCGCGGATTCGCCATCAGCATTTCCAGCAGCGAGAATTCGGTGCGGGTCAGGCTGATGGCGCGCTCGCCGCGCGATACCTCGCGCGTCACCGGATCCAGGGACAGATCCGCGAAACGCATCGTCTCCGAGGAATCGGTGGCCGGGTCGGCGGTGGTGCGGCGCAACAGCGCGCGCAAACGCGCCAGCAATTCCTCGAGCGCGAACGGCTTGGGCAGATAGTCGTCGGCGCCGGCGTCGAGCCCGGCCACTCGCTCCGACACCGAATCCCGGGCGGTGAGTACGAGAATCGGCAGATCATCACCGGTGCTGCGCAGGCGGCGGCATACCTCCAGGCCGTCCAGCCGCGGCATCATCACATCGAGCACCAATGCATCGGGCCGGGACGCGCTGACCTTCTCCAAGGCGTCGACGCCGTCGACCGCCAGCTCGACGGAATACCCATTGAAGGTGAGCGACCGGCGCAGCGACTCGCGCACCGCGCGATCATCGTCGACTACCAGAATGCGCATGGCCTCCAGTTTGACCGGATCGACTGAGAGCCGACTGAGAACCGACCATTCGACACGCCGCACATCCACAACAGGTGACCTGCGGAATCATCGAAAATAGTTCCGAGAAGTATGTGTTGCACACGAAAGTTGTTGCGCCGAGCCGATTTAGACCGTTGTCGCTGGACCCCTCCAAATTGCCGCGAACGTGTTCTCGCGGTATGTTGCCTGCGGTAAAAGTAAACCTCTAGTTGGTTCTCAACCCGTTGGACCCGAACGGCCAGACGCGGGCGGCGGCCGGAACCCGGGGCACGTGCGCGAGCGGAGGCGACGGAAGCGGGATGGGCACTGCACCGCGGCCATGGCAGAGGAGTCTGTCCAACCTGTCCGTGACCAGCAAGGTCGGCATCGTGCTACTGCTGCCGGTCGTGCTGGCATCGGCATTCGCCGTTCTTCGAATCAAGGACGAACTCGGCACCGTCTCACAGCTGAACACGGCCAGTGAGCAGGCGCGGATCATTCGGCCGACCCTCGACTTCGGCTCGGCGGCCAACAATCTCGCCGTCACCCTCGGCAACGGCGAACACGTTCCGCAGTCGGCGCTGGACCAGGCCGCGGCCCGGTTCGACCAGGCCGCGGCGGATCTGCAGACGGCGCTGCAGAATTCGGCGGCCGACAAGCGGGTCGCCACCGAACTCACCGAGGCGCTGGCGGCCGGGCGCACCCTGCGCAACAGCCTGCACGGCGGTGCGCCGCAAGAGGTGGTCAAACAGGCGAGTGAGGTGAACGGCCACGTCAGCAACGCCGTCTCGTCGCTGGCGACGCCGAAGGAGACCACCCTCGAGCGCTATTACGTGCAGATGGGTGTCATCGCGATCGCCCGCCAGATGTTCACCCAGCAGCAGCTGGCGCTGGAGAGCGGCGAGATCGGCAACAACCCGGCCGTGCTGGCCCAGGTCCTGACGGCCACCGGCGCCGAGCTGACCATGATCAACCAGTACGCGGTCGTGCAGCCGGAATCGGCGCTGAAGCCGGATGTGCTGCTGGGCGCGCTGCAGACGCGTATCGCGGCGATGAGCCAGAACGCGGTCGAGCCGATCAACGTGCCCGGCGTCGTGCAGTCGCTGCAGACCAGCACCGACACCTACAACGAGGCCACCAACCATCTGGTCGACCTGATCGACTCCGGACTGTCGGACCGCTCGGTCGACGCGCGCGGCACGGTCCTGCGCGATGTGGCGCTGGTGGTCGTGACCCTGCTGGCCGGTCTGGCCCTCGCGCTGGCGGTCGCCCGCTCACTGGTCGTCCCGATTCGCCGCCTGCGCCGCGATTCGCTGCAGGTCGCGCACACCGATCTGCCCGCCGAACTCGCGGTCGTGCGCGGCGGCGGCGCGACCCCGGAGATCGTCCCGGTCGACGTGCAGACCACCGAGGAGATCGGCCAGCTGGCCCGAGCGGTCGACGACATGCACCGCCAGGCGTTGTTCCTCGCCGCCGAACAGGCCCGCCTGCGCCTGCAGATCAGCAATATGTTCGAAACGCTCTCGCGGCGCAGCCAATCACTGGTCGAACAGCAGCTGTCGCTGATCGAGGATCTGGAACGCGACGAGGACGACTCCAATCGGCTGCAGAGCCTGTTCCGCCTCGACCACCTCGCCACCCGCATGCGCCGCAACGGCGACAACCTGCTGGTGCTCGCCGGCACCGCGCTGCGCCGCGGACATCTGCCGCCGGTGCCGCTGTCGGACATGCTGTGGAGCGCGGTCTCCCAGGTCGAGGATTATCAGCGCGTCGAAATCGGTTCGGTGCCCGACGGTATCGTCGCCGGTGAGCCCGCCGTCGACATCGAACACCTGCTGGCCGAGCTGATCGACAACTCGCTGCGCTACTCGCCGCCGAATACGCCGGTGGCGGTCTCGGTGTCGCGCGCGGTGGACGGCGGATATCTGATCGAGATCACCGACCGCGGTCTCGGCATGTCCGCCGACGATATGCGCGCGATCAACGAGCGCCTGGCCTCCGGTGGTGAGGTCACCATCGAAACCGCTCGCCGCATGGGTCTTTTCGTGGTCGGCCGCCTGGCGGCACGGCACACCATCACGGTCAGCCTGCGCCGCACCTCCACCATGGCACAGCAGCCGGGCATCACGGCCAGTGTGCATCTACCGGGGGCGCTGGTCTCGCCCACCGAGGCCGTCGTCCCGCCGGCCATCTCGACCTTCACCACACCGGCCGCGGACTTCCCCTCCCCGGTCACCGAATTCCCCGCTCCCGGCCGCACACTCACCGCGGTACCCAATCCGCCGGAGCGGTTCGGGGAGACTTCGGAGCCGGCCCGATTCACCAGCGCCGGACTGCCGCAGCGCCGCCCGGCCGGCCAGTCGGATTCCGAATCCGCGGCCCCGGTCACCCGGCTCACCCCGCTGCCGGACGTCGCCGAGAACGACAACCGCGCGCCGGAACCGCTCGACGACGGCGTGCTGCGCGGTGCCGACGCCGGACGCGAGAACGCCTTCCACGACGAACACGCCGAAGAGAATCACCGCGCCGAACGCGACGAGGCCGAGGAGGCCGAAAACGCCGGTCGCGACGAGAATTTCGCCCCGGCGTCCGATCCGTGGAACCCGGTGACCGACCGCGATCTGGAACAGATCGTGCCGCCCCGTCGTCCCGCCCCGGCCGACCCGCGACCGCAACCCCAGCCGCAGCCCATCGATATCTGGGCCGAAACGGCGATCATGGCCCCGGCACAGCGCACCCCGGACCGCGAACCGGCTCCGCTGTCCCGCCACGGCGCGACTCTCGCGCCGCCCCGGCCCGATGCCTATCAGCACGATGCTCCTCAGCAGGATGCTCAGGCGCCGGCCAAACCGGAATCCCCCACGCCGATCTATCAGCGCATGGTGTCCGAATGGCTGGTCGAACCGTCCTCGAACGCGCCGACCGGCGCCTGGTCGTCTCCCGCCGACGAGGGCTGGGCGGCGGCCGCGGACGCCAGCGCCCCGACCGCGACCACCCGTACCACGGGTGGCCTGCCCATCCGCCGGCCCGGTGCGCAGCTGGTGCCCGGCGGAGTGACGCAGGACGATGCCGTCGAGGCCCGGGATCCGGAGGAAATCCGCAACAACTTGTCCAGGCATTTGAGCGGCGTCCGCAGCGGACGCGTCAGCGTCCGAGACAACACGGCCCAGTACGACCCTGCCGATGCGGCCGGATACGACCAGGCCGGGCGGAACAACGCTCAGCAGAACGACGGAGGCTTTGCATGACCGACACTGCGCAGAACAGTACGGACGAGAATTTGAACTGGCTCGTCACCCGCTTCACCAGAGAGGTGCCTGGAGTCTCGCACGCGGTGCTCGTCTCGGCCGACGGCCTGCTCCAGGCGACCAGTCCGCACCTCCCGTCCGATCGGGCCGAACAGCTCTCCGCGGTGACCGCCGGTCTGGCGAGTCTGTCGGCGGGGGCGGCGCAATTGTTCAACGGCGGCAAGGTGATGCAGTCGATCGTCGACATGCAGCGCGGCTACCTGCTGGTGATGAGCGTCGGCAACGGCTCGCACCTGGCGGTACTGGCCAACAAGCAGCACGACATCGGCCGCATCGGTTACGAGATGGCCCTGCTCGTCGATCGAGTCGGATCGGTCGTGCAAGCCACGGCCCGTTCGGCGGTCTGACGATTGCGATGTCCAGTTCGTTCGGAGCCGGGCCCGGCCGGCCAACCACTCGCGTCCGTCCTTATGCGCTGACCGCTGGGCGCACCGAACCCGCGGTCGAACTGCCTCTCGAGGCGGTCGTGGAAACACTGCCCTACGCCAATCAATTCGATTGGCCCGCAGGCGATATTCGAACAGATATTCTGCGTCTGGGCGCGGGGCGGCTCTCGGTCGCCGAAATCGCCGCCCATCTGCAACGTCCCCTGGGCATGATCCGGGTGGTGATCGGCGACCTGGTGGTGGCCGGCACACTGCGGGTGCACACCACGCTCAGCGAGGACGCCACATTCGACGAGCGGCGATCCCTGATGGAGAGGACCCTGCGTGGACTCCGTGCCCTTTGACACCGCGGCACCGCCCCTGCACACCGGGGCACCCTCGACGGCCGAGCGGTATCCGCCCGCGCCGCAGCCCGATTCCGCGCAGATCGGACCGCTCGGACCCAATTCCCCGGGCTCGCACCCGCAACCGCCGCTTCCATACCAGAATCCCCCCATGCACTTTCAGAACTCGACGGCTCCGATGCCGCCCCACCCGGAGCTCGACAGCCGCACCGCCTCGACCAAGATCGTGGTCGCGGGCGGGTTCGGCGCCGGGAAGACCACCTTCGTCGGTGCGGTCTCGGAGATCGTGCCGCTGCGCACCGAGGCCATGGTGACCGGCGTATCCGACGGCATCGACGACCTGTCCGCCACCCCGGGCAAGGAAACCACCACGGTGGCCATGGATTTCGGCCGCATCATCCTGCCCGGCAACCTGACGCTGTACCTGTTCGGCACGCCCGGGCAGCGCCGGTTCTGGTTCATGTGGGACGACCTGATCCGCGGCGCGATCGGCGCCGTCGTGCTGGTCGACACACGCCGGATCGAGGACAGCTTCGCCGCGGTCGACTTCTTCGAGGCGCGCGGGCTGCCATTCCTGGTGGCGGTCAACAGGTTTCCGAGCGCACCGCGTTTCCCGGTCGCCGAACTGCGGGAGGCGCTGTCGATCCGCGAGGGCGTGCCGGTGGTCGATATCGACGCCCGGGACGCCGGGGAGGTCAGACGGGCACTCGCCGCGGTCACCGAATACGCGATTGCGCGGTTGACCGCCACCCACGCGACGGTGGGACAGAGCTGAGCGGTGCGAGCTGAGGGGAAGCGATGAACTACTTCACCATGGGGTACTGGGTGCTGGGCCTGGCACTCGGGGTTTCCGCGGCCGGCGCGGTCGTCGGACTGGCCTGTGTTCGCCAGTCGACGCTCTCGGTCACCGCGCGGTTCCGGATGGTGTGGCTCACCGCGGCGGCAGTGTCCATCGGCGGGGTCGGCACCTGGCTGGCGGTGTACGTCACCATGCTCGGCGTCGGGGTGTCGGCCGGTGAGATCCGCTACGACATCGCCCGGATGGTCGTGGCGACGGCCGTCGCGGTGGCGGGGGTCCTGGCCGGTCTGGTGATCACCGGCAAGGTGAGCACGCTGGTGCGGGTGATCAGCGGCGGCGTGGTGATGGGCCTCGGCATCGGGATCATGCACCTGCTCGCCATGGGCGCGATCCGAGTGCAGGGATCGGTCGACGTGAACATCTGGATGTCGCTGAGCGCGGGGGCGCTGGCCGTCGCGGCCTCGATCGGTGTGCTGTGGGCCACCACCCGTTTCCACGCGATGCTGCCCCTGGCCGGGGCGGCCGCACTGTATGCGCTGGCGGTCACCGCGATCCACTACCTCGGCCAGGCCGGGGTGCACGTCCATCTCGACACCGCGGTCGGCCAGCCCGACGGCGACGATCTGTTCACCCTCTTCGTGCCGGTGTTCGTGATGGGGACGCTGTCGTTGGCGGTCCCGATCACCGCGGTGCTGGTCGCCCCCGACCGCACCGGAACCACCCGCTCGCGGCAGTTGGCACAGGCGGCGAATTCCCCTGCCGGACAGACCGCTTCGCCGGCCGGCAAGGCGCGACCGGCGGTTCGGGCACCGCAGCCGGTGAGCTGAACGAATTCGCGGCGGCCGGGCCGCGCACAGACGAGAATCGGGGCGGGCCGTACGGCCCGCCCCGATCGCGTTGCGCTACAGGTGATTACCCTTCGGCGGGCGCGTTGATCCGGTTGAAGTACTCGATCGCGACGAGCACGCCGGAGATGCCGCCGACGCCGACCAGACCGGCCGCGGCACCCAGCGGGGCGCCCAGGGCGGCACCGGTCAGGCAGCCGCCGATCCAGCCCGGGACGACCAGGAACGGGGTGCCGAGGACGGCACCGAGCGCACAGCCGCCGGCCAGGCCGATCGCGGTGCCGACGAGGGTGCCGATGCTGGTGGCGATACCGAGCTCGTTGATCGCACTCTGGTTGGCCGCGTCGAGATCCGAACGGCTGGCCACATCGTGCAGCATCGGCGCCGGGTGGGCGGCGGCGCGGTCGGTGCTCGGCACCAGGGTGGCCTGGTTACCGTCGATCTGCGCGGCGATCGGGAACTCCAGACCGTCGTGCTGATAGCTCAGCGGAAATCCGGCTACCACCGTGCCCTGGTTGTCGCGGACCTGGAACTCGTTGCCTTCGGTCGTCAGCGACCCCGCGTCCGTCTTCACCACGACGGATTTGTCGACAACGTTTGCCGTGTAATGAATATCGGGGTTGGCGGCCGGAGCCGGAGCTGCGAATGCGGTGCCGGTGGAGATCCCAAGAGCAGCGATGACCAGAGCCGATGTTGCGGCGAACTTCCTGAGCTTCATTCCCTCATACACTTTCTTCAGCAGTTTGCGGCGCCGATACCCTGGCGCCTGAGCTCGAAATCGAAACCCTTAGACAGGCTGTCCTGCACCCATTACGAACACGTAACAAAGGCCGTTAATAAGCCGCCAAGAAGATGCCAGGAATGTTAAGAACCTGAAAATTCGGACATTTTCCGGTCGATGGGCACGGTTCGGCAAATGCGCAGCCGCCCGCACACCGACGTCTCGAACCCCCGATATACGGCACCCGCCGGCCGACCGGCAGCTGTACGGGAACCGCTCCGCCGGGCGTCACCGCACCGATCTCGGCGCACACGGGAGGAGCACGGCGAATTACAGTGTGGAGCAGGCATTTCGGCCCGCGGCGGGAGCGATGAGGAAGGTACCGGATGTGACTCCGGAGCAGGAAGCGATATTGCGCGATGTACAGGTGCAGCTGCGCGGTCCCGGCTTGGCGGGCTGGCCACAGCTGGGCGACGACGACGGCACGGACGGCGGCGCCATATCGGAACGGACGGTCGTCGAGGCGCTGGGCGCCGCCCTGCGGCAGATCGCCGAGCTGCGCACCGAGATCGCCGATCTGGAGACGACCGTGCTGGAACTGACTCGGCAGGCGCCGCCGGCGACCGAACTGCCGTGGCCGCTGTCGCTGGTGGCCGCCCTGCTGGAGAACCCGGCGGCGGTGATCGGCGAGCAGATCGCGCGCTGGGAGTCGTTGCTCGAGGCGTTGCGGCCGAAGCCGGATGATGCGCCGCAGCCCGGACAGCGAGCGCTGGAAGCGCCGTCACCTCCGCGCGATATGAGTGAGCGGCCCTGAAAGTGGCGATGAGCGGGCTCTCCTGTTGCCAGGAGAACCCGCCCTCAGCCACGAGGGTACCGGGGCCGCCTCAGGAAAACAGCGTTTCCGCTGGACTTTTTCCGGCGCCAAAAACCAACCAGCAGTTGGCAATTCACATCACAGCTACCGCCTCGCAAGCGCGATGACACCGATATCCCTGCTGGCTCCGATTTATTCGATAACCAATTGGTCGCTCGATTCAGGCAAACGCCACATATTTTCGGTGCCCGAAACCCGTGTCCTACAGCCGGGTCGGGTCGATAAGGCCACGTCGGACGGCGGTGACCAGTCGGCGCGGGATCTTGTAGACGACGCCCCCGACGCTTACCGGCACCAGGTCGGGGGGAATCGCCTTCCAGTTCGAACGTCGGCTGTGGGTGTTGGCGCGCGACAGTCGTCGCTTCGGCACCGCCATCTCAGTTCTCCCCTCGCGAAGAACCGGGACCCGGTGTGCGCCTGCCGTATTTGCGTTCGAATTTCTCCACCCGGCCCTGGGTGTCGAGGACGCGGTGCGCCCCGGTCCAGAACGGGTGGGAGTCCGCGGTGACGTCGACGGTGATCAGCGGATAGCTGTTGCCGTCGGACCATTCGACGGTGCGGGTGCTCGTCGCCGTCGATCGGGTGAGAAAGCGTTTCCCCGTGCTCACATCCTCGAAGACCACCGGGTGGTACTCCGGATGGATCCCTGATTTCATCGCCCTACCTTTCGTTCGGCCGGGATTCGACGCCGCGGCCGCCTGCGTTGTCGGATTCGGTTGTGTCGCAGGGGTCCTCGTGGAACTCGCCGAACGGATCGTCCCAGTGCGCGACCAGATCCGGCGCGTTGCGCAGCAGGATCATCTCGGCCTCGTCGAGCAGCGCCCAGTGCAGCGCGGTGCGGATGTCGTCCGGATTCGCGCCGCAGGTGAGGACCACCAGCGAGATGTCGCGGTCACCGAAATCCTCGTCCCAGCGCAGCGCCGCCAGCGCCCGCCGATCGGGGTCGACCGATTCCCGTTCCGTGGGACTCATGGCCGCCAGCCAAGTTCCGGCGTCGCCGACCCGCACTCCGCCGCCGGCGGATTCCAGCCACACCACGCGCTCGGGCTGAGTCGCCAGCCAGATGCGTCCGCGCGCGGTGACCACGCCGTCGAACAGCACATCCATCGCCTCGTGCAGGCGGGTCGGATGGAACGGGCGATCGGTGGCGAATTCGATCAACGCCACACCGTTCTCCTCCGTCAGCGGTGGCCGGCCGCGCAACAACGGTGCGTGCGCGTCGAAGATGCGGCCGCGCCGGGAATCGGACGGAATGCGGTCGAGCAGCATCTCGATGCGCCCCGCGGCGATATCCCGCCCGTCCCCGACCCAGATCGACGGAGCCCGGGGCACCAGCCGATCCACGACCGCCCGCAGGACGTCGCGCTCACCCGCGCCCACCTGGTCCGTACCGAAAAACACTAGCGCGTCGGCGAATTCGACCTGTCCGACGGCGAGCTGCGCCACCGTCCGGTCGTCGTCACCGGGGCCGCCGGCCCGCTCGTCGATCGTCTCGTCGCTCAGCGCGTCCGGCAGCCAGCTGCGGGCGTCGAGCCCGGTCACGACCGCCTCGATACGCACATCACGGGCGGCGGGACCGTCGACGCGACCTACCAGGTCGACCACGGGCACGTTGTCGATCGCATGACACACGGCTTCCGCCTCGAAGGCCGGGTCGAGCACGATCACGATGCGGTGCACCGAATCTCGTGCCGCCAACCGGCACAGCAGCGGGAGCAGATCGGCGCGCAGCGTGCAGGAGACGCAGCCGTGCGCGAGTTCGTGCACGCTCGCCGTCTCCCGGCCGTCGAGGTGCACCCGGCGGCGCACCACTCCCTCGGGCAGTGAGCTCAGATCGTGTCGCACGACGACGGTGCCGGGCGCCGCGCCCAGCAGTCGCGCGAGGTGATCCATACCGTCCGCGACCGGCCCCTGGAAGCCCGCCAGCAGCACGACGGGCGTGCGGCGGTCGGGATGTGACAGCACCGGAACCCCTTTCGATAATGATTTTCATTTGCTCCAACCACACGGTACAGTCTGCGGCGACCGTTGTCGAAAATGATTTTCAGAAAGGAGCCCCATGTCGGCCCACTGCCAGGTCACCGGTCGCAAGCCGGGCTTCGGTAAGTCCGTCTCGCACTCCCACGTCCGGACCAACCGGCGCTGGGACCCGAACATCCAGCGCAAGACCTACTTCCTGCCCAGCGAGGGCCGTCGCATCACGCTGCGCGTCTCGGCCAAGGGCATCAAGACCATCGACCGCGACGGGATCGAAGCGGTCGTGGCCCGCATCCGCGCGCGTGGGGAGAAGGTTTGATGGCGCGCAGCAACGAGATTCGCCCCATCGTGAAACTGCGGTCGACGGCCGGCACCGGCTACACCTACGTGACCCGCAAGAACCGCCGCAACGACCCCGACCGCATGGTGCTGCGTAAATACGATCCGCTGCTGCGCCGGCACGTCGACTTCCGCGAGGAGCGGTGATGGCGAAGAAGTCCAAGATCGCACGCGACGAGCAACGCCGCGCCGTCGTGGCCCGCTACGCCGAACGCCGGGCCGAGCTCAAAGAGTTGATCCGTGATCCGGCCACCGCCGACGATCGCCGGGCGGCAGCACAGCTCGCGCTGCAGCGACTGCCGCGTGACGCCAGTCCGGTACGATTGCGCAATCGGGACGCCACCGATGGCCGCCCCCGCGGTCATCTCCGCAAGTTCGGACTATCCCGGGTACGTGTGCGCGAGCTGGCCCACCGGGGGGAGCTGCCCGGTGTACACAAATCGAGTTGGTAGACCATCGCAGATCTCGTCGGAAGGAACCGGCAGGAGCGGTCGGGGCGCCCGCGCGACAGCGTAGGACCAGAGCTCACGCCGAGAAAGGATGGCCCACATGGCAGTCAAGCGAGCACCGTCGAAGCGCATCCGCGCCGAACAGGCCCGGCGGCCCAAGAAGAATCCGCTGATCGCGGCCGGCGTCGAAACCGTCGACTACAAGGATGTGAACCTGCTGCGCACGTTCATCTCCGACCGCGGCAAGATCCGCAGCCGCCGCGTCACCGGGCTCACCCCGCAGCAGCAGCGGCAGGTGGCGGTCGCGGTGAAGAACGCCCGCGAGATGGCGCTGCTGCCGTTCACCAGTAGGTAGCGAACGAACAACGAACGCCCCCGATGCCGCGGCATCGGGGGCGTTCGCCGTTTCCGGTCACGGAATGGTCAGCAGCTGACCCTCGTTGATGACATCCGGGTTCTCGATGCCGCTCGCCCCGGCGATTTCCAGGTAGCGGTTGCCGTCGCCGTAGAACCGTTCCGCGATGGCCCACAGCGTGTCACCGGACTCCACGGTGTAAGTGCGGGGTTCCGGCGCCGGCGGCGGAGGCACCTGCTCGGCCGCGGGTGCGGCGACCGGCTCGGCCGCGGGTGCGGCGACCGGCTCCTCGACCACGATCGGGTTGTCGGTATTGGTGCCCGACGCCCACAGCGAGGCACCGTCCCGACCGTACAGGACGAGGTTGCGGTCCGGTTGCACGATCAGATGATCGGCGGCCTGCCCGTTGGTGTCGGTGGCCCACACGGGCCCGCTGCCGGAGTACAGCACGAAGTTGCCGTCCTCCTGCAGGACGGCGCGCTCGACGCCACGCTCATGCGTCATGGTCGCCCACACCACGGTGCCGTCGGGCTCGGAAAGCACCAAGTTGCCGTCGTTTTGGAGAGTCAGCGTGTACGCGCCGCCCTGAAGGGCCTGACCCAGGCCCAGTTCCTCGCCTACCTGCAACGTGTCGCCCACGCGGTGGATCCTTTCGAGAAGAGGTCGTGTCGATCGGTGATTCGATGGCGCAGAACCGCATTCGCTCATCGTTTGCGAACCCTACTTGCCCCGCCGCGGATTTCGCAGCCGTTACGCGCCGACGTTCGCAGAATGTTCACTGGGACGTGCATCACAGCCGCCGCACCCCCGCAGATAGGGTGAGCCCCATGGACTCCATCCCCGGACGACGCCGCATCACAGCGGCGGCAATCGCGCTACTCGCACTACCGGCCCTGCTGGTCACCGCATGCGGGAACTCCGACAACGGTGGGGCACAAGCGAATACGACCACGGCCGCGGTCAGCACGCCGACCGAGCAGAACCCGCCGCAACCCGGCCGGATGTTCACCGCCAACTCGACGATCACCAATCCGCATCCGCTGCCGTTCGACAGCTGGAGCCGGGTGGCCCCGGACCGGATCGCGGTGAACTTCCAGATCGGCTCGCCGGAGTGCTACGGCGTGGACGCGTCCACCACCGAAACCGACACCACCGTCACGGTCGCCCTGAAGGCCGGCACGCTGCCCGAGGCGGCCGGGCGCATGTGCACCATGATCGCTGTCTTCGGCACCCTGGAGATCCCGCTGAAGAAGCCGCTCGACGACCGGAAAGTGTTGAGCGCGAACTGATTCGCCGGGCCCGCGACCGGCCCGTAGAACGACGTCGCCGCCCGCTGGAGGCACCAGCGGGCGGCGACGTTCGTGGTTACTCGATCAGTGCGCGAAGTGGCGCGCCCCGGTGAGATACATCGTGACCCCGGCCTCCCGGCAGGCGTCGATGGTCAGCTGGTCGCGCACCGAACCGCCCGGCTGCACAATGGCTTTCACGCCCGCGGCGATCAGCTGCTGCGGACCGTCGGGGAACGGGAAGTAGGCGTCGGAGGCGGCCACCGAACCCTTGGCGCGGTCACCGGCGCGCAGCACCGCCAGATGTACGGCGTCGACGCGGTTGACCTGTCCCATGCCGACACCGACCGAGGCGCCGTCGTGGGCCAGCAGAATCGCATTCGATTTCACGGCACGGCATGCGCGCCAGGCGAATTCGAGATCGGCGAGGGTTTCGGCATCGGCCGGCTCGCCGGTCGCGAGCGTCCAGTGGGCGGGGTCGTCACCGTCCGCGTCGACGATATCGGTCTGCTGCAGCAGCGCCCCGCCGCTGATCGGCCGCAGTTCGACGCCACCGCGCCGGGGTTCGTCGGCGATCAGGATGCGCACGTTCTTCTTGCGCTGCAGCACCTCCACCGCGCCGTCGGCATAGCCGGGGGCCACGATGACCTCGGTGAAGATCTCGGCCACCTGTTCGGCCATCTCGACGGTGACCTCGCGGTTGGCCGCGATCACGCCACCGAACGCGCTCACCGGATCACAGGCGTGCGCCTTGCGGTGCGCCTCGGCGATATCGGCGCCGACCGCGATGCCGCACGGATTGGCGTGCTTCACGATGGCCACCGCGGGTTCGGCGTGGTCCCACGCGGCCCGCCAGGCGGCATCGGCATCGGTGTAGTTGTTGTACGACATCTCCTTGCCGTGCACCTGCTTCGCCTGCGCCAGCCCGGCCGGGCCGGAGTCGTTGCGATACAGCGCGGCGGCCTGATGCGGATTCTCGCCGTAGCGCAGCACCGCGTCGCGGGTCCACACACCGCCCATCCACGACGGGAACTGCCCGCCCGCAGCCGAATCCGTGGCGTCCTCGGCGGTCAGCACGTTGGTCATCCAGCTCGCGACCGCGACGTCGTAGCTCGCGGTGTGCTGGAAAGCCTTGGCGGCCAGTGTGGTTCGCTCGGTGAGGGTGAAACCGCCACCTCGCACCGCGGCCAGCACGTCGTCGTAGTCACCGGTGTCGACCACGACCGCGACCGAGGGATGGTTCTTCGCCGCGGCGCGCACCATCGACGGGCCGCCGATATCGATCTGCTCGACGCATTCGTCGGGGGTGGCGCCGCTGGCGACGGTCTGCGTGAACGGATACAGGTTCACCACCACCAGCTGGAATGCCTCGACGCCCAGCTCCACCAGCTGATCGAGGTGCTCCTGCTTGCGGGTGTCGGCGAGGATGCCGGCGTGCACGCGGGGGTGCAGCGTCTTCACCCGGCCGTCGAGGGTTTCCGGGAAACCGGTGAGGTCTTCGACCTTCGTCACCGGAATTCCGGCGTCGGCGATGCGGGCGGCGGTCGAACCGGTCGACACCAGCTCGACACCGGCGTCGTTCAGTCCGGTGGCCAGCTCGATGAGCCCGGTTTTGTCATAGACGCTCACCAACGCCCTGCGGATCGCCCTGCGTGCACCCGTGTCTTCGGGTCGTTCGCTGCGCTCACTCACCGGGGCCTCACTCATCTGGGATTACTGCCTTTCGTCCGTCGCAGACAATGCCTCGCGTGGCGACGGCGGCGACGGTGTCCGCCAGCAGCCGACGCTCCACAACTTTGATGCGCTCGTGCAAGCTCGCCTCGTCGTCACCGGGCAGCACCGCGACCGGCTCCTGCGCGAGGATCGGTCCGGTGTCGACACCCGCGTCGACCAGATGCACAGTGGAACCCGTCACCCGCACGCCGTAGGCCAGCGCGTCGCGCACCCCGTGCGCGCCCGGGAACGCCGGCAGCAGCGCGGGATGGGTGTTGATGATCCGGCCCTCGAATCGCTCCAGGAATTTCGGGCCGAACAGGCGCATGAATCCGGCCGACACCACCAGGTCGGGCGCGTAGGCAGCGACCGCGTCGGTGAGCGCGATATCCCAGGCGGACCGATCGGGATGGTCGGCGGGAGCAACCCGGAAATCCGGAATGCCGGCCCGGACCGCATGCTCGGTCGCCGCACACGTCCGGTCCACGCCCACGGCCGCGATCCGCGCCGGATAGTCCGGGCGCTGGGTGGCCGCGATCAGCGATTGCAGCAGCGATCCCGTGCCCGAGGCGAGAACGACGAGGGTCGCAGGCGCGGTCGGAGGGACCAGCTGGGCGGGCGGGGTGGTCAGCGCTCTACTCCCTGTGCGTCGGGGCTGCCGGAGGGCGGCGAACCCGAGGTCCGCCGGGTTAGAGCCTAACGACCGCCCCTGCCGGGGCTCTCCGGCAGGTCACCCTCTACCACTTCGGCGTCGACGATGTCGGAGTTTCCGGCGTCGAATTCGGCGTCCGGATCGGCGTGTGCGGGCACGAGGTCGTCGTCGAGCAGTTCGCCGTCGACCTCCACGACCTCGGTGGAGCCGGTGCGGCGGTAGGCCGGCCGTGGATAGTCGTCCTCGACGGCGACCTCGTCCTCGAATTCGTATTCGACGTAGCGCGGGTCGTCGTACAGCTGGTCGATATAGGCCGGTTCGGCGCGATCGTCGTAGTAGTCGTCGCGATCGGCGGCGGGGTCGGGGTCGTAGCCGTGATCCCGGTACTCGTCCCGGTCGTCATCGTCGTACTCGTCGTGCGAGTAGTCGGTGGGAAGGTACCGGCCGCGCCGCCCGCCGAGATCCACCTCCACCACAGCGGGCGGAATTCCGAGAAACCTTCGCCCACACAGCAATCCGAGGTATCCGGCGACGGTCAGCCAGGCGAAGGTGAGCCCCGCGGTGACCAGCACGCCCGGTCCGATCTCCCCGAACGATCCGACCGTGCCGCCGGCGAACAGGCCCAGCAGCAACAGTGCGAGCGCGGCGAGCGCCGCCGAGAACACCGTCGCCCACGGGCTGCGCACCTCGTCGGCGGACTCGCGCGCGCAGTCCAGGCCGCCCCGCACGCCGACAGCCGCCGGCACCAGCAGCAACACCGGCCACCAGCCCGCCGCAGGTCCGCTCGGCACCGCCGCGAGCACCGGCAGCGCGGGCACCGGCGCGCCGGCGACCGAGAAGACGCTCAGCGCCCCGCCGCCGATGTGCACCTCCGCGCCGATCAGCACGCTGGTCGCCGCGATCACGACATTCGGCAGATAGGCCAGCGACAGCACGGTCAAACCGACGAAACCCGCGATATTGCCCGCGGCCGCGTAGGTGTCACCGATCACCGACCAGTGCAGCACGAACGACACCAGCGTGAGGATCGCCCCGCCGAGCAGCAGGCGCCACAGCGCCCGCACCGCCGCCCGCGCCCCGGCGAAAACCCAGTCCGGCAGCGAGGAGGCGATCCGATCGCGCAGCGCATTGGGCCGGGTGGCGATCCCGGTGACCGCCGCGAGCAGGTGCAAACCCCCCACCCAGCAGAAGGCGGTGAGCGTATCGGGCGACTGCAGCGGCACCGCTGTCGCGGCATCCTCGGCCACCGCCAGGCAGACGGCGGTGACCAGCAGCGGGCCCGCGAGCGCGGCGCCGACGATCCAGCCCAGATCGGCCCGTGAGGAGCGCGGCGAGACGGCATGCGCGCAGTCGCGCATGGTCAGCCACAACACGCCCGCGGTCGGCAGCAGCGGCAGCAGCCCGAGCGAAGTCTTGCCGACCACGACCGGCACCTGATGCACGGCCAGCCAGCCGGCCGCGATCGCGCCGGACGCGCCGGTCATACCGCTGCCCGCGGCCAACAGCGTGATCAGCACGAGCGCCACGATGGCGACCACGGTGAAACTCGACGCCCGAGCGGCGATGACGAGCAGCACCTTGGCCCGCTCGGGACTCAGGGAGAGGAATACCGGATCCTCGGGTCCGCCGGCGCCCGGGCCGCGGTGGCCGCTGCGCTGCCGGGACGCATCCGCGTTCGGACGAGCCTGCGCCGGTCTCGTGCCGGCCCGCTGTTCGCGAAGGTCGGCCCATCGGACCAGTGCGGACTTCATAGAACTACCTCGCGGGATCCTGGTTGACTCGTCCGGTTGACTCGCCGAAGCACGACACGACCACCGACATGACAGGGTCTCAGCTGGAAACGGATCGGCGAGTCAGGCGCGCCGTGAAAAGCGCCTGACTCGCCGATCGTCGCGTCGAGCGGATCTACTTCTGGTCGTCCTCGGGACGGAAGGCCTTGGTGGCGTCGGCGGCCGGGTTACCGGTCTGCTCGCCACCGAACGGCTGCGCGCCGGGCTGGCCGGGCTGCCCCTGCTGGCCCTGCTGACCGAAGTTCAGCGAACCGTACTGCTGACCGGACTGGCCGGGCTGCTGGCCCGCGGCGCCGAAGTGCTGGGTCGCGGCCTCGTCACCACCGGTCTGCGGGCGCTGACCGTAGGGCGACTGCGCACCCTGCGCGCCGTAACCCTGCTGCGCCTGCTGACCCTGCTGGCCGTAGGGCTGCTGCCCGTACGCGGAGGGCTGCTGACCGTACTGGCCCTGGCCGTACTGCTGACCGTACTGGCCGTAGGCGGCCTGCTGCTGTCCCTGCTGCTGGGCCTGACCCTGCGCCTGGCCGTACTGCTGGCCGTACTGGCCGTAGGCGGCCTGCTGACCGGCCTGGGCCTGACCGTAGGACTGCTGCTGACCCGGCTGGCTCTGGCCGTAGGAGGACTGCCCGTAGGCGCTCGCACCGCCGGCACCCGGGGCGGCGGCCGCCGCGGGCTTCGGCTCGGGCGCGGAGAGGATTCCGCTCTCGAACAGCAGCGCGACCACGGCCGCGGCGAGCTGCACCAGCGCCAGGAAGACCAGGACCCAGGCAGTGCCCGCGGTCTTGTACAGCGTCGGCGTCACGAACGCCTGGAACAGGACACCGAGGAAGCCGGCCGCCGAAGCCGCCGCGACCACCGCGTTCCTGGCCTCCTGCTTGGGCAGCAGCGCGATACCGGCCACCAGACCCGCGAACAGCAGGAGCAGCAGCGGCGCCGTGCCGCCTTCCTGGAACAGGCTCATGCCCTTGTCGGGCTCCTTGGAGCTGTTCATCGCGCCCTCGTCGAAGGTCGAGAAATCGAGGAAGCCCAGGAAGAAGTTGATCACGCCCAGCGCGGCGATTCCAACGGTCAGGTAGAAAGTCAGCCCCTTGGCGCTCAACGCCGAAAGCCCCGAACCGCCGCCGGTACTACCTGTCGGCTGCTGGCCGAAGCTGGGCGCGGACGAGGGTGTGGGCGAGGGCGTCTGATTGGGCGCGTTGTACCCGGATCCCCCGGTCGGGTAGGACATGTGGTCGTCTCCTATCGAGTCCTTCATCGGCTTTCAGGCTGAATGCCCTTGACGCTACTGCACTCGAGCGCACCGGTCACGGCCACGACGCCACTGGCGGCAAGCTCGAGAATTCACTATGAACCGCATACCCGGATCGTTCGTGTTGTCACCGAAGACGATCGGAGGTATCGGATGGACGTTTCGGAAATGTTCTGCACGGTGGTGCGGGCGCTGGGCCTGTGCCACCTGTTCCCGGCACCCTGAACGACGGTTGTCCCCTGCCCGCGACAACCGCTGCCGACCCTGCCCACAGCAGCGAGCTGCTCCTGCCCAGCAGCACGTCGTTCACCTTGCCGAGTGAAAAACGAAGGCCGCCTTGCCGTTACGACAAGGCGGCCTTCGCGCTGTGTCCCGCTGCCGCGAGGCAGCGAACGATCAAGCGGTGATCGAAGCCTTCTCCAGGATCTCGCGCGCCAGGGCCGCGGTCTCGGACGGGGTCTTGCCGACCTTCACGCCCGCGGCCTCGAGGGCCTCCTTCTTCGCGGCGGCGGTGCCCGAGGAGCCGGAGACGATGGCGCCGGCGTGGCCCATGGTCTTGCCCTCCGGCGCGGTGAAGCCCGCGACGTAGCCGACGACCGGCTTGGTGACGTTGGCCTTGATGTAGGCGGCCGCCCGCTCCTCGGCGTCGCCGCCGATCTCGCCGATCATGACGATGAGCTTGGTCTCCGGGTCCTTCTCGAACGCCTCGATGGCGTCGATGTGGGTGGTGCCGATGACCGGGTCGCCACCGATGCCGATGGAGGTCGAGAAGCCGAAGTCACGCAGCTCGTACATCATCTGGTAGGTCAGGGTGCCCGACTTCGACACCAGGCCGATCGGGCCCTTGCCGGTGATGTTGGCCGGGGTGATGCCCACCAGCGACTCACCCGGGGTGATGATGCCGGGGCAGTTGGGGCCGATGATCCGGGTCTTGTTGCCCTTCTCCACGTTGTAGGCCCACGCGTAGGCGGTGTCCTGCACCGGGATGCCCTCGGTGATGACCACGAGCAGCGGGATCTCCGCGTCGATGGCCTCGATGATGGCGTCCTTGGCGAACTTCGGCGGCACGAAGGCGATCGACACGTCGGCGCCGGTCTCCTTGATGGCCTCGGCGACGGTGCCGAAAACCGGCAGCTCGACGTCCGAGCCGTCCTTGGCGGTGTGCGAGACGGTGGTGCCGGCCTTGCGGGCGTTGACGCCACCGACGACCTGGGTGCCCGCCTTCAGCATCAGCGCGGTGTGCTTGGTGCCCTCACCGCCGGTGATGCCCTGGACGATGACCTTGGAGTCCTTGTTCAGGAAGATAGACATGTTCTTCTTGTCCTTACTTGGCCGCAGCCAGTTCGGCGGCCTTGTCGGCGCCTTCGTCCATGGTCTGGGCGAGGGTGACCAGCGGGTGGTTGGCATCGACGAGGATCTGGCGACCCTCCTCGACCTTGTTGCCGTCGAGGCGGACGACCAGCGGCTTGTTCGCCTCCGACCCCAGGATCTCCAGGGCCTTGACGATGCCGTTGGCCACCGCGTCACACGCGGTGATGCCGCCGAACACGTTCACGAACACGCTCTTGACCTGCGCGTCGTTGAGGATCACGTCGAGACCGTTGGCCATCACCTCGGCCGAGGCGCCACCACCGATGTCGAGGAAGTTGGCCGGCTTCACGCCGTTGTGCTTCTCACCCGCGTAGGCGACGACGTCCAGGGTCGACATGACCAGGCCGGCGCCGTTGCCGATGATGCCGACCTCACCGTCGAGCTTGACGTAGTTGAGGTCGTTCTCCTTGGCCTTGAGCTCCAGCGGATCGGTGGCGTCACGATCGGCGAACTCGGCGTGGTCGGGGTGGCGGAAGTCGGCGTTCTCGTCCAGGGTGACCTTGCCGTCCAGGGCCAGGATCTCGTTCTCCGGCGTGCGGACCAGCGGGTTCACCTCGACCAGCGTCGCGTCTTCGGCGACGAAGACCTCCCACAGCTTCTGAATGGTCACCGCGGCGGCGTCCAGCACGTCGGCGGGCAGGTGGCCCTGCTCGGCGATCGAACGCGCGAAGGCCAGGTCCACACCCTTGACGGCGTCGACCGGCACCTTGGCCAGGCGGTCGGGCTTGGTGGCGGCGACCTCTTCGATCTCCATACCGCCCTCGACCGAGCACATGGCCAGGTAGGTGCGGTTGGCGCGATCGAGCAGGAAGGAGATGTAGTACTCCTCCGCGATGTCCTTGGCCTCGGCGACCAGGATCTTCTTGGTGACGTGGCCCTTGATGTCCAGGCCCAGGATGTTGTTCGCGTGGGTGAAGGCGTCGTCCGGGGTGGCGGCGTACTTCACGCCACCGGCCTTACCGCGGCCACCGACCTTGACCTGCGACTTGATCATCACAGGCTTGCCGATTTCGGTCGCGATGGCACGGGCGTCCTCGGCCGAGTCCGTGACGCGGCCCTCCGACGAAGGCACTCCGTGCTTCACGAAGAGTTCCTTCGCCTGATATTCGAAGAGATCCATGTACTCACCGTCTCGTCTGCGTTGTTGTGACAACGACTTTGTTGGCGGCCCGTCGTCGGAAGCGGGTCGAGTCGGACTCTAATCAGTTCGATGTCGCCGAAATCAGCCGCATACAGCCTAAGTGGCGCAGGTCACGAGCGGGCATCCGCCTGTGCAAAACCGCTGGCCAAGGCTACTGGCGAGTAGCTTGCCGACACGCCGCCAGGTAGGGCGGACGATGATCCGAATTGCCACATTGGCTACTACGTAGTGTAGTTGCCTGTTCTCACTCGCGTGCCCAGTGGAACGTGAGATATTCCGCGCTCCAGACGTGATCAATGTCACAAGTACCCCCTTATCGACCGGAGCGCTTGCCCACCTGCAATCGTTTCGTTACCGTCGATGCGGTCGATGTCACAGCCAGATCACAGGCGTGACGGGAATACTCGTCACTCGGTCATCAGGGCCAGCTGGTAGAACACATCGACAGACCCACCCGGATGAGGCCGCGTACACCGCACCGATCAGGAGGACGGCAGGCTTGTTGCAGCACAGTGCTCCGCAGGTAGCAAGCCGTTCTACCGGCGCACCGCGTCCCGCGTCTTCCGGATCCCCCGCGTTACCCGGTCTCGGAGTCCGCCGATGAGCCACGGTCGCCTACAACCTGGGCATCGGCCACAGTCCGCCCGCCGTTACCGCGGCGACGGAGAATCCCTCGACCAACATCCGTACTTCGGTGGTAACCAATCTTTCGGCGGTTACACCGGTTCCCGTTCCGAAGAGCCCGCGGCTCCGCCCGTGCGCAGTATGCCGGGACGTGCCGACAGCTGGATGTCCGCCGGTGCCGGTGCGGCGGGCGCGACCGTCGTCGGCCTCACCGCGACCACCGGGAGTTCCACCGAGAACGCCTGGGGGGCAACCGGTTCGGAGGATTCCGGACAGTGGCAGCCCTGGGGAGCCCAGGCGCAGCCCGACGGTGACTGGACCGCCGATCCGCAGTGGCCACGAACCGACGAATGGGCCGCCGCCGACCCCGGTTTCGACGACGGCCGCGGTGTGCACTACCCCGAGGGCCCCGCCGACTACGACGCCGCCCACTACGACGCCGCCGACGAATACGACGAACCCGCCGGCAACGAACCGTTCAACCTGGCCCGGCTGCGCAGCTCCTGGAAGCGTGACAGCGCCGACGCCGATGAGGCCGACGCCGACGCGGAAGGCCCCCGGCGCTTCAGCGGTGCGCACCGCGTGCCGACCCCGCCCGCCGCGCTCAAGGGCCGCGCCGCCGTGGTGGCGGTCGCCGCCGGCGCGGTGGTCGCCGCCGGACAGGCCGGAATGGAGTCCGGCAGTCAGCACCACACTGCGACCGCCGACTACGACGCCGCCGGTCAGGTCCACGAAATCGCGGCCCAGGCGGTCAGCACCCAGGCGGGTAATCCGCAGTCGCCGCAGGTTCTCAATGTCGCGCCCGTCGCGGATCTCAGTCAGTTCCAGGACATCCTGCAGCACGGTCAGGAATTCGCCGCCGGACTCGCGGCCCAGGAATCGGCGAAACTGCGCCCCCTGTTCTCCAAATTCGCCAATGGCACCTTCACCTCGGGCTTCGGTAGCCGCTGGGGTGTGCAGCACCTGGGTGTCGACATCGCGGCCCCGATCGGCACCCCGATCTACGCGGTCGAGGACGGCGACGTGATCAGCGCCGGCCCGGCCTCCGGTTTCGGCATGTGGGTCCGCCTGCGGCACGCCGACGGCACCATCACGGTCTACGGCCACGTCGACACCGCCACCGTCTCGGAAGGCCAGCACGTACTGGCCGGCGACCAGATCGCCACCGTCGGCAACCGTGGCTTCTCCACCGGTCCGCACTGCCATTTCGAGGTGTGGCTCAACGGCCAGGACAAGATCGACCCCCTCCCCTGGCTCGCCTCCCGCGGCATCTCCCTCGGCCCCGAGCGCGACTGACGCGTTCCGCCGGGTGTCACCCGCTCTGCGGCCGGGCGGCTGCATGAGAAAGCCGTTGCCGGTCGATGGGCGCAGCGGTCAATCTTGCGTCATGATCGAAATTCGTGTGGTCGGCGCGGACGACTGGCGGTTGTGGCGGCGAGCTCGACTAGCGGCGCTGGCCGGGGCGCCGGAGGCATTCCGGACTCGGCTGGCGGACTGGCAGGGCGACGGAGACCGGGAAGACCGCTGGCGTACGCGGTTGAGTATTCCCGGGGCGCACGATCTGCTGGCGTTTCGTCACGGCGAACCGGTGGGAATCGCGAGTGGGGTGCCGGAGCCCGATCATGGCGCGGCCCGGGTGATCTCGATATGGGTCGACCGGTCCGCGCGCGGCCTGGGGGTGGGTGATCTGCTGCTCAGTCGTGTCGAGCACTGGGCTGCCGAGAACCGATACACCACCCTCCGGCTCGGTGTCTTCGCCGACAACGAGCATGCCATCGCGCTCTACCGCCGCAACGGATTCGAGTTCGAGGCGGACCGTCAGCCCGCCGAACAGCTCGCCGTTCTCGATGCGGGCAACCGGGTGGAACGGATCATGGTGAAAGGCGTCCCGGCGGGCCGTTGAGCGCGAGTCCGCCGGGACGGCCCCTCAGAGCTTGACCAGGGTCCGGCTGTACTGCGGGATCAGGCGGATCTTGCCGGCGGTGCCGAAATCGATGGTGACCGTGGCGAGGGCGCCGAAGCCTTCGGCGGCGACCACGCGGCCGAGACCGTACTTGTCGTCGCTGACGCGGTCACCCACGGCGAGCACCAAGCCGGAGTTGTTGTGCTTGGCGGCGGGCCGGGCGGGGCTGCGATCGCGCAGGCCGGGGCGCTGCTGGGACCAGCCGTCACCGCGGGTCCAGTCGCGTTCCAGGCCGTCGTCCTCGCCGCGGCGGCGGAAACCACGTCCGCCCGACGGCGGAGTCGGTTCCAGCCGTTGCCAATCCATCAGATGCCCCGGAATCTCCTGCAGGAAGCGAGACTCCGGATTCGACACCGCCTGTCCCCAGCCGGAGCGCACCACCGCGCGGCTCAGGTACAGCCGTTTCCGGGCGCGGGTGATGCCGACGTAGGCCAGGCGGCGTTCCTCGGCCAGTTCGGCCGGATCGCCCAGCGCGCGCATGTGCGGGAACTGGCCGTCCTCCCAGCCGGTCACGAACACCACCGGGAACTCCAGGCCCTTCGCGGTGTGCAGGGTCATCAGGGTGACTACGCCGGAACCCTCGTCCGGGATCTGATCGGTGTCGGCCACCAGCGAGACCCGTTCCAGGAACGCCGCCAGGGAACCAGGGTCCGGCTCGCCGTCGGCCGCCTCGGGCAGCAGGCCCTCCTCGCGGGCGGCCTCCACATTGTTACGCGCCTCGGAACTGAATTCCCTTGCTACGCTTACCAATTCGTTCAGGTTGTCCAGCCGGGCGCCGTCCTGCGGATCGTCGGAGGCCTCCAGCTCGCCGCGGTAGCCGGTCTTGTCCAGGACCGCCTCGACGACATTGCCCACATCGGGGAATTCGCTGTCCGCGGTGACGCCGGCGGCGCGGATCTCGTCGAGCAGATCGAGGAAGCCGGCGATCGCACGCTGGGCGCGGGTGTTCAACAGCGCCACCTTGCCGTCAGCGGCGTCGCGCAGCGCGGCCGCGAAGCCGATGTCGCGCTGCTCGGCGTGCACCGCCACACACGCCTCGGCGCGGTCACCGATCCCCCGACGCGGAGTGTTGAGAATGCGGCGCAGGCTCACCGCGTCGTCGGGATTCTCCAGCACGCGCAGGTAGGCGACCACATCGCGGACCTCCTTGCGCTCGTAGAACCGGACGCCGCCGACCACCTTGTAGGGCAGACCCATGCGGATGAAGATCTCTTCCAGCGCCCGCGAGTTGTTGTTGGTGCGATAGAACACCGCGACATCGCCGTAGTTGTAGTCGCCCTGTTCGACCAGCCGGTCGATCTCGCGCGCGACGAACGACGCCTCGTCGTGTTCGTTGTCGGCGACATAGCCGACGATCAGATCGCCCTCACCGGAATCGGTCCACAACTTCTTGTCGCGCCGATTCTCGTTGCGGGAGATGAGCGCGTTGGCAGCCGAGAGGATGTGCTGGGTGGAGCGGTAGTTCTGTTCCAGCAGAATCGTTTCCGCGTCCGGGAAATCGCGCTCGAATTCCTCGATATTGCGGATGGTCGCTCCGCGGAACGCGTAGATGGACTGGTCTGCGTCACCGACCACACACAGCTCGCTGGGCGGCACCGCATCGCCGCGGCGTGCCGGGGTGAATTCCGGATCGGCCGCCTCGGCCCCCGCGTCGGCGTCGGCGAGCTCGTCGGCCGCCGGTCGCACATGATGGCCGACCAGTTCGCGCACCAGCACGTACTGGGCGTGGTTGGTGTCCTGGTATTCGTCGACCAGCACATGCCGGAAGCGACGGCGGTAGTACTCGGCGACCTGCGGGTGGCTCTGCAGGAGCGCGACCGTCTCGCCGATCAGATCGTCGAAGTCGAAGGCGTTGGCCGCGCGCAGCCGCCGCTGATATTCGGTGTAGACCCGGGCGACGATGCCGGGCAGTTCCGTCTCGTCGGATTCCGCGTCCGCCGTGGCCGTTTCGGGGTCGATCAGCTCGTTCTTGAGATTGGAGATGGCAGTCGCGAGCAGTCGCGGCGAATACTTCTTCGGATCCAGATTCTGGTCGCGAATGATCATCGCCAGCAGGCGGCGCGAATCGTCGGCGTCGTAGATGGAGAAGTTGGAGTTCAACGCGCCGGGCAGCAGATTCGCCTGCATCCGCAGGATGCGCACACAGGAGGAGTGGAAGGTCGACACCCACATGGCGGCGGCGCGCGGACCCACCAGGTCCGTCACGCGCTCGCGCATCTCCGCCGCGGCCTTGTTGGTGAACGTGATGGCCAGGATCTGCCCGGGCGTGACGCCGCGTTCGGCCAGCAGATAGGCGATGCGCCGGGTGAGTACGGCGGTCTTCCCGGAGCCGGCGCCGGCCACGATCAGCAAGGGTGAACCCGCGTGCACAACCGCCGCCCGCTGCTGCGGATTCAGGCCCTCGAGCAGGCGCTGCGCCTGCTGATCGACCGGCGCGGACCTGTCCGCACCTCGCGTTGCCGCCGTACCCACCGTTGCCGTCCCCGCCGCTGTTCCCGCCACCGTCGTCTCCATCGTCCATCCACGCTACCGGCGGCCACCGACATGCTGTAGTCCGGCGCGATCTCAGCGCATTCTCACCGACGAGAACTTTGCCTCACTTGCCCCACGTGGCAGACTGGCCACATGACCAGCGCGCTCACGACCTCTGCTGTTCAGGCGTACGAAGGTATTCGTGGTCGCCGATTTCGCACGTGAGCGCATACTCGACGGGGGACAATTCAAGGCCGAACAGGTCTGTTTCACGGTGGAGGAATCACATCGGTAACGGGGCAGGGCCGCACGCCGATCGAAGTTCTGACACGAGGAGAAGAAAGTATGAGCACCTCTACTGAGCCGATTGATCAGCCCGCGACCGGTTCCGATGTGACGTTGCCGAGTAGTGAGGCGGAGATCGAGAAGCTCCGCAAGGAGATCGATCGCCTCGACGCCGAGATTCTCGCGGCCATCAAGCGGCGCACCGAGGTCTCGCGCATCATCGGCCGCACCCGCATGGCCAACGGTGGCCCGCGCCTGGTGCACTCCCGCGAGATGAAGGTGCTGGAACGCTTCAGCGAACTGGGTCAGGAAGGTCACACGCTGGCCATGCTGCTGCTCCGCCTCGGCCGCGGCCGACTCGGCCACTGAGTTACCGCCGACTCGGCCACTGAGCTACACAACCCACCGAGACCACGCGGCGATCGTCTCGACGAACTCCGCGACCCCAGGCCGCCCCGGGTGCCGATCCCCCGGGGCGGTCGTTTCGTATCCGGGGACTGCCGGGTCAGGGCAGGGCGATGTACTTCGTCGACAGATACTCCTCGATCCCCTCGAAGCCGCCCTCGCGGCCGAATCCGGAGGCCTTGACCCCGCCGAACGGCGCCGCCGGATCGGAGATGACGCCGCGGTTGATACCGACCATGCCGCTCTCCAGCCCCTCCGCGATACGCAGCGCACGATCCAGATCGCGGGTGTAAACGTAAGCGACCAAACCGAATTCGGTGTCGTTGGCGGCGGCGAGGCCCTGCTCCTCGGTATCGAATCCGACGATCGGCGCGACCGGTCCGAACACCTCTTCGCTGAGGATCCGGGCCTGCTCGGGCACCTCGCACAGCACGGTCGCCGGATAGTAGTACCCGGTCCCGCCGGGCGCCTTCCCGCCGATGCGCACCTCGGCGCCGCGTTCCACCGCGTCCTCGACCAGTTCGCTGACGGTATCGAGCTGGTCCTGGTTGATCAGCGGGCCGAGGGTGGTCGACGGGTCGTCACCGGGGCCGAGTTTCACCTCCTGCATGGCGGCGACCAGTTTGTCGGTGAACTCGGCGCGCACCGAGTTGTGCACGTGGAACCGGTTGGCGGCGGTGCACGCCTCACCTCCGTTGCGCAGCTTCGCCAGCATCGCGCCCTGCACCGCGGCGTCGATGTCGGCGTCGTCGAAGACCACGAACGGGGCGTTGCCACCCAATTCCATCGAGGTGCGCAGCAGGCCGTTCGCGGACTTCTCCACCAGTTTCTTGCCGACGCCGGTCGAGCCGGTGAAGGTGAGTTTGCGCAGCCGCGGATCGTTGATCAGCGGTTCGGTCACCGCACCGGAGTGACTGGAGGTGATGACCGACAGCACCCCGTCCGGCAGCCCGGCCTCACTGCACAGCTTCGCCAGCAGCAGCATGGTCAGCGGTGTGGCCGAGGCGGGCTTGACGATCATCGTGCAGCCCGCGGCCAGGGCCGGGCCGATCTTGCGGGTGCCCATCGCGAGCGGGAAATTCCAGGGCGTGATGGCCAGGCACGGCCCGACCGGCTGTTTGTGGACGACGATGCGGCCCGTCCCGGTGGGCGCGGTCTGGTAGCGGCCGTGCACCCGGACCGCTTCCTCGCTGAACCAGCGGAAGAATTCGGCGCCGTAGCGCACCTCGTTGCGGCTCTCGGGCAGCGCCTTACCCATTTCCAGGGTCATCAGCAGGGCGAAGTCCTCGGTGCGCTCGACGATCCGCTCGTAGACCGCGCGCAGGATCTCGCCGCGTTCGCGGGCCGGGGTGGTGGCCCAGCTGTCCTGTGCGGACACGGCCGCGTCGAGGGCGCGCACGGCGTCCTCGGGCGTGGCGTCGGCGACGTGTGCGAGAGGCTCTCCGGTCGCCGGATTCTCGACCGCGAAGGTGGCGCCGCCGGTGGCATCCACCGGCCCGCCGATCCAGAGTTGAGTGGGGACGGATTCGAGTAACTCGGTTTGCGACACCATGTGCTCAGGGTAGGCCGCGGTGGACGCGAGCGCGGGCAACTACCAGGTGGGCTGTGACTACCTGCGCGTAGCGGAACTGGTCTGTAATCTCGCCGATCGGCGGGGCCAGCGACATCGCTACCTGCGCGTAGCAAATCGGGTCTGTAATCTCGCCGATCGGCGGGGCCAGCGACATCGCTACCTGCGCGTAGCAAATCGGGTCTGTAATCTCGCGGGGGTGAGCAGCGACATCACCGCGACGGCGGCCTGGCGGAAACTGCACGATCACTATTCGGCCGTGGCCGACCGGCATCTGCGCGAGTTCTTCGCCGAGGATCCGGAGCGGGGACGCGAGCTGACCGTCGAGGTCGGCGATCTGCATATCGACTACAGCAAGCACCGCATCACCCGTGAAACCCTGGATCTGCTGCTCGATCTGGCGGAGACGGCGGGGGTGGCGCGGCGCCGGGACGCGATGTTCGCGGGCGAGCACATCAACACCTCCGAGGACCGCGCGGTGGGCCATGTCGCCCTGCGTCTGCCGGCCGGCGCCTCGATGACGATCGACGGCGCCGACGCGGGTGCGCAGGTACACGAAGTGCTGCGCCGGATGGGCGAATTCACCGATGCGGTGCGCTCGGGACAGTGGCGCGGCGCGAGCGGTGAACGCATCACCACGGTGGTGAACATCGGCATCGGCGGCTCGGATCTGGGACCCGCCATGCTGTATCAAGCCTTGCGGCACTACGCGGATGCCGGTATTTCGGCGCGATTCGTCTCCAATATCGACCCGGCGGATCTGATCGCGAAGCTCGACGGCCTCGATCCGGCGCACACCCTGTTCGTCGTTGCCTCCAAGACGTTTTCGACACTGGAGACGCTCACCAATGCCACCGCGGCGCGGCGCTGGCTGGTGGCGGCGCTCGGCGAGGACGCGGTCGCCAAACATTTCGTGGCGGTGTCCACCCATGCGCAACGGGTGGCCGACTTCGGCATCGACACCACGAACATGTTCGAGTTCTGGGATTGGGTCGGCGGCCGCTACTCGGTGGATTCCGCGATCGGGCTGTCGATGATGGCGGTGATCGGCAAGGAACGTTTCGCCGAATTCCTGGCCGGAATGCACAGTGTCGACGAACATTTCGTCTCCGCGCCGCCGGAGCGCAATGCGCCGATCCTGCTCGGCCTGCTCGGGGTCTGGTACTCGAATTTCTTCGGCGCCCAGTCGCGCGCGGTGCTGCCGTACTCCAACGATCTGGCGCGCTTCCCGGCCTATCTGCAGCAGCTGACCATGGAGTCGAACGGTAAATCGGTGCGCCTGGACGGCAGTCCGGTGACGACCTCGACCGGCGAGATCTTCTGGGGCGAACCCGGAACGAACGGACAGCACGCCTTCTACCAGCTGCTGCATCAGGGCACCCGGCTGGTGCCGGCCGATTTCATCGGATTCGCCCGTCCCACCGACGATCTCGCGACGCGCGACGGCTCCGGCAGCATGCACGACATCCTGATGAGCAATCTGTTCGCGCAGACGAAGGTGCTGGCCTTCGGTCGCACCGCGGCGGAGATCGAGGCCGAGGACGGCGGCACTCCGGATTTCGATCCGGCGCTCGTGCCGCACCGCGTGATGCCCGGTAACCGGCCTTCCACCGCGATCCTGGCCCCGCAGCTCACCCCGTCGGTGGTCGGACAGTTGATCGCGCTCTACGAGCATCAGGTCTTCGTCGAGGGCACCATCTGGGGCATCGACAGTTTCGACCAGTGGGGCGTGGAGCTGGGCAAACAGCAGGCGCTCGCGCTGGAGCCGCTGCTCACCTCCGCCGAAGACCCGGCACCGCAATCGGATTCGTCGACCGATGCGCTGATCCGGTGGTATCGCGGCCACCGCTGACCCCGCCACCACGGAAAATACCTCGCCCGGATGCGTAATTGATCTCATGCCGGGAATGTGAGCACGGCGCTGCCACGGGCCGGCGCGCCGTTGTACCGTCCGGAATATGACCTCGGTTGCACAACATCTGCTGTGGTTCCTGCCGATGCTGTGGCTCGGCATGGTGCTGGCCATCTCCTTTCTGGAGGCGCCGCTGAAGTTCCGCGCGCCGGGCGTGACGCTCGCCCTCGGGCTGGGGATCGGCCGGATGGTGTTCAAGGCGCTGAACATCACCGAGGCCGTACTGGCGGTGCTGCTGCTGATCTCGGCGGCCGTGGTCGGCCCGGGCGCGGCGACCTGGGGGTGGCTGATCGGCGCGGTGGTCGTGCTGGCGATCCAGGTGGTGGCGGTGCGGCCGCCGCTGACCCGGCGTTCGAACCGGGTCCTGGCCGGTGCGGACGGACCGCGCTCGACGGCGCACTACTGGTACATCGGACTGGAGCTGCTCAAGGTGGTGGGCCTGATCGGTCTGGCCCTCGCCGCCGCCCCGTGAGGTCCCCAACCACGGAGCGCACCACCCGTACCCGTTGACTTAGGCAGGTAAATACCTGCATAATTTTCCCGTGCAACCCGAACCGGATATGGACGTGGTCTTCAAGGCATTGGCCGACCCGACTCGGCGACTGCTACTGGACCGGCTTCGTGAGCAGAACGGGCAGACCCTGCGCGAACTGTGCGAACGGGTGGAGATGGCGCGCCAGTCACTGACGCAGCACCTCGACATCCTGGTCCGAGCCGGGCTGGTCACCGTGCTGCGACGCGGGCGGGAGCGGGTGCACTACATCAATCCGGCACCAATCCACGACATCGAACAACGATGGATCTCCGTCTTCGACAGGCCGCGACTGGATGCGATCCGGGCCATCAGAAACCAGGCTGAGGAGTACGCCATGAGCACGACCGTGCCCACCTACGTCTACGTCACCTACATTCACGCCAGTGCCGAACAGGTCTGGAAGGCACTGACCGACGCCGATCTCACCGCCCGCTACTGGGGACATGCGAATGTGTCCGACTGGCAACCGGGTTCGAGCTGGGAACACCGCCGCGTCGACGGCTCGGGCGCGGTCGACGTCGTCGGCGAGGTGATCGAGTCGGATCCGCCGCACCGCCTCGTGGTGACCTTCGAGGACATGCCGGATGCCGACCGGTCGCCGTCGCTGGTCACCTTTCTCGTCGAACCGCACCGCGATATCGTCCGGCTCACCGTCACCCACGAGAATCTGCCGAATCAGGAGATGCTGCAAGGCATTTCGAGCGGCTGGCCGGCAGTGCTGGCCAACCTCAAATCCCTCCTCGAGACCGGCGACGTACTGCCGCAGGCCCCGTGGGAGATGTCGAGCGAACCGGTCGGCTGAGCCGGATCGGACGACGTTCGATCAGACGAAGGCGCGCTGCAGGATCGCCTCGGTATCCACCCCCACCGGGAGGGTGCCGAAGGCGATCCCCCAGTCACCACCGAATCGGCTGGCGCAGAACGCATCCGCGACCGCTGCGTGACCATGCCGCACCAACTGTGCGCCCTGCAGCACCAACGCCATCAGTTCGACCACGCGCCGGGCGCGGAATTCGATATCGCTGAGGTCGGTGAGCTCCTTGCCGATCCGGTCGATCGCGTCGTCGAGGTGGTGGTTGGCGCCGCGGGCCAGCGACACCTCGTTGAAGTAGGCCTCGACCGTCTCCGGCTGACGGCCCATGGCGCGCAGGGCGTCCAGCGCCGCCACATTGCCCGAGCCCTCCCAGATCGACATCAGCGGCGCCTCCCGGTACAGCCGCGGCATACCCGACTCCTCGACGTAGCCGTTGCCGCCGAAGCATTCCAGCGCCTCGGCGGCGTGCGCCGGGGCCCGCTTGCAGACCCAGTATTTGGTGACCGCCAACGCGATTCGGCGCAGTGCCGCCTCGGCGGGGTCGGTCGCGGCGCGGTCGGTGGCACCGGCCAGCCGCATCATCACCGTCGTCGCGGCGTCGGATTCGATCACCAGATCGGCCAGCACATTGCGCATGGCGGCCTGGTCGATCAGCTTGGCGCCGAACGCTTCCCGATGGCGCGCGTGGTGCGCGGCGTAGACCACACCGGTGCGCATGCCGGTCGCCGAACCGATCACACAGTCGAGCCGGGTCATGTTCACCATCTCGATGATGGTCTTCACACCCGCCCCCTCGGCGCCGACCAGCCAGCCGGTCGCGTTCTCGTACTCGATCTCCGAGGACGCGTTGGACTTGTTGCCCAGCTTGTCCTTCAGGCGCTGCAGCCGCAGCGCGTTGCGGGTGCCGTCGGGCAGCACTCGCGGCAGCAGGAAGCAGGACAGGCCACCCGGCGCCTGAGCCAGCGTCAGGAACATATCCGACATCGGCGCGGAGGTGAACCACTTGTGCCCGACGACGCGGTAGGTACCGTCGGATTGCCGTGTGGCCGTGGTGGTATTGGCCCGGACATCGGAGCCGCCCTGCTTCTCCGTCATCGACATCCCGGCGATCAGACCGGCCTTCGACGAGGGTTCGCGCAGGCCGAAATCATAGGTGCGCGAACCGAGTAGCGGCTCGAAGCGGGCGGCCAGTTCGGGGTTGTGGCGCAATGCCGGAACCGCGGCGTAGGTCATCGAGATGGGGCACATATGTCCGGCGTCGGCGATGCCCCACGTGTAGAACTTCGCGGCGCGGGCGACGTGCGCGCCGGGCCGGTCGTCGAGCCAGGGACTGCCGTGCAGGCCGTGCCGTACCGCGACGTCCATCAGGTTGTGCCAGTAGGGGTGGAACTCCACCTCGTCCACCCGATTGCCGTAGCGATCGTGAGTGTGCAACACCGGCGGGTACTCGTTGGCCAGCCGGCCCCACTCCTGCGCCTCGAAACTACCTGCAAGCGCGCCCAATTCGCGCACCTCGGCCTCCGCCCAGCCGGCGCCTTCGCGGTGCAGGCCCTCGATCAGGGCCGGGTTGCGGGAGAAGTCGAACGGGGTGATCGGCGGGACCTGGTTGAACACTTCGTGGGTGGCCATATGAGTTCTCCTATTCGTGCGCGCCGAGGGCCCGCAGGGCGAAGGCGACGAGTTCGGGCACCACGGATTCGCTCTGCAACTGCTCGGCCAGCGGTCCGACCAGCACCTCACCGATGGCGCCGACCAGGGCGGTGGCGGTGGTGCGCGGGTCCTGCGGCGGCAGCTGCCCGGCGCCGACACCATCGGCGATCGCGGTCTCGAAGGTTTCGGCGAACGCCCGGCGGAAGCGCAGGCGTTCGGTGTCGACGCTCGCGTCCACGGGTTCGGCGAGCAGGACGTAGGCGAGTTTGGGATTCTTCAGCGCGCGCCCGGCGAAGGTCTCCACCGCGGCCGTGACCCGCTCGACCACACCGCCCTCCGCCCCGGCCTGCGCGACCGCGGCGACCTCGCGGGTGACCACGTCCCGGAACACGGCGGTGACCAGTTCGGCCTTACCGCTGAAGCTCTTGTAGACGGTTCCGGTGGCGACCCCGGCCTCCGCGGCGACGGTGGCCATCGACAGCCCGCCGAAGCCCTGCTCCGAGAGCACCTTCATGGCCGCGTGCACGATGGCGCGCGACTGGGCGTCCAGTCGGGCCTGCACGGCGGGGGTTCTGCGGTACGCCACGCAAGAAGTGAATCACATATTCATTTCTTGACGCAAGGGCCGGGGCGGGCCGTATGGTCGAATTCGTGAGCGTACGAATCGAGCGCAGCGGGCCGGTCTTCACGGTGATCCTGGATCGCCCCGAGGCACGCAATGCCGTCGACGGACCGACCGCGCAGGCGCTGGCGGCGGCGTTCCGCGAATTCGATGCCGACGACACGGCGGCGGTCGCGGTGCTCTGGGGCGCAGGCGGCACCTTCTGCGCCGGGGCGGATCTGAAATCGCTGGGCACCGAGAAGTCCAACCGGGCGGCCGAGGACGGCGACGGGCCGATGGGCCCCACCCGCATGACGCTGACCAAACCGGTGATCGCCGCGGTCTCCGGCTATGCCGTAGCCGGTGGACTGGAACTGGCGCTGTGGTGCGATCTGCGAATCGCCGAGCAGGACAGCACATTCGGCGTGTTCTGCCGCCGCTGGGGCGTCCCGCTGATCGACGGTGGCACGGTGCGACTGCCGCGCATCGTCGGCCACGGCCGGGCGATGGACATGATCCTGACCGGCCGTGCGGTCGCCGCACCCGAGGCACTGCAGATCGGACTGGTCAACCAGGTCGTGGCCCCCGGCGAATCGCGCGCCGCCGCGGAGCGGCTCGCCACCGAACTGGCCGCGCTGCCGCAGACCTGCCTGCGGTCGGATCGGATGTCGGCGCTGGAGCAGTGGGGGCTCGACGAATCGGAGGCGATGGCGCGCGAGTTCCGCTACGGCTTCACCGCCCTGGCCGACGGCGCGCTCGAGGGTGCGCAACGGTTCGCCGGTGGCGCGGGCCGGCACGGATCGTCGGCCTGAGCGGCGATGG
The DNA here is from genome assembly GCF_003023875.1 of Nocardia sp. MDA0666. NCBI lineage: Bacteria > Bacillati > Actinomycetota > Actinomycetes > Mycobacteriales > Nocardiaceae > Nocardia > Nocardia sp. MDA0666. The sequence goes on from NZ_PYHT01000007.1 coordinate 126,876, forward strand.
GCCGGCTCACCGTCGTCGACGAGATCTTCCTGCGCGCCCATCGCGGTCTGGGCACTCCCAGTGCGCTGCAAGGATTGTGGCGCACCGCCGACCCCATCGACCGCCGGCTGCTGGAACAGATCCACGCCGCCCTGCGCGTCGGCCCGCTCGGCCGCCGGGTCGTCCGGCCACGGGTGCCGGGTGCGCGGCCGTACTGGCGGCGCAACGACGGCGCTCATCCGTTGCGCATCGCCGGCGGCGGCATCACCACCGCTGATCTGCTGAGCTGGGCCGGCGAACAGGGTTACGAGCTTGATCCGGAATTCGGACCGGGATGGCGGCTGTCCGCGGCGGCGCTGCGTGAGGGCGGTTCGGTGGTGGCGCTGACGTGTTCCCACGCCCTCGCCGACGGACGCGGCCTGGCACTGGCCGTCGACCACGCGCTGTCCGGCACGCCGGTCACGGATCACGCCGCCCCCCAGTCGGATTGGTCCGATGCCGCCCGGCAGTGGTCCATCGTGGTGTCCGGCACCGCACGCGCCCTGCGCCACGGAGTTCCACGGGAATCCGGTGGCGGCACGGGCCGCAGCGCCGAGACGGCGACGACCTCCGATGCGGTACTCCAATTTCCAGCGGCCGATTGGGAGCTGGCCGCGGCGGGGCGGGGTGGAACAGCCAACAGCCTGTTCCTCCATATCGTCGCGAAAATACTGTGGGACAGCGGCTTTCCCGTTCCGACCATCACCGCCGCCGTGCCCGTCGACACCCGCGACGATCGCCGCGTCAACAACGACATGGCCATGACCGAAGTGGTGGTCGAGCGCACCGACACTCCCGCCATCCTCCGTGAGAAGTGCCGTGCGGCATACGAATACCGGATGTCCGGTCCGCCGGGCATGCCCGCGGAACTACTGCAGGTGCTGCCCGCACGCGTGGCCCATCGGCTCTCCCGCGGTGCGGGCGAACGTGACATCCTGTGCTCGAATATCGGCACCCTCCCGGCCTCGCTGGCCCAGCTGGGTCCCCATCGCTGCACCGGCGTCGCCGCCCGGGCCATCCATCCCGGACTGCAACCGACCGCGCTGCCCCGCACGCGTCTCGCGGCCTATCTGTGCCGGATCGGGCACACGTACACCCTCGCACTGGTCGGCCTGGATCAGGAATACCTCCGATCCCCCGCTGCGCTGATCGATGTCGCGCGCAAGACAATCGAGCGGCTCGAGGTGCCGGTCACCGTCTGGTGAACCGGCGGCCGGACCGATGGCCGGCAGCGGTACAGACCCACGAGCCCGCGGCCGCGCTGGGGCGCAGCGTCGCCTGCATTTCAGGGCGTGGGAACGCGCGGCGCTACCGTGCGCGCCACCACGTGGTCCGGGACGGCGCACGGGCGCACCAGGTCGGGCGCCGGGACCGGCGTGCCGAAGACCTGGCGGACCGGGAGCAGGCCCGCCCAGGCGTCGCTGTTGTGGTCTGCGGGATCGTCGGAGGGATCGCCGGTGCGGGTCTTCACCGAGGCCTCGGTGAGGTCGAGGGCCAGGACCAGCGTGGCGGCCAGCTCCTTCTTGTCGGGCGTGCGCACGGTGTCCCAGGCGGCCGGGGCGGAATGTTCGACGATGGCGCGCAACGCGCGCAGCCGCTCCTCGGGATCGGTGACCTCGACCGGACGCCCGTGGATGACGGCGGAGCGGTAGTTCATCGAAAAGTGCATGGCCGCACGGGCGTACACGATCGCGTCGACCAACGTCACCGCCACCGAGATCTCGCCGGTGAGGGCGGCGCGCATATTGCCCGCACCGGTCGATCCATGCAGATACAGCGTGTCGTTCACCCGTCCGTAGATGGTCGGCAGCACGACCGGCGCGCCGTGCAGTAGCACGCCGATATGGCAGATCAGGCCGGCGTCGAGAACGTCGTCCAAGGCCGCGCGGTCGGTCGCCGCGCGGTCCCGGTAGCGAGTGACGGTACTGCGGCGGGTGGGAGAAAGTGCAGGTCTGGGTACTGATGTAGCGGTCATGGGAACAGCATCGCGCGGCGAATGGCATTATGAAATGGCCAATACGGAGGCTTTCGAGAAGTCCACTTCAGCGAATCGGAGAACAATCGTGGACGAGCTGCCGCTCGCGGTCGATCGATCGGACCGGCGTCCACTGTCGGTACAGGTCGCCGACGAGCTGCGCAAGGCCGCGACCGACGGACGACTGCGCGGCGGTGACCGTATGCCCTCCTCGCGAGCCCTCGCCGCCCGGCTCGGCGTCAGCCGCACCGTAGTCACCGCCGCCTACGACCAACTACATGCCGAGGGCTGGATCTCCGGGCGGCACGGATCGGGGACCTACCTCACCGCGGCACCCGTTCCGGCCTCGAACCACTCAGCCGCCCAGGCGGCTTCGGATTCCGCCCGGGAACTGCTGGACCTCGCGCCCGGCGCCCCCTGCGCGGAGGTGATGGACAGCGCCGCATGGCGGCGGGCCTGGCGGGCGGCCGGCGATCGTGGCCCGTCGGTGCGCAAGGAGCGCGCCGGCGATCCCGGCTATCGGGCCATGGTCGCCGAACATCTGCTGCGCCATCGCGGGCTGCGCGTCGATCAACCGGCACGCATCATCGCGACAGCCGGAACCAGTTCCGCCGTAGCCGAATTCGCTCGTGCGGTACTGCGACCCGGCGATGCCGTCGCCATCGAAGATCCCGGATATCTGCGCGCGGTCGGCGCCTTTCGCTCCGCCGGAGTCGAGGTGGTGCCGGTGCCGATGGACCGCGACGGGATCCTGGTCGAATCGATTCCCGCTCATGTCCGCGCGGTGTATTGCACTCCGGCACATCAATTTCCACTCGGCGTACGGATGCCCGCCGGCCGCCGGGTCGAGCTCGTGGACTTCGCGCGGCGCACCGACGCGGTGATCATCGAAGACGACTACGACGGGGAATTGCGCTACGACAGCGCACCGCTGCCCTTGCTCGCCGGGCTCGCGCCCGACCTGGTCGTCCACCTCGGCACCACCTCGAAGATCCTTTCCCCCACACTGGGCGTCGGATGGCTGGTCGCCGCCCCATGGATCGTGGCGGCCGTATCGGAGCACCGCGAATCGACCGGCGCTTGGCCGGCGCCGGCCGGTCAGCTGGTGCTGGCCGAACTCGCCCGCCACGGCGATCTCGCGCGCCATCTGCGCCGATTGCGCCGGGAAGTGCCGCCCCGGCGCACGCTCACCGTCGCGGAACTACGCCGCCACGGCCTAGATATCCGCGGTGACGACGCCGGATCCCACCTGGTGGTTCCCCTCCCCGACGCGGCGGCCGAAGGCCGTGCGATCGAGCTCGCGCGCCGCCGCGGTGTTCTCCTCGACGGGCTGGCCCGCCACCACGCCGGACCCCGGCAGGCATTCGGCATCGCGCTGGGATACACCGCGGTGCCCCGCGACGAACTCCCCCGCGCCCTCCGGATCGCCGCCGAATGCCTCGCGGCCGCCGCGCGCGGAACGAACACCGATCCGAATCACTAGACGGGCCCCTCGGCGAACTCCGGGTTCTGCGCGATCACTTTCCAGGGCTGGCAATAGCAGCCCGGTTGCATCCGGGCCTCGGTTACGAAATTCTCGATCCGAATGCGGCCCTGACAAGCGATAGATCGAGGCGGTGGTGAGAATTGAAGATCTCGCGGACTCGGCGGACCGGATCATCGCGGGTTTGCGCGAGCTCGCACCGCCCGGATGGCAACGGCTGGAGGCATCGTTCGCGGTGACCGTTGTCACCGAGTCGGCGTTGTTCCTGGTCGATGACGGTAACGGGCCGATCAGATGTCAGGTCTCGGACGAGGTGTGGGCGTCGGTGCGCCGGCACCGGCAGCTCTCGGCCGAGCTGGAGAGCGAGCCGTGGTGGCGGATAGTGGTGCGCGCCGACACGGAGGAGGCCGAGGTCGTCGTCGATCACGGGGCCGAGCCGTTTCCCGGGGAGCAGTTGTTCGCGCCGCAGGCGTACCTGGCCGACCTGGAACATCATCCGCGCGGTCGGCTGCCGGTGTGGCTGGCGGCGTACATCGGGCGCGGTGAATCCCAGTCGAGGCCACCGCGCGCCGCCTGGGACGGAATGCGGGCGGACCGGAGTGCGGGCGTGCGGGCGGTGCCGGTCACCGGTGAGTTGCCAGACCTGCGGATACTGTGGGCACGGTGGGCGGTGCTGGCCGCGGCCTTCGTGGCGGTCGGCTCGGAACGGGGGCCACGCATCGGTCCGTCCGTGGGCATCTTCGAAAGCGCGGCCCACAGCGGCTCGACGTTGACGCTGCTTCCCGGGGATCGGGCGGTGCTGTCGGGTGGCGTATGGGAAGCCCCCGCGTTGGACGTCGCCTACAACGGGGGTGGCGCGATGCCGAATGTGTTTGCGGGAGCACCGGACTGGGTGGCGGACCCCGTGCTCAATCCGCGGGTGCTGACCGGCATGCTGTCGTTTTGTTACTGGTGGGAGGAGGGGCAGTGGTACCGGGGCGAATCCGCTCCGGTGTCGGAATGCGCGGCAGCGCTGCCCGCGGTGTGGACCACCGACACGGTGGCGCGAGTAGTCGCCGAAGTCGTTGAGAATCCGTCACCGGATGCCGCCGAGTTGCTGGTATCGGCTGCGCAGGCCGCCGCGGTGACACGTGAGGCCATCGTGCAGGTGGTCGGTGACGACACCGGGGTCGACGTCGCCGGTGCGCTGTTCCAGTTCGTCCTCGCGGATCTGGTTGCCGGAGAGGTCGCCGGGATCGGCGAGGCGGAGGCGTTGGCACTGGTCCGCGATCACATCCGCGAGCGCGGGTACGACACCGCGGACTACCCCCCGTCGTCCTTGCGCGCCGACCGGGTCAGCGTGGGCTGGATGGTGCGATCGCCGGTGCCGGACAACGACATCGCCCTGGACCGCGCGGTCTTCTACGTCGCCGACGACGGAGTCGTGGAGCGCTCGAGTTCGTCGGTGCCGCTGTCGGTTTTCGTGACCGACTTCGAGCGACGGCTCCGCCTGCGGGTCGGCGGCCGGAGCTGACGGTTCGAGGCGGGATATGAGCGGCGAACTTCGACTGGATCTGGCCGGTCTGCGCGAACGGGGTGCACGGCTGACCGAACTCGCCGACCGGGTCGGGCAGACCTATGCGGGATTGCGCGATTGCCTGGATCAGGCTCGCGGTAGCTGGGGCGACGACTATATGGGCTGTCAGTTCGCCGAGCAGTTCACACCGCATGCCGATCAGATGCTGGCCAATGTGCGGGCGATGGAGCAGGGGCTGCACAGCACGGCGTCCGGAATCGTCGGTGCCGCAGACGAATTCGACGCCCAGGATGCCGGTAACGCCGCCCGCCTGGCCGGCGCGGCGGATGATCGGACTTCGGGAAGCGGGAGTTCGCCCACGCTTCGACCGGATGATGCGACCACTTTGCCGTCGCCGGTCGATACCGGTGCACAGGTCCCGTACGACCCCCCTGCGCCCTCCCCGGCGCGCAACTCCGCGCTCGCCGACGGTCCGGCGCAGCGCGTCGGCGGGGCGCCGCGCGCCGAACAGCCTCCGGCCGGTGGCTCGCAGTCACCGAACGGTTCTCCGGCGCGGACCGGCCCGCAGGATGGGGCGCAGTCGCGCTCGCCGTGGAATCAGGATCGGCCGACGTCCGATCCGTCCGGGCAGGCCGGGCGACAGCCGGGCGGTGACTCCGGTCGCCGGTCCTCCTCCGTTTCGGCGCCGCCATCCTCGTCGGCACCGCCTCCTGCCGACCGCCGCGCCGCGCCGCGAGCCACGGACGCCTCGTCCGGCGGCCGAGCGGCACCGACGAGACGGGGCGATACCCCGTGGGGCGGGCAGCCGCCTCGCCCTTCCGGCACACCGGGAAGAGCCGAATCCCCCGGAAAGACCGGATCTCCCGGCCGGCCGGAGTCGAATCCCCGGCACGGTTCCCCGCCCCGACCCGACCGATCGTCGCGCGACAAGTCGCGTGCGGATGATCGCCGCCGCTCTCGCGAGCAGCGCGCGTCCGACCCGATGATCGGTTGGCTGGCGCGGACAGTGGCCGAGCGCCACGGCGTACAGGTCACCGGGTTCGACACCCCTGGCCTCCAGCTGCCGCCCGTACGTGACTTTCTGTCAGCGGTGGACCGGGTTCTCACCGATTACCCGATGATCCACTTGACTTCGGTCGCGGTAGCGGAGCTCGATGGTGAACACGGCACGGTGCGATGGAGTCGTGAACCGGGCGACGAGGGCTCCACCGGCTCGATGACGCTCGACCTGCGCACCGCCCGAGAACCAGCGGCCGCCCCGACCACGGAATCAGGCGGCGAGCCGCCGCGATCGGACATCTATCCGGCGACGCTCCACGAATTCGGCCGGGCCCTCGACGACGTCGGTGGCGGCGCGGCGCGCAAGCAGGCGCAGCGTGTCCTGATCGGGGAATACCTGCGCCGGGAGCCCCAGCGGGACCGCACACTCGCCGAAGTGGTGAGCGGTTACCGGGACTGGCGCGCCGATTTGGCCGGGAAGTCCGTAGGCCCAGGCGAATTCGATGTGGGCCACGCGCTCGGAATCGCGTTCGCCGAGGTGGTGCAGCACGGCGCCGAGGCGGGCATCCAGGCGAGATTGCTGCATGCGGTGCTGGTCGCCGCGGCATCTCGACCGGTGTAGGTGGTGCCGGTGGACGGTTCGTTGTTCAGCCCCGTCGTCGAGCTGCGGAACACCTTCGAAAGTCTGCCCGACATGCTGCGGCGACCGATCGAGATGGTGGTGTTCGGCGGAGAACTCCCGCGCGCCGACATCTCCGAGATGCGCCGCATGGCCGCCGAGCTCCGGGCACGCGGCCAGGAGCTGGACGGACACTCGAGGGATATCAAAGCCGTTCTCGCGCAAGAAGATTCGGTGGGCGAGCTGGCCGACCGGCTGCGCGAGGCCTTGCATTCGTACGGAAAGGGCGCGGCCCAGCTCGGTAACGACGCCGCTACCCTGGCCGACCAGGCGCAGGCCGCCGCCAACGACGCGGAGAAGTGGCTGTGCGTGATGTTCACGTTCGGTATTCATCTGGCGTGGCGCATCTTCGGTGTGGTGAGCAGCGCCGCGGCGGCGGGTCCGGCCGGCACCGCCGCCGCCGCGCCCACCGTGGATGCCATGCTGGTCGAGGGGCGCGGCGAAGTAACGGCGATGCGGGCGAGCCTGGAACGGGCGATCCAGGCCGGTGCGGCGAAGGCGGCTACCCGGCTGGCCGCGGCGGGACCGTTGCAGTTCGCCACCATGCTGGGCAAGGCGGCCGCGCTGCCCGTGGGCGTGGACGCGGGAGTGCAGGCGCTGCAGGTCGCCACCGGCGATCGCACCGCCGACATCATCGGATCGGACGGCACGAATCCGACCGGTATCGATCTGAAGTCGATCGAAGTCGCGGCCCTGGCGGGGATGGGTGGAGCGGCGGGCGGCATGCTCGCCGGAAAGTTCGCGCCGATGGTCTTCCCCAGAATCGGCAGCAGTCGTTTGGCCATGGGCCTGGTGCACGGCACCGCCGGCGCGATATCGGGTCTGGGTGCGGCATCGATGGTGGCCGGTTGGCCGCAGCATTACGATCAGGTGCTCGCGCCGCTGCTGAACGGAGCGTTCGCCGGGGGCGTGTATTCCCGCGGCGGCGCCCCCGCGAGAACCGTCGACGGCGGCGGGACCTTCACACCACCCGACGCGTTCTCGGCAGGCCACGACGGTAAGGCCGCGATGCCTCGGCGGCCCGTCGAGGTACCGGCGGAATCGAAACGGGCGTGGGAGGACGCGCAGAAGGCATGGGGCCCGGCCGCGGAGACCACGAAGACCGCAGGTGAGCGCGGTGCGGCTCGCGCCGAGGTCAAAGAGGAGACCGCGGCTGCGAAACCACCCGCACGCGGCGAACAGGGTGCATCGATCGCAGCCGACGGAGCCGATGGCCGCCAGTCCGGACAACACGCCCGTCCCGCGTCCGCCGACGCCGCCGCGGGACGGTCGGGCACGCATGCCGAGACGGCCGCTCCGGGCGAGCGGCCACCGGCCGAGAAACCGGTCGCCGCCGGGAAGGCGACCGCGCCCCGATCGGTCGAGGCGGTGGGCGAAACCTCGCCGCCGCCGAAGCTCCCGGCGAGCGGCACGCCACGCCCGGTTGGCGAGGTTCACGAAAGGGCGGCGGCCCCAGGCGAAAACACTGCGCACACCAAAGCCAGGCCGAGCCCGGCCGGAGAACACACCGCGGTCGCGGACGGCGCCGGCACCGAGACATCGGCACGGCCCCATCCGGTCGCCGAGGGCGAAGCCGGTTCGCCGCCGGGCGCTCGCGACGAGCACGAATCCTCGGGTGGTGGAGAGCGTCCGGCCCCGCAGCGGGATGCGACCGCCGAGCAGTCCGGCCCGGAAAGTCCCGAGCACTCGGGCCGGACCGAGACGGACGGTGCCGAACCGCCAGTTGCGGAGGAACATTCGTCATCGGTGCACGACGAGCAGAGCGTTCCGACCGCCGATCACGACAGTCTCGCCGACGCCGCCGGTCTGCCACGCAGCGACCGCGACCGGGCGGTCGATCTGCTGATCGACTTCCACCAGGCCTCCGCCGAGCATGTTCCGGAAAGTCAGCGCCTGCAAAACCTTCCGGACGACGCGCTGATGGCCGGCCTGCACAGCGGCGATGAGCACCAGTCGTTGCTGGCGACGATGGAGATCATCCGGCGCGGCACGATCAGCGAGAAGGTGCCCGGCGGCATGGTGCTGCGGGTCGAACAGGCCGAAGCCGTCTACGCGATGAAATCGCGTCCGGTAGAGATGAAACCCGGCGAGGGCAAATCGCTGGTATTCATGGCCGGCGCAATCCAACGTGCGGTGCAACACGGTTCGGTTCTGCTCGTGACCACCACCGATGGACTGGCAAATCGCGAAGTCAGCACATATCGGAAGCTGTTGACCGGCGATGAGGAATTCGCCGACATGCAGAATGTGCTGGGCAAATTCGGGATCGACGTGTTCCGCGCCGATCAGCAGAGCGGTTTCGGGCCGATCACGAAGGGACGGCCCGCGATCGTGGTCGCGACCGGCGAAACGGTCGGGCATCTGTGCAATGCGGGCAAAGAGCCACCGCGCCATGCGCTGATCGACGAAATGGACGGCATCATCGACCGGGGTGAACGGCAGTTCCTCCTGTCGGAAGGTGCCGAGCAGGCGGCGCCGGAGGCAACCGCCAAGCAGGTATTCGACGCCCACGATTTTCTCGCCGAGGCATTGGCGAAAGGGGCTCTGTCACACGAGGATTTCGGCCTCCGGCGCATCTCGGAGGTAATCGGAGAGCATGCCGACGGGACACCGGAGGTCATGTACTGGTACGACGGTCAACCCGAACTCACGCCCGAGGGCCGGGCGAGGGTCGAGGCACTGCCCGGCGGAGAAAACTGGCTGGACGGAATGGGCGCCTCGCGGCTGGAAACCGCTGCCCACGCCGAATTTCTCGTCCGTGAAGGCGTCCACTACGAAATGGACGCGGGCAAGATCGTCATCATCGACCAGGCCGAACACGGTCTGCAACGAAACCCGAAGACCTCGAGCGAATCACGGTGGAGCGCGGAGCCGGGCAAGGCGAGTCTCGCCCAAGCCATCGAAGCCAAGGAGTTCCGGGCGGCCGAGGCCCGAGGGGAGAAGGCCGAGGCGCATCGGATCGTGGTGCGCGCGGATGCGGAGTCCGCCAAACGCATCGATTCGGTCGAAATCTACCGTGTCGGAAGCGAATCCTTCTTCGATGAAGTGACCGGTGCATCCGGCACCCTCACCGACCTGAACCCCGTACTGAACAAGATCTACGGTCTGCAGGAGGCCCACGAGGTCGCACGGTCGCAGGCGCATCGGCTGGTGGAGGGCCAGCATGATGTGGTCGAGAGCACCCATGCCAAACTGCGCGCGATTGCCGAATACGCGAACGAGATGCGGGCCGGAGGCGAGGGCCGGTTCCAGGAGATCCTGTGTCACCGCAACGATCTGGTCGCCCGGCAGGTCGAGGCACTGGTGCGCGCGGGGGTACCCCGAGAGGCGATCGAAGCGGTCGATGCCAAGCGGATCGTCAGCTGGGGCGCGGACTGGGAAGCTCAGTTGCAGAAGGTCTTCGACGAGGCTGGTGAGCAGGGCAAGATCCTGGTGATCAACAAGCAGGGCCAGCGCGGTGTCGATATCTCGGTATCGGAAGCGGTCAAGGTCAAGGGCGGCATGCATGTCTGGATGACCGAGGCTCCGGAGCAGTCCTACATCCACGAACAGGCCAAGAACCGCACCGCACGTAATGGTCAGCGCGGTAGCGCGCAAGTGGTGATGTCGACGCAGGACGCCCTGATCCGCAATGCCATGCACCTGCGCGGGGTCCGTGAGGCGGTTGTCGTCTACGAACAGGCCGTGACCGCACACGCCACCGATCCCACCCCACAGAACCATGACGCGCTGGTCGCGGCGCGGCAAGCCGTCCGTGAGATGGTGCCCGAACTGCAGCAGCGGGCGCTGCGGCACTCGACTGCCGAGTTCGTCCGCCATCACGCCGGCTCGACCGGCAACGCCTACCTGGCGCTCGCCGAAGCCGATACCGGGCTCTACGACCAACCCGACTCCGGCCCGGCCGCGCGCCTGGCCGGACTGCTGGGAATTCCGGCTTCGGCCGTTACCGACCGGATCGCCGAACTCGAACACGACGGTGCCACCGACCCGATCCGTGAACTACTCGACCGGGCCGGCATCGCGCCCGCCACAGCCGTGGCGCTACAGCACCACGTCATGTCCACCGCCCCCGCTGCAGCCAGCGCGCGGGAGGGGCAGAGCGCCGCGGACGCTCTGATCGAACCGATGACGTTGCGCCGGGACCTCGCCGCCGAACTCGGATTACCGATCGCAGACCTCGAGGGCGCCGAAGGCCTGCGCACCCTCGACCCGCTGCACACGCAGGCACGCGATGCCCTGGCAGCAGCACTGGGCTACCCGGCCGCCGGCATTACCCCGATCATCGCCCGCGACATCCTCGGCGAAGCAGTCGGCGATCAGCTGACCGCCGCCATCTCATCGACCACCGTCACAGACACCGGCACCGATTCCACCACCACCGATTCCGCCTCCGCAGATCGGACCCGCGCAGACACACCCGCCCAGGACACCGACACCCAGAACGCCGACGCCCCGGATGCAGGCCCCGGCCGGACCACCGCGCCGCCCCGCGACCCCGATGCGGCAACAACCGACGACATCGTTGCCGTCGCCTCCCGGTATCTGGCCGTCGCGGCGTTGTTCGACGCGGTGTCCGAGATCCACCGCCGCAGCCCCAACAACTGTGTCAACAACGCCGTCACCGGCATGCGAGTGTTGTGCCCCGACAAGGCCGGTCGCTTCCGGATGCCGGACTTCAAGCTCAAGGGACACGACAGCAATACGGTGCGCGACACATTCGACGCCGAGCTCCAGCGTGCAGGATCGTTGGACGAGGTGGCCGAATCGCTGAAATCCCGACCCGGCGGAATCACCGTCCTGGTCTACAAGTGGAAAGACACCTACGCCAAAGGCACCAGCACCGAGGCCGACGACCACATGGTGCTGCTGGTCAACGACAGCACCTCGATCGACACACCGAACCTGGTCGTCGTCGACCTGGCCGCCTCGCGCGACGGCAACACGGAAAACGACTACGGCCCCAAGGATCTGCGCAACCGCCGCACCTTGCTGAACAAAGCCGTCGGATTCGACAAATGGCGCCGCGAGCAAGAGAAATACATCAAGAAGCTGGGACCGAACCAGCGCCTGGTCCGGACCATCGAGTTCGACCGCGACGGCAACCACGTCCCCCGTCTCAGCGCGGAAGCGCCCGACGCCGAGAAGCTGCCGCAGCGACCCGACGTTTCGCAGACCACACAGGACGAAATCAACTCGAGTGCGGACCCGGACCTGTACGCGGAAATGCTGGCGCGATCGGGTGCTGCCGGGGACGTATCGAACGATCGGGACCGTGACGAAGTCAGAGCCGGCAGCCGACCCCACCGCAGCCCGGAGCACAATACCGGCACCCCCGCAGCGGCCACCGATATTCCGCCCGACACCGGGAGTTCCGGCGAGACACTCAGTGATCGCGTGCAGAGTCCGACCACGCTGCAACTAGCACAGCGCGGTGACGCTGCGGCATTTCGAGAACTGCGGGAGCGATACGGCGAGCAGACATTTCGACGCGTGCTCGATGCGCTGACGCCGAACCGACTACCTTCGGCAGACCCTGAAGCGGTGCGACGGCGGGCGGTGGCTCAATACATCAACCGAGTGGTCTTCCGAATCGCGGAGGGTCGGCGCTGGCCGGTCACGGCGGAGGAAGACGCCGGAACGTGGATTCTCGACGTGGCGCAGCTTGTCGCGAAGGCATGGTCCCGCCTCTCCCCCAGACAGCGTCGGATCATCGCCGAGGCGATCACCTCCACGGACCGAGACCGCACGCCGCTTCAGCAAGGCGCCTTCGGGGCGTTCGCTCGGGCCGCCCAGGCGTTGGTACCGAGCGCGCCGGAAGTCGACGAACAGTACGAGGCGGTCACTGAAGCACCAGCGCACGGTCTGACCGTGCACGAACTCCGACTGATTCGGATGGTTGCCGCCGGGTTGTCGAATGACGCTATCGCACGTCGGCTGGACCGCTCGGAGAGCCGAGTCAAGTTCTACCTGAAGCAGATCGGCGACAAGCTCGGGGACCACGGGCGGGTCGGCATCATTTCGGCGGCACGAGAACTGGGGCTGCTCTCGGACGACGACATCGCGGCGTCGCTCGGAAAGCCGTCGAACCTCGTACCGACCGCACGAGAAGTATCGATCCTCGCCAGAGTCGCCGACGGCATGTCGAACGAGGCTGTCGCGGTACAACTCGGGTTGTCACCGCTCACGGTGAAGGCCCATCTCGCCCGCGTCGGCGGCAAACTCGGCATCAGTGATCGCGCCGGGATGGTGGCGCGGGCCTTTCACGCCGGTCTTATCCCCGCAAACGACAGCGGCCCGGGCATCGAGTGGTCCGATCCGGAACGCGAGGTACTTGGGCTGGTTGCCGAAGGGATGAGCAACAAAGAGATTGCCGTCCTGCTCGGTCTGTCACCTGATCAGGTGAAGAGTCGGCTGAACCGGATCGGCGTCAAGCTCGGCATTCGGGATCGGGCGGGAATGGTGGGCAAGGCGCTGCGCACCGGGGGCCTCGTGCTTCCGTCCGATGCCGCGGATACCGGTTCCCGGGTGTTCCAGGGCAGAGATTCGTTGTCGGAGACCGAGTCCGTGATTCTCGGACTCGTCAAACAGGGCAAGACGAACAAGCAAATCGCGGCGGCGCAGGGGATCTCACCCACAACCGTCAATGCCTACCTGATCCGCATCGGCCTCAAGCTGCGCACCAGTGGACGAGCGGCTGCGGTGGAGGAGGCAGAGAACCGCGGCATCGACTTGACCGGTGAGCTGCTCGATACCCGGTCCACGCCCGATGACCCCGGATCCGGGGAGGCTATCGGGCGTCGCCCGATCGGCAGTAGCCCGCACGATGCGGAGGACGCAGACGCGGGCGGGGCGGGCGAGATCCGTTCCGCCACAACAGCATTCGACGGCTTCCGCGCTGCGCTGACAACGAAGCTGTGGGGGCCGGGCTCGTCCATCTCGTCCGCCGACGCAACGACGTCCGATTCGGATCCGGGGAACCATTCACCGCAAGAGCGCAGCATGACGGCGGTCCTCGACTACGTTGCCGGAGCCGCGTCCGGCTTCGTCGCCGCCGCGGTGAGCGAGGGGCTGGAGGCCTCGGTGGTCGAGGCGATTCGAGGGCTGGACCCGGCGGACCTCGAAACCATGCTTGTCGATCTCGGTGTGGCACGCTCGGACTTCGAAGGCGTTGTGGCGCGGTTCATTCGGATCCAAGTCCTGGGAGCGATCCCGAGTGCGACACCGTCCGCGTTGCCCGACGTCGACGACTATCTGGTGCGGGTCAGCGCCCCGGACGGTTCGGACAGCTGGCGAACCCGACGACTGGTGCGCCGGATCATGGAGAACTGGGCACACGCCGGCGAGGTGGGATGGCCGGACACCGATCAGGTCGACTCGGCCGAGTTGCTGGTGTCGGAGTTGGCGGGCAACATTCCGCGTCACGCCGGAACTCACGGGTTCGTGATCGCGACGGTGACCGAAGGCCCCGGCGGTCCGGTCATCCGGGTGGGGGTTCGCGACTACAACCGCACGCTTCCGGGGTGGCGCAACCCGGACGGTAATGCCGAATCGGGCCGGGGTGGCCCGTTGTTGACGATGCTCGCGACCGACTACGGCGTTGTCGAGCATGTCGACGGCAAAACCGTCTGGTTCGAGCTCCTCGGTGAGCGACCGGGCGCCGACACCGACCTGGACAGCGGCGACGACGAACTGGATCGTCTGAGCGCACTGTTCCCCGACCCCGGCGACGATTCGCCGGATCCGCCTTCCGGCGGCCCGGAAGGCCGGATCGGCAGCGCGCCCCACAGCCCGCGCACCACCGGTTTCCCGGCCCTTCTCATCGAAGGTCTCGACGCTGGTGTGGTGCGCCGGGAACCGCTGCCGGGCGCCCCGGGAGTCAGCGTCGAGCGGGTCACGTTCGGTAATGGCTACCAGAGCCTCCAAGAGGTCTACGACGACGCCGACGATGCGGCAAAACAGTGGCACATATCGCTGATCGGTGGTGCGATGGGCGCACCGGTCGCCGCCACCCACCCCGCAAGCGACGACCATAGGGTGCTGTACCGGGAAGTCGTGCCCGGACGGGTTGCGAATACCGTCCTGCCGCAAGGAATGTCACGGGCATACGATTCGGGATCGGTCGGCGACGATCCGGCGAGCGAAGGATTCGCGGCGTTCGGTCCGGTCGATCGCAGCTATCTGGATTCGGCTTCCGGGAAGCTGCTCGGTCTGCTGGATGCGGTAACCGGGACTCGGCGCAGCACACGGCATTGGAATATCGGCCCGGACGGCGAGGTGACCGGTGGGCGGACCGCACTCGACTCCGAGCAGGCCGTGCCGAGCCCGTTTGCCACCAAGTTCACCCGGTATGTCGACGGTCGCCCCGTGTGGCAGGGCCACGGCTTCCCCCGCGCCGACATCACCGGGATGAGGGAACAGGTGTCCTACCTCGAGGACCGGCTGCGGGACTTCTCGAGTGCGCAGGAAGCCATGTTGCTCGACCTGCACTCGCGGGTGATGACCGAGCTCGGCCGGGCCGAACGGTATGCGGCGCACACGCCGGAAGAAACCGCGCACGTCAGCGGTGTGAGCGCCGACGCCCAGGCCAAAGCCCGGCTGGTCGAGGAGTTCAACCTCAACCATCCCTACTTCGTCATCGCCGGATTCGACCATCCCCGCGTCCCCGTCGACGCGGTGCGAGAAATTCTCCAGACACTGGACGACCTGCTCACCCGATACCGGCACGCCCCGGATCTGGTTGCGCACATGAGCAATATCCGTGAACTGCGCATCGATTTCCTGGCGGATCCCGGTGTCAACGCCGCGACCCTCAAACGGGGCACCCGGAGCAAGTGGATGACGCTGAACCTGTCCCGGGTGGCCGACCGAGCTCAGGCGCTCGAGGACGATCTGTACGACCGCTCGACCGGGTTCCACCCGGCCAGCGGACGGTCCTATCACGACGATGTCATCCATGAATTCGGCCACGCGATCGACCACGCCACGGGCAACCGGCTCAGCCGGGAGGTCGACGGCGTGCTGCGGCGCGCATGGGCGGCACTGCGAATCGCCGCCCTCGTCGCCGAACCGTACGAGGAATGGCTCGAGCGCCTCCCGGAGGCGGCCTTCACCGACGAAACGAAAACTACGCTCAGGTCGCCGGAGGCCATCGCGGTCGGGTTCGCCGCTGTGGAGATCGACGGTCCCGTAGTCGGCAGTCCGCAATGGGTGATCCACCAGTTCGTCACCACCCTGCGCCCACCCGAGATCTCCCCGGACCTGGTGGTGAATCTTCCTGCCGGCGAAACGAAATCGGGAACCGCCAC
Organism: Nocardia sp. MDA0666; assembly: GCF_003023875.1. Classification (NCBI taxonomy): domain Bacteria; kingdom Bacillati; phylum Actinomycetota; class Actinomycetes; order Mycobacteriales; family Nocardiaceae; genus Nocardia; species Nocardia sp. MDA0666. Next base: position 142,851 of record NZ_PYHT01000007.1, read on the forward strand.
CACAGCGGATCAGCCGGGATTCGGACCCGACGACGTCATCGGCAGTAGGCCCTCGGAGAACGAGGCAAACCCGCGATTCGATCCGATCGGCGCGAGATCGGCCGAAGGGCCGGCATACGCGCGTTATCGGCACCGGCTCGGTGAGCAATACCGTGCCTTGGCCGGACAATTCGGGGCGGTGACGGGCGGACCGCTGTCGACGGACCTGCGGCCGGAGTTGCGGCCGGTGCTCGATCGCGCCGTCGATATGAACGGGGACCCGAGTGTGGCGGCCGACGCCGACCGGCTCGTCCGGCTCGCCTGGCGTCTGCAATGCCTCGACGAGCTGGCGGGTCGCGTGTGGGCCGAGGCGCGGGGCCGGTCCGTCGCGGGCGCCGAGAGCCGGCCGGTGCCGATGCACCGCGTGGAATCGCTGACCGCGGCGCTGCTCGCTCACGGCGACGCATCGGTCGCGCTCGATAACGAATCCTCCACGCTCACAGGACAACTGGACGAGGAGCTGGCACGGCTCTTCGGCACGCCGCCCAGCTCACTGACGGCGAGCTTCCCGCACGACGCCACCGTCCGGGATATCGATGGAATCGATATCCGCAGTGTGTCCGGCGTCCTGCCGCCGGATGCGGGCGCGCTGATCAGGCATGTCGACGCGACCGGTGTCGAACGGTTTCTGATGGTCAGGGAATCTCCCCGTCCCAGTGGTGCGCCCGCCGACTGGCGGTCGCCGACCGTGGCGGAGGCGGTGGCATTGAATGTGCGGGCGACGGGATCGGTGACATTCACCGATGCCGGTGTGGCGGTGATGCAAGCCGCCGTGCGTTTCGCCGCCGGTATCAGCGAGGGCCGGATCACCGACGCCCGGTGGCTGACGGCCGGTGAACTCGAGGTGGAAAAGGCCGCAGACCGGTTGCACTCATGGTTCATGGATACCCTCCCGGCCGCGCGGGACACGTACGACGAGGTGCCGCCACCGCGCGATGCTGCCGGCCGGATCGCGCGATCCGCCTCCCGGTTGTCGTTGAGCACGAACGACATCGAACGCCTGGTTCGCGCGGTGGACGCACGGCCGGTGACGGAGCACGCCGATATCGTCGAGTTCTTCGATCAGCTCGTCGAGTGGGTCGAGGAGAACAGGATGGCCGACGCCTCCGCGGCGAGCGGCGATGCCGAACTACTCGACAGCTTGCACAAACACCAGATATGTCTCGCTCTCGCCGCCCATCCCGACATCCTGGACGCGCTTTCGACGCCGATAGGCTACGAGGTCGTGCTCGATGTCGCGCACACTCCGGGTTGGAGTATCGCCGGGATCGCTGCCCGAGTGGAATTCTTGGCGGGAACCGAGATCCGTGCCGCTCTGCGGCGGGCCGATGCGAACAATCCAGATTTCGCTCCCGTTGTCCGCGGAAGTCTGGGTCTGCCATGGGTGGACGATCTCGGCAGGATCGGCCGGGAGCTGCGTCGCCTGGCTGAAATACCGGCGGGGGCTCTGGATCAGGCCCTACTGGTAATGATCCGCCAGTTCGTTTCGAAGAGCGCAGATCCCGACGCTCCGGAAACAACCGATCTGCGCAGCGCGAGGATGGTCCTCGACTACCGGGCATGGAGTTATCTGGTTGCCCTGGACGACAATTCCGCGAGCGCAATCCGGCAAAGCATCGCAAACGACTATTTGCGGTCGGTGCGGATCGGAGAGTTTTCGGAGGAAATGCTGGGTGAAGTAACCTTCACCGAACAGCAGCTGCGCGAGGTCGAGGACCTATACATCGACCGCGCGAGCTCTGTCTCATTCTCCAGATATTTCACTCTGGCCGCGGCGCTGTCGCCGAGCCGTCGGCCGACGACGATCAGCGCGGCCATGGAATTGGTCACTGACGTGCCAGTGGAACTCGCCCGGTCTGTGCGTGCCGTCTTGGCCGATGACGAGCAAGGCGGAGAGCACATAGTACTCGGCTTGCGGGGCACCGGGGCGGCAGTGCTGCCCGAATTGAAGGCTGTTGTGCGAGCCTTCGTGACCGAGGTGAAGACAGCGCATCTCTCGCGGGACAGCTTGGCCAAATTGCGATCGTCGGATCTTCTCGCCGGCGTTCTGATGGCCGTGACCAGATTTTCGACCTCCGAGTGGCACCGCGGCGATACCGCGTCTTTGCGGGAGTTGCTGGCGTATCTCGAGCGGGCGACGGCCGACGGGCGTATCGCGGCGATGCCCGCGGAATACCAGCCGAGTGGCGTGGTGGAGGTCGCCAAGCTGCGAACCGGGTCCGGGCCGCAGTTTACCGAGGATCTACTGACGCGTTTCTCGCGGCTGGCGGCAAATCTACGTGCCGCGCATTCGGCGATGACCGGTACCCGGCGTCCGATCACCCAACTACTCGGTGAGCTCGGGCGCGGCATCGCCGAGCACATCTCCGCATTGGAGCGTTCGCTTGCGTCGGGCAGGCTCACCAACGGCGCGGTGATGAACGATGTGGCGCGGCGGAAAATGGGAGCTCTCGCGGAGGAGCTGCGGAAACTCGTCGCATCGGAGCCCAGTAGTGCGAATCCCTTCCCGGCGTTGCGTTCGCTCAAGGATTTCGAGAACAATTTCCAGCTGTTGGCCGGAGTCGGTGAGTTGCACGACCACTTGCGGACGATTTGTTTTGCATGGGCGATGCAACAATATCCGGAATGGATCGATCGGCTGCGGGATATCGGCACGGGAGGGCCGACGCTCGACGATATCGTCCTGGTCCAAGAATTTGTGGATCACATTACGAACCAGGAGGTGTTCTCACACTATTTCTCCAGCCGTAACGGCGCCCGCACTTTCCGTCGAATGACCAGCGCTATCGCGCTCGAGGAGGCGATAGCACGCGCTCAGGGGGTCGGTGTCGCGAGCGCGACAACTCCGCTGCGGTTCATTCCGACACGTGGGCCGTTGCTCGAGCTGTCCGGGCATATCGCCAGCGCCTGTTGGGCGGGCAAGTATCGCTCGATTGCCGAAGCGATGCCGAATATGACGGCTGCTGTCATCGTCCGCAATCCAAAAGACCCGGACCGCGCCAGGCTGGAGGGAGCGGGCCTGCTCATCGAAACCACCAGCACATCCGGTGTGCCCTTGCTCCTCATTCGCGGTCTCAATCCCCTGGAGACCTACATCAATCACGTGTCGGTCGATGATTTCTATCGCACATTCGTCGGCTGGGCACAGGGTATTGCCGCAGCTCGCGGCCGTCACCTCGCAATCGTCATCGACGGTGCCAGCGGCCGAGCCGCGACCAATCGCCCCGCCCTGTTCCGGTACCTCGACGACATCCGCCCGACGCTGACTCCGGTCCAGGTGGATCCGGCCGACACGACCTTCATCGGCTATGACGTCAGCCGATCGGCCTACCTCGTCGAGCCCGCCGCCAACGCCGGTCGGCAAGGGCTGCCGCAGCCCGACGATCGCATCGGCAGCAGGCCGACGGAGGAACTCGGATCGCCCGACGATGCACTGCGGTCGTTGTCGGAGCCCGAAGCGGTTCTCGGGTGGGTTCGTTCGGCAATGCCTGCTGCGGGCAACGGGAACTCCGACCGCCGCGCGCTGATCGATCACCTGCGCGACCGCGCCGCCTTCACCCATCCCGCCACCGGGTTCCGGCCCCCTGACGGGTGGCTCTCGGACAACCGCGATATGCGTCGCGGCCATGCCGCGAAGGCACGGGAGATCGCCGACCGATTGGAGTCCGATCCGTCCTACGGGCCGGCCGAAGCTCATCACGATGCCCGGTTGCACGCGTCGGAGATGCGCGAGGAGTACAGCGGTTTTCGCTGGCAACTGGTCGTATCGGGCGCTGACGTATCGAATCCGGGAGCCTTGGCCGCCGCCGTCGCGGCTCGACTGCCCGACGAGGACTCGAAGCCGGCGCACCGGGACATCATCGCCGCGGCGGCACGCCTGGCCGAACTCGCCCGGACCGTTGCCGGGGACGACGCCGCATTCGTCGTCACGTCGTCCCAGGACCCCGATGGCCGACACCGCTCGGTCGCCCAACTGGATTACACCCGAAGCGATCCCACCGATTCCGATCCCGGGCTGACCGTCGAGGAGTTGCGTCGCGGACTGTCCGATGTGGACGGCCGCATCGATCTCGACACGTCCGAGCCCCTGCCGGAGGGGCAGGTCTGGCATCGGGTCCGGCTCGACCTCACCAGACAGCGAATTCTGGTGTGCTGCGCTCTGTGGGGGCGGGGCCGGACGGGTATGGGCACGTTGAACCTGGCGCTCTGCGAGGGCCTGGTAGCGGCCGGGCACGAAGTGACTGTCCTACCGGGACAGGTCGACTCCGAGTTCCGGGTTCCGGGTGTGCAGGTCTACCTCCGCGAGGAGTGGATGCGGGATCTGCACCCCGAGCACGTGAGAAGTTTGCCCGACTCGGTCGATATGGTGATCGTGCACGTCGAAGCCGACGGCCTCCGGGCCGCGGTGAATGCCGAAAAGGCCTATCCCGCAGCCAAAATCGTCGCTGTCCATCATCTGATTCCGATGCTGTGGGAGAGCCTCACGAGCGATCCTGCGCAGGGTCGCGGCAGCGTAGCGGCGGGCATCTATCTTTCGCGGCGGGCGCATCTGGTGACGGGCTTGGGCCCGGCATTGGCGACGGACGCACTGTTGCAGGCCGCCCTGGCGGGCCACAGTTCGGTGCACGAACTGCAGCCGGTCTTGGACATGGCCGAACAGCCGCCACAGCCCGCGCCCGGCAGTCCGGTACGGGTTCTGCTCTTCGGCCGTGTGGACGACGCGTTGAAAGGTGGCGCGGAGATCGCCGAGGTGGTGTCGCGGCTGCGCGCGCACGGCCATGATGTCCGGTTGGTGGTCCGGGGTTTCGAGAACGACCTCAGGGCGGCCCACACCGAATTGGCGCAGATCGTCGGTGACCCCGATGTGGTCGAGGTGCTGCCGCATACGAGGGATCCTGCTGAGATCCGGGCGGACATTCGCGCGGCTACCGTGGTCGTGATGCCCTCGCGGGCAGAGGGTTTCGGCAGCGTCGCTACCGAGGCGACCGAACAGGGCGTGCCGGTCGTGGTGCCGTCGACGAGCGGGGCGGGTAGATACCTCGCCGCACTGGCCGGGCACCGCGCCGCGGCGGAACGATTCAACCTGGTGAAGCAGGACCAGGGTGCACCGGTGCCGATCGACGACTGGGTGGCCAAGCTGCAGGTCGTCATCGATGATGTGCCGGGCGCATGGGCGGCGGCGCGTCGATTGCAGGAGCTCATGCGGCCCCTGACACGTGAGAACAGCGCCAGGATGCTCGTGCATGCCACGGTGAATACCGAACCGCACGCTCGTCCCGAGATCCGGCCGTCGCGGACGCGTGTGTCGTTGGTGCAGGGGCGAGTCGTGGCTCGTGGGGAGGAAGAAGACTACCTGCGGATACTCGCCGTGGCCGACGCGATGGAAACCGATCCCGCCGTGCGCAGTGCGATCATCGGTCGCAAGGGCATCGAATTCGCGCCGTCCTGGGAGCCACTGTCGATCCGCCTCGCCACGGCGGATCCTGACGAGTGGTTGTTCGCGCCTTGGACAAGACCTGCGCGGCACGATGATTCGCGGGCCCGCATCCTGGGGGCGACGGTAGCGACGGTAGCCGAGCAGGGATTCGCCGCAACGACAGTCGACGAAATCTGCCGCCGCGCGGAAGCCACTCCGGAGGAGTTCGACGAAAACTTCCCGCGCACCTACGACGCATTCGCCGCGGCGCACAAGGCGGCGCTGGACGATCTGCGGCAACTGATCGTCGACGAAGTGAGTTTCGCGCGGGCGCCCGACCACACCACCCGTATAGCGACCGTGGTGCACACCTATGTGAGTGCCCTGACCGCTCGACCGGGCACCGCACGAGTCGTACTGGTAGAAAGATCCGGCCTCGACCTGGTTCAGCGCGCTGCGCGCGCGATGACCGCCACGAAATCGATTGCCGCCACTCTGGCCGAGGTACTCGACGATCCGGCCATGTCCGCCGAGAATCTGCGCGCTCTGGCGGCTGCGATCCAAGGCCTGCTGGCGAATTGGGCCGTAACCGGAGACATGGCCGCGGTACCGCGCCTGCGGCGTGATCTCGCCGACCTCCTCCGTATCGGTACCGCGTCGCCGGAGGTGAGGCCCGTCGCCGTCACGCGACCGCAGTCGCCACCGGCGGAAAACGGCACGATCGAGGCGGCGAAACCCGTCGAGCGAGAACGGATTTTGACCGAAATGATCTCGGTCGCCGCGCGTTATGGCTACGCCAGGATGTCGCTGGACATGGTTCAGCAGCGCGCCGACGTGGCCCCCGGGGCGTTTCAGGAGCTGTTCTCCGGCAAGGAGACCGGCTTCGAGGCCGCCTGCGCTGCGGCGATCGAGCGCCTGCGAACCTCTCTTCGAGCGGCCGTGCCGGACAGGGTCGATGATGAACTGCGACCGCGGCTGGAGGCCGCATTGGGTACCTGTCTCACTGTTCTGGCTTCGCACGGGGACGAGACGCGAGTGCTGCACTTGGAATTGCCCGCGACCGGGCCGCTGCGCGAACGGTTCCACGCGATTATCGCTGAACACCTCGCCCAAGCCGTCGACGAAATAGATGCCGATACCGGCCGCCTCCTCGCAACCGCCGTCACGGGCGTCGTCGCCGACCGGATCGCCGCACGGCAGTACGCCAGATTTCACGATCTGCCATCGGCCGACGTCGATGCCGGAGCGATGACCCCGCTGCCCGGAGACGTTCCGATCGTCACGGCCTGGGCGCACGCACTACTCAACGGCGCCGCTTCACCAACCGACGGGCCCATCGGCTCGCGCCCCGGGCGTCCTGCTCGAAAGCCTGCGCCGCAACAGGATTCCGGCACCGATCGGGCACCCGGCTCACCATGGCGCCGCGGCGGTACCTCCCACCCCGGGGCCGGTCCGGCCGCCGTCGACGTCGGCGAAGACAGCGATGCCACGGCAATAGGGGCCACCCCGTGGCAGCGCAAAGACGCGACGCCGGCCACTACACCGTGGGCGTCCGTCACCGAAACCGGCAGCGGTACAGTGCGTTCCGATTCGGCGCGGCTCCTCGAACGGATCAGGACGCACATCGACGAGGGGGCGCAAGATCGCGCGGCCGCACTCGTCCGCGCGGAGTTCGATACCGAACTTCGCACAGTCTCCGCACGTTTCGGACTGCAGGCCGTCCCCGGCGTGCTCGACGAGATTTGCGCCGCTGTCGTCGGGCGGATCGCCCAGATCGGAGATCGAAGCCTCGCCGAGTGGGTGGAGCTCGTCGCCCACAATGCGCTGTCGCAACAACGCGGATTCGCCGACATGTGGTGGCGCATCCGGGAACTGCTCGTCAACGGCGCCCGTCTGACGGAATCGGATCCGATGGTCCAGGCGTGGAACGACGTGCGGTTGACCGACGTACGGCGGACGCTCGACACATTGCCGCCTCATCGCCGCGATCGCCTGATCGCCGCCTTCACCCCTGCCCGCCGCGGCGGTGGGCAGGCGCATGCCGATCCTCTTGCCACCGCCCCACAGGCGCTGTGGTCGGCTGCCCGCCAACTTGGATCGGCGATCGCGGCCGCCCGTGGTGTACAGGCCGAACTTCCGGCCGAGCCCCGGACAGAGGTGGACGACGTCGACGCGGACGAGATCGCGGTGCGGCGGATCCCGCCCGGACTCCGCGACCGCAGCGATGCCGAGGCTGTGCCGATGACTCCCGGCGCGCTCGATCGCCCACCGGTGGAAACACCCGCACCAACACCGGCCCGGAAACGCGTAGCGAGGTCCGCCGCCGGAGCGGAGCCGGTCTATATCGTCAATCCCGGTCGGATCACCGAGGCGCTTCGAGGGCTCCCCGGGCTCGAACGGGAGTTCACCCGAGCGAGTTTGGCGGATCCACGTGGCGAATTCGCTGCAGTCGGTGCGGATTACCTGCGCACCTTGATCACGATCGCCGCGTACGAGCTCTCACTCGGCCAATCCACGACCGCACACACACGCCTTTCGGCCGCATTCGACGCCGGTATAGCACTGCTCAACCGATTCACTGCCGACACGGAGATCAATGCCATCCTGGCGCCACTGCATCGGCTGCGGCGCACGCTCATCGAAGACCCGACGTCGGCCGTGACACTGGCCGACGAACTCGCGGACGACAGCCCCACCCGCCGGATCCTCGACCGAGCCGTGTCGCATCTGCAGACCATCGGCCGAACGGGGCCGATGGTGGGATCGAAGCCCGTTGCCGGACAAGCGCATCGGGGGGAGCCGACCGATCCTGGGACGAATGCGGCCGAAGGTCCGATCGGACACCGGCCGTCCGACGCCGCACCGAATCCAGCCGGCGCCGACCGATCGACGGCATCGGCTGCTCGGCATGTTCTGGCCGAATTGCTTTCGGCGCCGGTGCATGTCGTGCTGGCGGGAGCGGTGCGCTCGGCCGTGGATGCCATCCGACAGCGCATCGCCGAAGCGTCCGACGACGTTCTGGTGGCGGTGGACACCTCCGAGCTGATCGCCTGGATCTCGGAGGCGCTCGACCTGCACCGCCGAGCCGAGGCGGCGACCAGGAAGTCCGCGACCACCGATGCTCTGTCGCCGGACCAGCAGGACCGACTCGAAGAACTTCGGCGGGCGTTCGTCACGAAAGCCGACGCGCTGTCTCGGCGCCTGGACCGGATGTTCGGATCCGACCCCACGGCTCCGCTCGCGATCCCGGATGCCGATGACCCCCTGCGTGAGTTGCGACGGTTGGCCGACGTGTCGAACTCGGCGCATGCCGCCGCCCTCGTCGACGCGCTGACGCACTACTTCGCGACCGCCCGCGTCGACGACTCCCGTGCCGGCGAACTCGCGAATCCGGAATTGGCCGCTGCCGCTGCGCGATACCGCGACCTGCAAGCAGCGGGGTTCACCGGAAAATCGGCTCAGAAAGACGTCGCGAAGGTCGCCGGAACCTCGCAGGCGAAGGTCAGTCAGGTACTGCGCCGACCGGCCGCCGATATCACCGCCGATCAACGAATCATCCTCATCGCCGCACGCTGGCTCGACTACCCGATGCCGGAGGATCTGGTACGCGCCGCAGCGCAGTACGAATCGGAGATGCGCGGCGATGCCGATGGGATGCGGCCGGGTGCGACGCCGGTGGCTCGGGCGACCGAAGGCAAACGGCTGCGCGACCGCCTCACCACCGCGTACCGGGAATTGGAGCGTGCCGCCGAGTCCGACGCCATCGCCGAAGCACTCTCCCGAGCCACCGCAGCACAGTTCGACGAGCGTTTCCGCCGGCTGACCCCGATCCAGCGGCGCATCCTCGAGCTGCGCTATCGAGGGGGCCTATCGCCTGCCGAGACCGCGACGGTGTTGAACGCACAGAAAGCGACGAGCACACCGCTCGACGGCCGAGCGGTGCGAACAGCTGCGGCCGGCGGGCTACGCCGGCTCGCCAGGTCGCTGGCAGCCGAGAACGCCGTTCCGGGCACACAGGACAATCTCAGCGATTCCGAGCTGACAGTTCTCCGCCTGATAGCCCAAGGCTCGTCGAGGGCGGCCATCGTCCACACGACCGGCTTGTCACCGGGCACCGTGGCGACACGTACCGGACAAATCGTTCAGAAGCTTCGTGTCCCGAATCCGGCTGCGGCGGTGGCGGAAGCGGTGCGCCGGGGTCTGCTCGATATCTCCGAACTCCCGGCGATGCCGACACCGGCTACACCCGAGCTTCCCCCCGACACGCACGCGATGCTCGTGCTCGCCGCGCAGGGTTTGCCGAACCAGGCGATCGCCCAGGCCCATCCGGCCACCCGAGCTCTGGCCGCCGGAAAGGACAGCGTGCGGCGGCGCTTGCAGACAGTGGGCCGGCTCTTCGGAGTTTCCGGACGAGCCGGAATGGTGGCGGTGGGTATCCGCGCGGGCTACGTGGACATCAATGCCGCGGAGTGGGCACCGGTCAGCGAAACTGCCGCTGCGACAACACCTCTCACAGCACAGCAGTCTCGCGTACTTCGCCTTGCGGCAATCGGGTACACGAACGAGCAGATCGCGGCCGACCAGAACATCTCGGTGACAACCGTCGGCGTTCATCTCGAGCGGATCTACACCAGACTGGGTGTGCACTCTCTCGAGGATGCGGTGCTGAAGGCGTACACACGGACCGAGCTGGCCGCCGCGCTGGCCGAGTCCGGGAGCGACGACGTCATCTCGGTCATCGAACAGGTCACGTCGAACGCGGAGGCGGCTCGCGGGCAATGGCGCGACACCCTGGTCGACGCCATACGCCATTCGATTTTGTCCGGTGGACTACGGGAAGGCATGACGCTTCCCTCGGCGCGCCTGCTGACGCGGCTGTTCGATTCCGACCGGGTGCATGCCGCCCGGAGCGCCTATCGGCGGCTGCGCGACGAAGGCTATCTGGCCGTCCGCCCCGGCCGCCACACCGTCACCGGCCGAAGCGAATGGCCACCCCTCACCGCCGATACGATCCGGGAACACTTCGGCGACAACATCTTCGAGTCGGCTGCCGCCGAACTGGGCGCCGCATCGGCGCCACAGATCGTGGTCGACGTGTGTGCACGCGTGACCCGCGGCGCGGAGACCGGAAACCGGACCGTGGCCGAGCAGGTCGAGCTCGTCACCCGCAACGTAATCGCCGAACACCGCCCGGCCGCCGAATTTCTGCGTCGTCTCAGAGATTTCGTGCTGCGCGGCGCCGGCTTGTCCGGTGACGACACGCTCGCGCTGGCACTGGCGAATGTCTCCACCGACGAAGTGCGCCACCTACGCGCCGAACTCCCCCTCAATCGACAATTGCGGCTCAACAGGTTCTGGCCGGCGCGGCGCGACTCGGCTGCGCCACGCGAGATTCCCACGGATCCGATGACCGAACCGATCGAACTATGGTCTACCGCAAGGGCTTTCGCCATTTTGCTGGCCGAACGCCATGGCGCCACCACTTCTCTGCCGATGGAGCCCACCGGCCACTGGCCCTGGCAGATCCTCAACACCCGGGCGGGAAAACCGTCCACCCGGCCGACCGTGGATCTTCGCCTGACGCCGGACCAACGAAGACTCGTCCATTTGCTCGCACAGGACCTGACGTACCGGGAGATCGCTGCCGAGCTGGGTATTTCGGTGGACTCACTGAAGTCTCGCGTGGCTGATGTGGCCCGCGAACTTCACGGCGAAGGTCGTGCCGAGCTCGTCGAGATCGCCCGTCGCTCGGGACTGCTCGACGACACGTCCTCGGCTTCCCGCGCCGCGAACATTCCGTCGCGACGGACCGCCTCCCCGGTCGCGGAGCCCTCGGAGGTAGCACGCCGGGCGGGCCTGTCGAATCGCGAAAGCCACGTGCTCGTGTTGTCGGAACAGGGCCTGTCCAAGCGAGAGATCGCCGCTCAGTTGGGTATCGCTCCGCACACCGTGGAGGACCACCTCGGCAGCGCACGGCGCAAGATCCGGAGAATCACCGAACCCACCCTCTCGCCCGGCCGCACCGACCCAACAGCCATGTCGTCAACCGAGGAGGTGCCGGATACCGAGCGACCGGACCCGGGCGCGATCGGCGCAAAGCCGACACTGAACACAACCGGGGATACCTCGGGGACGAACTCCACCGTCACACCGAATCCCCTGCCGGCCGACACCGATCCCACCCCGTCCGAGAAGAGCCTTGCCGCCGCGGCGCTGACCGGACTTCAGGGGTACTTCGGCTCCGACGCGGACGAACGCACACTGCTGCAAGCAGTCGACGCCACCGACGTCGTCGGCGCCTCCCGCGCCCACACCGGCAAGGTCGCCCGGTGGTGGCATGCGATGAGCACCGGCCTCCCCGACCGCCCGGACCTGCCGTCACTCCAGGTCGAACTCGGACTCTCCGATCAGCAGTACGCCCTGCTGCGGGTCCACCCGCACGCGATAGGCAACGCCGACGGTATTCCGTTCACGGTGCGGGACAAGGCGAATCGGCTCTCGATCGCCCGTGATATCCGGCGGTTCCTGCAACGGCGACCCGAGGTCGCGACGCATGCCGTCGTCGAGGACGCCGCGGGGATCGCGCGCGCCCGTGCCTTGTTGCGCCGCGCCGGTACCGATCTGCAGGCGAGAATTCCCAATCCGACACTCACCAGAGCCGAATTCGAGGAACTGCGCAACCTAGTCGCCACCCGGCAGCACCTGCGCGACATCGAGGCCGATACCGTGCGCCTCACCGGACACCCGCCGGTACGACTGCTCGCTTACGACGCCACGGCGCACGACGGCAACGGCCGCGTGATCCTGTCCATCGGCGACGCCGACCGCGCCGAGATCGTGAACCGGATGACCAACGGTCTGGGTTCGACGATGCGGAAACTGCACCACCGCTCGCAGTATGCGCAGAGCCTCTACGAGATCGCCACGCGGCGCGCGGACGGCGCCTCGGTGGCCGCGATCGTCGATATCGGCTACCGCTGCCCCGTCGATCTGTCCGTCGCCTCACCGCAGCTGGCCGAAGTCGGCGGCGACATCGTGGCCCGTGACATCACCGCCTTCAACGCCACCCGCGAGTTCTACGCGGAGCAACCCGGCGGGAAATCCGTGCCGCGACTGCGCAACGTCATCGGCCACAGTTACGGCTCGACCACACTGTGCTACGCGGCGCAGGATATGCGGCTGGCCCGCGAGGTCGACCGAGTGATTCTCACCGGTTCCCCCGGCGCGGGCCGTCGGATGCGGCATGCCGACGAGTTCGGTGTACCCGTGTTCGTCTTGAGCGAAAAGGCCGACCCGGTAGCCAATCTGGGTGCCCACAAACAGGGCCGGAAGGGTCGCTACGCGAATGCGGGCCTGGGCATCAGCCCGGCGGCGGCCATCTTCGGCGCCACCGTGCTCGCCACCGAAGTACCCGTCCGTGGCAGGTACTTCGCGCAGCGCCCGGGGCTGGGCCACCGCCTGTTGGTGAAGCCGCATGCCTCCTACTATCTCTGGGCCGATGAGACCGAACAGGTGCCGGGCCGCGGACTCGACAATCTGGGGTGGGTGCTCGTCGGCCACCCCGAACACGCCGAACGGGCCGAACACCCCTCCGCACAACGGCCGCACGGTAAGCGATGGCGGCGGAAGCGACAAGGGTTCGGTCCGACCAGCCCCATCGGCCGCGCGCCCGCAAACGACCTTCCGCAAGCCAGCCAGGTCTACCACCGCCTGCTGGCCCAACTCGGCGACCCGCGCCTAGCCCGCGACCTCGCCGCCAGAGCCCACGCCCGCGCCGAGCGGGAACAACCACCCACCGACCCCGGCGCCGCCGCAGAACACCTGCTCCACATCGCCGACACCATCCTCGCCGAACACCGCGCCGCCATGGCACAACTCGACGACGTTGTCGGCGACCAGCCCGTACTCCGGCAACAACGCCTCGCCCCCTTCGAACACGGGGGCGTCTTCTTCCACAACCAACCCGAGAACCCGAGCGAACCAGCGGTGCCGGATCCCAAGGGCGACGCCACCCCCACGGCGGCCTCGACCGCTGATGAGATTGCTGCTTCGAGGCGACGGGACTTTCTGCGCTGGATTCGCACGCGCCGTCCTCAGTCGACAACCGAGCCGGCACCGCAAGAAGGCCGCACGGACGTGACGGTTTCGAAACGCGAACTGCTCGCCGTCAACAAGCCATTCACGAAATTGTTGTTCGGCGAGAAGTTCTTGCCGGGCGAGTTCGTGAACCAAATCGGCACCGCCGCAGCGTCCTCGGGACTCACATATGTCTTGCTGGGCCACGGGGAATCGACGACGACGACCGCCATGGCGGCTGCCGCGCTATGGGTCCCCGGCGCATTCGAACTGCTGGCCGGCTACGCAGCCGACTTCTGGAAACCGGAAAAGGTGGTGAATTCCGCACTGTGGGTCGGCTCGGCAGCCGCGACCACTGCTGCCGGGCTGGTGCTGGCCGATGCCTCCCATCTCGGAGCCGCTTTGACTGCGGCGACACTGGTCGAAGCCACCGCGGGCACTTTCTATACGAGCACCTTCTTCAACGAAATGCGGAATCTGCTCACCAAATCACAGCTCGATTCCGGAAACCGCCTGATAACCAGCACCGGATCTGCCGCGGGGATCACCGGCTCAGCACTGGGCGCGGGGCTGGCCGGCGTCGCGCCCGCCGCCCCGTTCGGCCTGAACGCTCTCAGCTACTGGGGGAACCTGGCGAACGTTCGGGGCTTCGTCTTCCCCCCTCGGGCCCGAAGGCAGCCACGCAACCTTTTCCGGGAGATCGGCCACGGAGTACGCGCTCTGCGGCGGGAGAAATTCCTCACCCAGCACACCGCTTTCGCCACGATCAACAATGCCGCGTTTGCCATGATGGGGCTCCGCACCGCCACCGTTCTGACCGACGCGGGCCTGCCGGGTTGGGCAAAGAGCGCGGCGGTTACCGCGCCTGCTGTCGGCGGGATACTCAGCGGCTTCCTGCCGAAAGCGCTCGACCGGATCGACGCCACCACCTTCTATCCGGCTGCACTCGCCAGTATGGCCGGGTTCTTCACGCTGATGGCATCGACGACCGATCCCGCTGTGATCGCGTCCGCGTCGCTCGTGGACGCGATGGTGATGGCGGCGGCGGGCAACCGGGTCATGAAATACGCACAAGACGCCTTCCCCGATGACCTTCAAGGCCGAGCGATGTCAGCGCGCCGGCTGTTCCTGAAAAGCGGGCCGGCCCTCGGCTTCTTGGGGGCTGCCGCCGTGGCGAACGCGCACGGAGGCCAGGGCGGCGACGCCATGGCCGGTATCGCCGCGGCCGCTACCGCGCTCACCGCCGCGGGTTACAGCGCTCTTCTTCTCGTCAGGCGGGGCCGCGTTTCCCTCCGTGTCATCACACGAGGTCGCGGGTGGCTCGGACGATTGTCCCGCGCGTCCCGGGCCGAACCTGCCGAGGCGGAGCGCGCTGCAACGAACGCCACCCGCCCCACCCGGACTTCGGACGAACCCGCACACCCGGCCGACGACAGCCGGGTCTACCACCACCTTATGGCCCAACTCGGCGACCCGCGCCTAGCCCGCCACCTCGCCGCCAGAGCCCACGCCCGCGCCGAGCGAGAACAACCACCCACCGACCCAGACGCCGCCGCAGAACACCTGCTCCACATCGCCGACACCATCCTCGCCGAACACCGCACCGCCTTGGCACAACTCGCCGACGCCATGGACCCCCAACCCGCCCCCAAAAGACAACAACGCCTCACCACCCCCCAACACGGCGGCATCTTCTTCCACAACCAACCCGATGAGCCCCAGGACCGTGTGGGCTCGGAAGATGTTCCGGCGGAACCGAATCCACACCGCCCGACCCGCCGCGAGATCGCAACAGAGCACGAACAGAGCGAAACCGACCGTGCGCGTGTGGATCTCGCGAGGGCACTCGGCGTGGACCCGCGCATAGTAGGACTACGAGGGGCGCTGCTGCAGATCCTCGATCAGGTGCAAATGGAGTTGCGCCTCCTCGACGACGAGGACTGGCCCGGGATTCGAGCCGAGGAACTTCCCGGCTGGCTGGGACGAGCTCTCGACCGTGAGTACCGCGCCCAGCGCGCAATGAGCGATGGCGCCACCGCGGAAGAACTCGCCCGGTTGGATGCGGATACCCGCCAACTCGAAGCGGATCTCCCCGCGATTCTCGGGCAAGAGCAATTGGCCCCCGGTTGGCGCGCCGCCGACAGCGACGACAAGCTACACGAACTTCGGCGACTGGCCACGCGCGCAAACGCGCCGCGAGAGATCGCGGATCTCGTCGATGCCGCCGCACGCTTCCTCGGCCTGGCCCGGCCGACACCGCCTGGCACGGATTCGCCGGCCGTGACAGGAGCGCGCCCGAGCATCCGTGAATTGCTCACGGCCGAAGCCGATATCGCCGCGGCCGAGGAAATGCTCGATGCTCTGGTTCGCACGGCGGAAGGGCCGGTCACAGTCCGGGTACGGCCGGAGGGATCCGACAGCGTGCGGGTCGAGGTGCTCGACCACAGCCGGAACTTGCCGGTGCGCGATGAGCCGGATGAGGCGACCGGGGAGGTGATGCCAACCGAGGCGGGTAAGGTCACCGCGTTGTTGGACAAGTCCGGCCGGTGGGGCTTCCGGATACACACCAACGGGTCGCGCACTCGATGGTTCGCTGCCGGGCAGACCCAGTCGGTACCGGTGTCGACCGAACCCGCGGTGCGGATGAGGTTCGAGCGGGGGCAGGTTCGACAGGGCGTGGCGCGGGCTCGCAGGGATGTCGACCGATTCCTGTCGCACAACACCCGGCTGCCCCAGACGACAATCGACGCCGCGGTGCTCGCCCTGTCGGAATTGCTGGGGAACTCCGCACAGTACGCGAAACAAGGTGGAGCGGAAGTCACCGTCGAGGCGGACGACACCCGCGTGCGGATCGGCATCACCGACACCTCACTCGGATTGCCGAAGTGGCGCATCGAGAGCGACGTCGATGCGGCCGACGAGGTCGCTCCCTCACCCACCATCGACCTCGACGACATCGACGCGTTCCTGGCCGATATCGACCTGGCGGCGCTGGAATCCGCCCGGACCGACCCCGACGAACTGGGGACCCGTGCCGATGGCGAGCACGGGCGGGGCGCACGGATCGTGCGAGACAAGGCTTTCGCCGTCGGGACCGATGTGACCCGGCACGGCAAGACCGTCTGGGTCGAATATCGAACTCCCCCCAGGAGCTACCTGGCATCCCCGGACGACGCGCTCGACCTCCCCCGCGGGAGCGCGACCCGCGGCGATGGCGCTGCGATGGCCCCATCACCGTGGACGAAGCGAGGACAGTCCGCAGAAGGGCCTTTCGCTTTCAGCACACCGCCGGGGGACACACCGGGTGTCGGGTCGGTCGGCTCCAGACCGCATGCACTCCGAGACACATTGGCTCGTGTCGATGAGACCGGCGTCGATCCGATCACCGCGGCGCAGGTCAAGCAGGCCATCGTCCGCCGCTACGAGCAGCAGCACCGGAAAAACACCAAAAACGGTCGATCGCAGAATTCGAGAAATAGTGAAGCCGTAGCACAGACCATCCAGTGGCTCGATGGCCTCATGCTTTTTCGGGCGCTCGAAGTTCTCGCATCCTCTGGCCGAGCGATGTCGGCGCCGTCGTATACCGGCCCCACAGCCGAGGACCTCGCTCGTGACCCCAGTCGATTGCCGACCACCTTGGCGACGACACTCTCCGACCTCGCGAACGCCGATTCCGATACCACGGTGGCCGAACAGGCAAATCTCGCCGTTCTCAATATATTCAGCGAATACCTGCAGTCGGCCACTGCGTCCATATACCGCGATCACCAGCTGAACAAGCACAATTCTGCGACAGACCTCGGCTTCCCGGAAAACGTGGCGGGCGTGCTGGCCCAGCTGTCAGCCGATTCTTTTATACGGACACAGAAGGCCCACGCACTGGTTGCGGATATCGCTGCGAGAACTACGATCCAGTGGCTCGACAAGACCCGCAGAAGGGCCGAGCGGAGCGAAAGCGACCTGGCAGAGCTGCTGGCCGATATCTACCGGCGCGATGGTTCCACCACTGAAGTCTCCGCCGGACCGCAGTCCGATTTCGGAGCCACGATCCCGGCGGAGCCGAATGCCGAGCGACCGGACCTGGGCGCGATCGGTGCAAAGCCGGCGCCGACCACAACCGCGGGCCGAAAGAACGACCCGGCAATGGTGGTCACAGCCGACCCGAACCTCGGCGACGAGGCTCGCGCCTTCGGGCGAGCCACACCGGCAGCCGGGCGAGCGGAGCTGCCCGGTGCCGGTCGGCTCGAATCTCGGGCCGGCATCGCACATGTGCCGGTAAGTTCCGATCACCGGAAGGTGCTGCTGTGGATCTCCCAGGGGTGGACCGATCCGGAGATTACTGAAGCGTTGCCGGACACGGACAAGGCGTCGACCTACATCCGGGAGTTGGCGTCGGCGTTCGGAGTTCCCACCAAGCGCTATCTGATCGCCGCCGAAGGCGCACGCCGTGGGCTCGTTTCCGTGCACGCGCCACTGACCGATCTCCGGGAGGTACTGACCCCGCGCCAGATCGTCGTGCTCGCGCACCTGTCTCGGGGACTCAGCAGACGGGCGATCGCGGACAAGCTGTCCATCTCGATTCGTACCGTCGACGAACACGTCGAGCGATCACTGCCCCGCATCGAATCACCCAGTCTGGTCACGGCCATGCCGCGGATCGTCGGCGCGCTCGACGCATTCGACGAGGACGAACTGACCAGACTCGCCGAATCCGCGTCCGGCCCGGCAGCCCTACCGGGCGGTGGCCAGACCGCGGAAACCCGGCTTTCCGCCGAGGAAGCGACAGTGCTGCGACTGGTCGGCCGCGGGTTGACCTATTCCGACATCGCGACCGAGACGGGGATGGTCGTACGCGAGGTACGGCGCGCGTTGGCCCGCGCCCGCAAGAAGGTCGGGGATTCCGCGGGACGCCGGGCCGCGGCCTTGCTGGAAGAGCAGCGGGCCCGGCGCGCCGCCGGCACTGGCGAATTCGGGAGTGGCGAGCTGCGAGCGGCGCGCGACCGCGTAGGTTCACCCGTTCCCACACCCGATTCCGGGACAACTCCCACCGCGGCCGAAGCGGAGATTCCGCGCAGGTCCGCGGCGGGAGCGCCGAATGCCGCCGGGCAGATCCCCGGGCTCGAGGATGCCCTCGACCTGCCCCGCGGTACGACCGCCCGCGCCGACCGCACCGGACTCGTCGCACATCTGAGCAAAGACCCCACCACCGTGTTCGCCGACGATCCGCGGGTCGGCGACGATGGCCACGCCAACCCCGCACGCCGGACGGGCGAGCAGCCGAACTCCGACACCGGCGCCGCCGAGCGAGCGACAGCCGCTGCCGAAGCGAACGGATCACTGCTCCGCCTGGTCCGCAACAGTGCCGAGGCGCGAACCCTCTTCTCCGGCCAACTGGTAGCCGGGATAGGAACCTCGGCGTCCCAGAACGCCCTGACTCTGCTCATGATGGGCATCGATCCGCAAACCGCGGCCATCGTCGCAGGGCTGTCGGATGTGCCGAGGCTCGTTCTGGCCCCTTACATGGGCTACCTCGCCGACACCATAGAACCCACCAGGATGATGAAGAGGGCAAAGTGGGTCATGTTCGGCGCCTCCGCCGTAGCCGCTGCCACATCCGGATTCCAGACGCCGTACCTGGTTCCGACCCTGATCGGCGCGAATCTTGTGAACACCGCCGCCGACACGCTGTACGGACCGGCCGCATCCCGGGTGAACCGCGCAATCATCGGGTCCGACAAACGGTTGCAGCAGGGATTGAGCCAATACAACGCCTTCGTGACCAACCTGTCCCGGACGATCGGCAACAGTCTCGCGGGGGCGTTGGAACCGTGGTTGCTCTTCGGACTCGACTCGGCGGCCTCGGGCGTCAACGTGGCGGGGCTGCGTAGGGTTCGCGAGCTGCCGCCCGCACCGAAACAGACTGAGCCGCAATCGTTTCGAGACCGAATGCGCACGGTGTTCGTACCGGGTTTCGAAGCGTTGCATCAAGACAAGATCCTGCGCAACTACACCTGGAATCTCGTCGTCACCAACGGATATCTGGGCGCACAACACTTCTTCTTCATCCACTCGCTGACCGCGGCCGGACTTTCCGGCGCCCAAACCTCCGCAGCATTCATCCTGCCGTCGATCGGCGGCATCATCGGCAATTCCCTGCCCAAACGATGGTTGAGCAAGGTCGACATCCACAAACTGCTGGCCGCCAGGTACGTCGGTTTGACCGGGATGGCAGCCAGCGCCTTGATCACCGCGTTCACGAACGACCCGTACATCGGCGGCGCCGGTTACGCGGCGGGCTGGGTGGCCCTGGGAGCCACCGGCGTGCACACCAACGCCTACTTCAACCAGAACGTGCCCGAGGACCGGCTCGGGCGCGCGAGTTCCTTCCTCAACGTCAGCCGAATCGCCGCCTACTCCCTGGCCGGTCTCGCGGGCGGCACGCTCATCGCCAACCAAGGAGCGACACCCACCGCGATCGGAATGACGGCGGCCATGGGCACCATCACCGCCGGATCGGTGATACGCCGATTCGATGTACTAGGCAGGGCGAGGTACCTGGCCGCATCGCTGGGGGGCACCTACGAGACACCGGCTCCGCCGATCCACCACCAAGTCCCGACCCGACTCGCCGCCGACCACGGCACACGAGAACAACTCGGCCGAGCGCACGTCCGGGCCGTCGACGGCACATTGGTGGTAAATGCAGCGGGCCGACCCGCCATCCCGGACGGCACCTACACGGTGTCCTTCCCCACCGGTGAGACGGCCAGACGCCAACTGGGGCGACAAGCGCCCTCGACCGTCGAGACGGAGGTCGACGCCGAAGTGCGGACCGCGCTCGAATCCGCGCGGACACCCGGGGAATCCACCACACCAGCGCACTGTGGTCTGGCAGAGCTGACTTTCGCGCGGCAACGCTTCACCGGACGCACCCCGATCGAGCTACCCGACGAAGACACCGTCACCATCCTCGAATACCGGGGATTCCACCCGAAGGAACTCGCCCAGTACGCCCACGGCAAGTGGGAAGAGGTAACTCCGGATAGTGAATTCGCCTCGCGCATAACGAATTCCGGACAGTCGACCGATTTGTCCCTGCTGCTCGTGCAGAATCCGAACGCGGCCGAAGACCGTATAGACGGACACCTCATCAGCCTCACCACCGACGCGAACGGCGAACTTTGGCTACACGAAGTGGTCCCGGGGCCGGACGAGACGACGATCGAACACAACCTGTACGGCGACGCCGCACATCAACGCTTGTCGGACCTGCGAAACCAGAACGGCGCGAGCTTCTTCGCCATCACCTATCGAACCGACGGGCGACCAGAAAACCCGATCGACACCGCATCCTCGACCGGCACCGAATGGGCACAGGGCGCCGCCCCCGCCACACGCATCGGCCGCGCCGACGACGAGCCGCCCGAGGACCATGCGGCATCGACGAGGAAGGCTCCGGTACCGAATCAGAGTGCGTTGACCGATGCAGAAATTGAAGTTCTCGCGTTGCTCCGACGGGGCATGACCGACGACGAGATCGCGATGGTCACCGAGCTCCCTGCGGCGGATGTGCGGGCGCTCCGTGAAAGTGCCGTGCGCAAACTCGAAACCGACCGGCGCCCGACACAGGAGGTGGCATCGGATGATGCGGTCGCCCGCGAGACCCTGCCCTGGTCGGCGGACGACCGGTGGTGGGCCGGTAGCCAGGTCGAGGCGGTGCGGCGGTTCACTGAGACACTCACCCGCGAAGGTCGCCACGGCCGCGGTCGGGTCGAGGGCCGGACAACCGACGACGGACGGCGAATCTTCCATGTGCCGCTCGGCTCCGATCGCCTCGTTCGGGTCGACTTGCAATCCGGCCGCCGGGCGGCGATCTCCCTGGTGCTGCGGGAGAGCGACCGAGGACGAAGCTACGACCACCGCTCCGAATTCCAGGAGCTGCTCCGCAATCTCACCCGCAGTTCCGAGCCGGTACCGGGTGCAGACATTCTCGCCACCTTGATCTTTGATATGGAGTCGACGCAACGGCGCGCCTATCGGGACGGATTGTCCGGCGTTCGATTCGATATACACACCGACATACCCGTCACCCTCGAGGTGGCGCCCGGCCGGTTCGGACCGAACGTGAGGGCGACGGTCGAGGCATCCGGCCTTCGAGCCGGCATCGAGCTGAGTTACGGCGACACCTCACATCCGACGATCCGCGCCGATCTCCCACTTAGAACCGGCACGGATATGTATTGGGTCTCTCACCTCGTGGACCAGGTCGTGCGGGAGGGTACGTTGCGCTGGGAGGGATTGCAGCGCCCCGCCGAAGCGGCGACGGCCTGGCTGCTCGAGGTCGCCGGCACCCACACGACGGCCGTTGCGCGGACCCCCGCCATCTCGCGGTCGATACATCTGTCCGCCACCGTGTCCGGTGCGCCGGGCGCTCGAATCGTGCGTCTGACGGCAACCGATCCCGCGACCGGCCGGACCGAGGAGTTCGAGGTTCGGGAGAAGTTCGCCCTGGCGGAGGCCGTCGTGGCCGAAGCCCCACAGCTCCCGCCGACGGGCCCGATTCGGCCGGGTGATCCCCGTTCGGGTCGGGCGGTCGCGTATCCCGATCGTGCGGCATTGGAAGCCGAGCTGTGGCGGACGCGGGAATCCTGGCTGTGGGTGGTCGAGCATCGCGCCGACGGCCCGGTGGAATACGAGATCCATCGGGCGAACGGCATGCCGGTCCTGGTCGATTCCCGGACCGGTGCCACACAACGATTCACGGATTACACATCCTCGAATTCTGCGCGCTGGCATGCCATCTCGTTCGACAATGCCGGCGAGCCCCTGCATCCGACCGCCGACTACGTCCGCGAGTTGCGGCAGCGACGCACGGCGATATGGGAGCGGCTCAACTTGGAGACTCCGGACGACGGTTCCCGTGCTGCGTGGCGGCGACTCGTCCGGGCGCACCGCGAGATCGCCCGGACCGAAGTTGCCGAGATCGATGCTTCCCTCGCCGGGCTGCATTCCGACGATCCGGCCACTCAGGCCGCACTGGCCGCGCCGCTACTGGTTCGGCGTGGTGCGGCGACTGATCGGCTGAACGATCTGGCGGAACTGGACGCCCTGGTGGTGCGATACGACAGGGCAGCGGCTCGCCTGATCGTTGCGGCATCCGAAGAACTGTTCGCGCGTGAGTTGGAGCGTCGCGCAGGTACGGTTGTCACGCCGCAGGTGGTTCGCTTCGCGCCGAAACCCGGTGAAACGCAGGAAATATGGGTGGTTGCCAACGAGGGCGGGCACATGCGGGCGCTCGAAGCCGCGATCCAGGCCGACCGGAGTCTGGCTCCCGCGCTGTGGCGCGGCTGGCGCATCCGCTACATCGAATTGAATGCCGGGCCGTCGGGACTCGCGGATTCGACACTGGAGCCCGCCGATGTAGAACGCACCTACCGGGCGTCGTTCCGCCGGGAGCTGGAGAAGCATCTGATGGCCGCGTACCTGAAGTATCGGCGCGGGACCGAGGCGCCCGATCCCATCTCGAAGTGGTTGAAGCCGCTGAGTCCGGACCTGTCGACGGTCCCCGACGATGGGAATACGACCCATTCACCGGCACCGATCCGGGTTGCGGTCGACCTGATGCAAGCCGGGATTCCCGGCTGGGAAGACGCGGCACCGGTCTCCGCACCGGCGGCGAACCAGCAGGTGGTTCCGATTCGGGCCGGCTGGTTGGAAACCGTTGTCGTTCCGGTGGAGTTCCGGGAAGGAAACGAGTTCGAACCCAAGGCCGGGTGGCAAGTCGCCCAGCCTGGCGGCAGCGAGATGGCCGATGTGATTGCCCGGGAATTCACCCTGATGCGACCGCCGGAGCGGAAGTTGCGCTCGACCTTCCGGTCCACCGCACAGCTCAAACGTGCGATCGAGAAGACCCTGGCCGGCACCGGCCGCCTGCCCATGGTGATGACGGGTAGCGCCCCCATCGAGCTCACCGCCCCGGACTCGACGTCCGAGTTGCCCACGGCCACAGCGGTCGCGCGAGTCCACGCACTGCCCACCGTCGAGGAATTGGACCACCACGAGGCCGAACGAACCCATACCGCCCTGCGCTCGATGTTCGAACTGTGGCAAGTGCACGCGTTGTGGCAACTGACCACGACGGGGCCGGCGCAGTCCACGCTCCGTGAGCTTCCACTGTCGACACTGCGGCAGTTGCGGGAGCAGCTGACGGATTCGGGCCCGCAGATGCGTGGCGCGGGACTGGGCCATCGGTACGAGCGGATGAGCACGGCGCTCGATCGACTGCTGCGGGAGGTCACGGCGAATTCGTCGTCGACCGCCGGGGATTCGGACGCCGACGCGGCGGTGGATGCCGAGGTGCGGTCGGCACTCGAAACCGCGCCCGTACAAAATACTTTCACGTCAGCGAGCTGCGGAATCGGCGAACTTGCCTTCATCCGTGCGCATTTCGACGCCACCCCCGTCCAACTCCCCGATGCCGACACGCTCGCCATCCTCGAATACACCGGCTTCCATCCCCGTGAACTGGCCCAGTACGCCCACGGCCGGTGGACCGAAACCGACCTCGACGACATCACCGCCCGCATCACCGCCGCCGCGGACCCCGCTCGGCTGGCGCTGGTCAGCATTCAGAAACCCGGCGCTCGCGAGGACCACATCGACGGGCACGTCTTCACGCTCACCACCGATAGCGACGGCGAACTCCGACTGCACGAACTTCGTCCCGGACCGGACGGCGAGATCGTCGAACACGACCTGCGCGGTGACCGAGCACGCGAACGCCTGGCACAACTGGAGCAACAACAATCACAGGGCGCCGGCTTCCACAGCATCACCTACGACGCCGACGGCGCGCCCGAGAACCCACTCGGCCCGCAGGACAGTTGGATCGGCGAAGACTCGGAACGCGCTCCGTCGCCCTCCACCCGGCTGGGCCGGGCCGAGCCCGGCGACTCCGAGGTGAACACCCGCGCCGATTCCGATGTCGGTCAGCGGCAGCAACCTGCCGACTCCCCCTCGCTCGCCCGCATCGTGATCCCTGGACCGCGACACACCACGACGTCCGCCACGGCCGACACGCGCGGGGATATCGAGCTGACGGCCGCGGTGCGCAACGGCGACGTGCACGCCTTCGGCGCACTGTTCGAACGACATATCGACGCCGTTCGGCGATACGCGCGAAGCCGCTTCCGGCATGCGGACGCGGAGGAACTGGTGTCGCACGCCTTCGAGGCAACGCTCGCCGCCCTGGTGAAGGGTTCCGGGCCGGACTTCGCGTTCCGGGCATATGTGCTGACAGCACTGCGTAACCGCGCGGCAGCGATCAATGTCTCGTACACCGAGCGAGTCGCGTTGAGCGACGACATGACTCGTTACGACGGTCCGATCCACTCCGTCGATACGGCGCTCGAAACCCTGGACCGAGACCTCCTCGGACAGGCGCTGGCCACACTGACCGAACGCGCACGGCTGATCCTGCACAACATCGAGTTGCCGGCGACAGAACTGGCGGGGCTCATCGGCGCGCCCTCCGCCAATGCCGCGACTGTGGCCCGACACCGGGCAATGGAGGAACTGCGAGCGGCATATCTGCAGGCGCAGCTTCCACAGGAACCGAACGAAACATGCCGCGGCACTGTCGAGCAGCTCGGAGCGTGGGTACGGGGACCGCTGCGTAGCAAGCGCGCCGAAAACCGGGTGAACACCCATCTGCAGGACTGTGCTTCGTGTCGCGCCACGCTTCGACAATTGATCGACGTGAATGGCGGGCTGGCCGTACGCACCCGACTTCCGGCTCCGCGCGCCGCCGGCCGACCGGCCGACGAGACCACCCCACAGGGCAGAGCCGGGAGTGTTCGCCCGCAGCGACGTGGCTCCGCTGCGCGTGGCGAGGAAAGGTTCTACCGGCTCGGGGACCTGGACCATGATCGGGCTCCCGCCGTGCTCCCCGGACAGCTGGGCAATCCCTGGCTGGTATTCGCCGACGATCCGCGGGGAGGCGAGAATATCAGCGCCGTCCGTCCGCAAATCGGCGGCCGGCCGTCGCCCGACCAGCCCGCCGCGCGGTCCGAGTCGCAGTCCTGGCTGCCGCGGGTCCATGCCGCGATCACCGAAGAAATCCGTGAGGCCGACGGCCCGCTGCGCGCACACCTCGCCGCCATCCTTACCCAGCTGGACAAGCTGATGCCAGGTGCCGCACCGGTCACCCCGGACCAGCGCACCGAGTTGGAGACATTTGCCCGGGCGGTGGACCGCTGGCTGCAGGTCGCGCAGACCGATCTCGGCGACGATTTGACCGCCGGGCAGGTCGCGCACAGTGCCACCGCACGACAACACCACCTCGCCGAAGCGACCGACAGATATCGGGCCGCCACCGAGGCCCTCGCCTTCCGTGCGGCGAAAGTGGATGCCGCACCGGCGAATACGTCACCGTGGGGTCGGGACCCAGCATTGCTCGACGGCGTCGACATCGCCGAGCTCGCACAGACCATCGAGGGCCTCGCAGCGGAATCGGCTCGGCTTGAATCCGATTCGGCGCGGGCCGCCGAGGTCCAGCGGATACGGCACGCCTGGACCGCGGCCTACGAGCTGTGGACTCTCGCGCAGAACCCGCGATCAGTGCCCGCCACCCCCCGCGTCGAAGCACTGATCTCCTATGCCGATGCGGCACGGCACTGGCTGAGCGCCCTGACGGATCGGAACAATTCGGCGAACCTGCTGGCACAAGAACAGCGAATTGCTCAGGCTGTCGACGAGTATCGCCAGGCCGATCGCCAGGTCCGCGAGCTACTGAGGGCCTTGGACGTGCAACCGACCGCGCCCGCCACGCCGGGCACGTCGACGCCCGGATCAGGTGAGCCGGCGCCGGTGACACCGCCCGAAGCGCAGGCACCAGTCGCATCCACATCGGCCGACCGTCGAGAGCCGTGGCTCGACCTGCCGCCTCCCGCGCCGGACAAGGAGGTGGACGTCGGCCACGCGGCCGGTTTCACCGACGTCGGCCGCCGGAAAACCAATCAGGACGACTTCGCCATCACGACCGCAATAATCAATGGTGAACGAGTGACGCTTGCCGCGGTCTGTGACGGCACCTCCGGGGAGGCGATCCGCAGCGACCGTGCTGCTGCCGTCGGCTCGGCCGCGGCATGTGCGTTCCTGGAAAAGGAGGCCGCCGCTGTTACCGCGGGGCAGACCTGGGATCCGGCGACCGTGCTGGCGAAGGCGACCCAGGCGGCCCAGGACGCCG
This sequence comes from Nocardia sp. MDA0666, assembly GCF_003023875.1. NCBI lineage: Bacteria > Bacillati > Actinomycetota > Actinomycetes > Mycobacteriales > Nocardiaceae > Nocardia > Nocardia sp. MDA0666. Next base: position 169,628 of record NZ_PYHT01000007.1, read on the forward strand.
TGCTGGACATGATCGCGCGGGAATTCCCGGGCTGCGATCTGCCGCCGGTGAGCACGATCGTGCTGTCACTGGTCACTCCGACCCAGGTCTTCACCGACGGCGCCGGCGACTCCCGGGCCTACTGGATTCCACTGGACGGCGGGCCCGCGATCCAGCTGACCACCGACGATTCGGCTCTGCAGAGCTACATGGACCTGATGGGCGTGAGTGCGGAAGAGGCCGCACGCATGCCGCACGCGTCGTCGCTCACCCGTGGCCTCGGCATGAAATACGAATGGCGCGAACCGAATCCGACCGCCCACCAGATGACCGGCCGCGGCGTGGTCGCGCTCGTTTCCGACGGTCCGATCAAGAAGATCGGCTCGCCGGATGCGATCGCGGACCAGGTCCGGGCGCAACTCACGCGGAACTCGGGGAATCTCCTCGCCGCCGCAAAAGGATTTGCCACCGCCGCCGTCGAGGCCGGTAGCCGCGACAACGTCACCGTGGTGCTGATCGCCGGACCGGACCGCTCGGGACGAGGCGACACGGCGTCGGGTGCCGTAGGAGCATCACCGTGGAAATCAACAGCTAGCGCGGAAGTACCGACACGCGTGGATCCGCGCACCCTGCCCTGGACCCGACGATCGCCACAGGGTCTCGCTCGCAGGACACCCCCCGCTGAATCGTGGATCGGTAAGGTTTCGGGCCACCGCTTCGCTCCCGAAATCGTCACGGCCGTGAACCCGGACGCGCCCCACGAACCCAACGCGCGCAGAGTCCCCCACCGGAAATCCGACTCACCCCTGCCGTCGGCGGCCGATCTGGGGTCGAGCGCCACCCGGGTCGAAAACCCGATGCCGCGCCGAGCCGGGGAAGCGACGCGCCACGTGGACGAGGACGGCAAAATCGGCTCCGCGCCCCGATCCGAGGAGACGAACAACGACGTTCCCGCACCCTTTCCGCGTTCGCTGGTCGTCGGAGTGGCTGCTCGTCTGTACGCGGGTGCGGCCACCGAACCACCTGAGCCCACTGGCTACGGCGCCACACTCGGTACAACGACCGACCCGGCCTGGATCGACGCGCACAACGGCGGCAACCGAATCTCGTCCGCCACCACGGAATTCCACGACCTTCCGAACGACGTGTTGTCCGAACATCTGCGATTGGCGGAGATTGCGGCGCGATTCGTACACGCCGCGCTGGATTCCGGGACAGATATCTCGACCGGCGACTTCCTCGAGGACCTGGGCAGCCGGATTCACAACGGCCGCCTTCAACGCCATTGGCGCATCGCCACCCCGGAACAGCGATTGCCCTTCGACGATCCGGGTTACCCGGAGGAGTTGCGTGAGCAGCATCGGCGCTTGGCGCGTGCCGCACGCGATTCGGTGGTCGCGGCCGGTGCTGTCGATCGGGCCGTGGCCGACCCGTTCGCATCCTGCACGACGAGCGCCGCGGTCGCCGCCGAGTTGTGGGACAAACACGCCGTCCACATGTTCGGAATCGACTTACCCGGCGTAACAGTGGAACTCGTTCGTGATCTCGCCCGGGCGATACACGGGCTGTTGACGAAATACCCGCACGTCCAACTACTCCGGATCGGGTTCGGTCCCATCCCGGAGACTCGTCCGCTCGCCGTGAGCGACCACGTCGCCGGAAGCGGCGCCGGTTACCCCTACACGCGGTCGATCACGGTGTCCGACAGCGTCGCAGCCGATCGAGCGCACTTCGCTTCGGAATGGGCCGCGATGGTAGCCGGCGGACGAGCTGTGGGGGCCGTCGAGGAGCCGGTGCTCGGGCTGGTCCGACGTGAGTTCGGCTACGCCCTCAATGCGGCGACGCGGCGGACCGCGCAACGAGTTGCCAAGACGACCCTCATCGACCACCACGAGAACAGTCACCAAGGGCCGACGGCGTGGCTTCCGAGTGACGCATACGCCTGGTCGAAAAGACAATTCCGCCAGTACGGACCCGACGCCGACGGAAGGTTGGACGGTGCCGCCGCACTGGCCGGAGCCTTCTCGGCGATGGAGCATGACCCCCGGGACACGTCGGTCGGAGAGCAGGTGCTTCACGACCTGTTGACCACGCTCGCGCCGCAGCGCCAGGTCGGGAGAGACCAGCTCCGACAGCAACTGGCGGCCGAGTACCGCCCTGTGACGCCAGCGGAACAACAGGCCAAATCTGCCATGGTCGCGGCGCTACGGGCCGACCACGAAATCGAAATCATCGGTCTCGACAACCCCGGCATCACTGCGGCCACCGCCGGTGATCTCATCGCGGGCATACGGCACATGGTCGGCCGATTCCCGATCCTCGGCAAGGTGTCGAAGATCAGGATCGCTCCCGGCGACATCGGCGAATTCGGGCACGCTTCCGTCGACGCCGTCGAATTCAACGAATGGTGGATGACCGCACCGGCGCGAATGCACGCCGACTCTATAGCGCAGTTGGCTGCCGGGCGGCTGCGCGTCGATCTCGATCGGGTGTACTTCTGCCTGGCCGTTCACGAATTGGCGCATCTGCTGCGCAGGCGCCTGCCTCACGACGCGCCGAGTCCATACGAGGTGATCAAGCAGTACTTCGAGGAGAGCTACGGTTCCGGCGACCTCCGAGCTTTGCGGGCATGGATGGCAGAGCAATTCAGCTCGTACGGCATCCGCCGGGAGGACGGCGCTCTCGATCCGCAGGAGGCCGAGGCGGAATCGGTTGTGGCTGCCGAGGTGGACACCCTGACACCGACCGAGGGCGAAGCGATACTCCACGGCAAGTTCAGAGAACTGGCCGCGGCCGAGGCCGAACGACGCGACCGCACACCGACCGAACCCCTCATCGGAAGCCGGCCGTCGTCCGCGACCGCATACGCGCCCCAACCCGACCGGCTCGCCGTGGAACTTCTCAATCTCGGCCCGAGCTTCGGCTATGTCAAGGATCTGATGCGAATCGCGGCGGGCGAACAGCGTGGGCCGGCCTGGATCGACAGTCCGGACTACTGGGATTGGCAGCTGCACTGGCTGGCCGAACGCGGGCCCCGCCTGAGTATGCTCGCGGCATTCTCCGCCGCCGCACTGGAGGCGGAAGCTGCCCTCGGCCTTCCCAATACGAGCGGTCGCGGGTTGCTCCTCGCGCAACCACGGCCCCGGACTCCCGGCGAGATAATCGTCATCTACAAGTTGGAGACGATGCGGGCAAGTGAGCCGGAGCGACCCAGCGGACCCCACACCGCGGCACATGCCAGCGCCATCGGCCGCGTGGAACGCGAACTATCGTTCGACGAGCTTCCGCAGTGCGGATACCTTCCGCTGGTCGCGCCGCGACCGATTCTCCAGCTCGATCGTGACCTGACGCGGAAAGTTCTGACACTGAACGAGTTTCGGCGTTTCGATTGGATTCCCCGGGATGGGGTCTACGGGATGAACTACCCGGGCTGCCGAGACCTGGAGCGCCAGACGTTTCCCTATTTCCGGGCGCGCTACGCGGGCGACCTCCTGCTTCCTCACATCGCGTGCCGGGCCGTGTACGACCGCTTCTTGAACCACTGGATAGAGCCGTTTCAGCTGCGTCAAGCTACGGAATTGCGCGACCGATTCCAGGGCACGACATCGCCGGAGGATCGAATCGCCCACTGGTTCACATCGGTCGCCGTGGAAGCGCTGGCCGCGCCACCCAGCGCGGCCCCCGAGATACTCGACCGTGCCCTCCGCACGCACCTGCGCCGCCGAACCGGTACGTCCGAACTCGCGGACCGGACGCTCCGGGACTTCGTGTCGGAGGTGCACGAGTTGCTGGCGGGAGATTACGACTTCGGCAACTACCTGCGGCGTCGCAATCACCCGGAAACCGAGGGGTATTTCCGGACTGTGCGCGGGAAGGTGCTGAAACGCCACACAGCCGAGGCCGTCGCCGGAGTCCCCCTCCTCGCCAACATCATCGGTGCGTCCCCCACCGGCACCGAAGGTCACCCCCGGTCTACCGGGCCCGCAGAGGCGCCACCCGGTCCCGTTGCGAATTTCGCCCCCGAATTCGATCCGGCGATCCTCGACCTGCCTGTCCGCGGCGGCCGACGAGTGACCGAACATGTTCCGGCGGAACCGAGATGGGCGATGGGCTTCCATCATCGTCCGCACGGGCAATCGTGGCAGGTATCGGAGAACCCGCACGAGCAGCCGGCGACCGTACCGGCGAACATCCCGTCCACCGCACAGCCCGAGGACGGACCCACGAGTGCCGCGCAGGACCAGGAGCGAGCGGAGGCCACCGCGGGATCGAGCACGAACCCCCTGCTCACCGCGGCAGACCAGCCGTTCGGGCTGCCGCCGCTCGATCGGATCACCGTCGCGCACATCTGGGAGGCAGCCGAACGAGCGAAGAGGGACGATCAGCGGGCGATGGCGGCAATCATCGAGAATCCGGAGGCGGCGACATTCGCGAACACCGTGCGACCCTACGCCGAGTTGGGTCACACCTATGCCCTGGTCAATACGATCTCGAAAGTTGTCGCCACCGCCGATCCCGAGATAGACGCGATTTTGCCGGAACTGGCGAAATGGGCGAACCGGCACCTGCGCGAGCTCCGGTCGAACGAGAAATTCCGTGACAGAATTCAAGATCTGCACGACCGTCTCCACCGCAACGAACTCGAGTTGACGCCTGGGCAGGCGGAGCATGTGGAACGGATCCATCGTGATTCGACCCCGGAGCGGCGAGTTCTGTCCGACGCGGACCGGGACCGGCTGCTCGCGATCGAGGACGAGTTGATCGAGTTGTACGACACCTATGTCCGCAACCAGCGCGAGGCAACCGAACAGGCCGCGCTGCACTTCGACGATGTGGCGGCACTCGACGGATTGTCGGAAAGTGAAATTGCCAGAGCTCGAGCCGCTGCCGAGGCACAGGGACGGTCCGGCTACATGTTGAAGCTCGCCGGCAACCGGAGCGGCAGCCGGCAACTCGTCATCGACAGGCTGACCGACCCCGATACCCGTCGTCGCCTACACCAGGCGACGACGACGCTGTGCGTCGGCGGCGAATTCGACAACACCAGGATCGCCGACCGGATCTTCGCCCTGCGGGCCGAAAAGGCCCACCTGCTGGGTTATCCCAACTTCGCCGAATACGCGAGTGTCAACGAGCCCATCAGCCCGGCACGATCACTGGAATTGATATTGAATGTCGCGCCCCTGGCCGCTGCGACGGCCGCACAGGAGTACCGCGACGCGGCAGCGAAGACGGGCCGAAAACAACTCGAACCGTCCGACTACTACAACGCGCGATCGCGATCCGCGGCGGCGTCGGTCCCGTCGGCCGCCACGGCCGCCGGCGACGTGCGCGATCACTTGTATTTGGGCATGACTTCCGAAGACAACCACGGGATCGTTCACGATGGCTTGTTCTTCACTGCGAAGAAACTGTTCGACCTCGATTTTCGTCCTCGTCCGGACATCCGCACCCACCATCCCGACATCCAGGCATTCGAGGCGGTCGACGCCCAGGGCAGAACACTCGGCCTGCTCATGCTGGATCTTTTCGCCCGGCCCGGAAAACGCGGCGGCGCCTGGACCGACCAACTGATCGCGAAATTCGAACCCGCCGGACAGGTCCCGGTGATAGTTCTTTCGATGAACCACGCCAAACCAGCCGCGGGTAAGCCCGATTCTATCGAGTGGGATCAGGTCCGCCTCTTGTTCCACGAGTTCGGACATGCGATCAACATCATATTCGGTGACAGCGTGCTCGAGCGCACCGGTACCCGCATTCCACGCCACTTCGGCGAGGGGCCCGGAAAAGTCATGGAAATGTTCCGCGACCACCCACTCGTGTTCGCCAACTACGCCAAACACCACCGAACGCGCCGGCCCATGCCGGCACATCTGGTCGAAACGCTGCGCGTCGCAACCACATCCCGAGGCGACAAGACCGTTGCGGACCTGACGCTGTCCCTGCTGGATCTGGCGGTGCACATGCAGCCGGCCGGAGCCCCGATCGCCGGCACGACCGGAGCAGCCCTCGAACAGGTGGGGGCATCGGAACTCGACCTGCCATGGTTCGAGAACATCTGGCGCAAACAATTTTTCGGCCATATTTGTGCGCCACCGACCAAGGAATACAACTACGAAGGAACCTACGGCTCCTACGTGACCACCGAAATGTTCGCCGCCGCCGCGCGTGAGGCGTACAAGCGTGAGTTCGGAGACGGCACGGAGGCACTGGGTCCCAAGGGAGGGCGCTGGCTGATCGACAACATCTACCGGCACCACGAATCCAATCTCCGTCCCGTCGTCGAGGCTTGGCTCGCCTCCGACCCCCACGGCCTTGCCTTCGCCAGAAGCCGAGGCCTGCACGAACCGAGTGCCCCCGCGCCAGGACACACCCCAGCCATTTCCGCCTCGGGAGCGACGCCGTGGAGTTCCGGCAAGGCGGCCCCACAGAATCACAGGAACCGCGCCGACCTCACCGACCCGGACCTCCACGCATAGATACCCTCGCCGATTCGCTCTCCTTAAAACCGGCCACCGCAGACTGCCGTGCCCGGGCCGGTACCGCCCCCGCGCCGTACCATGGCCTCATGACCGAACAGGACATCCTTGCCCATATCCAGGACCTGGTGAAGCAGGAGCATCAACTGCGGTCCAAGGCCACCAGCGGGGAACTCGATCCCGAGACCGAGCGGGCCAAGCTGGCCGATCTCGAGGTGATGCTCGATCAGTGCTGGGATCTGCTGCGGCAGCGGCGGGCCCGCATCGAGCAGGGCGGCAACCCCGACGAAGCCCAGGCCAACCCCGTGAAGCAGGTCGAAGGGTACCTGCAGTAACGGTTACCATCGGGTAATGGTTGACATCACGACCGCCGACGGCGTTGTCCGCGGTCTCCGGCGGCGCCGCATCGCGCAGTGGCGCTCGATTCCCTTCGCCGCACCGCCCGTCGGCGATCTTCGTTTCCGCGCGCCGCAGCCCGTCGAGAGCTGGTCCGGGGTGCGCATGGCCACCGAATACGGATTCGCCGCGATGCAGCAGCGCGACGGCGCCCGCATCGGCCCGCGCGGCCCGCAGCCGACGAGCGAGGACTGCCTGACCCTGAACGTCACCGCGCCTCTGGAACCGGCCACCGCGCCCCGGCCGGTCATGGTGTTCATCCACGGTGGCGGTTATGTGCTGGGCACCTCGGCGCTGCGGCTGTACTCCGGCGCCCGCCTGGCATTGCGCGGCGATGTGATCGTCGTGTCGTTCAACTATCGGCTGGGCGCCTTCGGCTACGTCGACTTCAGTGAATTCTCCACGGCGACACGGCCGTTCGAATCCAATCTGGGTCTGCGCGACCAGGTGGCGGCCCTGCGGTGGGTGCAGCGCAATATCGCGGCCTTCGGCGGTGATCCGAACAATGTGACCATCTTCGGCGAATCAGCCGGCGCGCACGCGGTGGTCAGCCTCCTCGCCACCCCGGCCGCGGCCGGGCTGTTCCATCGGGGCATCGCGCAGAGCGCGCCGGCGGACTGGTCGCTGACCGCCGAGGAGGCGCGGATCTTCGCCCGGCGCTGCGTCGAAAATCTGGGCGTCGACAATCTGGGCGCCACGTCGCAAGAGGCGGCCGAGGCGCTGAGCAGCGCCGGTGCGAACGACATCCGCAAGGCCGCCGACCGCGCGATCGGTGATGTGCTGTGGCGGCAGCCGGGCAGCTTCCCCGCCGCCCCGGTCGTCGACGGCGAGTTCCTGCCGATGGATCCGATCGATGCCATCGCCGCCGGGCGCGCCCACGCCGTTCCGCTGATCATCGGCACCAACCGCGACGAAGCGACCCTGTTCAAACGCTGGGACCGCAGCCTGCCCACCACCCCCGGACAACTGCACGTGGCGCTGTCGCGATGCGGCGACGCCGACCTCGAAAAGCGGGTCGTGGCAGCCTATCCCGGCTATCCGTCACGGCGGGCCGCCGTGCGCATGGGCGGTGACTTCGTCTTCTGGCGTCCCACTGTGGAGGTGCTCGAGGGCCACAGCCGCCACGCCCCGACCTACGCCTATCGGCTCGACTACGCTCCGCGCGCGGTCCAGTTGGCCGGCTTCGGCGCCACCCACGCCCTCGATCTGATTCCGGTGTTCGGCGGGGTGGACAGCCCCATCGGACGTGGCCTCACCGCGGCGGGCGGATATCGGGACTTCCTCGCGGTGCAGCGCGAATTCCAGGACAACTGGCTGTCGTTCGCCCGCAAGGGCGAGCCGCTGCCGTCCTGGCCGCAGTACACCGAGCAGCGCCGCAGCACCCGCATCATCGACAGCCCGGCGCGGGTGGAGGTCGATCCGGATCGCGCGAAACGGCTCGCGTGGCACGGAGTCCGGGTTCCGGCCCTGGTCTGAACTACTTGAGCAGCCGGGACATACGCCGATCGGCGAGGATCTTGCCGCCGGTCTGGCAGGTCGGGCAGTACTGGAACGATTTATCGGCGTAGGCGACCTCGCGCACGGTGTCACCGCAGACCGGGCACGGCAGTCCGGTCCGCGCGTGCACCTGCATGCCCGACCGCTTCTCCCCCTTGAGCCGCGCCGCGTCCTGACCGACGGAGCGGGTGATCGCGTCGGTGAGGATGCCGCGCATCGCCCGGTACAGCTCGGCGACCTTGTCCGCGCCGAGTGTGGACGCGGTGGCGAAGGGCGAGAGCCGGGCGGCGTGCAGGATCTCGTCGGAGTAGGCGTTGCCGATGCCGGCCAGCACGGTCTGATCGGCCAATACGGTCTTCAATCGCTGCGAGGTGCCGGCGAGGAGTTCGGCGAAGTGGTCCTCGGAGATCTCGAGCGCGTCGGGGCCGAGACGGGCGATCCCGGGCACCGACTGTGGGTCCTCGGTGATCCAGACCGCGAGCCGCTTCTTCGTTCCGGCCTCGGTGAGATCGAAGGCGGGCGTCGCGCCCTCGGGGGTGAAGAAGTGGACCCGCAGCGCCAGTGGGCCTTTCCCCGGTTTCGGCGGCGCGGCACCGGGTTCGTCGATCCAGCGCAGCCAGCCGCCGCGGGACAGATGCGTGATCAGCCACAGCCCGTCGCAGTCGAGACCCAGATGCTTACCCCAATGCCCGGCGCCCGTGACGTCACGCCCGGACAGCGCGGTCACCGGCGGATCGAATGTCTTGAGCACACTCAGCGCCGCGACGTCGACCCGCCCGACAACCGCGCCGACGGCATGCTCGACCAGAAACTGTTCGAGCGCCATGATCTCCGGCAACTCGGGCATTCCCGCAGCCTACCGGCGCCCACCGACAACCGGCCGCATTCGCGCGACGGCCGCCGGCCTGGCCGACGCGAACGGCCGCGTTCCCACCGGGAGAACACGGCCGTCGGCATCACGGAACGCGCGAATCACAGCGGAACGCGATTCGGATCACATCTGAGCGGGAGCGGCCTGCGGCGGTGTGGCCACACCGGGGGCGACCGCACCCTCGATCGCGCCCACTCCGGCCCCGATCGCGGCACCCGCGGCAGCGGCCGGCGCCGCGATCACCGCGTAACCGATGGCAGCGCCGACGACCGGCATGACCACCAGGCCTGCGGGCAGGAACGGGATCCCGGCGATGAAACCGGCGACCGCGCCGACGACCGCGCTGGTGCTCGCGATCGGGCTGCTGACGATATTGCCCACGCTGGACCCGATCACCGCGCCGCCGAGGGTGTCCGCGGCGATGCGGTCGGAGCGCGACGGCTCGAATCCGGCCGAGTCCAGCGTCTGCGCCAGCCCCGCCTCGGTCTGCGCGGCCGAGTCGTTGATCTGCGCGGTGAGCTGCGGATCGATGAAATCGGGCCGGGGCGTGACGACCGAACCGATCCGGATGGTGCCGTCGGGGGCCTTGATCGGCGCCACCGGCGGGGCCGGATGGGCGAGGTCGGGCAGATGCAGTGCGCCCGGATTCACCATGGCCGGCGCGGTGAGATCGGGGACCGCCCGAGTGCTGTTGGCGGCGTTGCGGTTCGCCGACACGGCGCCCGGGGCGGGCGCGGCGGCCGGCGCTTCGGCGGAGGTATTCGGTTCGGCATCGGCGACCGGCGCGGCGAAGGGCGGTACGGCCGGATCGGTCGCGGCACTCGGCTGGAACTGCCACGGGTTGGCCTGCGCGACCACGCGTGCCACGGCATCCGCCGCGCCGGCGGCGACGGTCCCGGCGTCCGGCAGCATCCCGGCGGCCGGCGCCACACCCGAATCGGCGGTCGGCGCGGCCGCCCCCGCGACACCCGTCTGCCACAGCGCCACGGTCAGTGGCAACGCGCCGATGACGAGTGAGGAACCAACGCGCCGGCACCACTGCCCCGATGCCGCCGAATGCTGCCCTGCCATGAAAACCTCCAGTCGGATTCCGATCGAATGACAGTGATTCGAACCGGCCGGTGGTCTGGATCACATTCGTATCGATTTATTCCACAGCAATTTTGGGGCTATTTCGGACATATCCGCGGCACGAACGTCCGCTAATCGGCTCTGCGCAAGAGATATATGTCCATCACCCACCCTTTGGCTTCCCGAAGTTCGTTGCGGCGCCGGACGATTCGATCCTCGACCGCACGCAGCGGACCCTCGATCAACGTCTCGTCCGGCATCCCCAGGTAGGCGCCCCACCAGATGTGCAGATCGTCGCCGGGCACCTGCGTGAACGAACACTCGCCGTCGAGCATCACCAGCGTCGAGCCGTCGGCCGCCACGCCCTCGGTGCGCAGGCGGCGACCGGTGGTGATGTGCACCGGTTCGCCGATCTCGTGCAGCACGATGCGATGGGCCGCCGCCAGGGCCTGGGCGCTGGTGACCCCCGGGATCACCGTGTACTCGAATCGCGTTCCCGCGTCCAGCACTCGCTGCACCATCCGCAGCGTGCTGTCGTAGAGCGAGGGATCACCCCAGACCAGGATGCCGCCGACCCCCTCGGTGGCGTCGAACGCCTCGGCCAGCAGTTCGGCGCGGCGGCGATGCCAGTCCTCGACCACCTCGCGGTAATCGGCGGCGCCCTCGACCGTGCGTTCACGCGGCGGATCGGCGATGGACACCACGCGATGCTCCGGAGCGGCATGTCCGGCGAGGATCGCGGAGCGGACCTCGGTCAGTTCCCGCTTGGTCTCGCCCTTGCCGATGACGAAGAACGTGTCGACCTGCCGAATCGCCTCGACCGCCTGCACGGTCACCTGCCGGGGATCACCGGCGCCGATTCCGATCACATAGAGCATGCGCACGGTGCCCCAGGCTAGCCAGCGGACCACCGGGCGATGAGGGCGGTGGTCGCCCGAAGGCTAGGCTTGCGGATATGGACGGCGCGCCCGGAAACGACACTCAGTACGAGGATCTGCTGCGGCTGGTACTCGAGCGCGGTACGCCGAAATCCGACCGCACCGGGACGGGTACGCGTTCGATTTTCGGACATCAGCTGCGCTACGACCTCTCCGCCGGATTCCCGCTGATCACCACGAAAAAGGTGCATCTGAAGTCGATCGTCTACGAATTGCTGTGGTTCCTGCGCGGCGATTCCAATGTCCGCTGGCTCCACGACCACGGCGTCACGATCTGGGACGAATGGGCCGACGCGCACGGTGAACTGGGCCCGGTCTACGGGGTCCAGTGGCGCAGCTGGCCCACGCCGGACGGCACCCATATCGACCAGATAGCGCAGGTTTTGCAGACCCTGCGCACCGACCCGGATTCCCGCCGGATCATCGTCTCGGCCTGGAATGTGGCGGATCTGCACAAGATGGCGCTGGCCCCCTGCCACGCGTTCTTCCAATTCCACGTGGCGGACGGAAAACTGTCCTGTCAGCTCTATCAGCGCAGCGCCGACCTGTTCCTCGGGGTGCCGTTCAATATCGCGAGCTACGCCCTGCTCACCCATATGGTCGCGCAGCAGACGGAATTGGAGCCCGGCGATTTCATCTGGACCGGCGGCGACTGCCACATCTACGACAACCATCTGACCCAGGTCCGCGAACAGCTGAGCCGCGAACCGTATCCGTTCCCCCGGTTGCATCTGCGGCCCGCGCCGAGCCTGTTCGACTACACCTACGAGGATGTGGAGGTGCTCGACTACCGCCATCATCCGGCGATCAAGGCGCCGGTGGCGGTATGAGCCGCATCGGGTTGATCTGGGCGCAGACCCCGGCCGGCGTGATCGGCGCCGACAACGCCATCCCGTGGCGAGTGCCCGAGGATATCGCGCATTTCAAAACGGTCACCGGCGATCATCCGGTGCTGATGGGCCGGCGCACCTGGGATTCGCTGCCCGCGCGCTTCCGGCCGCTGCCCGGACGGCGCAATATCGTCATCACGCGGCAATCGCAGTGGTCCGCGCCGGGCGCCGAACGCGCCGATTCGGTGGCCGGCGCCATCGCACTGGCCGCCGCGGAGACCGTGTGGATCATCGGTGGCGGCGAAATCTACCGGCAGGCAATGGATTACGCGACCGACCTGATGGTCACCGAAGTCGACACCGATATCCCCGGCGACGCCTACGCGCCCGCGATCGAGGGCGAGTGGCAGGTGGAGGACGCGCCCTGGTCGCAGTCGCGCTCGGGTCTGCGTTACCGGATCCGGCGCTTCGCCCGCGACACCGCCCCGGCGACCGTCGGCTGAACGGGCCCGGCAGGTCTCGAACCCGAATCGCATCGGCGAAACGCCCGACCGGGCGAGGTGGGTCCGGCATACTCAGCGATATCCAGCCTGTGACCACAGCCCCGATCCCGGCTGAACCGCGAGAGGCAGATCATGGACAAGAAATCGCTGACGGCGGCGGCACGCCAGCAGCTGAAGCTGGCCGCGTCCGCCACGAGCGGACGCAGTTCGCAAACCCTCTACGGCGGCCACACCCACAGCCTGCGCCAGACCCTGATCGCGCTGACCGCCGGCCAGAGCCTGGCCGAGCACGAAACCCACGGTGAAGCCACCCTGCAGGTTCTGACCGGAACCCTGATTCTGATCTGCGGCACCAACGAGTGGAAGGGATCGCCCGGCGATCTGCTGGTCATTCCCTCGGCCCGGCACAGTGTGAAAGCGATCGACGACGCGGTATTCCTGCTGACCGTCGCGAAGTGAGGCCGGTCTCGCCGGGCCGGGCCGTCCGCACGCGCTGTCGGGCGGGCACCGTACCCTGTTGATCATGGGTGAGCCGCAGCCGATCCTCGATCCGCTCTCGCGCGCCGCGATCTTCCTCGTCGCGACCATCGACGAGGGCGGTGAGCCGGTGGTGCGCGATCTTCTCGCCGATCTGGCGGGACTGCGGCGCTCGATCGGATTCCGGGTGCCGCAGACGCAGCTGTCCTGCGTGACGAGTATCGGTTCCGCCGCCTGGGATCGGCTGTTCGCCGGTCCGAAACCCGCTGAACTGCACGAATTTCCAGGCTACGCCGGGCCGAAGCATCAGGCCCCGGCCACGCCGGGCGATCTGCTGTTTCACATCAAGGGCGAATTGCCGGACGCCTGTTTCGAATTGGCGATGCTGATCGGTTCCCGGTTGAAGGGTGCGGCCACGATCATCGACGAGACGGTCGGATTCCGCTATTTCGAACAGCGCGATCTGCTCGGCTTCGTCGACGGCACCGAGAATCCCGAGGGTCCCGCCGCGGTCGCCGCGGCGCTGATCGGTGACGAGGATCCCGACTTCGCCGGCGGAAGTTATGTCGTCGTGCAGAAGTATCTGCACGATCTGGAGGCGTGGAGTTCGCTGACCGTCGAGGAGCAGCAGCTCGTCATCGGCCGTACCAAACTCGAGGATCTGGAACTGTCCGACGAGGACAAGCCGGCGGATTCCCATGTGGCGGTCAACACCCTGATCGATCCGGACGGGACCGAACGCCAGATCCTGCGCGCCAACATGCCCTTCGGCAGTGTCCGCGAGGGCGAATTCGGCACGTACTACATCGCTTACGCGGCCACCCCGGATGTCACCGAGCGGATGCTGGTGCGCATGTTCCTCGGCACCGACGAAGCGCCGTACGACCGGATTCTCGATTTCTCCACCGCGATCACCGGCACGCTGTTCTTCACCCCGGCCAACGATTTCTTCGACGACCTTCCCGACGCCCCCGAGCAGGAGGCGGATGCGGAACAGGACCTGGAACTCGGGGCAGCCGGTATCGCCGAGCTGTCCGCGGCCGCGCCTTCCGGCGACGGCTCTCTCGGTATCGGCACGTTGAAAAGGATTCCGCAATGAACAATCTGCACCGTGAACTCGCGCCGATCACCTCCGAGGCGTGGTCGGCCATCGAGGAGGAGGCGACGCGTACCTTCCGGCGTCATATCGCCGGTCGCCGGGTGGTGGACCTGTCCGGTCCGCACGGCACCGACTACTCCGCGGTCGGATTGGGACGCACCACCGTCATCGACGCACCGGATCAGGGCGTGCAGGCCCGCCAGCGCCTGGTGGCGCCGCTGGTCGAGTTGCGGGTGCCGTTCACGCTCTCGCGTGAGGAGCTCGACAACGTCGAGCGCGGCGCCGAGGACGCCGATCTGGATCCGGTGAAGGATGCCGCCCGCAAGATCGCGTTCGCCGAGGACCGCGCCGTCTTCGAGGGCTACCCCGCCGCCGGGATCACCGGCATCCGGGCGGCCGTGTCCAACACTCCCGTCACCGCGCCGGGCGATCCGCGCCTCATCCCCGAGGCGATCGCCCAGGCACTGAGCAAGTTGCGGCTGGCCGGTGTCGACGGGCCGTATTCGGTGCTGCTGAGCGCCGATCTGTACACCGCCGTGAGCGAGACCTCCGACCACGGCCACCCGATCCGCACGCATATCGAGCGGCTGATCCCCGAGGGCGAGATCATCTGGGCGCCCGCCATCGACGGCGCCTTCGTGCTGACCACCCGCGGCGGCGACTTCGATCTGCAACTGGGGCAGGATCTGTCGATCGGCTACCTGTCCCACGACGCGGAGAGCGTGCAGCTGTACTTCCAGGAAAGCCTGACCTTCCTGGTCTACACCGCCGAGGCCGCGGTCCCGCTGCGCGGCTGAGCACGGCGCGAACGATCTTTCGAGGTGTCACCATGAGCGACGACGTCCCGCCGGTTTCCGGACCCGATACCTCCCGCCGGTCCCGCGGGCCGATTCGTGCGGTGCGGGCCGGTGTCGTCACCGGCCGCCGCACCCTCACCTACAGCGCGCTCGCCGTGCTGTCGGTACTGGTGATCTGCGCTGCCGTGGTGGTCCTGTTCGGAGTGAACCGGATCTTCACCGGGCTGCTGGCCGGGGCGGTGGCGGGTATCGCGCTGCTGGTGGCGCTGTTCGGTCGCGATGTCGTCGTTCTGACCGACCGCGCGATCTATCGGCGCACCCCGTGGGGCGAATCGCGGCTGGAGTGGGACCGCGTGGTGGCGGGCCGGTTCGCCCTCGACGAGCGGGCCCGCTGGTCGCTCGCGCTGGATCTGACCGGTGGCGACGAACCGCACGACGAGCTGGTCCTGCTCAGCATTCCGCCGGTGCGGCATCCGGTGTCCAATGCCTACGAACACCGCAAGCGCGAACAGGTCGCCGAGATTCGCCGGATCCTGCGCGAGCAGCGGATACCGGTCACCCTGCTGCCCGAGATCGCCTCGGCCCTGCACGAACACTGGAAGCTCGCACCGGCCGCCCAGTGAGCTCCGCGCCCGCCCGTACCGACCGTATCGTGAAGGCTCCCTCCATGATTCGCACCGCCGCGCTCGCCCACATCCGGAATCGCCGTCTGCTGCAGACACGATCGACCGGCAAAGAGGTGTTCTACATGGCGGGCGGGAAGATCGACCCCGGCGAATCACCGGTGCAGGCGTTGTACCGCGAGGTGCGCGAGGAACTGGGTGTCGACGTGGCGGCCCACGACGAGCTCGGCGTCTTCGAATGTGAGGCGTACGGGCACGCCCCTGGTACCGCGCTGCACATGACCTGCTTCACCGCCGACCTCACCGGCGAACCGACGCCGACGAGTGAGATCGCCGAACTGCGCTATTTCACCGTCGGCGAGTACGCGGCCATGCCGCATGTCGCGCCCGGATCGATGCTGGTCTTCCGGCGCCTGCACGAACTCGACCTGATCGACTGGTGATCGCTAGGTCGCCTCGCCGCGTTCGGCCGGCGCGGCGCCCTCGCCACCGATGTTCGGACCCGTCGCGTCCGGTCGCTCGAGGTCTTGGTCGCGAGCGACGGCACCGGGCGGTTCGCCATCGATCCGCGCGGCGTCGAACCGTTCGGCGTCGGACGGAATGCGCGTGGCCACCACGAACGCCAGAAGCAGCACGACCGCGACACCGAGCAGGGCCACGCGAGTCGCGTCGGCGAATCCGTTGGCCAGCGCGTCGGTGACCGCGGCCGGTGCGTGCTGGGCACGCAGTCCGACGATCGCGCCGCCCGCCGAATCGCGGGTGGCCGCCCCCACGGCGCCGGCGGCGCGGGTGGCCAGCCCCGGGACGTAGCTCAACCGGTCGGGCAGGAAGTGGCCGAGACCGATCGAGAGGGTACTGCCGAGAACCGCCACACCCAGCGCGGCACCGGCGGGCCGGGCCGCGGCCGCGGTGATCGATCCCGGATCCGACGCCATGGCGCCCGCGCCGGTGCGCATATTCGCCGTCAGCGGGGCGGCGGCCAGGCCGAGACCGATTCCGTAGCAGGCCAGTAGCACGGTCGGCACCCACGCCGGAATCGTCGAGGTCAACGCCAGCGCGGTCACCGCCATCGCGAGCAACGCGATCGCCAGGCCGATCCGCACCAGCCACAGCGGAGGCACCGCTCGCAGTGGTCCGGCGGTCAGCACCGCCGAGATGAGCGCGCATCCGGTCAGCACCACGAGGATCGAACCCGTTCGCAGCGTGGACAATCCGAGACAGTTCACCAGGTACAGCGGCAGCACGAAGAGCAGTCCGAACTGTGCCGCCGCGATCAGCAGGGCGGCGCCGTCACCCCAGTGCCGCGGATCGCGCAGCTGCGAGAAGTCCATCAGCGCGGCATGTTCCACCTTCACCCGATGTCGCTCCCAGAAGACGAACAGCACCAGCAGCAGTACCCCCACGCCGAGTACGAACGGTATGGGCGAGCTCGCCGATTGGGTCGACCAGGTCACGCCGAATACGGTGAACTCCCGCCGCGGCCGCAGCCAGCCGTAGCGCTGCCCCTCGATGAGGGCGAAGATCACCAGCGCGAACCCGGCGGTACTGAGCAGCCATCCGTCCACATCCGGTCCGGTGGCCGCGGCGCCGATGCGGGTTTCGGGCACGAGCACGGTCCCGATCAGTACGACCACCGCGATCGGCACGTTGATCAGGAAGATCCACGGCCAGGTGAAGGAGTCGACGAACCATCCGCCGAGTGCCGCGCCGACGACCGCCGCGGCGGCCGGGGCCACCACCCACGCGGTGAAGGCGATCACGCGTGCCCGGCCGTGGAACACCGCGGCTACCGTACCCAAGGATCCCGCCACGACCGCCGCACCGCCGATGCCCTGCACGAGCCGTCCCCAGATGAGCGGGCTCGCCGTATCCGCGGAGGCGGACAACAGGCTGCCACCGACGAAGATCAGCACTCCGAGCGCGAAGAGGGCGCGACGGCCGAAGCGGTCGCCGATCCGGCCGGCGGTGATCAACAGGACCGCGAGCACCACCGAATACACACAGAAAACCCACTGGGCCTGGGTGAAATCGAGTCCCAGATCACCGATGATCGCCGGCAGCGAGACACCGACGACGGTGCCGTCCAGCGTCACCATCGCAAGTCCCAGCGCGAGGACCGCGAGGGCGTACCACTGTCTGGCACCGGTGGGTGGCGAACCGAGCTCAGCGTCTGTTCGAACGTGATCAGCCATGCGCCGCTCCCGTCGTCGACCGATGTCGCTGGGAAGTAACTCGTATCGGTCGAGTCTACGAGCCGAACCGGGCGAATCTCGGCAATAGGGACCGGGCGATACCGGACCGTGCGGTGAACGCGAGCGTTCGGCTACCGGATCAGTCGGAGAGCCGGCCCGCCTCGGGGAAGGTGGCGTCGCGGATGATCCGCAGACCGCTGATCAGCGCCTCGCACTGCTCCGGGGTGAGCTGACCGTAGAACCAGGTGTCGAGGATCTTCAGATATTCCGGCAGCACCTTCGCCAGGCGCGTCGCACCGGCGGCGGTGAGGGCGGCGTAGGAGCTGCGGCGATCTTTCGGATCGGATTGGCGGCGGGCGAAACCGTTGCGTTCGAGCCGATCCACCAGGCGGGTGACACCGCTGGTCGACAGCTGGGCCTGATCGGCCAGATCGGTCATCCGGAGCCGGCGGCCGGGCGAGCGGCTCAGACGCATGAGCGCCGTGAAGTCCAGCACCGACAGCCCGTGCGCCGACCAGGTCGGTTCGAGTTTGCGGCGGATGCCGCTCGTCGCCTCGAACAGCATGCCGATGTCGGAGAGGCGCGGGTCGTCGAAGACGTCGGCGTCGTGCGTGTGCTCCATGCGGTCAGCCTAACGCACAGTTGCTGTGCGGATAGTTGACATGAGGAATATCTTCCATATTATTGCTGCGGGGATATTCCTCACAGCAACTAAATGGAGATGTCATGACCAGCACCTGGCTCGCCGGATTCCGCTCCGCGATCATCAGCCCCTACGAGCAGTTCCAGTTGACCGAACCCCGGGGGTTCACCGATCGGACCGTGCGCCAGGTGCTGCACATGGCCGGCGGCGGGCGGCAGCTTCGGGTGCGATTGAGCAATCGGTACGGGCGCGACGCGCTGGAGATCGGTGCCGCTCGAATCGTCTTGCGCAAGACCGGGTTCGCGGCTGTCGCCGAGACCGATACCGTGCTGCGTTTCGACGGAACGGACCGGGTGCGCATTCCGGCAGGTGGCGAAATAGTCAGCGACGCCGTCGATCTCGCGGTGAACGGCGGCGACGATCTCCTGCTGAGCCTGTATCTGCCCGGGCCGACCGGACTCGCGACCTTCTCCCATCAGCCGATGGAGATCGCCGCCGTGGTCGCCGGTGATCACACCGCCGATCCGGACCTGTCGGAGGTCGAGGAAGTCGCCTCGCGCTTCTTCGTGACGGGCGTCGACGTACTGGCCGACGCGGACACTCCCGTGGTGGTGGCGTTCGGTGACTCCTGGTTCGACGGCGCCGGTACCACGGTGGGCGCGAATCACCGCTCGGTGGACGCGCTGAATTCGCTGCTGAACCGCGGCTGGGTGGTCAATCAGGGCATCGGCGGCAACCAGTTGCTCACCGACGAGGTCGGCGAACACGCCCTGGCCCGGTTCGACCGCGATGTGCTCGCGGTGCCGGGCGTCACCCACGTGGTGGTCAATCTCGGTATCAACGATCTCGGGCTGGGCGAGGTGGCCGCGGCCGACGATCTGATCGCCGGCTACACCGAACTCGCCGCGCGGGCACACGCCGCCGGACTGCCGGTCTATGCCAACACGATCGGGCCCTTCGCCGGGGTGATCTATCCAGAGGTGAACGTGGCTCCGGCGCTTCCGGTGCGCGACGTCGTCAACGAATGGCTGCGGACCACAACGGTTTTCGACGCCGTGTTCGATGTGGCGGCCGCCGTGGCGGATCCGGAGCGGCCCGAGTTCATCCGCCCTGATCTCGACAGCGGCGACGGACTACACCTCAACGACGAGGGCGCCCGCATCATGGCGGAGACGATGCGGATTCCTGGGCTGCGCTGACGGCCGGCTCTGCCGCAACGGTGCCGAGACCGGCCTCGGCGCACTGCCGGCGATAGGCCTCGGGCGTGGTGGCGAGGCGGCGGACGAAGGCTCGGTGCAGGGTCTCGCCGTGGCGGTAACCGACCACGCGGGCAATGGCGGTGACGGTGAGTTCGGAGGACTCCAGGAGCCGACGAGCTGCTTCCAGGCGCAGTTCCGCGACGAACGCCGCTGGGGTACTTCCGGTTTCGGCTCGGAAGGCACGGGCGAAATGACGTTCGCTCATGCCGGCGCGCCGAGCCAGAGCGGACACCGCCAGATCGTCGCCGAGGTGATCGGGCAGCCAGTGCTGGACGGCGCGGATCGCGGGCGTACGAGCCGGCTGCGTGCGCAGCTGGGCGCTGAATTGCGTCTGCCCGCCGGAGCGCCGGGTGAAGACGACGAAGGCGCGGGCGACCTGTTGGGCCATTTCGCGGCCGTGGTCGTCCTCTACGAGAGCCAGCGCGAGATCGATGCCGGCGGAGACACCCGCCGAGGTCCAGCGGTTGCGGTCGTGCACGTAGATACGGTCGGGCTCGACGACGACGCGCGGGTACGAGCGGGCCAGGAGATCGGCCGAACCCCAGTGGGTCGTGGCTCGGTAGCCGTCGAGCAGGCCCGCGGCGGCCAACAGCAGCGCGCCGGAACACACCGAGGTGATGCGACGGGATCTGCGTGCGAGAGCGGGTAATTCGCGGACCACCTCCGCGGACACCGGTCCCGAGACCATGCCGCCGACGACCATCAGCGTGTCGATCTCGGCGGTGGAGGAGGCCAGATCGTGCAGCGATGTTCCGACCCCGATGGTCAGGCCGCCGTCGGCCTCGATCGACCGGCCGTGCGGCGAGGCCGTGACGAGGCGGTAGGCGGTCTCCCCGCCCATCGTGTTGACGGCCCCGAAAACATCCATCGGCCCGGCCAATTCGACCAGTTGCATGCCCTCGTAGGCGACGAAGACGATGGTGCGCGACGCGGGCATTTCGCCATCATCGCAGCCGGGAGGAGCGGCCGCCACGGCCGACGGCCAACCGTGGCGGGGCTCGCCCGACTCCCCCGCGCATCGGGCGATCCCGCACCAGGGCACGCACATCACCCGGCGCGCCGTACCTCGGCACTCCGGCCCCGCACCGCACACCGACCGAGAAACGGAATGATCGCTGCCGCGACAGCTTCCGGCAATTGCGCGTGTGGGTAGTGTCCGCCGTTCTCGATCATCTCGACGCGGCCCACCCCGTCCGGCAGCGCGGCCACGATCGCATGCGCCTCGGCCTCGGGATCGGCGAAATCCGGATCGGCCGTACCCATGATCACCAGTGCGGGACAGCGGACGTCCGTCAAACGGGCATGCGCGTCGGCGGGAGTGGTCCGTCCGGTCTTCATGAATTCCGCCCACCGGCCGGGCCGCCGCAGCATGCTCTCGAGGTCGGCGAGGTAGTGGTCGTAGTCGGCGGGCCTGGTCGGATACGCGACGTCCAGATAACGCCGCCACCACGGCATCGATTTCAGCATCGTGGTGAGGGCGAGGCGGACCATGCCCCGACGGTATCGGCGGCTGACGAGCAGAGCGCCGACGTGCAGCCGCTGGGTACGGGTGAAGGGGCCGATCTCGACGATCCCGCTCACCAGTTCCGGAGCCCGGGCCGCGGCGATGGTGGCCGACCCGCCCGACAGCGAGTGCCCGACGATCACCGCCGGGCCGCCGAAGTGCCGGATCACTCCCAGCAGGTCCTCCGCCACATCGGCGCGGCTGATGGCGGCCTTCCCGGTCGCCGACGGCCAATCCGCACTGGATTCGCCGTGCCCCCGCATATCCACGTTGACCACCCGGTATCCCGCCGCGGCCAGCGGCCCGACCAGAAGGCGGAAGTCCTGGCGCACAGTGCCCATGCCGTGCGAGAGCACCACCAGCGGTCCGTCCCCGACCACATCGCAGGCGAGCCGTCCGTGTTCGAGTTCCACGTACTCGGTCATCGTCGTTCCTTCCAGCGCGAGCATCCGGTCGCGATTGCGGCCTGCTGGAATGGAACGCCGGGAATCCGGCACGGTCGATACCGACGGCCGGAAGGGTCAGGGGCGCGGCCGATATCGTCAGATCACGCACGCCGGGATCACCGCGGCTTCACTTCGGCGAGCAGTTCCGGTCCATGGGATTCGATGCGCCGGGTGGCGAGGTGCGCACCCAGAACGGCTGCGCCGAGGCCCAGTGCCAGGCCCACCGGAAACGCACCCCATTCGACGAGCGCGTCGCCGAGGTAGGTGCCGAGGACGAGAAGACCCAGCACCGGCAGACCGATGATCAGCTGGCCGAAGGCGACCGCGAGTTGTACGAGTGCGCGCGCACAGCCGGGATTTCCGCTGTTGCCGGCGAGCGGGTTACCGCGTTGCTGCGGAAGGGGATACGCGGCGTAGACCGACAACAGCATCGCGGCCGCGACGCCGACACCGAGGACCACCGGCAGCATCGCCACCACCCACGGATACCACCGCGCCGCGCCGACCGCACCGGGCAGCACGAGGGTGAGTACCACCGCCAACGGAGCGACCAGCACCAGCCAAGCGATGATGCGGCCCCGGACATCGGCACGCACCGCACCCGGAATCACCAGGGTGTGCCACAGTGCCGTGCCGTCGAAGGCGTACATGTTCGCGCTGGCCATCGCGGCCAGCCACACCACGAAGACCCCCGCGAACGGCACACTGGCACCGCCGTTCTGCAGGCCGAGGAAGATCGGCAGCACCACACCGATGAGCATCAGCGGCAACAGTGCCGCTCGCCGGCGGCCGTCGCGCCACCAGGTGCGCAACTCCTTGAGGACGACCGCGCCGACGGGAGTCGGGCGGATCATCCGCTCCAGCCGGCCCGAACCCGCCTGTGCGCGAACGGGTCCGGCCGCAGCCGCGGTCGTGGTGAGGCGCCGGCGCAGCAGCACCGCCCACGCCTGCCACAGCAGCGCCGACACCGCGGCGAGTCCGGCCAGTGCCGCTACACCGAACCACCAGCGGCCCTCGTCGGCGGCCTGCACCGCATAGGGCGCCCACCCCGAGGGCAGGATCCGCAAGGTCGCGCCCAGGGCAGGCGACACATGCTCGAGGCGCGGGCCCAGATAGGACATCAGTAGTTGCAGCGGGTAATAGGCGAGTCCGGTCAGAGCGGCGAGGACCACCCCCAGATCGCGACCGCGCCGCGACCGCATCGCGGCACCGATCCAGGCGAGCAGTGCGCGGGACAACAGCACCACGAAGACGAGCTGCAGACACATGCCGAGTACGGCGAACACCGTTGGTACGACGCCCAATTGGATACCGATGGCGGCCAGACCGGCGAAGGCGATCAGATTCACCGCTCCGGCCGGGCCGGTGAAGGCCACCGCCGCCAGCCCTACCGACAGCTGGCGGTAGCTCAGCGGCAGCAGCCGGAAATGTTCGGGCTGCAGGGTTTCGTCGCTGCTGCCGGTGAGGATGGGGCCGGCCAGCCAGCCGAGTGTCCACACGGCGTACAGGGTGGCGGCCACATTGATCGCGGCCCGCGGCTCCCAGCCGTGCCCGGCGGTGGCCATCAGCACGGCCGTGCCGACGGCCGCGACGAGGCCGAAGAACAGACCGATCCAGAAGCCGACCGCGGCCCGGCCGCTGGTCATCGCGCGGACGGTCAGCCGCCAGCGCATCCGGATCAGGACGCCAACCACGACAGCCCCTCGTCTCCGCCGATGCGACCGCCGACCAGGCGGACGAACGCCTCCTCGAGACTGCCCTCACCTCGCACCTCGGCGACCGATCCGGCGGCGACCACCCGTCCCTTGTCGATGACGGCGAGGTGATCGCACAGATTCTCCACCAGCGCCATCACATGACTGGACAGCACCACCGATCCGCCGGCGGTGACGAACCGCTGCAGAATCGTGCGAATAGTACTGGCCGACACCGGATCCACCGCCTCGAACGGTTCGTCGAGCACCAGCAGTTTGGGCCCGTGCAACAGTGCGGTGGCGAGTCCGATCTTCTTGCGCATACCGGCCGAATAGTCCACGACCAGAGTGTGTTCCGCCTCGATCAGCTCCAGCACCGAGAGCAATTCCTGCGCGCGCTCGGCCACCGTGCCCGGCGGCAGCCCGCGCAAAAGCCCGGTGTAGGTGAGCAATTCGCGTCCGGTGAGCCGCTCCGGCACGGCCAGACCGTCCGGCAGCACGCCGACGATCGTCTTGGCCCGCACCGGATCCGCCCACACATCGGCGCCGAAGATCTGCGCCTGCCCCGCATCCGGCCGCAACAACCCGACCGCCATCGACAACGTGGTGGTCTTACCGGCGCCGTTGGGCCCCACCAGCCCGAAGAACGACCCGGGCGGCACCACCACACTCACCCCGTCGACCACCCACGGCCCACCGAATCGCTTGTACAGCCCGCTCAATTGCAGCGCAGGCGTGGTGGTTGTTTCCATATCCCCCTCCTCTGCAGAGCCGCCTCTCCATGCCTCCGCGATGGAAGCCGCCCCGCCCGGTCTGTGCTGCGAACTGTCTCGACTCTACGTCGGCGCTCACGTTCCTACCTGTTACCGGCGGCAAGGCGTATGTAACGCGGGTTCATCGGTTGCTGATGCGAAAAAGCCGGTGCCGGAGAGCAGCCGCACCCCGTTCGGGCAGCCGCACCCCGGGCACCGGTCTCGTTCACTCCGCCTCGATCACCCGCACCTCGCCCTCGGCGGCATCGGTCGCCTCGCCCGGCACGGTGAACCAGTGGCTGACCTCGCCCTCGGCCAGGTCGCCGGCGATATCGCCGCTGGGCAGGACGGAGAGGGCGCCCGCGGTCGCGGAGGTCAGGAATTCCGCCAGCGCTGCCGGGCCCGCCGTCGCCGTGGTGTACGTGGTCGACTCGTAGTCGATCTCGTGCTCGGCGCGCACGGCGTCGGCATGCTCGAGGGCCTGCTCCTGGGTCAGCGTGCGCAGGGTGCCGTCGGCCGCCCGCACCACGAAGGCCGGATGGTCGTCCTGCAGGACCCGGACCCGGTCGGCGTAGGACACCGGATGTGCCTGCGCCGCATCGATTTCCGCCCGCACCTTCGGATCGGTCGGGACCAGCCAGCGCACCGACTTGGCCGCCGGTTCCAGCGCGATACCCCAGCCGGCGCCCGCGGCGACGATGTCGCCGAAGGACAGGCCGTCGGCGAACAGCGCCGCGGCGCCGGCCTTCTGGATCGCCCACAGCGCCACCACGGCATCCACCGAATGCGGCAGCGCCACCGCGACGATGTCACCCGGTCCGACGCCACGCCCGATCAGGACCCGGGCCAGCTTCGACGACCGCGAATCCACCTCGTGATAGGCGATTTCGGCGTCGCCGGACAGCAGCGCGGGAGCCTGCGGATCCTCCTCGACCACATCGCCGAGGGCCTTGGCCACCGTACGGCTGCCGACCCGGCCGGGCTCGGCGACCGGTTCGGCGGTCACCGCGGCGCCGGCCAGAATGCGCGCCCGCTCCTCGGCGTCGAGGATGTCGATATCGCCGACCGCGGCCGTCGGATCGCCGATCAGCGCGTCCAGCACCCGGCCCAGTCGCTCGGCGAGGGTGTGCACCTCCTCGGCGGTGAACCGGCTGGTGAGGTACTTCCAGGTCACCTCGATCGTCGATTCGGCGGTCACCAGCAGCGTCAGCGGGTAGTGGGTCGCGTCGTTGGTGCCGACACCGGTCACCGACATGCCGTCGATCGAGCTCGCCGCGGCGATCGCGTCGGTATCCATCGGATACGACTCGAACACCAGCAGCGTGTCGAATTGTGCTCCGGCACCGGCGATCCGCTGGATATCGGTGAGGCCGACGTAGTGGTGGTCGAGCAGATCGGCCTGATCGCGCTGCAGGCGCTGCAGCAGCTCACCGACCGACAGGCGGTCGTCCACACCCACCCGCACGGGCAGCGTGTTGATGAACAGGCCGACCATCGATTCCACCCCGGTCAGCTCCGGCGGGCGGCCGGAGACCGTCGCGCCGAACACCACGTCGTCGCGGCCGGTGAGCCGGCCGAGCAGAATGCCCCACGCGGCCTGCACCAGCGTGTTCACCGTGACCCCGACCTCGGCGGCGTACTTGGTGATCCGGCGCGTGCGGTCCTCGTCGACCTCGGCGACGAACTTCTCGATCTCGTAGTGCTCGGGTCCGCGCGCGGGCGGTGCGAGCTGGGTCGGCTCGTCCGCACCGGCCAGTGCCCGCGACCAGGTGCGCAGCGATTCCTCGCGGTCGCGCCCGGCCAGCCAGCTCAGGAAGTTCCGGTACGAGGACACCCGCGGCAGCGCGGCGGTATCACCGCGCACCGCGTAGAGCACCAGCAGATCCCGCATCAGCAGCGGCATCGACCAGCCGTCCACCAGGATGTGGTGGGTCGTGATGGCCAGATGGAACGTCTCGGCGTCGGTCCGATACAGCGTGAACCGCAGCAGCGGCCCCCGCGACATGTCGAAGTGCGTCGCCCGATCCTCTTCGAGCAGGCGCCTCAACTCCGGAATCCGCTGCGGCCGATCCAGATCCGTCAGATCGACGGTCCGCCACGGCACCTCGACCCGATCCGAGATCAGCTGTACCGCCCGGCCACCGGCATCGGTGAC
Organism: Nocardia sp. MDA0666; assembly: GCF_003023875.1. Taxonomy (NCBI): domain Bacteria; kingdom Bacillati; phylum Actinomycetota; class Actinomycetes; order Mycobacteriales; family Nocardiaceae; genus Nocardia; species Nocardia sp. MDA0666. The sequence goes on from NZ_PYHT01000007.1 coordinate 195,833, forward strand.
GAAGGAGGCGCGCAGGTTCGGATAGCGGTCCAGGATGGCCTGGCCGGCCGCCCGCAGCCGGTCCTCGTCGACCACGCCGCCCAGATCCACCACGGCCTGCATGGTGTAGACGTCCACGGTCTGCTGGGTCATCATCGCGTGGAACAGCAGACCCGACTGCAGCGGCGAGAGCGGCCAGACATCCGACAGACCCGGATCCTGCTGTTCCCACTCGTCGATCTCGGACTGCGCGACCTCGACCAGCGGCAGATCGGACGGCGTCAGACCGCCCGCCTCCGGCTGCCGGACGTGGTCGGCGAGCGCGGTCAGCGCCGCCACCCACAGATCGGCGAACTCCTGCACGCGCTGCTTGCCGAACAGCCCGGTCGGGAACGCGAAGGAGGCGGACAGCTGCGCGCCCTCGGGCCCGTCGGTGACGATCGCGTTGATGTCGATCGCGGCGTTGGCGGGCATATCCGGATCCATGTCGGCATCCAGCTGTCCCAGGTCCGCCACCGGCGCCCAGTCGAAACCGACCGGGCCCGAGGCGCTTTCGGCCGTCTCGGCGCCCGCACCGGTATCCGCGCGGCCCAGATAGTTGAAGCTGATCTGGGGTGCGGTGCCGGTCGCCAGTTCGGTTCCGGTCGCAGCATTCAGGTAGCGCAGCAGGCCGTATCCGATGCCCTTGTCCGGCACCGCGAGCAGCTGCTCCTTCACCGATTTCACGATGTCGCCCAGCGCTTTTCCACCGCGCAGGGCGGCCGCCACATCGGCGTGGCCCAGATCCAGCCGCACCGGATAGGCACTGGTGAACCAGCCGACCGTACGCGACAGATCGGCGCCCGGAACCACGCTCTCCTCACGGCCGTGACCCTCGAGCTTCACCAGCGCGGCACCGCCCGCGGATTCACCGCGCCACGTACTCACCGCCAGCGCGAGCGCCGACAGCAGGCCGTCGTTGACGCCGGCCCGGTACTTGTCCGGCACGCCGGTCAGCACCGCATCGGTCACCTCGGCCGGGAGCAGCACCTCGACCCGGTCGACGGTGGCGAAGGTGTCGACCGCCGGGTCGAACGCCCGCTCGCCCAGCACCGGATCCTCGGCCGCCGAAATCTGTTGCCAGAACGGCAGTTCCCCGGTCCGCGTGGCCGCGGCGTCGACCAGGGCGTGCGCCCAGCGGCGCATGGAGGTGCCGTTCGCCGGCAGCGTCACGGCCTGATCCGACTTCAGCTGCGACCAGGCCACCGCGAGATCCGGGATCAGGATGCGCCACGACACACCGTCGACCACGAAGTGGTGGGCGACGATCACGAGCACGTCCCGGCGACGCGGCGCGGCGTCGTCCTGCGCACCGGTGAAGGCGAACCACAGGAACTGCGTCATCACCGCGTTCGCCGGATCGAGGCGACCCAGCGCGGCGTCGTATTCGGCGCTCGCCCGGCGCGACAGTTCCGCCTCCGAGATGTCACCGGGCAACTCGACCCGATGCACGAGGGCGTCGACATCGATCGCGCCCTGCTCCAGCGCCTCGAACGTCCACCCGTCCGTGGCGTCCACGGGGGCGGATTCGTCGCGCCGCAACCTGGTTCGCAGCACATCGTGGTGATCGACGACCGCGGCGACGGTCGCGACCAGGGTCTCCCGGTCGGTGTCGTCGGGCAGTCGCAGCGCCATGGCCTGCGAGAACCGCTGATACGACGAGCCGGTGCCGAGGATCGAGGCCATGATCGGCGTCAGCGGGATCTCGCCGACACCGCCACCGGGCAGTTCGGCCAGCACCTGCTGTTCGGCCTCCCCCGCGCGGGTGGCGATCTCCGCCAGCGCGGCCACGCTGCGCCGCTCGAAGACCTGCCGCGGCGTGAACAGCACACCGCGCGCCTTGGCCCGCGAGACCAGCTGGATCGACAGGATCGAGTCACCGCCGAGCGCGAAGAACGAATCGTCGAGCCCGACCTGATCGACGCCCAGCACCTCGGCGAACACCTCGGCGATGGTCGCCTCGAGCGCACTGGTCGGTGCCCGGAATTCGCGCGGCGCCAGCTGGGGTTCCGGCAGCGCCTTGCGGTCGAGCTTGCCGACCGGGGTCAGCGGAATCTCGTCCAGGACCACGATCGCCGAGGGCACCATATGCGGCGGCAACACCGCGGCCACATGGTCGGTGACCGCCGCGGGATCGACCGCGCGCCCCGGCACGCCGAGCACGTAGGACACCAGAATCGTTGCACCGGCGGCGGTTTCGCGTCCGATGGTGATCGCGAATTCGACATCCGGATGCCGGCCGAGTACCGCGTCGATCTCACCGAGTTCGATGCGGAAGCCGCGGATCTTGACCTGGAAGTCGGTGCGGCCCACGTAATCGAGCTCCCACGGCACCTCCGGGCGGGCGATGTTGCCACCGCGCACATCCGGTTCGGCGTACCACCGCACCACGTCACCGGTGCGGTACATGCGGGTTCCGGGCGCACCCCACGGGTTGGCGACGAACCGCTCCGCGGTCAGCCCCGGCCGATGCTGGTAACCGCGGGCCACCGCGCCGCCGGACAGGAACAGCTCACCGGCCACGCCCGGCGGCACCGGGTTCATCCGGGCGTCGAGCACCAGCGCCGACATACCGTGCACCGGGGTGCCGATGGTGATGTGGTCACCCGGGAACAACCGCGCGTACGAGGAGATGATCGTCGTCTCGGTCGGACCGTAGGCGTTGAAGTACTTGCGTCCCGGCTGCCACTTGGCCAGCAGTTCCGGCGTGGTCACATCGCCACCCACCGACGTCACCAGCAACTGCTCCTGGTCGGCCGGATCCATCGTGCCCAGCACCGCGGGCGTGATGATGGTGTGGGTGACCTGCTCGGTGCGCAGCAGCTCCGCCAGTTCCGGACCACCGATGATCTGCGACGGCGTGATCACCAGGGTGGCGCCGATGTAGAACGCGCACACCCATTCCAGCACCGACGGGTCGAAGCTGGGCGAGCAGATGTGCAGGAACCGATGCTGCGGCTCCAGGCCGTACAGGCTCGTCGCCACATCGGCCAGGCCGCCGAGGCCGGCGTGGGTCACCGTGACGCCCTTGGGCTTACCGGTCGAACCCGAGGTGTAGATGACGTACGCGGGGTGTGCCATCTGCAACGGGGCGCGCCGGTCGGCATCGGTCACCGGCGCCGCCGACTGCGCGGCGCACAACTCGTCGGTCGCCGGATCGTCGAGGACCAGCCAGTCCACGTCGCCGGGCAGGTCGCCGACATACGCCGAACCGGTGATACCCAGCAGCGCACCGGAATCGGTGAGCATGTGGCGCACCCGATCCTCGGGGTAGTTCGGATCCACCGGCACGTGCGCGCCACCGGCCTTGGTGACGGCCAGCACGGCCAGCACCATCTCGTAGGACCGCGGGAACGAGACCGCGACCAGTTGCTCGGGTCCGACACCGCGTTCGATCAGCACCCGCGCCAGGCGCGAGGACCGGTCGTCGAGTTCGCCGTAGGTGATCGATTCACCGTTGTAGCGCACCGCGATTCGATCCCGGCCGAGCCGGACGCCGTGGCTCATCAGATCCGGCAGCAGGCCGGTGGCCATCACCTCGTCACCGTGGACGTGGGTGAGCAGCTCGTACTCGTCGGCGGCCAGCAGCGACAGATCGCCGACCGCGGTCTGCGGCTGCGCGACGATCGCCTCGAGCAGACGGGTGAACCGCTGCGCGAACACCTCCACCGTGGCCTCGTCGAAAAGGTCACGCGCATAGGAGAATTCGGCGTACATGCCGTTGCGGCCGTCGTCGGATTCCCGAACCGTCAGCGACAGGTCGAATTTCGCGGTGTCGACGTCGAAATCGAGTGCCGAGACGTGCAATCCGGGCAGTTCGAATGTGCTCTCGGGCAGGTTCTCGAACGACAGCGCCACCTGGAACAGCGGATGCCGCGCGGTGGAGCGTTCCGGATTGAGCAGTTCGACCAGCCGCTCGAACGGAATGTCGGCGTGCGCGAAGGCCTGCAGGTCCGCATCCTTGGCGTGACTCAGCAGCTCTCCGAAGGTCAGCTCACCGCGCACATGGGTCCGCAGCACCAGCGTGTTGACGAACATGCCGATCAGATCGTCGAGTTCGGCCTCGCCGCGGCCCGCGATCGGGGTGCCGATCGCGATGTCGTCGGTACCCGACATCCGCGCCAGGAACAGCGCGAGCGCGGTGTGCACGACCATGAACAGCGTCGCGTTCTGTTCGCGGGCGGTGCGCTGCAGCCCGTCGTAGAGCTCGTTGCCGATCGGGAACAGCACCCGGCCGCCCTGGAACGACTGCACGGTCGGCCGCGGGCGATCCGCGGGCAGGTTCAGCTCGTCCGGAATCCCGGCCAGCGCCTGCCGCCAGTAGTCGGCCTGGGCGCTGAGCAGGCTCTCCGGATCGTCCTCGGAGCCGAGCAGATCGCGCTGCCAGATGCTGAAGTCGGCGTACTGCACCGGCATCGGCGCCCACGCCGGTGCCGCACCCTCGGCGCGCGAGGCGTAGGCCACCATCAGATCCCGGGTCAGCGGGCCCATCGACCAGCCGTCGGCCGCGATGTGGTGCGCGACGAAGACCAGCACGAAGTCGGTGTCGGTGACCTGGAACAGGCGGATGTGGAACGGAATCTGCGCGGTCACGTCGAAACCGGTCGTCACCGCGGCGGCGACGGCCTCGACCACGCCGGATTCGTCGATCCGCACCGGCTCGAGATCGATCGCCACCTCCGCCGGCGACAGCACCCGCTGCACCGGACCGGCATCGGTCTCCGGATAGACCGTGCGCAGGATCTCGTGGCGTGCGATGAGGTCGGCGACCGCCTCACGCAGCGCGGACACATCGAGCGCGCCGGAGAGCCGGATCGCCACCGGGATGTTGTCCACCGACGAGGTGGTGTCGAACTGGTTGAGGAACCACATGCGGTTCTGCGCCAGCGACAGCGGGATGTGCACGGGGCGCGGTCCCGCGGTCAGCGGCGGGCGGCCACCGGCACCGGCCTGCTGTTCGACCTTGGCGGCCAGCCCGGCCACCGTCGAGGCTTCGAACAGCGCCCGCACCGGCACCCGGGTGTCGAGCAACGCACCGAGGCGCGCGGCGACCTGCGTGGCCAGCAGCGAGTTACCGCCGAGGGCGAAGAAGTCGTCGTCGGCGCCGACCCGCTCGACCGACAGCACGTCGGTGTAGACGGAAGCGACCGCCTCTTCGATCGGTGTCGAGGGCGCCCGGAAGGCGGTGGTCTCGAATTCCGGTTCGGGCAGCGCGCGCCGGTCGAGTTTGCCGTTGATGTTCAGCGGCAACGCGTCCAGTTCGACGAACGCCGAGGGCACCATGTACGACGGCAACGCCGCGTTCAGTGCCGACTTCACCGCGTCGATGTCGAGGCTCTGGCCGGCCGGCACCAGATAGGCGACCAGCCGGTCGCCGATGCGCGGATCCGACTTCGCGAGCACCGCGACCTGCGCGACCTCGTCCAGGCCGAGCAGCGCCGACTCGATCTCGCCGAGTTCGATGCGGAAGCCGCGGATCTTGACCTGGAAGTCGGTGCGGCCCTGATAGTCCAGCTCGCCCTGCGCATTCCAGCTCACCAGGTCACCGGTGCGGTACATCCGGGTGCCGGGCTCGAAGGGGTTGGCCACGAACCGGTCCGCGGTCAGATCCGGCCGCGCGAAGTAGCCGCGGGCCAGCTGCGCACCGGCCAGATACAGCTCACCGGCGACGCCGTCCGGAACCGGATGCAGGCGCGAATCCAGCACGTAGACCCGGCTGTTCCACTCCGGCGCACCGATCGACACCGACTGCTGTTCGTCCGCGGTGACGCGGTGGCTGGTGATCGAGACCGCGGCCTCGGTCGGGCCGTACAGGTTGAACAGTTCGCCGGCGTTGTCGCGGCGGAACCGCTGCGCGGTCGCACCCGGCAGCGCCTCACCGATCGCCAGCACCCGACGCAGCGAATTCGTCAGCGTCCCATCGGATTCGGTGAGCAGCGCGTCCAGCATCGAGGGCACCACGTGCAGCGTGGTGACCGCCTCGCGCGCCATCAGCTCGTTGAGGTAGGCCGGATCGCGGTGGCCGTCCGGCGCCGCGATCACCAGACGCCCGCCGGCCACGGCCGCGGACCAGAACTCCCAGACCGACAGGTCGAAGGTGGCAGCGGTCTTCAGCAGCACCGAATCCTCGGCGCCCAGGCCGAATTCGGCGATCTTCCACAGCAACTGGTTGACCACCGCGGCGTGCGGGACCGCCACACCCTTCGGCCGCCCGGTGGAACCGGAGGTGAAGATGACGTAGGCGGTGTGCTGCGGGAGCAGCGGCGCGACCCGCTCGGCGTCCTCGATCGGTGAATCGTCACCGGTGGTGTCGAGGTCGTCGACGCGGACCACGGGTGCGACCTCGGTCTCGAACGCGGCGTCGGCATCGGTGAGCACACACACCACGTCGGCGGTGTCGAGGATGTAGCCGGTGCGTTCGGCCGGCTGATCCGGATCCACCGGCACATAGGCGCCGCCGGCCACGGTCACCGCGTACATGGCGACCACCAGATCGACCGAGCGGCGCATCGCCAGCGCGACCCGCGACTCCGGTCCGACCCCGAGCGAAATCAGATGGCGGGCCAGCAGGTTCACCCGGCGGTCGAGTTCGGCGTAGGTCACCCGGGTGCCGTCGGCGCCGACCAGTGCGTCGCGCTCGGAGTGGGTGTCGACCGTCGCGTCCAGCAGCGAGGCCAGCGTCACCGACCGGTCCACCGGGTGATCGGTGGTATTGCGGGCGGAGACCAGCGCATCGCGTTCGGCGGCGGCGAGCAGATCGATATCGCCGACCGCGGTGCGCGGTTCGGCCACGATCGCGCCCAGCATCCGCACGAAGCGATCCACGAAGCCCGCCACCGTCTCGTGGTCGAACAGGTCGGTCGCGTAGGTGAAGAATCCGGTGATGCCTTCGGGCGCACCGGTGTCGCTGTAGCGGTCGGTGGCGATCAGGTGCAGGTCGAACTGCGAGAGCTGGGTGTCGAAGTCCAGTCCGCTGACCCGCAGACCCGGCAGTTCCAGCGTGGCCTGGGCCAGGTTCTGGAACGACAGGCCCACCTGGAACAGCGGATGCCGCGCCGTGGAGCGCACCGGGTTGAGCACCTCGACCAGCCGCTCGAACGGCACGTCGGCGTTGGCGAAGGCCTGGATGTCGATATCGCGCTGACGCCCCAGCAGTTCGGTGAAGCCGGCCCCGGCGTCGACCTGGGTGCGGAACACCAGCGTGTTGACGAACATACCGATCAGGTCGTCGAGTACGGCCTCACCGCGACCGGCCATCGGCGTGCCGATGGCGATGTCGTCGGAACCCGACAGCCGCGACAGCAGGACCGCCAGCGCGGTGTGCACGACCATGAACAGCGTCGCGCCCTCGGTGCGGGCCAGGTCGATCAACCCGCGATGCAGTTCGGCATCGATGCGCATCTCGACCTTGCCGCCGGCGAAACTCTGCACGGCCGGACGCGGGCGATCCGCCGGCAGATCGAGCTGATCGGGCAGTTCGGCCAGCGCCTGCTTCCAGTACGCGACCTGCTTGGAGGCCAGCGAATCCGGATCGTCCTCGCTGCCCAGCAGTTCGCGCTGCCAGATGCTGTAGTCGGCGTACTGGACCGCCAACGGCGCCCAGTTCGGCGCCAGCGCGGCCGCGCGGGCCGCGTAGGCGGTCATCAGATCGCGGGTCAGCGGGCCCACCGACGAACCGTCGCCGGAGATGTGGTGCACGACCATCGCGAGCACGTATTCGCCTGCGCCACTCGCGGTTTCGGTGTCGCTGCCGGAGCGGACCTCGAACAGCGCGACCCGCACCGGCACCTCGGTGGTGACGTCGAAGCTGGTATTGATCAGCGCGACCACCTCGGACTCCACCGCGGCGGCGTCGACCACGCGCAGTTCGAGCTCCGGAATCGCCTGGGCCGCGGGCAGGATCACCTGCACCGGGCCCTGGTCGGTCTGCGGGTACACGGTCCGCAGGATCTCGTGGCGCGCCACCAGATCCGCCATCGCGGCCCGCAGCGCCGAGACGTCCAGCACACCGCTCAGCCGCACCGCGATCGGCACGTTGTAGGCGGCCGAAGCGGTGTCGAAGCGGTTGAGGAACCACATCCGCTGCTGCGCCAGCGACAGCGGGATCCGCGGCGGGCGCGGTGCGGCGGTCAGCGCGCGGCGACCGCCGGCGTCGGCGTGGTGCTCGACCCGGGTGGCGAGCGCGGCGACGGTGGAGGCCTCGAACAGCAGGCGCACCGGCACCCGGGTGTTCAGCGCCTCGCCCAGACGCGCGGCGACCTGCGTGGCGAGCAGCGAGTTACCGCCCCACGCGAAGAAGTCGTCGTCGCGGCCCATCGTGCCGGATTCCTTGCGCAGCACATCGGCGAAGGTGTTGGCCACGATCTGCTCGATCGGGGTCACCGGCGCGCGGAAGACGGCCTTCTCGAAGACCGGTTCGGGCAGGGCGGCGCGGTCCAGTTTGCCGTTGGCGTTCAGCGGCAGCGCGTCCAGCTGCATGAACACCGACGGCACCATGTAGGACGGCAGCTGTTCGGCCAGTGCGGCCTGCAATGCCTGCTTGTCCAGCTCGGCGGTGCCGACCACATAGGCGACCAGGCGATCGCCCAGATTCGGATCCGCGTGCGCGACAACGGCGGTCGCGGTGACGACCGGCTGCCGCAGCAGCACCGCCTCGATCTCGCCGAGTTCGATGCGGAAGCCGCGGATCTTCACCTGGAAGTCGGTGCGGCCCCGGTAGTCCAGTTCACCGCGCTCGGTCCAGGCCACCAGGTCACCGGTGCGGTACATCCGCGTGCCCGGCGCCCCGAACGGATCGGCGACGAACCGGTCCGCGGTCAGATCCGCGCGACCGAAGTAGCCGCGCGCGAGCTGCGCACCGGCCAGGTACAGCTCACCCGGCACACCCACCGGAACGGGCCGCAGCCGCGAATCCAGCACGTACGCCCGGCTGTTCCACTCCGGCGCACCGATCGACACCGACTGCCGGTCGGCGGTGGTGACGCGATGGCTGGTGATCGAGACCGCGGCCTCGGTCGGGCCGTACAGGTTGAACAGTGCGGCCCCGGCGGTCTGCAGGAAGCGCTGCGCGGTCGCGGCCGGCAGCGCCTCACCGATGGCGAGCACCCGCTTCAGCGACGAGCTGAGCATGCCTTCGCTCTCGGTGAGCAGGGCGTCCAGCATCGACGGCACCACGTGCAGTGTGGTGACGGCGGTGCCGAGCATCAGATCGTTGAGGTAGGCCGGATCGCGATGGCCCTCGGGCGCGGCCACCACCAGGCGGCCACCGCAGGCGGCGGCGGTCCAGAACTCCCACACCGACAGGTCGAAGGTGGCCGCGGTCTTGAGCAGCACCGAATCCCCGGCGCCGAGGCCGAATTCGGCGATCTCCCAGCGCAACTGGTTGACGATGGCGCCGTGCGACACCACCACGCCCTTGGGGCGGCCGGTGGAACCGGAGGTGAAGATCACGTACGCGGCATTGCCTGCGGTGAGTTCACGCAACCGCTCCCCCGCGGTGATCGGCGCCGCCGAGTAACCGGAGAGCTCGAGCCCGTCGAGTTCGATCACCGGACGCTGCGGGGTCCAGCGCAGCGCGCTCTCCTCGTCGTCGCCGGTGGTGGCCGCGACGACGGCGGAGGTGGTCAGCACACAGGCGGGGGCCGCCGTCTCGAGGATGTAGTCGATGCGTTCGGCGGGCTGGCCCGGATCGATCGGCACGTAGGCCGCACCGGTCTTGGCCACCGCGTACATCGCGACGATCAGCTCCACCGAGCGGCCCAGTGCCAGCGCCACCCGATCCTCGGTGCCGATCCCGCATTCGACGAGGTAGCGCGCCAAGCGGTTCACCCGCGCGTCGAGGTCGCCGTAGGTCAGCACCTGCTGCGCCGTTCCGGTGGCCTCGGTGTCGACCACCAGCGCGACCGCGGTCGGATCGGCGGCGACCGTGTCATCGAGCAGCGACACCAGCGTCGCCTCGGTGTCGATCGGATGGGCGGTCTCGTTCCACTGCCGCAGGATCCGCTCGTTCTCGGCCGGATCCAGCAGGTCGATATCACCGACCGGGCCGGACACGTCCGCGATCACCGCATCGAGCACACGGACGAACCGGTCCGCGAAGCCCTGCACCGTCGACTCGTCGAAAAGGTCTATGGCATAGCCGAATTCGGTGATGATCTCGGCCGGTGAACCGTCCTCGGCGTAGCGGTCGTAGAGCGTCACGTGCAGATCGGTCTTGGCCAGCTGGGAATCGAAATTCACCGCGCTCACCGAGAGACCGGGCAGTTCCAGGGCGGTCTCGGCCAGGTTCTGGAACGACAGACCCACCTGGAACAGCGGGTTGCGCGCCGTGGACCGCACCGGGTTGAGCACCTCGACCAGCCGCTCGAACGGCACGTCGGCGTTGGTGAAGGCCTCGAGGTCGCGCTCGCGCACATCGGCGAGCAGCTCGGCGAAGCTCGCGTTGCCGTCGATGCGGGTGCGGAACACCAGCGTGTTGACGAACATGCCGATCAGATCGTCGAGTTCGCGCTCACCACGTCCGGCGATCGGGGTGCCCACGGCGATGTCGCCGGTCCCCGAGAGCCGCGAGAGCAGGACGGCCAGCGCCGCGTGCACGACCATGAACAGCGAGGCGTTGTTCGCGCGCGCCAGCTCGTGCAGGCGGGCGTGGCGCTGCGGGTCGATCTCGAAGCGAATCGCCTTGCCCTGGAACGACTGGGCCGGCGGACGCGGACGGTCGGTCGGCAGTTCCAGCTGATCCGGCAGCCCGTCGAGAGCCGCGGTCCAGTAGGCCACCTGCTGGGCGGCCAGCGATTCCGGATCTTCCTCGGATCCGAGCACCTCGCGCTGCCACAGCGCGTAATCGGCGTACTGCACCGGCAGCGGCGTCCACTGCGGCGCCTCACCCTGGACGCGTGCGGCGTAGGCCGCCATCAGATCACGGGCCAGCGGTCCCATCGAGGAACCGTCGGCGGCGACATGGTGGACGGTGAACGCGAGGACGTGCTCCTCGGCCGACTGGTCCCCGCCGGTGATCCGGAACAGCGCGACCTTCAGCGGCACCTCGGCGGTGACGTCGAAGGTGGTCATCGCGAATTCGATGATGCGGTCCAGCAATTCGGACTCGTCGACCGCCACCGGCTCGAGCGGGGGCGCGGTTTCGGTCGCGGGCAGGATCACCTGGTGCGGGCCGTCCGCCGAACGCGGGTAGGTGGTTCGCAGCACCTCGTGGCGGGCCAGCACGTCACCGAGCGCGCGTTCCATGGCCGCGACGTCGAGCGCACCCGACAGCCGCACCGCGAGTGGAATGTTGTCCACCGCGGAGGTGGTGGTGTCGAACTGGTTGAGGAACCAGTAGCGCTGCTGCGCCGGCGAGAGCGGAATCCGTTGCGGCCGTTGCCCGGCCACCAGCTTCGGCCGGGTCCGGCCGGTTCCGGCGCCCTGCTCCAGGCGCGCGGCCAGGGCGGCGACGGTCGACGCCTCGAACAGATCGCGCACCGCCAGCTGAGTGTCGAGCGCGGCGCCCAGGCGTGCGGTCACCTGGGTGGCGATCAGCGAGTTGCCGCCCAGTTCGAAGAAGTCGTCGTCGAGACCTACTCGGGTCACGCCCAGCACATCGCTGAACGTGCCGGCCACGATCTCCTCGATCGGGGTGGCCGGGGCGCGGAACTGCCGGGCCTCGAACACCGGCGCCGGCAGCGCCTTGCGGTCCAGCTTGCCGGAGGCGTTGAGCGGGAACGCGTCCAGCACCACGAAGGCCGAGGGCACCATGTAGCCGGGCAGCGCCTCGCCGAGTTCGGTACGCACCGCGTCGGGGTCGACGATGGCGCCGGTCGCGGGCACCACGTAGGCGACCAGCTGATCGCCGAGCCGGTCGTCGGAGCGCACGACCACCACGGCCTGCGCGACGGCGTCGACCGCCACCAGTGCCGATTCGATCTCGCCGAGCTCGATGCGCAGACCGCGCAACTTCACCTGGAAGTCGGTGCGGCCCAGGTATTCCAGTTCGCCGGAGGAGTTCCAGCGCACCAGGTCACCGGTGCGGTACATCCGCTCGCCCTCGGCTGCGCCCATCCCCCCGGACCCGCCCCCGAAGGGGTTGGCAACGAACCGATCCGAGGTCAGATCGGCACGCGCGACATATCCGCGCGCCAGCTGGTCACCGGCCAGGTACAGCTCGCCCGCGACGCCGGTGGCGACCGGGTGCAACCGCGAATCCAGCACGTAGACACGGGTGTTCCACACCGGGCGGCCGATCGGCACCGCGACGGTGTCGGCCTCGGTCACCTCGTGATAGGTGACGTCGACCGCGGCCTCGGTCGGGCCGTAGAGGTTGTGCAGCCGGGCGCCGGTCAGTTCGATCAGGCGCTGGGCGGTAACCGCGGGCAATGCCTCACCGGAGGCGAACACCCGGCGCAACGTCGTGCAGTCGGCGCCGGAGGCGTCCAGCGCGGCGACGAAGACCGACAGCATCGACGGCACGAAGTGCACGGTGGTGATGCGCTCGGCGTCGATCAGCTCCGCCAGATAGGCCGGATCGCGGTGGCCGTCGGGCTTGGCGACGACCAGGCGCGCGCCGACCTGCAAGGGCCAGAAGAATTCCCACACCGACACGTCGAAGGTGGCGGGCGTCTTCTGCAGCACGACGTCGTCGAGGTAGAGGTCGTACTCGTCCTGCATCCAGGCCAGGCGGTTCACGATCGCGGCATGGCTGACGGCCACACCCTTCGGCCGCCCGGTAGAACCGGAGGTGAAGATCACGTAGGCGGTGTGCGCGGGCCGCAGCGGCGCGATGCGGTCGGCATCGGCCACCGGGTCGTCGGCGTACTCCGACAGCTCCAGGCCGTCGATCGCCAGGACCGGCACGTCCGGCCGCGCCGCGAGCGGGCTGTCCGCGGTGGTCAGCACGCAGACCGGATTCGCGGTCGCCAGTACGTATTCGGTGCGCTCGGCCGGGTGGTCGGGGTCCAGCGGCACATAGCCACCACCGGCGACGGTCACCGCGTACATGCCGATGACCAGTTCCAGCGAACGCCGCATATGCAGCGCCACCAGCGAATCCGGGCCCACGCCCTGCTCGATCAGGTGGCGAGCGAGCCGGTTCACCCGCGCCGCCAGCTCGCCGTAGGACAGAGTTGTCCCCTCGAACGTGAGCGCCGGTTCGTCGGGATCGCGTTCGACCTGCCTGTCGAACATCGAGGCCAGTGTCAGCGCGACGGTACCGGCCGCCCGGCCGAGCACGACGCGGTCGACGTCGTACGCGGTGGCGTTCCAGTTGTCCACGATGGTGCGGCGTTCGACGGCGTCGAGCAGGTCGATATCGCCGAGCGCGGCGGCCGGATCCGCGGTCACCGCGTCCAGCATCCGGACCAGGCGATCGGCGAAGGCCGCAACGGTCCGGGCATCGAACATGTCGGTGGCGTAGGCCAATTCGGCCGACATCCCCTCCGCGGAACCGTCGGCGGCGAAGCGCTCCGTGAGGTTCAGGTGCAGATCGAATTTCGCGGTCAGGACATCCAGCGGCAGGCCGCCGACCTCGAGATCCGGCAGCGCGAACGAGGCCTCACCGGTGTTCTGGAACGACAGCATCACCTGGAACAGCGGATGCCGCGCCTGCGATCGCGCCGGATTCAGAATCTCCACCAGCCGCTCGAACGGCAGATCCGCGTGTCCGAAGGCGGCGAGATCGGATTCCTTGGTGCGCGCGAGCAATTCGGTGAACGACATCGCCGGATCGACACTGCTGCGCAGCACCAGCGTGTTGACGAACATGCCGATGGCGTCGTCCAGCGCGGCCTCGCCACGGCCCGCGACGGCGGTGCCGATGGCCAGATCGTCACTGCCGGACAACCGCGCCAGCAGCGCCGCGAAGGCCGCGTGCGTGACCATGAACAGGCTGGCGCCGTGGGAGCGGGCCAGCGCATTGAGCCGGCGCACCAGCCCGGCGTCGAGCGAGAACTCGTGCACGCCACCGCGATACGTGGCGACCGCGGGACGCGGACGGTCGGCGGGCAGATCCAGCTGCTCGGGCAGACCCGCCAGATGCTGCGACCAGTACGACACCTGCTGGGCGATCAGCGATTCCGGATCGTCCTCGGAACCGAGCGTTTCCCGTTGCCACAGGGCGTAATCGGCGTACTGCACCGGCAGCGGCGCCCAGCCCGGCGCGGCGCCCTGCGAGCGCGCCGCGTAGGCGAGCATCACATCGCGGGCCAGCGGCCGCACCGACCAGCCGTCACCGGAGATGTGGTGGACGACGAACACCAGCACGTAGTCCGGCGCCGGCTCGCCCGCGCCGTTGCCGCTCGCATGCTCGACGCGGAACAGCTTGGCGCGCACCGGAACCGCAGCGGTGACGTCGAAGCCGGTGAGGACCAGCTCGCGCACCCGCTGGGGCAGTTGCGCCTCGGTCACCGGTTCGGCGTCCAGTTCCACCGCGTCGCGGTCGGCGGGCAGGATCACCTGCACGCCCTGGCCTTCGGAGGTTTCCGGGTAGACCGTGCGCAGCACCTCGTGGCGTTCGATCACATCCGCGACGGCCTCGCGCAGGGCGTCGACGTCGAGCGCTCCGGTGAGCCGGACCGCCATCGGGATGTTGTTGACCGCGCTGGCGGTGTCGAAGCGGTTGAGGAACCACATCCGCTGCTGTGCCAGCGAGAGCGGAATCTCCTCCGGTCGCGGCCCCGCCACCAGGGCGCGGCGGCCACCGGAACCGGCGTGTGTCTCCAGCCGGGCGGCCAGCGCCGCCACGGTCGGCGCCTCGAACAGGGTCCGCACCGGGATGCGGGTGTTCAGCGCCTGCCCCAGGCGGGCGACCACCTGCGTGGCGATCAGCGAGTTGCCGCCCAGTTCGAAGAAGTCGTCGTCGAGTCCGACCGGCCGCGCGTCGGTGTCGATACCCAGCACTTCGGCGACAGTGGCGGCGACGATCTCCTCGACCGGAGTGGTCGGGGCGCGGAACTCCCGTGCCTCGAATTCCGGTGCGGGCAGCGCGCGCCGGTCCAGCTTGCCGTTCGCGCTGAGCGGCAGGGCGTCGAGCACGACGATCGCGGCCGGAACCATATAGGAGGGCAGCCGCGCCGCGAGGTGCGCGCGAACCGCGTCGACCTCGATCTCACCGGCGCCGGCGGCGGGCACGACATAGCCGACCAGCTGTTCGCCGATCCGCTCGTCGGAACGCACCACGGCCACCGCTTGTGCGACCGAATCCTGTGCGGTGAGCGCGGATTCGATCTCGCCGAGCTCGATGCGCAGACCACGCAACTTCACCTGGAAGTCGGTGCGGCCCATGTATTCGATGGCACCGTCGGCGCCGCGGCGCACCAGATCACCGGTGCGGTACATGCGGGAACCGCTGCCGCCGAACGGATTCGCGACGAAGCGGTCCGCGGTCAGGTCGGTGCGGCCGAAGTAGCCGCGCGCCAGCTGCGCACCGGCCAGATACAGCTCACCCGCGACACCGGCCGGAACCGGATGCAGCCGCGCGTCCAGGATGTAGGCCTGCGCGTTCCACACCGGCAGGCCGATCGGCACCGCGCCGGCGATATCCGCGGCCACCGGCATCGCGGTGGCGTGCACGGTGAATTCGGTGGGCCCGTACAGGTTGTGCAGTTCGGCGGTGCCGATGCGGCGGTAGGCCTGCGCGGCGTCGGCGGTGAACGCCTCACCCGCGATCAGCAGGGTGCGCAGCGACGACACCGCCGCGGCCGTACCCGCGTGCACGCTGTCGGAGAACACCGACAGCATCGACGGCACGAACGAGGTCATCGTGACCTGCTGGGCCGCGATCACCTCGGCGAGGTAGCCGGGATCGCGATGGCCGTCCGGCGCGGCGATCACCAGGCGCGCGCCGGTGGCGGTCGCACCGAACAGCTCCCACACCGACACGTCGAAGGTCGGCGGCGTCTTGAACAGCACCACGTCATCGGCGCCGATGCCGTATTCGGCGGTGATCCAGCGGATCTGGTTCACCACCGCGGCCTGCGAGACCGCCACGCCCTTCGGCCGTCCGGTGGAGCCGGAGGTGAAGATCACGTAGGCGAGGTGCTCCGGCCGCAGTGGGGCACGCCGTTCGGTGTCGTCGAGTTCGCCGTCCGGGTAGCCGGACAGGTCCAGCTCGTCGATGCGCACGGCGGTCGCGGCACCTTCGAGCGCGCGATCGATGTCCGCGCCGTCGCGTGCGGTGGTGAGCACGGCGATCGGGGCGGCGGTGTCGACCACGTAGCGGATGCGCTCACCCGGCTGTTCCAGATCCAGCGGCACGTACGCGCCACCGGCCTCCAGCACCGCGTAGGCGGCCACGACGAGGTCGAGCGAACGCCGCACGGCCAGTGCCACCCGCGCGTCCGGGCCCACACCGGCCTCGACCAGATACCGCGCGAGTCGCTGTGCCCGCGCCGCGAATTCGGCGTAGGTCAGCGTGACGCCGGCCTCCGGATCGACGACCGCGACCGCGGCCGGGGTCTGCTCGACCTGGGCGTGGAAGTCGGCCAGCAGGGTGGTGGCACCCTCGCGGCGCACCGGCAGATGGCGTGCCGTGTTGTTCCAGCCGCGCAGTTCGCGCGCCGCCTCGGCGGGAGCGAGCAGATCGATGTCGCCCACCCGGGCCGCCGGTTCGGCGACCACGGCGGAGAGCACCCGCACCAGGCGATCGGCGAAGCCGGCGATCGTCGCGCCGTCGAAAAGGTCGGTGGCGTAGACGAATTCGGCGGTGATACCGGCGGCGCCGTCGGCGGTCTCGGCGGTCTCCTCGGTGAGTACCAGCTGCAGATCGAATTTCGCGGTGTCGATCGGCAGTTCCACACCGCTGACCGTCAGCCCCGGCAGTTCCAGGGCGTTCTGGCCGGTGTTCTGGAACGACAGCATCACCTGGAACAGCGGATGCCGCGCCTGCGAACGCGCCGGGTTCAGAATCTCCACCAGCCGCTCGAACGGCAGATCCGCGTGCCCGAAGGCGGCGATATCGGTGCTGCGCACCGACTGCAGCAGATCGGTGAAGCTCGCGCCGCCGTCGATCTCGGTCCGCAACACCAGGGTGTTTACGAACATGCCGATCAGGTCGTCGAGCGCGCGCTCACCGCGGCCGGCCACCGGCGTGCCGATGGCGATATCGGCCTCCCCGCTCAGCCGCGACAGCACCAGCGCCAGCGCCGCGTGCGTGACCATGAACATGGTCGCGCCGCGAGTGCGGGCCAGTTCGGCGAGCCGGGCGTGCACGTCGGCGTCGATGTGGAAGATGTGCGTCGCGCCGCGGCCGGAGGCGACGGCCGGACGCGGCCGGTCGGTGGGCAGATCGAGCTGTTCGGGCACTCCGCGCAGTGCGTCGCGCCAGTATTCGATCTGGTCGGCGATCACCGATTCCGGATCGTCCTCGCGGCCGAGCACCTCACGCTGCCAGAGCGCGAAGTCGGCGTACTGCACCGGCAGCGGCGCCCAGGCCGGTTCGCCACCCTCGACGCGCGCACCGTAGGCGGTCATCACGTCGCGGGTCAGCGGGCCCATCGAGAAGCCGTCGGCGGAGATGTGGTGCACCACCAGGGCCAGCACGTGTTCGGTCGGGCTGACCTCGAACAGCCGGGCCCGGAACGGCACCTCGACGGTGACGTCGAAGCCGGTGCCGACCAGCTCCGAAATCCGCTGCGGCAGTTCGGTTTCGGTGACGTCGATCGGCGTGAGATCGGGGATGACCTTCGAGGTCGGCACGATCTCCTGGTAGGCGGTGCCGTCCACCTCGGGGTAGCGGGTGCGCAGCGATTCGTGGCGCGCCAGCACATCGGCGACCGCGATCTGCAGCGCCTGCCGGTCCAGCAGACCCGACAGCCGCACCGCGGCCGGGATGTTGTCGACCGCGGATTCGGGATCGAAGCGGTTGAGGAACCACATCCGCTGCTGCGCCAGCGACAGCGGCACCAGCTCGGGCCGATGCTGCGGCACCAGCGCCGCGCGACCGCCCGCACCGGAACGGGTCTCGGCCCGCGCCGCCAGACCGGCGACGGTGGAGGCCTCGAAGATCTCGCGCACACCCAGCTGGGTGTCCAGGGCCGAGGACAACCGCGCGGCCACCTGGGTGGCGATCAGCGAGTTGCCGCCGAGGGCGAAGAAATCGTCGTCCAGGCCGACCCGGTCCACGCCGAGCACCTCGGCGAAGGTGCCCGCGACGATCTGCTCCACGGGGGTGACCGGCGCACGGAACACCGCCGCCTCGAACACCGGGGCGGGCAGCGCCTTGCGGTCCAGCTTGCCGGAGGCGTTGAGCGGGAATTCGTCGAGCACCATCACCAGCGCGGGCACCATGTAACCGGGCAGCTGCCGGCCCAGTTCCTCGCGCACCGCTTCGGCGTCGACCGGAAGGCCCGGTGTGGCAACGACATACGCCACCAGCTGATCGCCGGTGTGCTGGTCCCCGCGGACCACCACGACGGCCCGGTCGATCTCGTCGAGCCCGGTCAGCGTCGTCTCGATCTCGCCGAGTTCGATGCGCAGACCGCGCAACTTCACCTGGAAGTCGGTGCGGCCCAGGTAATCCAGTTCGCCCTGTTCGTTCCAGGCCACCAGGTCGCCGGTGCGGTACATCCGCTCGCCCGCGCCGAACGGGTTCGCCACGAACCGGTCCGAGCTCAGATCCGGACGCGTCACATAGCCGTGCGCGAGCTGGTCGCCCGCCAGATACAGCTCACCCGCGACACCCACCGGAACCGGCCGCAGACGCGAATCCAGCACGTAGACACGGGTGTTGAAGACGGGGCGGCCGATCGGCACGGAATCGACATCGGCATCGGTCACCTCGTGATAGGTGACGTCGACCGCGGCCTCGGTGGGGCCGTACAGGTTGTGCAGCGCGGCGCCGGTGAGCTCGCGCAGACGCTGCGCCGACTTGGGCGCCAGCGCCTCACCGGAGGCGAAGACCAGGCGCAGCGTCGTGCACTGCGCGGCCGCCGCCTCGGCGACGAAGACCGCCAGCATCGACGGCACGAAGTGCGTCACGGTGACGCCCTCGCCGACGATCACCTCGGCCAGATAGGCCGGATCGCGATGGCCGTCTGGCCGCGCCACGACCAGCCGAGCACCGATCTGCAAGGGCCAGAAGAACTCCCACACCGACACGTCGAAGGTCGCGGGCGTCTTCTGCAGCACCACATCGGCGGGGGTGAGGCCGTATTCGGCCTGCATCCACACCAGCCGGTTGACGATCGCCGCATGCGACACCGCGACGCCCTTGGGGCGGCCGGTGGAACCGGAGGTGAAGATCACGTACGCGGTGTTGGCCGGGCGCAGCGGGCCGCGGCGCTCCGCGTCGGTGATCGGCTCGATCGCGTAGCCCGACAGGTCCAGCAGGTCGATGCGCACCTGCGCGGTGTCGATGTCGAGATCGTCACCGGAGGTCAGCACGCAGACCGGATCCGCCGTGGCCAGAATGTATTCGGTGCGCTCGGCCGGATGATCCGGATCCAGCGGCACATAGGCGCCACCGGCGGCGGTCACGGCGTACATGCCGACCACCAGATCGATCGACCGCCGCATACCGAGTGCCACGAAGGTGTCCGGGCCGACGCCGCGCTCGATCAGCCAGCGGGCCAGCGCATGCACCCGGGCCGCGAAGTCGGCATAGGACAGACCTGTCCCCTCGAAGCTCACCGCGGTGGCGGCGGGGGTGCGTTCGGCCTGCGCCTCGAACAGCGAGACCAGGGTGGCCGAGCCGTCGACCTCGTGGTCGGTCGCATTCCATCGCGACACCACGAGTTCGCGTTCGGCGGGCTCGAGCAGTTCGATATCGCCGGCGCCGACCGCGGGTTCGCCCACGATGGTGGTGAGCACCCGCACCAGCCGGTCGGCGATGCGGTGCACCGCGTTCTCGTCGAACAGATCGCGCAGATAACCGGCCCGGATCCGCAGGGTGGAGCCCAGCGAGGCGATCAGGCTCAGCGGGTAGTGGGTGGCGTCGGTGGCCTCGAGTCCGGCCACCGCCATACCGTCGATGTCGGCGGCCTGGCGCTGAATGCCCTCGGCATCCACCGGATAGGACTCGAACACCACCAGGGTGTCGAACAGTCCGCCGACGCCGATCGCGTCCTGGATATCGGCCAGGCCGAGGTAGTGGTGGTCGAGCAGATCCGCCTGCTCACCCTGCACCCGCGTGAGCAGCTGCTCCGCGGTTTCGGCGGCATCCAGGCGCACCCGCACCGGCACGGTGTTGATGAACAGGCCGACCATGGACTCGACACCTGCCAGCTCCGGCGGGCGGCCCGAGACGGTGGTGCCGAACACCACGTCGTCACGGCCGGTCATGCGGCCCAGGACGATGCCCCAGGCCGTCTGCAGCACGGTGTTGGCGGTGACGCCCAGGCGCGCGGCGAATTCGGTCAGCCGCGCGGTCTGCGCGGTGTCGAGTTCGAAGACGAACTCGTCCGACAGCGCGGTGATCTCGCGACCGGCGTCGGGACGCGCCAGCAGGGTCGGCTCGGAGATGCCGGCGAGGGCATCGGTCCACGCCGCCAGCGAGGCCGAATGATCCTGCTGGGCAACCCATTCCAGGAAATGCCGGTAGGAGCGCACCGCGGGCAGCGCGCCGGAGTCGGCGTGCGTGGCGTACAGCACCAGCAGATCCCGCATGAGCAGCGGCATCGACCAGCCGTCGAGCAGGATGTGGTGGTTCGAGACGACCAGCGACCAGCGCTGCTCGGCCACCCGGATCAGGGTGAACCGGATCAGCGGAGGCGCGGCCAGGTCGAAGCGGCGGGTCCGATCGGCCTCGATCAGATCCGCGGCCTCGCCGGTCTCGCGGCGGTCGTGTTCGGCCCACGTCGCCCGCACGCCGTCCAGCACGACCTGCACCGGATGACCCTGTGCGTCGGTGACGAAGGCCGTGCGCAGCGTCTCGTACCGATCGATCAGAGCCTGTGCGGCACTGCGCAACCGGGCCGGATCGACGCGGCCGGTGAGGTCGAGAACGGCCTGACCGGTGTAGACGTCGACGGAGGCGGCGGCCAGTTCGGCGTGGAACAGCAGACCGGCCTGCAGCGAGGACAGCGGCCACACCTGCGAGATCTCACCGAAGCGCCGCTCCCAGCCCTCGATATCGCTCTGGCCGACGCGCACCAGCGGGAAGTCCGACGGGGTGTGCCCACCCGCACCGGCCGATTCCGCGTGTCGCGCAACGGCTTCCAGCGCCCGCGTCCACAATCCGCCGAATTCGCGCACGGCGTCGGCGTCGAGCAGCGTGGTCGGATAGCCGATCCGCGCGGTCAGCCGGTCGCCGACGACGATGGCGTTGATGTCCAGCGGCGCCATCGCCGGCATGTCGGCGTCGTAGTCGCCGGCCAGTTCGCCGAGTTCCGGGGCGGGAATCCAGCCGAAACCGCGCAGCGCCTCGGGCACCGCGTTGTCGGAGACCCGGCCCAGGTAGTTGAAGCTGATCTGGCCCGGCATCTGCTCGGGCAGCTGGGTCGCCGTGCGCGGGTTCAGGTAGCGCAGCATGCCGTAGCCCAGGCCCTTGTCGGGCACGGCCAGCAGCTGTTCCTTGACCGCCTTCACGACCCGGCCCATCGCCGGGCCGCCGGTCAGCGCCGCGTCGATGTCGAGACCCGACAGGTCGAAGCGGACCGGGAAGATCGCGGTGAACCAGCCGACCGTGCGGGACAGATCCGCGCCCGGCACGACGTCCTCTTCGCGGCCGTGGCCCTCGAGGCGCACCAGCGCACTGTCGGTCCGGTCGTCCGAACCGGCGTGCGCGGCACGCCATTTCGCGACGGCCAGCACCAGCGCGGCCAGCAGGCCGTCGTTGATTCCGCCGTGGTAGAGCGCCGGCACCGCGGTCAGCAGGGCCTTGGTGACCTCCGGCGAGACCTCGACCTCGACCTTGCCGGCGACCCCGGCCACATCGACGGTGGGATCGAACGGCCGCTCGGTGAGCAGCGGGTCCGGGCCGTCGACGACCGCACGCCACCAGTCGAGTTCGGCGTCGCGGTCGGCGGCGGCACGCTCGAGCGCATGCGACCAGGTGCGCATGCTGGTCGGCGGCGCGGCCAGCTCGGGGGTCTGCCCGGCCGAGAGCTGTCCCCAGGCGGTGACGAAGTCGGGCACCAGGATGCGCCACGACACACCGTCGATGACGAGGTGGTGGGCGACCACGATCAGGCGTCCGGCCCGGTCGGCGGCCGAGGGCTCCAGCCAGGCGAAGCGCACGACCACACCGGCCTCCGGATCGAGCCGGTCCAGGCTCGCGTCCAGGGCCGCGGTCGCGATCCCGAACAGTTCCGAATCGGTTGCGGCGGCGTCGAATTCGGTGTGATCGAGCAGTGACTCGACATCGATGCTGCCCGGTGCGGCGGTCTCCACGATCCATTCCGCGCCCGCGTGCCGGCGCAGCCGCGCCCGCAGCATGTCGTGGCGATCCACGACGGCGGCGACGGTGGCCAGCAGCCCGGCCCGGTCGATGCCGATCGGCAGTTCCAGGGCGAGCGCCTGATGGAACCGGCCGAACGAACCCGACCGCTCCACCATGAACCGGGCCACCGGAGTCAGCGGCATGGTGCCGACGCCGCCGCCGGGCAGCTCGGTCAGCACCGGCACCGAATCACCCTGTCCCGCAGCAGATTCGGCGACCATCGCCAGCCCGGACACGGTGCGCTGTTCGAAGACGTCGCGTGGGCTGAACACCACGCCGCGCGCCTTGGCCCGCGACACCAGCTGGATGGACACGATCGAGTCGCCGCCCAGCGCGAAGAAGGAATCGTCGACGCCGACGCGTTCGATGCCCAGCACCTCGGCGAACACCTCGGCGATGGCCTGCTCCACCGGCGTGCGCGGTGCGCGGAAGGTGGTATCGGTGGCGAACTCCGGTTCCGGCAGCGCCTTGCGATCGAGCTTGCCGGCCGGGGTCAGCGGCACCCGGTCGATGACCATGATCGAGGACGGCACCATGTAGCCGGGCAGGCGCTGTTCCAGATGCGCCGTCACGTCCGCGACGTCGATCGACGCGCCCGGGACCGCGACGACGTACGACACCAGCGAGGTGGCGCCCGCGCCGCGGGTGTGACCCACCGTCACCGCGAAATCGACGGAATCGTGGGCGGTGAGCGCGGCGTCGATCTCACCCAGTTCGATGCGGAAACCGCGCACCTTGACCTGGAAGTCG
The DNA here is from genome assembly GCF_003023875.1 of Nocardia sp. MDA0666. Classification (NCBI taxonomy): domain Bacteria; kingdom Bacillati; phylum Actinomycetota; class Actinomycetes; order Mycobacteriales; family Nocardiaceae; genus Nocardia; species Nocardia sp. MDA0666. The sequence continues at coordinate 218,964 of NZ_PYHT01000007.1, forward strand.
GAACGGCCGACGTATTCGACCTCACCGGTGTGGTTCCACCGCACCACGTCACCGGTGCGGTACATCCGCTGTCCGGGCGCGTAGGGGTTGGCCACGAAGCGTTCAGCGGTCAGGCTCGCCCGCGCGTGATAGCCGCGGGCCAGCTGCACACCGGACAGATACAGCTCACCCGCGACACCCACCGGAACCGGCCGCAACCGGGCGTCGAGGACGAGCGACTGCATGCCGCGGATCGGGCCGCCGATGGTGACCGGATCGCCCGCGGCCAGCGGATCGCTGATGTTGGTGGCGATGGTCGCCTCGGTCGGGCCGTAGGCGTTGTGGAACCGGCGCGCCGACCCGTCCGGGGTCACCGACCACTTGGCGACCTGTTCGGCGGTGACCGCCTCACCACCGGCGATGACGACCCGCATCCCGGCCAGATCGGCGGGATCGAGGGTGGCCAGCACCGACGGGGTGATCAGGGCGTGGGTGACGCCCTCACGGGCGATCAGCTCACCGAGTTCGCTGCCGCCGTAGGTGCCCGGCGGCACCACGACCAGCGCACCGCCCGCACCGACGGCGAGCAGGAACTCCAGAATCGAGGCGTCGAAGCTGGGCGAGGCGAAATGCAGTGCGCGCGAATCGGAATCGAGCCGGTAGCGCTCGTTCTGTTCGGCGCGGAAGTTCGCCAGGCCGGCGTGGGTGACGACCACGCCCTTGGGCACACCGGTGGAACCGGAGGTGTAGATGACGTAGGCCGGATGCTCGACGCGCAGCGGGCGCACCCGGTCGGCGTCGGTGATCGCGGCGGCGTCGTAACCGTCGATTTCGATCTCGTCGAGAACCAGCCAGTCCACCGACTCCGGCAGATCGTCGCGCACCGAGGCCACGGTCAGGCCGACGGGCGAACCCGAATCGGTGACCATGTGGTCGATGCGGTCGGCCGGGTACGCGGGGTCGATCGGCACGAACGCCGCACCCGACTTGGTCACCGCCCATTCGGCCAGATAGCTCTCGGCCGAGCGCGGCACGGCCACCGCGACCAGGTCCTCGGTGCCGATCCCGCGTTCGATCAGCAAGCGCGCCAAGCGGTTCGACCGCTCGTCGAGTTCCCGGTAGGTGAGGGTGCGCCCGTCGGCGATGACCGCGGGAGCCTGCGGATCGCGGCCCGCGGCCTCGGCCAGCAGCTGCGGCAGGGTCGCCGCCGCGACCGCCGGGCCACCCGTGCGTGCGAGCAGGTCCGCGCGTTCGGACGCCTCGAGGATGTCGACCGCGCCGACGGCGATGCGCGGATCGGTGGCCACCGCCCGCAGCACCCGGATCCAGCGATCGGCGATTTCCGAGGCGGTCTGCTCGTCGAACAGATCGGTGGCGTAGACGAGGTTCAGGGCCATACCGTTGGCGGCCGCACCGTCGGCGTCGCCGACCCGTTCCGACAGCGTGAACTGCAGGTCGAAGCGGGCGATGTTCTCCTCGCGCTCGACCGTGGACACGGTCAGGCCGGGCAGCTCGAGGCTCGCGCGGTCGAGGTTCTGGAAGGCCAGCATCACCTGGAACAGCGGGTTGCGGGCCTGCGAGCGCTCCGGCGCCAGCAGTTCCACCAGCCGCTCGAACGGCACGTCGGCATTGCCGAAGGCCTCGAGGTCGGTGTGGCGGACCCGCTCCAGCAGGCCGGTGAACGACTCGTCGGGGTCGATGCCGGTCCGCAGCACCAGGGTGTTGACGAACATGCCGACCAGATCGTCGAGCGCGGCTTCACCGCGGCCGGCGATCGGGGTGCCGACGGCGATGTCCTCGGTACCCGACAGATGTCCCAGCAGGACGGCCAGGGCCGCGTGCATCACCATGAACAGCGACGAACCCTGTTCGCGCGCAACGCCTTCCAGTGCGCCGATCAGCTCGGGTGTCAGGGTGCGATGCAGTTCGGCGCCGCGCAGCGAGGCGATCGCCGGGCGCGGGCGGTCGGCGGGCAGGGTGAGCTCTTCCGGAATTCCGGACAGCGAGCGCTGCCAGTAGTCGACCTGGCGGGCCAGCAGCGACTGCGGATCGTCCTCCGAGCCCAGCACCTCGCGCTGCCAGATCGCGAAATCGGCATACTGCACCTCGAGCGGCGCCCAGCCGGGGGCACTGCCCTGCGTGCGGGCGGTGTAGGCGGTCATCACGTCGCGGGCCAGCGGGGTCATCGAGAACCCGTCGGCGGCGATGTGGTGCACGACCACGACCAGCACGTGTTCGTCGCTGTGCACCTGGAACAGCCGGGCGCGCAGCGGAACCTGTTCGGCGACATCGAATCCCGCGGACGCGAAATCGGTCACCGCGGTGGTCAGATCGGCATCCGAGACCGGGTAGGCGCGCAGATCCAGCACGATCTGCTCGGCCGGCACCACCAACTGCATCGGCGTGCCGCCGTGCTCCGGGTAGCGGGTGCGCAACGACTCGTGCCGGCGCACCACATCAAAGACGGCCAATTCCAATGCGGCCGTGTCGAGTTCACCGGAGAGCCGGACCACCAGCGGCAGGTTGTAGGCCGCCGAGGAGGTGTCGTACTGGTTCAGGAACCACATGCGCTGCTGCGCGAACGACAGCGGCACCGGTTCCGCGGCGGCGCGCGCGCGGGCGATCAGGCGCGGGCGCGCCTCGCCGCCGGTGTGCGTTTCCAGCCGTGCGGCCAGCGACTCCACGGTCGAGGCCTCGAACAGCGCGCGCACACCGACCGTCGTGCCCAGCGCCGCCCCGATGCGGGAGACGACGCGGGTGGCGATGAGCGAGTTGCCGCCCAGATCGAAGAAGTCGTCGTCGAGCCCGACCCGTTCCACGTCGAGCACCTCGGCGAAGACCGCGGCCACGATCTCCTGGACCGGGGTCTCGGCGGCCCGGAAGGCGCGCGACTGCACCGCGGGGGCGGGCAGGGCGCGGCGGTCCAGTTTGCCGTTGACGGTCAGCGGAATGCGGTCCAGCACCACGAACGCCGAGGGCACCATGTACGCGGGCAGCCGTTCGGCCGCACCGTCGCGCACGACATCCAGCGCCGGTTCGGTCTGTCCGGCCGGGGGCACCACATAGGCGACGATGCGCTGGTCGCCCGGCTGGTCCTCGCGCACGACGACCGCGGCCTGCGCGATCCCCGGCTGGGCCAGCACCGCGGCCTCGATCTCGCCGAGTTCGATGCGGAAACCGCGCACCTTGACCTGGTCGTCGGCGCGGCCCAGATACTCGAGTTCCCCGAAGCGGTTCCAGCGCGCCACGTCACCGGAGCGGTACAGCAGCGTCCCGGGCTCGCCCAGCGGATCGGCGACGAAGCGGGCCGCGGTCAGATCCGGGCGGCCCAGGTAGCCGCGCGCCAACTGCGGACCGGCGACGTACATCTCGCCGGCGACGCCGACCGGAACCGGATGCAGCCGGTCGTCGAGTACGTACACCCGCAGTCCGGCGATGGCCCGGCCGACCACCGAACCCGTTGCCGCGGCGATGGTTTCGGCATCGAGCACCCGATGCGAGACGTGCACCGTGGTCTCGGTGATGCCGTACATGTTGACCATTCGCGGCGTCGTGTCGCCGTGGCGGGCCACCCAGTCCGCGAGCCGGCGCAGCTCGAGCGCCTCACCGCCGAAGACCACATAGCGCAGCGCCAGCGGCCGGCCACCGGCCAGACGATCGGCCTCGGCCAGCTGATAGAACGCCGAGGGGGTCTGGTTGAGCACCGTCACCCGTTCGCGGCGCAGCAGTTCCAGGAACTGCTCGGGCGAGCGCGAGGTGTAGTAGTCGACCACGACCAGCGTGCCGCCGAACAGCAGCGGACCCCAGATCTCCCAGACCGAGAAGTCGAAGGCGAAGGAGTGGAACATCGTCCACACGTCGTCGGCGCCGAAACCGAACTCGCGATCGGTGTTGGCGAACAGCCGCACCACGTTCCGGTGCGCGACCGCCACGCCCTTGGGGCGGCCGGTCGAGCCGGAGGTGTAGATGACGTAGGCGATATTGCTCGCCGACAGCGGCGCGTTGCGATCGGCATCGGTGATCGGGCCCTCGCCCGCGTCCACCAATTCCGGCGTCTCCGCGCCGAATCCGTCCATGAGCACGGTCGGCAGGCCGGCCAGCAGCTCCACCTCGGTGCCGCCGTCCACGATCACCCCGGCCGGACGCGAATCCGCGAGCACGTAGGCGATGCGTTCGGCTGGATAGCTCGGATCGATCGGCACGTATCCCGCGCCGGACTTGACTACCGCCAGGAGGGCGACGACCAGATCCAGCGAGCGCGGCAGCACCACCGCGACCAGCGTCTCGGGTCCGGCGCCGTCGGCGATCAGCCTGCGCGCCAACTGGTTCGCGCGCCGATCCAGTTCCGCGTAGGTGAGCTGATCGGCGCCGAACTTCGCCGCCACCCGGTCGCCGTGCTCGGCGACCGCGGCGTCGAACAGATCCGACAGCGTCACGGCCCGGTCGGCGAACCGCCCGGCGCCGCCGTCCTCGCCGGCCGAGACCCAGCGCTGCGAGACGTCCAGGCGTTCGCCCTCGCCGAGCAGATCGATATCGCCCACCACCGTGGTGGCGTCCTCGGCGACGCTGCCCTCGGTGACACTGCGCAGGATCCGCAGCAGGCGGTCGGAGAAGGCGGCGACGGTCTCCGGATCGAACAGATCGGTGGCGTAAGTCCACGACAGGGCCAGCCCCGCGCCGTCGGCGGCATCGCCGACGGTCAGCTGGATATCGAATTTCGCCATTCCCGGATCGGCGTCGACGACCGCGAGGTCCAGGCCGGGCAGGGCGGCCGTGGTGGCGTCGCGCTGTCCGGTGGCCTCGAAGGTCAAGGCGACCTGGAACAGCGGATGATGCGCCTGGGAACGCACCGGGCTGAGCACGTCCACCAGCCGCTCGAACGGCACGTCGGCGTTGGCGAAGGCGGCCAGGTCGGTCCGGCGCACCTCGCCGAGCAACTCGGCGAACGTGGCATCCGGGCGCACCGGAGTGCGCAGCACCAGCGTGTTGACGAACATGCCGATGAGGTCGTCGAGTGCGCGTTCACCGCGACCCGCGATCGGCGTGCCGATGGCGACGTCGGTGCTGCCCGACAGCCGCGCCGCCCAGGTGGCCAGGGCCGCGTGCATCAGCATGAACAGCGTCACGCCGTGGGCGCGCGCGTACTCGGTGAGCCGTGCGTGCAGGTCGGCGTCGATCGAGAATTCCTGTGTCGCACCGGCATTGGTGGCGATCTCCGGGCGCGGGCGATCGGCCGGCAGTTCGATCTGCTCGGGCAGATCGCGCAATTGCTCGGTCCAGTAGGCGATCTGGCGAGCGGCGACCGATTCCGGATCGTCCTCGGCGCCGAGCACCTCGCGCTGCCACAGCGCGTAATCCGCGTACTGCACCGGCAGCGGCGCCCACTGCGGGGACTCGCCGCGCGAGCGCTCGGAGTAGGCGGCGACCACATCACGCAGCAGCGGGCGCAGCGAGAAGCCGTCCCCGGCGATGTGGTGCATGACCAGCACGACCACGTGCTCGCGCGGGCCGACCTCGAGCAGGGTGGCCCGGAACGGGACCTCGGCGGTCACGTCGAAGAAGACGTTGACCAATTCCGCCACGCGCGCGGGCACGTCGCCGGCGTCCACCGTCTCGGTGGCGAGTTCGACACCGGCGGCCTGCGTGGACAGCACCCGCTGGTAACCGTCACCCGCGATCTCCGGGTACACGGTGCGCAGCGATTCGTGCCGCGCGACCACGTCGCGCACGGCCGCGGCGAAGGCCTCGCGGTCCAGCGCGCCGGTCAGCCGGATCGCGACCGGGATGTTGTTGACCGCGGTGCGGTTGTCGAACCGGTTGAGGAACCACATCCGCTGCTGGGCCGGCGAGAGCGGGACCAGTTGCGCGGTCTCACCGTCCGGGAGCGCGACGGGCTCGGGCCGCGGCTGCGCGGTCAGCGCGAGCCGGCCGCCCCGTCCCGCTTGGGTTTCCAGTCGCGCGGCCAGCGCCGCGACCGTGGAGGCCTCGAACAGGGTGCGGACCCCGACCTCGGTGTCGAGCGCCGCGCCCAGCCGGGCCGCGACCTGGGTGGCGAGCAGCGAGTTGCCGCCGAGTTCGAAGAAGTCGTCGTCCAGGCCCACACGGTCCAGGCCGAGGATTTCGGCGATCACGTCGGCGACGGACTGTTCCACCGAGGTGCCGGGCGCGCGGAACACCTTGGCCGCGAAGGTCGGCGCCGGTAGCGCCTTGCGATCCAATTTGCCGGAGGCGTTGAGCGGGAAGCTGTCGAGCACCACGAAGGCCGCCGGCACCATGTACGCCGGAAGTTGTTCGGCCAGCGCGGATTTCACCGCGTCCACGGTGATCTCGGCGCCCGGTGCGGCGATCAGGTAGGCGACCAGCTGATCGCCGGTGCGATCGTCGGAGCGCACCACCACCACGGCCTGCCCCACCGATGCGACGGCGGTCAGCGCGGATTCGATCTCCCCGAGTTCGATGCGCAGGCCGCGCACCTTCACCTGGAAGTCGGTGCGGCCGAGGTATTCGAGCTCACCGGCTCCACCCGATTCGGCGCTCGCGCCGGTGGTCCAGACCACCAGGTCGCCGGTGCGGTACATGCGTTCACCGGCACCGAACGGATTGGCCACGAAGCGGTCCGCGGACAGATCCGGCCGCGCCACATATCCGCGGGCCAGCTGGGCGCCCGCCAGATACAGCTCACCCGCGACACCCACCGGAACCGGCTGCAGCCGCGCGTCCAGCACGTAGACCTGGGTGTTGAACACCGGCGCACCGATCGGCACCGACGCCACATCCGCGTCGACGACCTCGTGGTAGGTGACGTCGACGGCGGCCTCGGTCGGGCCGTAGAGATTGTGCAGGCGAGCGCCGGTCAGGCGGCGCAACTGCTGTGCGGTGGTGCCGGGCAGCGCCTCACCCGAGGCGAAGACGTTGCGCAGACCGGTGCATTCGGTCGCGGCCGGCTCGCCGACGAAGACCGCGAGCATGGACGGCACGAAGTGGGTGACCGTCACGCCCTCGCGCACGATGACCTCGGCCAGATAGGCCGGGTCGCGATGGCCGTCCGGTCGTGCCACCACCAGGCGCGCGCCGACCTGCAAGGGCCAGAAGAACTCCCACACCGACACGTCGAAGGTGGCCGGGGTCTTCTGCAGCACCACATCGTCGGCGGCCAGGCCGTACTGGGCGTGCATCCACACCAGGCGGTTCACGATCGCGGTGTGCGGAACGGCCACGCCCTTCGGGCGGCCGGTGGAGCCGGAGGTGAAGATCACGTAGGCGGTATTGCCCGGTCGCAGCGGCGCGGTCCGGTCCGCGTCGGTGAGCGGCGCGTCCGAATATCCGGACAGCTCGAGCCGATCGATACGCACCTCGGGTGCGATATCGCTTGCGGTGGAAGCATTTTCGCGCAGCGCCTCGCCCGAGGTCAGCACGCAGACCGGACGGGCGGTGTCGAGGATGTAGTCGGTGCGCTCGGCCGGATGATCCGGATCCAGCGGCACATAGGCGCCACCGGCGGCGGCCACGGCGTACATGCCGACCACCAGATCGATCGACCGCCGCATCCCCAGCGCGACCAGCGACTCGGGTCCGACACCCTGGTCGACGAGCCAGCGGGCGAGCCGGCGCACGCGAGCGGCGAACTCGGCGTAGGACAGACTCGTCCCCTCGAAGATCACCGCGGTCGCATCCGGCGTGCGCGCGACCTGGGCCTCGAACAGCGAGACCAGCGTCGCGGCGGCGTCGTCGGACACCGTCGGCAACGCGGCATCGATGGGGAATTCGGTGTCGTTCCAATGCCGCAGCACCAGCGCGTTCTCGGCGGCGTCGAGGACCGGCAGGGCGCCCACGACGGCCGACGGATCCGCGGCCACGGCCTGCAGCACGCGCAGGAAGCGACGGGCGAACGATTCGGCGAACGCCTCGTCGAACAGATCGGTCGCGAAGACCAGTTCGGCGGCCATCTCCGCACCGGCGGCAGTACCGGCGGCGGCGTCCGCGCCGGTGCCGACCGGACTCTCGCTCAGCGTCAGCTGCAGATCGAATTTCGCCGTCTGAGAATCGATTCCGAGTTCCGCGACGGTCAGTCCGGGCAGCTCCAGGGCGGTGCGGCCGAGGTTCTGGAAGGACAGCATCACCTGGAACAGCGGATGCCGCGCCTGCGAACGCGCCGGGTTGAGCACCTCGACCAGCCGCTCGAACGGCACGTCGGCGTGGGCGAAGGCCGACAGGTCGCGCTCGCGGACCTGGGCCAGCAGTTCGGTGAACCGCGCGCCCGGATCGACCTGCGCACGCAGCACCAGGGTGTTGACGAACATGCCGACCAGGTCGTCGAGGGCTCGCTCACCGCGACCGGCGACCGGAATACCCACGGCGATGTCGTCGGTGCCGCTCAACCGCGCCAGCAGCGCGGCGAAGGCGCCGTGCACCACCATGAACAGCGTGCTCTGCTGTCCCTGCGCGACCCGGCTCAGCCCGTCGACCAGTTCACCCGGCACCCGGAACCGGTAGGTCCCGGCCTCGTAGCCGGCGACGGCCGGCCGTGGACGGGTCGACAGCCGCAGTTCGTCGGGCAGGCCGTTGAGCGCGTTGTGCCAGTACCCGAGTTGTTCGGAGATGACCGACCGCGGATCGTCCTCCGAACCCAGCGATTCCCGTTGCCACAGTGCGTAATCCGCGTACTGCACGGGCAGCGGCGCCCAGCCGGGCTCCGATCCCGCGGTGCGGGCCAGGTAGGCGGTGATCAGATCGCGCACCAGCGGGGTCATCGAGAAACCGTCGGTGGCGATGTGGTGGACCACCACGACCAGCACATGGTCAGCGTCGCCGAGGCGGTACAGCCGAAACCGGGTCGGCGGCACGGCGGTGACATCGAAACCGCGGCCGACGAATTCGGTCAGCGCGGCCGGCAGGTCCGTCTCGGTGGTATCGACCACGTCCAGCTCGGGCACGGCCCGGGTGGCGGGCAGGATCTGCTGGTAGGCCAGGCCCTCGTGCGAGGGGTAGATCGTGCGCAGCGATTCGTGCCGGGCCACCACGTCCGCGATCGCGGTACGCAGCGCGTCGACATCGAGTTCGCCGGTCAGCCGCACCGCGGCCGGAATGTTGTTGGTCGCCGAATCGGTGTCGAAGCGGTTGAGGAACCACATCCGCTGCTGCGCCAGCGACAGCGGCGGGAATTCCGGGCGCGTGCGCGGCGTAAGAGCCTGGCGCACACCGGATCCCACCTGGGATTCGACGCGCGCGGCCAAACCGGCCACGGTCGGCGCCTCGAAGACGGTGCGCACGCCGACCTCGGCGTCCAGCGCCGCACTCAGCCGCGCCACCACCTGGGTGGCGATCAGCGAGTTGCCGCCCAGATCGAAGAAGTCGTCGTCCACACCGACCGGACGCTCCCCCGTGTCCAGGCCGAGTACGTCGGCGAAGGTCGCCGCGACGATCTCCTCGACCGGCGTCGACGGCGCCCGGAATTCGCGGGCCGCGAACACCGGCTCCGGCAACGCGCGCCGGTCCAGTTTGCCGTTGGGGTTCAGCGGCATCGCGTCCAGCGTGACGATCGCGGCCGGAACCATGTACGAGGGCAGCAGCTGCGCCAGATGTGCGCGCAGCACCTCCAGGTCCACCGCGCCGCCGGCCGGCACCACATAGGCGACGAGCTGATCGCCCAGACGCGCGTCCGAACGCACCACCGCGACCGCCTGGGCCACGGATTCGTGTGCGGTGAGGGCGGATTCGATCTCACCGAGCTCGATGCGCAGACCGCGCACCTTCACCTGGAAGTCGGTGCGGCCCAGGTACACGATCGCACCGTCGGCGCCGCGGCGCACCAGGTCACCGGTGCGGTACATCCGGGACCCGTAGTCGGCGAACGGATTCGCGACGAAGCGGTCCGCGGTCAGGTCCGCCCGGCCCAGATAGCCGCGGGCCAGCTGATCGCCCGCGAGGTACAGCTCACCCGCGACGCCCGGCGGCACCGGATGCAGCCGCGCGTCCAGCACATAGGCCTGCGCGTTCCACACCGGCAGACCGATCGGGACCGCGCCGCGCACGTCATCGGCTACCGCGGCATGGGTGGCGTGCACAGTGAATTCGGTGGGACCGTACAGGTTGTACAGCCGTGCCGTGCCGACCCGGCGGAACGCCTCGACCGCATCGGAGGTGAAGGCCTCACCGGCGACGAACAGCGCGCGCAGCGAGGCCAGTGCGGAACTGTCGACGGCACCGGAGAAGACGGTCAGCATCGAGGGCACGAACGAGGTCATGGTGACCTGCTCGGCGGCGATCACATCGGCGAGATAGCGCGGATCGCGGTGCCCGTCGGGGGCGGCCACGACCATCCGGCCACCGACCGACAGCGGCGCGAACAACTCCCACACCGAGACGTCGAAGGTGGCGGGCGTCTTGAACAGCACCACATCGTCGGCGCCGATGCCGTATTCGCCGGTGATCCAGCGAATCTGGTTCACCACCGCGGAATGCGGGACGGACACGCCCTTCGGGCGGCCGGTCGAACCGGAGGTGAAGATCGTGTACGCCGGATTCGACGGGCGCAGCGGGGCGAGGCGATCCGCATCGGTCAGCGGCTCGTCGGAGTAGTCCGCGAGATCCAGCTCGTCCAGGCGCAGAACCGGGCGGCCACCGGCCTCCAGGTCGCCCGCGTTCGCCGAGGTGGTCAGCACGCAGACCGGTTCGGCGGTGTCGAGTACGTAGCCGATGCGGTCGCCGGGCTGATCCAGGTCCAGCGGCACATAGCCGCCGCCGGCTTCGAGCACCGCGTACATGGCGACTACCAGGTCCGTCGAGCGCCGCAGTGCCAGCGCCACCCGCGCCTCGGGACCCACGCCCGCCTCGACCAGCCGCCGCGCCAACCGGCGCACGCGGGCGCCGAATTCGGCGTAGGTCAGGCTCTCGCCGGCCTCGCGATCCACCACCGCGACCGCATCCGCGTGGGTGCGGGCAGCCTCGGCGAACAGCTCGGGAAGCAGTGTCGCGGAACCGATCTCGCGCGAGGTGTAGTTCCACTCGCGCAGTTCCCGATCGGCTTCGAGCGCATCGATCAGCGCGATGTCGCCGATGGGGCGGTCCGGATCGGCCACCACCGCGGCCAGCACCCGGTCCAGGCGCTTGGCGAATCCGGCGATCGTCGGCTCGTCGAAAAGGTCGAGCGCATAGGAGAATTCGGCGGACATACCCGCCGCCACACCCTCGGCGTCCGGCGCCTCCTGCAGGGTCAGCTGCAGGTCGAACTTCGCCAGCCGGGCGTCGTAGTCGATGCCGTTGACCGACAGGCCCGGCAGTTCCAGGGTGGCGTGGCGGATGTTCTGGAAGGCCAGCATCACCTGGAACAGCGGATGCCGCGCCTGCGAACGGGCCGGGTTGAGCACCTCGACCAGCCGCTCGAACGGCACGTCGGCGTGCGCGAAGGCCTGCAGATCGGTGTTGCGGGCCTGGGCCAGCAGTTCGGCGAAGGTCATGCCGCCGTCGACGTTCGTACGCAAGACCAGCGTGTTGACGAACATGCCGATCAGATCGTCGAGCGCGGCCTCACCACGACCGGCGACCGGCGTGCCGATCGCGATATCGGAGGTACCCGACAGCCGCGCCAGCAGGATCGCCAGCGCGCCGTGCACCACCATGAACGGCGACGCGTTGTGGGTGCGGCCGAGGTCGGCCAGGCGCCGCTGGGTTTCCGGCGAGATGACGAACGAATAGGTGCCACCGCGATACGACGCCACCGCCGGGCGCGGCCGGTCGGCCGGCAGCACCAGTTCGTCGGGCAGGTCGGCGAGTTCGCGGGTCCAGTACCGAATCTGGTTGGAGATCAACGAGTTCGGATCGTCCTCCGAACCCAGTACCTCGCGCTGCCACAGCGCGTAGTCGGCGTACTGCACCGGCAGTTCGGTCCAGGCCGGCTGCTCCCAGTTGGTGCGCGCGGCGTAGGCGACCATCACGTCGCGGGCCAGCGGATGCATCGACCAGCCGTCGGCGGAGATGTGGTGCACGACCATACCGAGCACGTACTCGGTTTCGCTGATCTCGAAAAGCCGGGCGTGCAACGGCACTTCGTTGGTCACGTCGAACGACATGGAGGCCAGTTCGACGAGGTGGTCGATCAGATTGTGCTCGGTCACCGGCACCGGGGTCAGGTCCGGCACGATCTGCGCGGCGTCGAGCACGACCTGCACCGGCGCACTGCCGGTCTCCGGGAACACCGTGCGCAGCGATTCGTGGCGGTCGATCACGTCGATGACGGCGACCTGCAGGGCGGCCACGTCCAATTCCCCCGAGAGCCGCATGGCGACCGGGATGTTGTTGACCGCCGAGGAGGTGTCGTAGCGGTTGAGGAACCACATCCGCTGCTGGGCGAGCGAGAGCGGCACCTGCTCGGGCCGCTCGCGCGCGACCAGGGATTTGCGCGCGCCGTCGCCGGCATGCGATTCCACCCGGGCGGCCAGCGCGGTGACGGTGCTGGCCTCGAACAGCATGCGCACCGGCACCCGGGTGTCGAGTGCGCTGCCGAGCCGGGAGGCGACCTGGGTGGCGATCAGCGAGTTGCCGCCCAGATCGAAGAAGTCGTCGTCGGCGCCGACGCGCGCCAGCCCCAGCACCTCGCCGAAGATCTGGGCGACGATCTCCTCGATCGGCGTTGCGGGCGTACGGAATTCGCGCACCTCGAAGACCGGGGCGGGCAGCGCCTTGCGATCCAGCTTGCCGGAGGCGTTGAGCGGGAACTCGTCCAGCACCACGACCGCCGAGGGCACCATGTAGCTCGGCAAGCGCTCGCGCAGTGCGGCCTGGATATCCGCGGTCTCGACCGACTCGTCGGCGGCCACCACATAGGCGACCAGCTGGTCACCGGTGACGGTGTCGATCACCAGGACGGCGGCCTGGTTCACGTCCGGCAGTTCGGTCAGCGCCGATTCGATCTCACCGAGTTCGATGCGCTGGCCGCGGAACTTGACCTGGAAGTCGGTGCGGCCGATGTATTCGAGTACGCCGGGCTCGCCGCCGGGGCGCTCCTTCCAGCGCACCAGGTCACCGGTGCGGTACAGGCGCGCTCCGGGCTCCCCGAACGGATCGGCGACGAACCGCTCCGCGGTCAGATCCGGACGGTGGCGGTAGCCGCGCGCGATCTGCGCGCCACCCAGATACAGCTCACCGGCGACTCCGGCCGGAACCGGCTGCAGCCCCTCGTCCAGCACGTAGGCCCGGGCGTTCCACACCGGCCGGCCGATCGGCACCGCACCGCCGTTCACCGCGCCGACCGGCCAGGCCGTGGCGTTGACGGTGAATTCGGTGGGGCCGTAGAGGTTGTAGACCGCCGCGCCGCTGAAGCGCCGGAACAGCGCCACCGTGGCCGGGGCCAGCGCCTCACCACCGACGAAAATGGCTCGCAGCGAGGTACATTCGGATGCGGGCGCGGTGGCCGCGAACACGGCCAGCAGCGACGGCACGAACGAGGTCATGGTGACCTGATGCCGCCAGATGACCTCGGACTGGTACAGCGGATCGCGATGCCCGTCCGGCGCGGCGACGATCACCTTGGCGCCGACGGCCAGCGTCGCGAACAGTTCCCACAGCGAGGCGTCGAAGGTGAACGGCGTCTTGTGCAGCACGACGTCGACGTCGCTGATACCGCTCTCGCTGATCTTCCAGGCGATCTGGTTGACCATCGCGGCGTGGTCGACCGCCACACCCTTGGGCCGGCCGGTGGAGCCGGAGGTGTACAGCACGTACGCGAGGTTGCCGGGCCGCAGCGCCGCACGACGCTCGGCGGCGCCGACCGGGCCGGCCTCGAAGCCCGCGAGATCGACGGTGTCGATCTCGAGCACCGGGCATTCGGTGGTCGACACCTCGTCGCGGGAGGTGGTCAGCAGCACCACCGGGCGCGAATTGGCGAGGACGTATTCGGTGCGCTCGGCCGGGTGGTCGGGATCGATCGGCACATACCCGCCACCTGCGGCGAGCACGGCGTAGATCGCCACGAACATGTCGATCGAGCGGCGGATGCCGACGGCGACGAGTTCGTCCGGGCCGACGCCGGACTCGATCAGCTTGCGCGCCAAGCGGTTCACCCGCTCGGCGAACTCACCGTAGGTGATCTCCCCGGCCGGTTCGACCGCCCCGATCGAGCGCTCGCCCGGGTCGAACAGCAGCGCGGTGGCGTGCGGCCGGATGCGTACCTGTTCGTAGAACGGATCCAGCACCGTGGCGAGCGCGGGCACCTCGTGGGCGGTGTCGTTCCAGTCCACCAGCACCCGGTCGCGCTCGGCCGGATCGAAGACCTCGATATCGCGGACCAGCGTGTCCGGCCGGGCCACCACGGCTTCCAGCACCCGCAGATAGCGCCGGTTGAATTCGGCGACGGTCGCGGCGTCGAACAGGTCGGTGGCATACGACAGCGCCGCCGAGATTCCGGCGGGTTCGCCGCGGCCGCCGCGCTGTTCGGTCAGTGTCCACAGCAGATCGAATTTGGCGATGTCGACATCGAGTTCGTCGGCGGTGACCGAGAGCCCGGGCAGTTCCAGGGCGGCGTGCGACATCTCCTGGAACGACAGCATCACCTGGAACAGCGGATGCCGGGCCTGCGAACGGGCCGGGTTCAGCACCTCGACCAGTCGCTCGAACGGCACGTCGGCGTGGGCGAAGGCCGACAGATCGGATTCCCGCGTGCGGGTGAGGAATTCGCTGAAGCGCTCGGCGCCGTCGACCTCCGACCGCAACACCAGCGTGTTGACGAACATGCCGATCAGATCGTCGAGGGCCTGTTCACCGCGGCCGGCGACCGGCGTGCCGATCGCGATGTCCCTGGTACCGGACAGTCGGGCGAGCAACGTCGCCAGGGCGCCGTGCAGCACCATGAACAGCGAAACACCCTGGGCCCGAGCCAGATCCGACAGCCGGGCGTGCAGGTCGGGATCGATGTCGAAGGTGACGCGGCTGCCGTGGAAGCTCTGCAGCGGCGGGCGCGGGCGGTCGGCCGGCAACTCGAGCTGATCCGGCAGTCCCGCCAAAGCCTCACGCCAGTAGGCGATTTCGCGAGCGGCGACCGATTCCGGATCGTCCTCGGCGCCGAGCACCTGACGCTGCCACAGCGTGTAGTCGATGTACTGCACCGGCAGCGGCGCCCACTGCGGAGCGTCACCCTGCGCGCGCGCCAGATAGGCGGCGGCGACATCGCGGGCCAGCGGGCCGAAGGAGAAGCCGTCCGCCGCGATGTGGTGCACCACGAACGCCACCGCGTAGTCGTCGTCCACGCCGTCGGTGTCGGTCACGCGGTAGATGCGCACCCGGATCGGCAGTTCGCGCGAGACGTCGAAACCCGTGGAGGCGAATTCGGCCAGCACGCCGGGCAATTCGCCGCTGGCGATGGGCGCGACCGGAATGACGAAGTCGACCTCGTCGATCGGCACCACCAGCTGGTAGCCGCCGTCACCGGATTCCGGGAACACGGTGTGCAGCGATTCCTGGCGCTGCATCACGTCCAGCAGCGCCTTGCGCAGCGCGTCGATGTCGACGGTGCCGCGCAGCCGCACCACGAACGGCAGGTTGTAGGTAGGCGCGGCGGGGTCGAACTGGTTGATGAACCACATCCGCTGCTGCGCCAGCGACAGCGGCACCCGGTCCGGACGATGCTGCGCGACCAGCGGCGGGCGCGCCGCGAAGTCACCGTCGCCGCCGTGTTCGGCGGCGGCGTCGGCCCGGGCCGCGATACCGGCCACGGTGGGGGTCTCGAACAGCGCGCGCACACCCAGCTGCACGCCGAACGCGGCGGAGATGCGCGCGACGACCTGGGTCGCGACCAGCGAGTTACCACCGAGGTCGAAGAAGTTGTCGTCCACGCCGACCCGAGGCTGGCTCAGCACGTCGGCGAAGACGCCGGCGACGATCTCCTCGGCCTGGGTGCGCGGGGCGCGATATCCGGTGGCGTCGGCGCTGAACACCGGTTCGGGCAGCGCTTTGCGATCCAGCTTGCCGGAGGTGTTGAGCGGGAACGCGTCCAGCACCATGATCGCGGCGGGCACCATGTAGCTGGGCAGCTTCTCGGCCACGAACCGGGTGAGATCCGCCCCATCGATCGAATATCCCGGCGCCGGAACGACATACGCGACCAGCTGCTGACCGGTCGCGGTGTCGACCACCAGCACGACGGCCTGGCTGACCGCCGGATGGGCGAGCAGATCGGTTTCGATCTCGCCGAGCTCGATGCGCTGGCCACGGAACTTGACCTGGAAGTCGGTGCGGCCGATGTACTCCAGGACGCCGGTCCCGTCCGGGCGGCGGCCCCAGCGCACCAGGTCACCGGTGCGGTACATCCGTTCGCCGGTGGTCCCGAAGGGGTTGGCGACGAACCGGTCCGAGGTCAGATCGGGCCGGCCGCGGTAACCGCGCGCCAGCTGCCGCCCACCCAGATACAGCTCACCCGGGGCGCCGATCGCGGCCGGACGCAACCGCGAGTCCAGCACGTAGACATCGACATTCCACTCCGGAATACCGATCGGAACCGTCGTGGTGTCGGCGGCGGTGGCCTCCCAGTAGGTCACCGAGACCGCGGCCTCGGTGGGGCCGTACAGGTTGTGCAGACCGGCATCCGGGTTGATCGCCCGGAACATCGCGGCGGTCTCCGGCGGCAGTGCCTCACCGATGACGAAAACCGCACGCAGCGAATCACATTGGCCCGCGGTGGCGTGCGAGGCGAAAACCGTCAGCATCGACGGCACGAAGTCGGTGACGGTCACCGCGTGCCGCTCGATCATCTGCGCGACGTAGACCGGGTCGCGATGGCCGTCCGGGTCGGCGACCACCAGTTTCGCGCCGACCATCAGCGGCAGGAAGTAGCCCCACAGCGAGACGTCGAAGGTGGTGGCGGTCTTCTGCAGATAGACGTCGGCCTCGGTCAGGCCGTATTCGTGCAGCATCCACAGCTGCTGGTTGACGATCGCGCGGTGGGTGACCGCGACGCCCTTGGGCCGCCCGGTCGAACCGGAGGTGTAGATGACGTAGGCGGTGTTGTCCGGGCGCAGCGGGGCGAGCCGGTCGGCATCGGTGATCGGCGCCTCGGACACACCTGTGGTGTCGAGCGTGTCGATCTGCATCTGCCGCACCGAATCCGGCAGGTCGACCTCGTCGGCGGAACTGGTGAGCACACAGACGGGCCCGGCGCTGTCGAGGATGTAGGCGGTGCGTTCGGCCGGGTGATCCGGGTCGATCGGCACATAGGCGCCACCGGCCTTCAGCACGGCGTGCATACCGACGACCAGATCCAGTGACCGCCGCATCCCCAGTGCCACCAGCGATTCCGGGCCCACACCGTCGGCGATGAGGATCCGCGCCAGGCGGTTGACCCGGGCGCCGAATTCGGCGTAGGTCAGCGTGCTGCCCTGGAAGTCGATCGCGGTCCGGTCGGGCGTGCGCGCGATCGCGGCGTCCAACAGGGCCGAGAGCGTGGTGGTCGGCACCTCGTGCGCGGAGCGGTTCCAGCCGGTGACGGTGGCGTCCCGCTCGACGGCCGTGGTGATCGGCAGACCCCACAGCCGGTCCCGTTCACCCGCCTGCAGGAACCGGTCGAAGAACTCGAGGAAGCGCGAATGATGGTGGCGTGCTTCGTCTTCGGTGTAGAGATTCGGGTTGGTCTCGAAGTCGATCCGGGACCGCGCACCGCCCTCGGTCTGATAGAAGTTGACGCCGAGATCCTCGATGGAACCGGTGGAGAGCACATGCAAGCGGCCCGGCGTGTTGCCGAGTTTCAGCTCGTCCTGGAACAACATGATGTTGACCCAGGGGCCGAAGAACTCGGTCGTCACCACACCGTCGCCGACGCCCGATTCGCGGCTCGCGGCGGCCGCGTCGCGGCGGATGTCCTCGTGCCGGTACCGCTGGTGCCGCAGCGCGCCGGAAACCTCCGTCTGCACGGACCTGAGCAGTTCGGCGACCGTGGTGTCGTGGCCGACGTGCAAGCGCAGCGGAACGATATTCGAGGTGGCGCCGCCCGAACGCCGCATCACCGCGGTGGTGCGCGCGGTGACCGGCAGGCTGAGGATCACGTCCTCGGCATCGGTCCACTGCGCCAGGTAGGCGGCGAAGCCGGCGATCAGCAGGACGGACGGGGTGGAGTCGTGAGCTCGCACGGCCGCGGCGAGCAGGTCGTTGCGCTCGTTCGACAGTGCGGCGCCGACCACGGTGTTCAGCGGCGCGGGCGGGGCATTGCGGCCGGCGAGGCTGGTGCCCTCCTCGAGGCCGGCCACCCGCTGCGCCCAGTGTTCCTTATCGGTCTGAAAGCGGGTGCTGTCGCGGTAGGCCAGCTCGGATTCGACGAGATCGCGCAGGTCGGAGGCCTTGAGCGGCTTCGGTTCGACCCCGTTGCGGTAGGCCGTGTAGCGCTCGGCGATCCGGTTCACCTGGTTCACCGCGCCGAAACCGTCGAGTGCGATGTGGTGGGCGCGGGAGTACCAGAACCAATGGTCGTCGGCGAGCTGCAATGCGACCGAACGCACCAGGCGGTCGGTGACCATATTCAACGGGTGGGCGATGTCGGCGCGCATCCACTCGTGCGCGGCGGCCTCCGGATCCTCGGCGTCACGCAGATCGACGTGGTCGACGCCGTCGCTGTCGGCGAGGGTGTGGTCGACGTACTGCAGCGGCTGACCGTCACGTTCGACGATGCGCACGAAGCCGGAACCCAGCTCGTGCGAGGCGTCCAGGCTCGCGCGCGAGAGCACCTCGACGTCGATGTCTCCGCGCAGGTCGACGTACTGGGCGATCGTGATCGGCACCTGCGGATCCAGGTGCTGGGCGTACCAGATTCCGAGCTGCGCCGGCGACAGCGGGAACAGTTGATCCCCCGAGACTGCCGCGGGCGTTACCTCGCCGCCAGCTTCGCCGTTTCCGCCGAAATCCAGCCGGTCCAACCCGTAACCTCGCTTCCGGAACGCCACGCAGCGCTCCCCGATGGCACACCGATGCCGACGCTCACCTCATCCGAGCGTGGCGTCCGGCATTCGGGGCTCACTTCGATTGCAATCAGACAAAAATGTTCATAGGACCTATCCGTCCGTCGGGCCGATCTTGTTACATGGGCCCGACCCCACCCACCGGCCACGGATCGGCCTCGTTTCGAGATTCGCTGATGAACACCGAACCAATCTACCGCCAGGTACCGACAATGAGCCAAGAAGGGCGATAGCGCTCCGACATCAGCACTGGACTACGTTGCCCCCGCCACCTCGCGGTTCGGTCCGGTATTGGGAACCCGCTGGGAATCGTCGGTTCCGAGTGACGGAAATCGCGGTGCGCGCGGTGGGTCACGCGCCGGGCCCGGACATCGGGTGCCGCTCCCGCCCGGGGTCGTAGAGATGCGACTGCGCACAGGCGAGCGCGGGGGTCAGCGCCCGCCCGACCAGTATCACCGCGGCCTGCCGCAACCCCGCCGCCTCCACCCGGCCTGCGATGTCGGCGAGTGTCCCGCGCAGAATCCGCTGCTGGGGCTGGCTGGCCCGGTAGACCACCACGGCCGGACAGTCCGCGCCGTACTCGTCCGCCAGTTCCGCGGCCAGTTCCCGAATCCGCGTGATCGCCAGATGCAGCACCAGACTGGCCCGTGTCCGCGCGAAATTCCCCAGCGCCTCGGACTCGGGCATCGCGGTCGAACGCACCCGCGTCCGCGTCAGCACCACCGACTGCACCACCTCCGGCACGGTCAGCTCACTGCCCAGGACCGCGGCCGCCGCCGCATACGCCGGCACCCCCGGCGTCACATCCCAGGAGATGCCCAGTGCGTCGAGCCGCCGCGTCTGCTCGGTCAGCGCCGAATAGATCGACGGATCCCCCGAACACAGCCGAGCCACATCCTTGCCCGCGGCATCGGCCCGCGCACAGTGCGCGACGATCTCGTCCAGGTCCAGTCCCTGGGTATCGATCAGTTCCGCCTCCGGCGCGCAATGCGCCAGCACCTCGGGATCCAGATACGTCCCCGCATACAGGCACATCGGAGATTCCCGCAACAACGCCACCGCCCGCAGCGTCAGCAGATCGGCCGCCCCGGGCCCCGCTCCGATGAAATGCACGGTCATGCCCGGAGTCTAGGTGCCCGGCCGATCCCGGAAAGTTCAGCCCGGCCACCCGCGCTCGATGCTGCGCGGGCAGGGTGGTGATCTCGCTGCAGCGCAGCTTCACCCGGGGCTGCGCGGCGTAAAATCATGTCCGGGGTCATCCACAACTTCGAAGGTGACCACGATGACGAAATTCGTTCAGACCATCGAGTTCAAGACCTCGCAGCTCGACGAGTTCAATCGCACGCTGGATCGGTGGCTGACCGCCACCGAGGGATCGCGTTCGGCGACGCACAGTATGGAAACCAGGGACCGCGACCACCCGGACACCTATCTGCAGATCGTGGAATTTCCCTCCTACGAGCAGGCCATGGCGAATTCCGCGCTGCCCGAGACGACCGGCTTCGCCGAAACCCTCGCCGCCCTGTGCGACGAGCCGGCGGTCTTCCGCAATCTCGACCTGGTGCGTGAGGACGATATGGACGGGGCGGCGGCGACGTCGTTGCTGGTGCGGAATTTCGATGCCGCCGACGAGACGCGGGAATTCGAATCCGGCAGCGGGCGTCTCGAGGTCGTGCAGGCATCCTCCGGCGCGGTCGGCCGGGCCGTCTTCGAGCCGGGCTGGCGCTGGTCCACCCACGTCAAGCCGATCGCGGGAACCGACAGCTGCCAGGCCGCGCATATCGGCTACTGCGTGTCGGGGCGGCTGCACATCCGGATGGACGACGGCACCGAATGTGAGGTCGGCCCGGGAGATTTCATGCAGTGCCCGCCCGGCCACGACGCCTGGACCGTCGGTGACCAAGCCTGCGTGATGATCGACTGGGCCGCGGCCGCGGAGTACGCCCGGCGCCGCTGAGTTTCTTCCGGCTACCCGGTGTTCTTCCGGCTATCCGGTCATATTCAGCCCACCGAGGATCTTGTCCGGGCGCACCCGCACGACCAGCTCGCCGGGGACGGCGTTGCGGCGGCCGAATTCCTCGGCGCGGTCCGGACCCATGTACCGCGCGGCGATGGCGGTGGCGGTGCGCAGGAGTTCGGCGGGGTCCTCGGAGAGGGTGGCGACGCCTTGCACCTGGAAATAGGCGTACGGCGGTTCGTCGAGGTCCACGCAGAGGGCGACGCGGGGGTCGCGCGCCAGCGCCTTGCCCTTGGCGGTGGTCTTGCCGGTGTTGAAGACCAGGTCGTCGCCGTCGAGGATGAACCACACCGGATTGACGATCGGGCGGCCGTCGGAGGCGACCAGAGCCAATTTGCCGGTACGGGTGCCGCCGGCGAGGAATTCCCGCACTTCGGGATCGGTGATGGAAGGCATGAGCACACCCTAGGAAGCGGCGGCCGGTGGGCGGGCCCCGACACGCGCCGACGGCCCCGGCCGCGCTCGACATCGGCGCCGGATGCGCCGGCCGCCGTTCA
Organism: Nocardia sp. MDA0666; assembly: GCF_003023875.1. Classification (NCBI taxonomy): domain Bacteria; kingdom Bacillati; phylum Actinomycetota; class Actinomycetes; order Mycobacteriales; family Nocardiaceae; genus Nocardia; species Nocardia sp. MDA0666. Next base: position 240,389 of record NZ_PYHT01000007.1, read on the forward strand.
GATGGCCCCGCGCTCGCGCGCCCGCGCCACCGCCGAGGTCCGCGATCTCACGCCCAGCTTCGAATAGATATGCACCAGATGGGATTTCACCGTCGTCTCGCTGAGGAACAGGTGTTTGCCGATATCGCGGTTGGAATGGCCGTCGGCGACCAGGCGCAACACCTCGATCTCGCGCGCGCTCAGGGTGGTATCCGGTTTGCGGACGCGGGTCATCAGTTTGGAGGCGACCGAGGGCGACAGCACGCTCTCCCCCGCCGCCGCTGCGCGCACGGCGGCGAGGAGTTCCGGTGGCGGCGTGTCCTTGAGGATGTAGCCACAGGCACCCGCCTCGATGGCGCCGAGGATATCGGCGTCGGTGTCGTAGTTGGTCACCACCAGGACATTCGGCGGATCGGGCAGGGCGCGCAGGGCCAGGGTCGCGTCCACGCCGGATTTGCCGGGGCCGAAGCGCAGGTCCATCAGCACCAGATCGAGGTGTGTGGTGGTGCAGAAGGCCACGGCCTCCTCGGCGGTGGCGGCCTCGCCGACCACTGTGATGTCCTCGCCGGAATCCAGCAGGGCCCGTAGCCCGGCGCGGACGATGGCGTGGTCGTCGGCCAGCAGGAGACGTATCACGGCAGGTCCTCCCGCGAGATGAGCTCGGCGGCAGCGGTTTCCGAGTCGTGCAGCGGAAACGACACGGTGACGGCGGTATGCCCCGGTTCGGATTCGACGTCCATGACACCGCCCTGCTGTTCGACGCGGCTGCGCATGGCGTTGAGGCCGAAAGTGCCGCCCCCGAAGACCGCAGGATCGATACCCACACCGTCGTCGACCACGTCGAGATGGACGGCGTCGTCACCGTAGGTGAGCGTGATCCGCATCCGGGCGGCGCGGGCGTGCCGCACCACATTCGACACCGCACCCTGCGCCACCCGCACCAGCGCGGCCTCGACAGGCATCGGCAGCCGCATCGGCGTCCCCTCGACCACCGTGCGGGCGCTCAGCCCGGGGCCCTCGGCACGCCGAGCGATCCGTTCGAGCGCATCACTCAGCGATTGCCCCTCGAGCACCGCCGGGGTCAGGTCGCCGATCAACTGCCGGGTCTCGACCAGGTTGTCCGCGGCGGTCTCACGGGCGAGCCGGATCTGTTGCAGCGCGGGATGATCCGGCGCGTCGCGCTCGGCGGCATGCAGCAGCATCTGGATGCTGGACAGCCCCTGGGCGACGGTGTCGTGGATCTCCTGGGCCAGCCGTTCCCGTTCGGCGAGTTTGCCGGCGGTGCGTTCGCGTTCGGCGAGAGTGGCGCGGGTGGAGAGCAATTCGTCGATCAGCTGCTGGCGGTCGGCCGCCTCGCGGAACAGCGCCCGATAACCCAGGCCGATCGCGATCGCGACGATCGCGCCCAGCACCGGCCCGGCGATCCCGGGAACCGTCCACCCCTCGTGTAATCCCCACCCGACCACCGAGACGATCGTGGCGGCGACGACCGCGGCCAGTCCCCACAGTCGCGGCAGCAGATGCAGATAGAGGAAGAACAGTCCGAACACCAGGTAGACGGCCTCCGGAACCAGCACGATCAGCGCCAGCCACAGCGCCGTGAGCCCGCCCAGCCACACCCGGGCCGCGACCGGACGCCCGCGCAGCAGCCCGCCCGCGAAGTAGACGACCAGGAACAACGCCGCGAGCACGATCACCGCGACGATGGGCCGGGTGCCGTCGTCACCGGGAACGGCCGCCCGCACCATCACCACGACCACCAGCGCCGTCATCAACACATGCAGTCCTACCTGCAGTGCGGCGAAAACGGGGGTGAGTGGAGAGCGGTGCACGCTGCCAGCTTATGCGCGGTTATCGGGGCGGCATCCATCGAAAGGTGGAATCGGCACCCCACCGTCGGGCGGTCGCGAAGTGTCCGCGAAGGCGATGCCGACCGGCGGATTCACCGCGAGGGTGGAGATATGTTCGTCGCACTGCGAGATCTGCGGGCCGCCCGCGGCCGATTCCTCCTCATCACCCTGGTCGTCACCATGGTGGCCCTGCTGGTGAGTTTTCTGAGCGGACTCACGGCCGGACTCGCCCATCAGAATATTTCCGCCCTCGAGCGGCTGTCCGGCGGCAGTGTCGTCTTCGCCGATACCGGCGCCGACCCGTCGTTCGATTCCTCGGCGTTGACCGGCGAACAGGTACAGCGCTGGCAGCGAGCCGGGGGAACCGTCGATCCGGTGGGCATCGGCCGTAGCCAGGCCGTCCGGGACGGGTCCGCGCCGACCCAGGTGGCGATATTCGGCGTCGACGGCACGGCGTTCGGCAATGAGGTGGTTACCCGCCCCGGCACCGTTGTGCTGAGTAAGGCCGTCGCCGAGGATCTCTCGGCCACCGCCGGTGAGCGCGTGTCGATCGGCGACCGGATCTTCACGGTCGCGGGGATCGGCGGCGACGACTGGTACGCGCACACCCCGGTGGTCTGGACGACGCTGTCCGACTGGCAGCGCCTCGATCCGCGCGGCGGGGCGGCCACGATTCTGGTCGCCTCCGGCGTGCCCGGCACCGATGCGGTGAACAGCGCCGCGCACACCCGCACCACGAGCGTCGACGGCGCACTGCAGGCGATCGGGTCGTATCGGGCCGAGAACGGTTCGCTCACGCTGATGACCGTGATGCTGTTCGTGATCTCCGCCCTGGTGATCGGTGCGTTCTTCACCGTCTGGACCATCCAGCGCACGCCGGATATCGCCACGCTGAAAGCGCTGGGGGCTACCACGACCGCGCTGGTTCGCGACGCACTGGGACAGGCGCTGATCGTGCTGCTCCTGGGTGTCGGCGTCGGGGTCGGAGTGACCGCACTGGCCGGGGCGTTCCTCGGCGGGGCGGTGCCGTTCGTACTCAGCGCCGCCACGACCGTGGTGCCCGCGCTGGCCCTGATCGGGCTCGGGCTGCTCGGCGCGGTGTTCGCCCTGCGCTTCCTCGTCACCGCCGATCCGCTCACCGCGCTCAACAACTCTCGTTGATTCGATTACCGCACAGGAGCTTTCGATGACCACCAACCTGACCGTCTCCGATCTCACCCTCACATTCCCCGACGGCGCCGGCCGCCTCACCGCCCTCGACCGGGTGGCACTGACCGTGCGCGGCGGCGAGATCGCGGCCATCACCGGCCCGTCGGGGTCGGGCAAATCCAGTCTGCTGGCGACGGTGTCGACGCTCGTGCGCCCGGATTCGGGCCGGATCCTGCTCGACACCGACGACGGCGGTGTCGACCTCGCCCGAGTGTCCCGCCGCGAGGCCACGACCCTGCGCCGGGAACGCATCGGAATCGTGTTCCAGCAGCCCAATCTCATTCCGGCCCTGACCGCGGTCGAACAACTCGAGGTGATGCGGCATCTGGGCGGCCACACCGTCGTCTCACCGCGCCTGCGACGCCGAACCCGGGACAAGGCCATGGATCTCCTCGATGCCGTCGGGCTGCGCGGCCACGAGAAGAAGCGCCCGGCCCAGCTGTCCGGCGGTCAACGACAGCGCGTCGACATCGCCCGCGCTCTCATGCACGACCCCGCGCTGCTGGTTGTCGACGAGCCCACCAGCGCCCTCGACCAGGAACGCGGGGCCGCCGTCATCGACCTGATCCTCGGGGTCGTGCACACCCACGCCGCCGCCACCCTGCTGGTGACCCACGACCGCACCCATCTGCACCGCATGAACGCGGTCTACCGCATGGTCGACGGCCGGTTGTCGGTGGACGAGGCGGGAGAGCTCGCCGCCTGATCTACGCCGCCGGGACGGTATCCGGGCGCGGGCTACGTCGCCCGTTTCCGCGCCGGCACCGCCGCATACCAGGTCAGCAGGTCCGGATTGTCGACCGCGCTGCGCTCGACCACGCGATCCGGGTCCGCGCCCTGGAACAGTTTCTTGATCGGCACCTCGAGCTTCTTGCCGGTGCGGGTATGCGGAATGCCCGGGGCGGCGATGATGTCGTCGGGGACGTGACGCGGCGAGACCTCACTGCGGATCGTGGCGTTGATGCGCTGTTTCAGCTCGTCGGTCAGTTCGGCGCCCGGGGCGAGGGTGACGAACAGCGGCATCCAGTAGCCGCCGTCGGGCTGTTCGGCGCCGATCACCAGGGCCTCGGCGATCTCCGGAAGTTGTTCCACCGCTTGGTAGATATCGGCCGAGCCCATCCGGATGCCGTGCCGGTTCAGCGTCGAATCGGAGCGGCCGTGCACGACGATGCTGCCGTGGTCGGTGACGGTGATCCAGTCGCCGTGCCGCCAGACACCGGGGAACATCTCGAAATACGCTGCGCGATACCGGCTTCCGTCGGGATCGTTCCAGAACGACACCGGCATGGAGGGCATCGGGGCGGTGATCACCAGTTCCCCGACCTCGCCGCGCACCGGCCGGCCCGATTCGTCCCAGGCATCCACTGCGACGCCCAGGAACGGCACCGACAGCTCGCCCGGCCACACCGGCACCGTGCGCACACCGCCGAGGAAGGCGGACACCACATCGGTGCCACCGCTGATCGAGTTCACCTGTACCCGCTCGCCGACGTTGTCGCGCAACCACAGTGCCGACGACGGCGGCAGCGACGATCCGGTGATACCGACCGTACGCAGCGCCGAGAGATCGTGGTCGCGCCGCGGCACCACACCGGCCTTGATGCAGGCGAGCACATAACCCGGGCTGGTCCCGAGCACGGTGGTGCCGGTACGCGCCGCCAGGTCGAACAGCGAATCGGCGTGCGGGAAGGTGGGACTGCCGTCGTAGCAGACGATCGTCGCGCCCACCAGCAGGCCGGCGACCTGGAAGTTCCACATCATCCAGCTGGGGCTGGTGTACCAGAAGAAGACGTCGCCGCGCCCGATATCCGATTGCAGCGCAGCGGCTTTCAGATGTTCGAGCAGCACGCCGCCGTGCCCGTGCACGATCCCCTTCGGCAGGCCGGTGGTCCCGGAGGAGAACAGAACCCAGAGCGGATGTGCGAAACCGACCGGCTCGGTGGACAATTCGGCGCCCTCGGGCGCGGCGACCGCATTCCAGTCCAGGGCGTCGGGCACCGCACCGCCGAGACGCGGCACCACGACGGTGGCTCGGACGGTCGGCAGGCCGGCCCGCAGGGCGGCGATATCGTCACGTTTGTCGTGCTGTTTCCCGCCGAAGTGGTAACCGTCGGCGGTGACCAGCACGGCCGGCTCCAACTGCCCCAGCCGGTCGAGCGCCGCCTTGGCAGAATAGTCCTGGCCGCAGGCACTCCACACCGCGCCGATAGCGGCCGTACCGAGGAAGGCGATCACGGCCTCGGGGATGTTGGGCAGGTAACCGACGACCCGATCGCCAGGGCCCACGCCGAGCTCGCGCAGCGTCGCCGCGAAGGAGGCGGCGCGGCCCAGCAGTTCCGCCCAGGAGATCTCGGTCAGGCCGCCCTGTTCGCCGGCGTAGACGATCGCGGGCCGATCGGTGCGGGCATGGCGTGCGATCTGATCGACGTAGTTCAGCAGCTGCCCCGGAAACCATTGCGCCCCCGGCATATCGGAACTCGCCAGCACCGTGCCGGGCGCGTCGCCGAGTTCGAAGTACTCCCACAGCGCGCCCCAGAACCCGGCGAGGTCGGTGATCGACCATTCCCACAGCGAGTGGTAGTCGGCGAATTCTCGTCCGGTCCGGGCCCCGACGAATCGTGCGAAGTCGGTGACCCGCGCCGTTTCCACGTCCCCCGCATCGGGTTCCCACTGTGGTTGCGTCATGACTCTCCTAGCTCTGCCGGGTCCCGGCGCGCTGCAGAATGCGCTCGGCGTGCCGGATCACCGGGCCGTCCACCATGCGTCCCTCGAAACTGAACACACCGCGATTGTCGGGCACCTCCGCCAGCACCCGGCGGGCCCAGTCCACTTCCTCGTCCGCCGGCGCGTAGGCGGCCCGGATCACCGCGAGCTGCTTCGGATGGATCGCGACCTTGACGTCGTAGCCGACCGCCACCGCCTCGTCGGATTCCGCGCGCAGTCCGTCGAGGTCGGCGATATCGAGATACACCGAGTCCAGCGCGATCTTGCCGTACGCCTTCGCCGCCAGCAGGGCGGTCGAGCGCAGCTGCCGTGCCACATCGCGATAACCGCCGTCGGCGCGGCGGCTGGAATTGCCACCGAGCCCGGCGACCAGATCCTCCGCCCCGGCCATCGAGGCGATCACATTCGGCGCGGCCATGACCTCTTCGGTGCGCAACGCGCCCAGCGGCGATTCGAACAGCGCGAGCACCTCGTAGTCCGACAGCAGCGAGACCTGTTGCGCCGATTCACATTTCGGCAGCATGACGCGACGGTAGGCGGTCGAGGCCAGCGCGGTCAGGTCGGCGTCGAAGTCGTGCGTGCCGGCCGCGTTGACCCGGACCACCGTCCGCTCCGGATCTAGTGGCGTGGCCATCAGCACCTCGCGCGCGGCCTCCTTGTCTCCGGCCGCGACGCCGTCTTCCAGATCGATGATCACGACGTCGGCCGCGGCGGCGGCCTTCTCGTAGCGTTCACCCCGGTCGGCGGGGCAGAACAGCCAGGCCGGGCCCGGGAGTTCCCAGTTCATCCGCTCTCCTACTCGCCGTTCGGGCGCATCCGCATCAGGGTTTGACGGACCGCGGTGGCCACCACGTCGCCGTGCTGGTTGCGCCCGGTGTGCGCGAAGGTCGCGATCCCCTCACCCGGGCGGCTTTTCGACTCGCGCTTGGCGGTGACCAGGGTTTCGGCGTACAGGGTGTCGCCGTGGAACATCGGCTTCGGGAAGGCGACCTCCGAGAAACCCAGATTGCCCACGATGGTGCCCTGCGTCAGCTGGGCCACCGACAGTCCGACCAGCGTCGACAGGGTGAGCATGGAATTGACCAACCGCTGATTGAACGGCGGGAGACCGTCGGCGAAGGCCGCGTCCAGATGCAGCGCCTGCGTATTCATCGTCTGCGTGGTGAACGCGACGTTGTCCGCTTCGGTGATGGTGCGCCCGGGCCGATGTTCGTACAGCACACCGACTTCCAGCTCCTCGAACCACAGTCCGCGCTGCACCACCCGGCGCACCGGCTCCATCGGCTCGCTCACAGTCCCAGCTCCCGTCCGATCAGCATCAACTGCACCTCGGTCGTGCCCTCGCCGATTTCCAGAATCTTGGAATCGCGATAGTGCCGGGCCACAGCATATTCGTTCATGAAGCCGTAGCCGCCGAAAATCTGGGTGGCATCGCGGGCGTTGTCCATCGCGGCCTCGCTGGCGACCAATTTCGCGATCGCGGCCTGCTTCTTGAACGGCTTGCCCGCCAGCATCAAGGCCGCCGCGTCGTAGTAGGCGGTGCGCGCGGCGTGTGCCCGCGCCTCCATCCGCGCGATCTTGAACGCCACCGCCTGATTGCGGCCGATGGTGCGGCCGAACGCCTCCCGCTCACCGGCGTAGCGCACGCTCTCATCGACACAGCCCTGCGCCGCGCCGACCGACAGCGCCGCGATCGCGATCCGGCCCTCGTCCAGGATCCGCAGGAAGTTGGCGTAGCCGCGGCCGAGTTCACCGAGCAGATTCGACTGCGGCACCCGCACGTCGGTGAAGCTCAGCGGATGGGTGTCCGAGGCGTGCCAGCCGACCTTGTTGTAGGCCGGTTCGGCGACGAATCCCGGGGTGTCGGTGGGCACCAGGATGGTGGAGATCTCCTTCTTGCCCTCCGACTCCCCGGTCACCGCGGTCACCGTCACCAGCCGGGTGATATCGGTGCCCGAGTTGGTGATGAACTGCTTGCTGCCGTTGATGATCCAGTCGTCGCCGTCGCGCACAGCGGTGGTGCGGGTGCCGCCGGCATCGCTGCCCGCACCGGGCTCGGTGAGACCGAAACCGGCCAATGCGCGCCCGGAGGTCAACTGCGGCAACCACTCCTGCTTCTGCGCCTCGTTGCCGAACCGGTAGATCGGCATGGCGCCCAGCGACACCCCGGCCTCGAGCGTGATCGCCACGCTCTGGTCGATCTTGCCGAGTTCCTCCAGCGCCAGGCAGAGCGCGAAGTAGTCGCCGCCCATACCGCCGTACTCCTCCGGGAACGGCAGGCCGAACAGGCCCATATCCGCCATGCCGGATACGACCTCGTACGGGAAGGTATGGGCCGCATCGTGTTTCGCCGCCACCGGCGCGACGACCTGATTCGCGAAATCGCGGACCGTCAGCGCCAGATCGCGGTACTCCTCCGGCAGCGTGCCGGTGGACAGGAAATCGCTCATGCCTGTGCCTCTTTCTGCTCGGTGTCCGATTTCTCGGGGTCCTCGGCGGGTTCGGCGGCGATCCGCGCCAGGACCTGTTCGACCTGTACCTGGTCGCCCGCGGCGACCAGCAACTCCACCTTTCCGGCGACCGGCGCGGTCAAGGTGTGTTCCATCTTCATCGCCTCGACCACCACGATCGGGGTACCGGCTGCCACCTCGGCGCCCGGCGCCACGTGCACCGCGATCACCGAACCGGGCATGGGGCTGAGGATTTCGGCGTCGGTGAGCTGTTCGTCGCCGCCGCGCAGGCTCGGTTCGGCCACCTCACGCACCGCCGCGACACCGTCGGCGCCGGCCACCCAGATCGGGCCGGCCTGTTCGGCGACCCGGTACCGCAGCCGGATTCCGTCGAGGACGATCGTCAGCACCGCGTCGTCGAGCGCGGCGGTCAGCGAACGCGGCAGGCCGGTGTCCACCGCCACCCACGCGTCGGCGGGTGTGCCCGTAATCGCCACGTGCACAACGCGATCGCCGCCTTCGAGCCGCAGCACCGTGGGCGCCGCGGTGCCGATGCGCCAGCCGTCCGGAACTTCCCACGGGCCTCGGGGTGCGGCCGGCCACGCCCGCAGCCAGCGCGACACCGCCGCCGCGACGAACTGATCGTCGGTGACCGGCGCGGGCCGGAAATCTCCGGCGCGCCGGTCCAGCAGTCCGGTGTCGAGATCACCGCGCAGCACATCGGGATCGGCGAGCAGGAACCGCAGGAAGTCGGTATTGGTCCGCACGCCGAGGACCTGGTTGCCGGCCAGCGCCTGATCCAGCCGGGCGATCGCGGTCGCGCGATCGGGGCCGTGCGCGATCACCTTCGACAGCATCGGGTCGTAGTCGCTGCCGATCACACTGCCGGTGCGCAGCCCCGAATCCACCCGCACGCCGGGCCCCTGCGGTTCGGCCAGCGCCAGCACGGTGCCGCCGGTGGGCAGGAAGTCGCGGCCGGGATCCTCGGCGTAGACCCGGGCCTCGACGGCGTGCCCGGTGAGCTGGATGTCGTCCTGTTCGGCGACGATCTTCTGCCCGGCCGCGACGCGAACCTGGCATTCCACCAGGTCCACCCCGGTCACCAGTTCGGTCACCGGATGTTCGACCTGCAGCCGGGTGTTCATCTCCATGAAGAAGAATTCGTCCGGCCGGTCGGCGGAGACGATGAATTCGACGGTGCCCGCGCCCACATAGTCGACGCTGCGCGCGGTATTGCAGGCGGCGGCGCCGATCCGGGCCCGCGTCTGCGGATCCAGCAGCGGCGAGGGCGCCTCCTCGATGACCTTCTGATGCCGGCGCTGCAGGCTGCACTCCCGCTCACCCAGATGCAGGACGTTGCCGAACCGGTCGGCGAGGATCTGCACCTCGATATGCCGGGGTGTGGCGACGAACCGCTCCAGGAACAGGGTGTCGTCGCCGAACGCCGCGGCGGCCTCCCGGCGCGCGCTCACCAGCGCCGCGGGAAGATCGGCGGGATCGTCGACCCGGCGCATCCCCTTGCCGCCACCGCCCGCCGACGGCTTGACCAGCACCGGATACCCGATTTCGGTTGCGGCCGTGATCAATTCGTCGTCGGTGAGGCCGGGCCGGGCGATACCGGGCACGACCGGCACGCCGAAATCTGCGACCGCGGTCTTGGCCGCGATCTTGTCGCCCATGATCTCGATCGCCCGCACGGGCGGACCGAGGAAGACGATGCCGGCCTTCTCCAGCGCCGCGGCGAAGGCCGAATTCTCCGACAGGAAGCCGTAACCGGGATGCACGGCCTGCGCACCGGACCGCACCGCCGCATCGACCACCCGATCGATGTCGAGATAGCTCTGCCGTGCCGGCGCCGGACCCAGCCGCACCGCGACGTCTGCCTCGGCCACGTGCCGGGCGGCGACATCGGCGTCGCTGTAGACCGCCACCGAGCGAATACCCATGGCGCGCAGCGTGCGGATCACGCGCACCGCGATCTCGCCGCGGTTGGCGACCAGCACGGTGTCGAAGGGCACCGGGTGAGATTTGTTCAGCATGGTGATCACATCCGGAATACGCCGTAGGAGACAGGTTCGAGGGGCGCCTGCGCGCAGACCGACAGGGCCAGGCCGAGCACGTTTCTGGTGTCGGCGGGATCGATGACCCCGTCGTCCCACAGCCGGGCAGTCGAGTAGTACGGATTGCCCTGGTGCTCGTACTGATCCCGGATCGGCGCCTTGAACTGCTCCTCCTGCTCCGCGGTCCAGGCATCGCCGAGCTGATCGCCGCGCACCGTGGCCAGCACGGAGGCGGCCTGTTCACCGCCCATCACCGAGATGCGGGCGTTCGGCCACATCCACAGGAAGCGCGGCGAATAGGCGCGCCCGCACATCGAATAGTTGCCAGCGCCGTAGGAACCGCCGATCACCACCGTCAGCTTCGGCACGCGCGCGCAGGCGACCGCGGTCACCATCTTCGCGCCGTGTTTGGCGATACCGCTCGCCTCGTAGTCGCGCCCGACCATGAAACCCGTGATGTTCTGCAGGAACACCAGCGGAATGACCCGCTTGTCGCACAATTCGATGAAATGCGCGCCCTTCTGGGCGGATTCGCCGAACAGCACGCCGTTGTTGGCGACGATGCCGACCGGGTGGCCGTGGATGCGCGCGAAGCCGGTGACCAGGGTGCGGCCGTATTCGGCCTTGAATTCCTGGAATTCACCGCCGTCCACGATGCGCTCGATCACCTCGTGCACGTCGTAGGGCGTACGCAGGTCCACCGGAACCACGTCGTAGAGCTCCGACTGCGGGGCGATGGCGTCGACCGGCGCCGCGATCTCCCACGGACTCGGCGACTTCGGTGCGAAGGTGCCGACGATGCGGCGCACGATGCGCAGCGCGTCCTCGTCGCTGTCGGCCAGATGGTCGGTAACACCCGATGTGCGCGAGTGCAATTCGCCACCGCCGAGTTCCTCCGCGGTGACCACCTCGCCGGTGGCGGCCTTCACCAGCGGCGGCCCGCCGAGGAAGATCGTGCCCTGATTGCGCACGATCACGGCCTCGTCGCTCATCGCGGGAACATAGGCGCCGCCCGCGGTGCAGGAACCCAGTACCGCCGCGATCTGCGGAATTCCCTTGGCGCTCATGGTCGCCTGGTTGTAGAAGATCCGGCCGAAGTGCTCGCGGTCAGGGAAGACCTCGTCCTGATGCGGCAGATGCGCACCACCGGAGTCCACCAGGTAGATGCACGGCAGATGGTTCTGCAGTGCCACCTCCTGCGCGCGCAGATGCTTCTTGACCGTCATCGGGTAGTAGGTGCCGCCCTTGACCGTCGCGTCGTTGGCGACGATCACGCATTCCCGGCCGGACACTCGTCCGATACCGCCGATCACCCCCGCGCCCGGGCAGTCGTCGCCGTACATGCCGTCGGCCGCCAGCGGCGAGAGTTCCAGGAACGGACTGCCGGGGTCCAGCAGCCGGTCCACCCGCTGGCGCGGCAGCAGCTTGCCGCGCGCCAGATGGCGCTCGCGGGCCCGCTCGGGTCCGCCGAGCGCACTCGCCGCCAGTTTCGCGCGCAGCTCGTCGAGCAGCGCCAGATGTGCGGCACGATTGCCGGCCTGCACGTCCTGCGTCAGGGTCATCACGCCATCCTGCCCATTCGGTTAGTGGCCAATAACTGGAAACTAAGATAATCTTCGTTAACTGAAATGTCCAGGCGTGCCGGAACCAGGACCCGCCGAACGCCCCCGACCTGCGGAGAGGAGCCCGATGAGCAGCGGTGAGGCCATCGCCCCCACACGCCGGGAGCAGCTCAAGGCGCAGCGGCGGCAACAATTACTGGAGGCCGGGGCACGACTCATCGCCGACCGCGGCTTCCCCGGGGTGCGGCTCGACGACCTCGGGGCGGCGGCCGGTATCAGCGGCCCGGCGGTCTACCGGCACTTCCCCAACAAGGAAGCCCTCCTGGTGGAATTGCTGGTCGGGATCAGTACCCGGCTGTTCGAGGGCGGCCAGGCTGTCGCCGAACAGGCCGAATCACCGCGCTCGGCTCTGTCCGGATTGATCGAGTTCCACCTCGACTTCGCCCTCGGCGAGCCCGAACTCATCCGCATCCAGGACCGGGACCTGGAAAGTCTGCCCGAATCCGCCCGTCGGCAGGTGCGCCGCCTGCAGCGGCAGTACGTGGAGATCTGGGTCGGCGTGCTGCGCGGCCTGCATCCGGAACTGGACGAGACCGCCGCGCGGGTCAAGGCGCACGCCACCTTCGGACTGATCAACTCCACCCCGCACAGTGCCTCCCCCACCCTGGCCGGACGGGCTCGGCCCATCCTGCGGGAGATGGCCTGGGCGGCGCTGAGCCGAGCGACCGACCAGAGGGCCGAGCCGGCCTAGTCGCGGCGCAGTTCGGCCTCGGCGGTGGACAGGACCGCGCTCACGCCCAGATAGACGGCGGGGATCAGCGCCAGAGTCCACGCGGCGGCGAAAAGCGGTGCGGCGACTTCGAATTGGGAATGCCAGCGCACCCGGGTGCCCGCCGGATGGTCGTCGAAGGTCACGGTTCCGTCCTGGCGGCGCAGCGGCGGAACCGATTTCAGTACTCGATAACGGAACAGTCGCGGCGGGTCGTAGTCGACGACCTCCTCGGTCAGCCGCACCAGCGGCGTCACCAGCAGCCGCACCGCCCCCACCCCGTGTTCGGAGACATTGCCCGGACGGACCGGAGTGACCCGCCGGATCGCCGGAACGCGCTGGTAGTTGGTGGCGTCGGTGATCCAGTCGAAGACGTCGGCGCGAGGTGCCCGGATGATCCGTTCCAGGTCCAGCGTGCGCATCGAGAGTCCCTTCGCTACCGCGGTGTCGGATGAGTTCCCGACCGGCGGGAATGCCGGTTCGGTGCCGAGTGCCAGCGCAGCGTACGGCGCGGCGGGCACCCGCTGCCAGGGACAAGAGTCGAAACGATGCTATTTCGATACGCGCAAGCGATCTGGTCGTTCGCCCAAGCCGGGCGGCATCCGCGAAAAGTTGAATCCGGTCGGTATTTCCTTGTGACAGAGAGCCTTTCATTCTCCCCGGCACACCCCGTCGCCCGCGAGTCGGCGGCGATAGTCCACAATTGTGCCGATCCGGCCCGGAACCGGCCTTCGCCACCGCACCGATCTCCGGCCGACCTCCCGGAACCGGCGGTAACACCGGGCAGCCGGAAATCACCCGGTGACTACCATGGCATTCATGAGTGCCGAGGAGTGCCGCCGCACCACAGACAGGCCGGAACCGTGAGCGTAGAGCGTGGCACCGCGAGCCCCGCAGAACAGCCGACAACAAAGCCGCAGGAGCGGGTGATTCGCCGACGCCCGAAGAATCGGCGCGCCCAGATCGCCGCGACCTCGGCGGCGGCCTTCGGCTCGCTGGGGTATCACGGGGTCAGCATGGAGGACATCGCCTCCCGGCTCGGCATTTCCTCGGCGGCCCTGTACCGGCACTATCCGAGCAAGTACGCGCTGTTCCGGGAGGAACTGCTGCGCCTCGGCGCGCTGACGGTGGAATCGACCACGGTGGCCCCCGAGGCCGCCGAGCTTCCGGCGCAGCAGCGGCTGGCCGGCGTGCTCGACGCCATGATCGCCGCGACCATCGCCAATCGACCCACTGTGACGCTGGCCCGGTGGGAGGGGCGTTACCTCGACGACACCGATCGCGCCACGCTGGACGAGCAGTTCACCACCTCGATCCGTGCCCTCGCCGGCCTGCTCGATGAACTGCGCCCGGAGCTGACCCGGCGCGATCGGCTGGTACGGGCGGTGGCCCTGCTCAGCATCGTCAGCAGCATCGGCGACCACCACGCCACCCTCCCCGTGAAATCGCTGACCGCGGTGTTGAATTCGGCCGCGTGGGCGATCATCGGCGCCGAACTTCCGGACGCCGCGCCGTCGGCCGGCACGCCGCGGGCGGCGGAGATCCCGCAGTCGTTCAAACACGAACTGCTGCTGAAGAAGTCGGTGGAGCTGTTTCATCAGCGCGGCTATCCGAATGTGAGCGTGGAGGATATCGCGACGGCCGCGGATCTGTCCGCGGCCTCGGCCGTCTACCGGTATTACCGCAGCAAGAGCGACCTGCTCGCGGCCGCGTTCCGGCGGGCGGCGGATCGGGTGTCGGGCGCGATCGGCCCGGCCACCGCCTCGTCGAAATCTCCGGCCGAGGCACTGTCGAAACTGATCGGCCTGTATGTCACCGGGTCGTTCGAAGAACGCGAATTGACCTTCGTCTATTACGCCGAGTTCAGCCACGTCCCGCCCGAGGAACGCACCGTACTGCGCAATATCCAGCGGCTGATCGTGGCCGAATGGGTGAAATTGCTGGTCGCGGTGCGGCCGGAGCTCTCCGAGGCGCAGGCGCGCATTCTGGTGCAGGCCGGCTTCGGACTCGTGGTCGATCTGGGCCGGGTCTTCGGCGACGACGAAAACCTCTGCCCGCCGGAGCGAGTCATGGCGCTGATGGAGGTTGTCCTGTTCGGGTCGCCGCGCGGCGAGTGATCGCCTCAGCTGTTCATCCGCGGCCACGGATACAGCGCGAGGTGGATGAGCAGGATCGCCAGCAGTCCGAGCAGCAGCGCGGCGACGAATCCCGCGCGATGCTCGAGATAGCCGATGGTGCGAAACAGGGTGGGGAACGGCACTTCCCGCGCGAAGAACATCGACAGCATGCTCGGCACGATCACCCACATCACCGCGATGGTTCCGTACAGCACGTAGGCGCCGGCGAAGGATCCCGGATCGACCGCGCGGGCTCCACCGGCGAAGGCGACCGCCGCGGCCAGCGCCGCGCAGGCCAGCACCAGATAGCCACCCATCCCCTCGGTGCGCACGGCATCCGGGTCGGGCGTGAGCCGGCCGTTGGCCGTGGTCTGCCGGCCCGCGACCGTGGCCGGTTGCTGCGGCGGCATCGCCAGCTGCGGTAGCGAGTAGTAGGCCAGCACCACGATCACGAAGACGACCACGAGCCGCACCCACGAATGCCCGTCCTCGAGGTGGCCGATCGTCGCCGAAATCGTCGGCCAGTCGGCCAGATCGAAAACCGCGGCCAACTCCGGGACCGCGATGACGATGCCCGCGAGCCCCCACATCAAATATCCCCAGAACTCCGCCGAGCGCCCGGCGACCGTCGGCGCGCTCGGGGTTGCGGTTGTGACCTCCGTCATACTCTTGGTGTACCACCGCGCGGGCACGCCGGGGCAACGACGGGGAATCAGCTGGGCCGCAACATCGGTGGGTGCAGCACCTGCGCGGGCCCGGCGCGATAGAGCTTGGCGGGACGACCGCCGTCGCGGGTCGTGGTGGCGCCGGTGGCCAGGACGAAACCCGGTGTGGTGGTGACCTTGCGGTGGAAATTGCGCGGATCGATGTCGGTGCCCCACATGACCTCGTAGACCCGGCGCAATTCGGCCACCGTGAATTCGCGGGCACAGAAGGCCGTGGCCAGCGGTGTGTATTCCAGCTTCGCGCGGGCCCGCTCGACGCCGTCGGTGAGGATGCGCCGATGGTCGAAGGCGATGCGGCCACGCTCGGCGAGCAGTTGCTCCACCGACCAGATGCCGGCCGCGGTGGCTTGCGAACCCGCTTGCGGCGCGGGCAGATTCGGCGCCAGCGCCAGATAGGCGGTACTGATGACCCGGCCGCGCGGATCACGGCCGGGTTCACCGTAGGTCGCCAGTTGCTCCAGATGCATGCGGTCGCCGCGAATGCCGGTTTCCTCGCGCAACTCCCGGACCGCGGCGGCGGAGAGGCTTTCCTCGGGGCGGACGAAACCGCCGGGCAGGGCCCATCGTCCGCGATAGGGGGCGTAGAGCCGCTGGACCAGCAGTGCGCACAGCGTGTCGTTGGCAGTGTGGCGGGCGCCCAGGGTCAGAACCACCAAATCGACCGCGACCGCTGCATTGAGGCGAAAACCACTGCCCATGACGGGCATTGTAATCGTCAGTCTGACGATAAAAACTCCGGCGGCGAATTCCTCAGCTCGCGGCGACGAAAGTGAACGGGCCGAATTCACCGACATGGCCGAGGATCCAGTCCCAATGTGAAACCGGGTCGACCACCACGCCGGCCTGCAACAGTAGCCGCCAGCCGAGCTCGTCGTGCTCCCATACGTCACCGTCGGCGTCGACATAGAGACCGCGGGTGACCGGTTCCGGTTCCGTGACGGAATTCTCGCCCACGTCCCCGAAGGCGCCGAGCGTCCCCTCGTCCGGGCGGTCCGCGTGAATTCCGCCGCCGACCAGGGCACGGTCGGCCAGTTGCGCGACGGCACGGGCCATGGCCACGAATTGACCGGCCGGTACCGCGATCACCTCGTCGGTCCGCATGAACAGTTCTCCCGCCTGATCGTCGTCGTGAAAGAGGGCCACGATGTCCGGCACGGTAGGCCGGGGACGGATCCTGTTCTGACTCATGATTTCTCCTGCCCTGCGCCACCGAATTCCGTTACCGCGTTCTGTGACGTTCGAACCATTCGAAACCTCCCCATCCATCAGGTTTGTGAACGTCAGCCTTGTCCATCCCACTTCTGGTTCACTTCCGGTCGAATCGGGCGAGAAGCAATTGGACCGATATCGAGAGCAATTCCGAAGTTGCGATGAAATATACGAGCCGAGGATGATCATCCGACCGCGAATCCGCAGTTCGGCGAAAAAGTCACAATTGCATTACAGGCCGCTCACCTCGCCACTCAGGATCGAACCACGTGTGTCGCAACCTGGAACAGCCGGAACGTGATGCACAACACGCTCCGGCCGGTACTACCACACGGAATGGATATAACGATTTGGCAACCATGAAGCTAACGACAGACAGCGCCCGAAATTTATAGTAGAGATTCTGATTTAAATCAGATGTCCAGCGTTTTGGCCGTCCCGTCGGCGCACGGACGGGGGCGGGCCATGGGGAAGGTGTCCGGGATGTCACGGTGGCAGGGGGCATGGCATGGCTGAACGGCGCATCCATGTCCTCGGGCCGATGCATATCGCACTCGACGGAACTCCCATCCGCCTCGCGGGCCGGCTCACCCGGGCCCTGCTGGCGCGCTTGGTGATCGCGCAGGGCCGGGCGGTGTCCACCGATCGGCTGGTCGACGAGTTGTGGGACGGCGAACCCCCGCCGAAGGCGACTTCGGTGCTGCAGGTGCACGTCCACAACCTGCGGCGGGTGTTCGAACCCGAACGTCCCGCCCGCGCGCCGGCGACGGTGGTGGTGTCGGAGGGTCTCGGTTACGCGCTGCGGTTGCGCGACACCGAAGTCGACGCCTGGCAGTTCGAATCGCTGTTGCACGAATATTTGCAAGTCAGCAGCGGTGCCCATGCCCCCGAGGCGGCCACCCGCACTCGGATGCTGGATACCGCGCTGGCCTGTTGGAACGGACGCGCGCTGGAGAGCTTCGCCGATTGTGGCTGGGCGGCGGCCGAGGCGGCGCGGTTGACCGATCTGTATCTGACCGCCGGTGAATTGCGCGCCCAGGCCGCGCTGGAACTCGGCCGCACCACCGAGGTGATCAGCGGCCTGCGGCGCACCGTCGAGGACCGGCCCGACCGCGAGGAGAGCGTGCGACTGCTCGCCCTCGCGCAATATCGGCTGGGGCAGCAGACCGAAGCGCTGGCCACGTTACGGCGCACGGCGGAATTCCTCACCCGGGAAATGGGGCTGGATCCGGGACAACGCATTCAGGAGCTGGAGACCGCCATCCTCAACCAGGCGGTCCCGGTGCTCGACTCCACCGTGCCGACCGCGCCCCTCGCCGTGCGCGCCGACATCGTGCGTGACATCACGCGCTCGTCGGCCGAGCCGGCCGCGACCACGACGGCGCCCGGATATCCGGTGCAGCGCAAGGTCGTGCTGGAAGCCGCCTGCGAGGCCGCCGAACACGGCGCCCGGGTGGTGTGGGTCTGTGGCGGCGCGGGTTTCGGCAAGTCCACTCTCACCGAGACCGTCGCCGCCGAATTGCGCCGCCGCGACTGGGTGGTCGCGACCGGACGCTGCCCGGAGGTCGACGGAGCGCCGCAGGCATGGGTGTGGGCGGAGGTCGCCGCGCGATTCGGCGCCGATCTGACCTCGCGGCCGGTGCTCGGTGGGGCCTTCGAGATCTCGCGGGTGATCGCCGACCGGTGCCGCAAGGCGGTCGCAGACGGTCCGGTCGCGCTGATCCTGGAGGATCTGCACCGGGCCGACGAGGCCACGCTGCAGATCCTGCGCCAAGCCATGGCATGGCTGCACGATCAGCCGCTGCTGGTCATCGCCACTCTGCGCGAGACGGAGGCGCCGCCGCCGGTGCGGGCTGCCGTGGCCGCCCTGGCCGACCCGACCGCCGCGCATATCGAGCTCACCGGCGTCGATCTGGATGGGACCTGCGCCATCGCGCGCGCCGCCGGACTGTCCGGACTCGACACCGATCTGCTGGCGCTGCTGCACGAACGCACCGGTGGAAATCCGCTGTTTCTGCGCGAACTCACCGCCGCGATGGCGGTGGGCGGCGACGTCCACACGTTGCCGCCGAGCACCCGAGGGGTGATCGAACAACAACTGGCGCGGATGCCGGACCCGGTTCGCGAGGTCCTGGAGTACGCGGCCGTCTGCGGTGAGCGGGTGGAACCGGCGACGCTGATGGCGTTGACCGGACGCTCCGAGCACGAGATCGTCGACCTCGTCGGCACCGCCGAGGTGGCACGGCTGGTGATCATCGATCCCGCCGGCCGGATCATGTTCGCGCACCCGCTGATTCGTGACACCGTCTACGCGGGGATCGCACAACTGCGGCGGACCCGGATGCATCAGGGTGTGCTGGCACTGCTGGGCGGGTGCCGTCCCGACGACACCCGGGCCGTGGAGGTGCTGGCCCATCACGCCGTGCGCGCGGCCACGGCGAGTACCGCCGATTCCGCGGTCGACTACATCACGACGGCGGCGCGGCACTGTGTCGAACGCGGGATGCGCGCGGACGCGGCGCCGCTGTGGCGCACGGTGATCGAACTGCGGCGCCTGGCCGGGCACGAGGACGACGACGCCCCCGCCGCGGATCGGATCGCCTGTGTGGACGCCTACTGCGAACTGGTCACCGCCTCCGCGTACGCGGGACGGATCGTCGCGGCCCGCGAAGCCCGGGAACAGGCGCTGCGGCTGGCCACCGCACTGGGCGACGGGGAGTTGGTGGTGCGCGCGCTGACCAGTTGGCGGGCCCCGGTGGTCTGGGCGATGCGGGACTGGAGGTGGACGAATCCGCGGCTGCGGCGCGCACTCGCGGTCGCCTCCGCGCGCGACCAGCCGGTGGCGACGCAGGCACGCCTGCTGATCACGGCGGTCTTCGAAGCCAGCCCCGCCGCGCACCGGCTCGCCCACACCCGCGCCCACGCCGCACTGAAATTGGCGCGCAGCACCGGAGACGCCGAACTGCAGTGCATGGCATTGAACGCGCTGACCCATCTCGTCTTGGACGGACATTCCGGCGACGGCCTGGGGTACTGGACCGCCGAGCTCGAGCGCATCGCCACCGCCGCCGACCTTCCGCACTATCGTGCCCTCGCACACTATTTGCACTTCCGCACCGCCTGCCGCAACGTCGACCTGATCGAGGCCGGACGGCAGGCGACGCTGGCCCTGGAGTTCGCGGCGACCGCGCAGGTGCGCCCGCTGGCGACGATCTTCGGCTACTTCCGCGCGGCCACCGAGATCCTGCGCGGCGATATCTCCCGTGCGGCGCACTACTTCGACGAAAGTGTCTCGGCGGCAAGAGATTCCGGCTTCCCGCACGGCGACGAGGCAGCCCTGATCGCGCTGCTTCCGCTCGGCTGGGCGCGTCGCGATCTCTCTCCCGCCGCGGACGCCCTCGCCGATATCGAAGCCGCCCTGCCCGGCATGCTCACCCAGATCTATATCGTCGCTCTCCTCGACGCCGGCGCGCGCGCCGAAGCCGCCGCCCTGTTCCACCACGGCCCGGAGGTCGACGAGCACTTCTACCCCGTCCTGATGCGAGCCCACCGTGCCCGCGCGGCCATCACCCTCGGCTCCACCGCCGACTGCGCCGAACTGTATCGCCGGCTCCTCCCCGCCGCCGGCACGGTCGCGGGCCTCGAAACCGGCTTCACCCCACTGGATCCGGTGGACGAGATCCTCGCCGATCTGGCGGCGGCATGCGGAGACGGCGTCACCGCCGCCAAGCACCGCGCCGCCGCCACCCGGCTCCGCGAGCGAATCCGCAAGCAGCTCAAATCAACTCAGCTGATGAACACCGACACCATCGGCCTCGCCGCGAGGGATTTCCCGGCACCGTTCTGATGCGGCGGCATCGCCGGATCAGCCGAACGCGCTCACCCGGTCGCCCGCTTCTCCTCGCCGCCGGCCCCTCGGACCCGGGGTTCGGAATCCCGCGTCCGTTTGCCGCGGGCGATTTCGGTGGCGAGAGCGTCGAGAGGGTTCGCCAGGTGGTGCAGGGGGTCGAGCAGGGCGGTGAGCCAGGTTCGGGCGATCTCCACGCCGCCGGGGTCGAGGCGGTAGTACCGGCGGGTGCCCTCGGCGCGGACGGTGACCAAACCGGTGTCGCGCAGGGTCTTCAGGTGTTGCGAGACCGCGGGCTGGGAGATCGGGGTGGCAGCGCGAATCGATTCGACCAGGGCGCCGGCGGAGTGTTCGCCGGCGGCCAGGAGTTCGAGGATGTGACGGCGAACGGGGTCGCCCAGCGCATCGAAGATGCGGGCGGGTGGGGCGGTCATCGAGGTTCCGGAGTGTCCTCTGGTTCGGTGGTGTAGAAGGCGAAGGTCTGTTCGGCGGCGGTGCGGGCCGCGGTGGGGTCGTCGCCGTCGGCGATCGCGGCCTCACCCCACGCCGTGGCGGCGGTGCGGATGAATGTACGGCCCTCCGGCGTGGTGTGCAGCGTGAGCGCGACGGTCGGATCGACCGGCTCGCCGCTGTCCAGATGCATCCCCAGGCCGAGGAGGGCGAGGTCCCAGCCGACACCGACCGCACCGGGACCGAATTGCGTCCACATGGCCGGATCGATCGGCGCCTCGTGCTCGAGCTTCAGTTCGGTACCGTCGCCGGCCGGGCCGAGAGTGACCTCCAGCCAGGAGATCTGCGGGCCCATCTCCCAGGTGACGGCGAAGTGTTTCGGCGCGTCACAGCGTTCGACCACGCCGTTGGCGTTGCCCTCGAGCTGGTATCGGCCGCCGACCTCCAGTGAGCCGCTGATCGGCAGGAACCAGCGCGGAATGCGCTCGGGATTGGTCAGTGCGTCCCACAGATCTGCCTGATCGGTGGGGTAGCTGCGGCGGGCGACGGCGATCCTGGTGGTCGCGCCGTCGCGGGAGCCGGTGCGGACCTCGCGGGTGACGAGGCCGGCGAGGGCGGTGGGGTCGGAAAGCAAGGGCATGACATACCTCCTTCTATAAGTTTGCACTTATATTAGCAGGCGGCCTCAATCGATGCGAGGAGGACGTGAACGCCGCGGCGTGCTGGGTGCAGGGGGGTTCGGAGGGCACGCCGCGGCGCGACGCATTCAGTTGGCTTGCAGACGCATGGCCTCGATCAGCGATTTCGGGCGCATATCGGTCCAGTGCGATTCGACATAGTCGAGGCAGAGCTGACGCAGACAAGGGCCATGAGCGATCGTCCATCCGCTCGGCACGGCCGCGAACACCGGCCACAACGAGTGCTCGCCTTCATCGTTGGTCAGGACGTAGAACTCGGCGTCGTCATCGTCGAATGGGTTGCTCATTCGAATACCTTTCGTGCGGAACTGTTTCCGGTGCGGCGGTACCGCCACCGCGCCGGGGGTGGTGCGGGCCCGCGGTGTTCGAGCCCGCACCGCGATCAAGCGCCCGGTGTCACCGACACCGCCGATCCGGTGGAGAGCAGGTTCGCGAGAGCGGTGAAGATGCTGCCGAGGCCGGAGCTTCCGGTATCCATCAGTCGAAAATCCTTTGCTGGTGCGGGTTTACTTCGGGGTATAGGCGATGCTGGAACCGGAGCTGAGGAAGCTCAGCACCTGAGTGATGATCGCGGCGTAGTCGACAGTGCCGTCCATACTTTCTTCCTTCTTCCTTTCACGGTCGCGAACCGCGGACGCCGGACCGGCGCCCGAGGGCCGCACGGAACCTGATCGGCTCCGGGCTGATGAGGCGACAAGCGATGCGGGTCAGGCCGTTTCGCTGTCGTCCGGGTGTTCGCCGACCACCGCGCCGATGCGTCGCAACGATTCCGCGGAAGTCATGCGCCAGTGGGTGGTGGGCAGGTGGTGGCGCCGCACCGTTCCGCTGACCGCCGGTATCCACCGTTCGGCGGCCGGCTCGCTCGAGGCGTCGTGGGCGGCGACGAAGTACGTCAGATCACCGCGGTAGATCCGGGGCCGATAGGCGGCGGCCAGATCGACCGATCCCAGCGCCGCCTCGAGGACGGCGGTGATCCGCTCCCGGCCCAGCGACGCGAACGGTTCGGGCAGCGCGTCCAGGATCTCGGCAGGATCGTCCGGCATGGCGTCGCCGAACTCCTCGAACCGCTCCCCCAGCAAGCCGCCCAGCAGTTCCGCCGTCGCGACCGGCTCGGACTCGCCGGCATCCGGTTCGCCGAACCGGCTGTCCATCACGGCCAGCAGGTCGACCCGCTCACCCTCGTCCTGCAGTTGCACCGCGACGGCATGGGCGAGCACACCGCCGAGCGACCAGCCCAGCAGGTGATAGGGCCCTTCCGGCTGCACCGAGCGGATCGCCTCGACATAGCGCCGCGCCCACTGTTCGACGGTGCCGGGCAGGTCCTCCCCGCTCAGCGCCGGCGATTGCAGGCCGTAGAGCGGCCGCTGCATCGAGGCGGCCAGGCCGGCGAACGACCACGCCACTCCGCCGACCGGATGCACACAGAACAGCGGCTCGCCGATACCGTTGCGCCGCAACGGAAGCAGCACATCGAAGGCGCCATCGGCATCGATCTCGCCCGCCGCCCGGTCCAGTTCGGCCAGCACTGCCGCGGGCGTCGGCGCGGTGAACAACGTCAGCACCGGCACCTGCTGCCCGAGGGCCGCACTCAACCGCGCCGCGAGCGTGGTCGCCGAGAGCGAAGTGCCGCCGAGTTCGAAGAAGTTGTCCTCCAGGCCGATCCGCTCCACACCCAGCACCTGCGCGAAGGTGGTACAGACCAGTGCCTCGGCCGGGGTCCGCGGAGCGCGGAACTCGCGCACCGCGCGCGGCGGCGCCGGCAGGGCACGGCGGTCGAGCTTGCCGGACGCGTTCACCGGAAGTTCGTCGAGGACGACCACGGCCGCCGGAACCATATAGCCGGGCAGACGCCGCGCGAGTTCGGTCCGCAGCCGATCGGCGTCGACGGCGTGACCGGCCTCGGCGACCACGTAGGCCACCAACTGCTGGTCGGTACCGTCGTCACCGCGCACCAGCGCGACGGCCTGAGCGACCTCGGGCTGCGCGACCAGCGCCGCCTCGATCTCCCCGGGCTCGATCCGCAGCCCGCGCAGCTTCACCTGGAAGTCCGAGCGGCCGCGGTACTCCAGCTCGCCGTCGGCGTTCCACACCACCAGATCGCCGGTGCGGTACATGCGTTCCCCGCCCGTGCCGGCTGCGCCCACGTCCCCGGACCCGCCCACTGCGCCCA